>NZ_JBHTBS010000001.1:0-1007615 GCF_042664875.1 Haloferula chungangensis | reverse complement strand
TCTGTTCCCTCTCTCGTTTCGATGTAGACGATAGCTTCAATCAGCGCTCGATGAATTGCTCTCATTATAACAATCGGGTGAGGGGTAAATCTGTGGGATCACGGTCGTGGGGTTTTTGGCACAACGTCTGAGGCATGGCGCGACGCCCGAACAAAGGCGGCGCTTCGTGCCAGATTGAAGGGATTGAATCACCAAAACGGGAACGTAACAAGGCCGCGGTTAGGCGTCGCCATCGCTGGCTTGTTCGCTTTTCAGTTGTCGTGTTTGGCGCCGTCGTCTGGATTGTCGGAGGGAGCTTCTCTCCGAACATGAGCGGCGTAAATAGGGATCACGAAATAGAGCACTGGTGCCCAGAGCCCTCCAAAGAGACCCAACGTAGTCCACGTGAGTTTTGGCCTGTTGTCGGCTGCAGCCATCGTGTGGAGCCAGACCGCCAACACAATGTTCACAATGAATGAGAGCACCGCCCACAATCCGATGAAGAACCTCCGACCCAGCTCCATCGTCTGAAGCTCCTCAGTATTCGGATAAAACAGAATCGCGTATCGGCCGCTAATCGTTACCACCAAGGAAGCGAGCACAGCTATCAACAGGGCCTTCGCTAAGCCCTCGAACTTGGGATCGTGCTTCTCCATTTTCTAGCGAACGTTTGAGCTGAGGCGATCCCGGTGATCTCACCGGGAAGGCTGCGGGGATCCAAGCAGCTTTCGAAGCTGGCGGCAAGAACTCAACACAACCGCTGAAAGGGGTCGTCCTCGAGCGCCTTGTTCTCGTTGGGCGGTCTTGGGGGCGGGGAGTTCTTCGCGGAGGCCGCGGTCCGCCACGGGAAAATTCCCGATCGAGCGCCGAGACCATCCCGAGAGACACTCCGAGCGGTGATGATGCGAAGCCCCGGCGGATCAGACAGACAATCTAACAGAGTCTGTCACGTGGCCGTTCCGAACTCTCCTGGCCGCTCCTCTGCTGCCCACCGCATGATGCTCGCTCCGGTCAGCAAAGCACTGGAAGCTCGAAAACCTCGATAAGCTCGACCTATCTCGGACTCGGTCTACTGCCACACCCTCAAAACCCAGAGGCTCTACATTCCACGAGAACGTTTGAGGACAGGCGGCGCCGGTGTACGATGGCGGCGCTCCGATCCGGTTGGGAAGATTGAATCACCAAAATGGAATTTCAACAAGGCCGCTGGTAGGCGTCGTCCTGATCCGGCTTGTTCTCCCCAATTTTTGGTGGGAGCGCCGTCGTTCCACGTTTGACGCCTTCGTCAGGATCATATCCCCATATCTGAATTATGTGTTTTGGGTGGAAGGCGACAAGATCATCTGCCTGCAGTAGAGCGGTGTGCTCCGGATCGCTATCGAGTCGGCCCATCATGCATCCTTTTCCGTTCCCGAGATATTCGACCCACATGTGCTCCGCTCGATAAACCTGCTCGTTTAGGAGATTTGGCTTCTCGTAAGAGAAAATCAGCTTCACAAGTTCGCCCTTCTTAATGCCGAATCTATGTTCATCAGCGGGGACTGGATGACGCAGGTGACTATGCTCTACCCACTTGTCGAACTCGACCAACTCAAGGTGGTATCCGTCCGGTTCCGGTCTGGCATATGGATAGGTCCGATCCATCTTTTCTTTGGGAGAACGTAAGATGTGGAGACGCGTCAGCCGCACTCCGATTCAATTGATGGCCTCAATAGATCATGGAACTCGAAATTTAACAAGGCGGCTTATCGGGCGTCGTCCTCTCACGGCTTGTTCTCGTTGCCCGTTTTCGTTGCGGCGCTTGCTTCCAGCCGACCGTAGTCTGCCTCGGGACAAATTCATTGGCTCGGTCTCAATCGTCCGACTCGCTCCAAGCTATGATGATGCAGAGCCAAGGCGAAGCGGACAAGCCATCTAACAGACCGTGTCCCGGGTTTCGGTCGGAACAACCTCAAATCGTCTCGGCTGCCAGACTCTCGGCAACCGCCTTACACAGCGAATCACCGACCTCTCATCATCACCCCTCCCGTTCGAGCACCCCTCGACTCCTCTGCTGCCACACCCACCAAACTCAAAACTCTAAATCCCACGAGAACGTCGAAGTCCTCTCACACCTGCCCGGGGGCGAGGCTTCGACTGTGGGTTGAAGGTTGAGTGGTCATGACGGATTGAACTCGCAGCGGGGCAGGTGTTGAGAGCGACGCCTTGTTCTGCATTGGTTTTCTTCTCAGAGGATGTAGCCGACTCTGGCATTCTCCGCATAGGCTCGCAAGGCTGCTGATGGAATGTCGGTAGCCAGAAATGCATCCATCGCCTCTTCGACTCGCTCGGGGTAGAAGCAGCTAAACTCGCCGTAACCGTGAATCGCAGCCTCCTGACAAGCCAAGTGCGGAAGTCTCAGCGTATCGGCCAGAACGGAGAACACGCAGTCAGCAAGGCGGCCTTCATCATCAGTGCCTTCCAAATACCCCAAGGCATTGATGTCCCAGAACATGTAGCACACCGAATTCAGGGCGGATCGTGCCACATGGTCGAGATGACTCAATGTCTCCGTGCAACGAGCCTGAAAGCAATCGCGGTAGAGAACGAAAATGGATCTTATCGCAGACAGCCGTGTGTCCATCCGCACCTTCGAATCCTTGAAGGAGAACATGTAGTCACTGCAAGCCGTGGAAGCCAGAAAGTAGATTCCTTGGTTCACTTGAGCGTCCGAAAAGCGGCTAAGATCATCGCCTGATCGGGTGAAAGTCTGCTCGATGAGAAGTGCGCAATCCTCTTCAGAGGCTTCAAACGTCGGTGCGTCAGTCGCCCAATGCCACTCGGGATTCGTGACCGGGTGATCAAAAACGAAGCGAATCCACTCTTCGTAGCGAGCATGCATTTCTTGCAGAACGTCAAAGCTGAGGCGATCCCGGTAACCTCGCCGGAGCGGCCACGAACAATCAATCAGGATCCGAAGCTGGCGGCAAGAACGTAACAAAGCCGCTGATAGGGGTCGCCCTCCAGCGACTTGTTCTGCGTTATTTGTTAGTCAACGATCGAGGCGGCAACCATCCTATCACGCTCTGGATCTGGACTAAGTCTATGCTCGCGAGCAAGCTTTTCAAGGATCTCAACAACGTCGTCCATGCTCTCGTCCTGAAACAGGGTGCGGCTCCAAATCTCAGCTGCGGCCCATCGGTAGTCGTAACCCTCATCAAGCTTCTCTTGGCTGAATCTATATGGGTTCCATTGGTGCACCAAGATCCCATTAATGCGCTCGACCTTTGACTCTCTCCAAAAGAAGGCTCCTACCGCAAACGCGACGATGATCACAACGATCATGCAGATGGCTAGGCGCTTCATTTCTTTGCAGAACAGTTTTATTCGTAGGCGTTCCGTGAAGGGTATCAGGAACGAACTTGAGGGGAGCTTGGCGGTGAGAACCTTGGTTTGACAAGGATTTTCGCGCCGCCGAGCCGGTATATCAGGGAGTTGGCTCGGAACGAAAAGGTCCGCTTGGACTGCGGGTGATATACCGGCTCCAAGTGATACCGGCTCCAAGTGCGGATTCGTGTTGGCGCTGTGTTGGCGCTCCGATTTTGATGGGGATGCTGAAGTGTCTTGTTCACAGAACTGTTCAAAAGATCAGTTCTGAATTGACTCCTTCATTTCCCTCATCTAGGGCTGAGCGTTATGAGTGCGTTGAAGTCTCGTTGGTGCTGGAGAAAGGATCTTTCGAATTTTCGTGGATTGTCGGATGGTGAGCGGTCGGGGTTTTTAGTGGCGCTGGAGTGGTTCGAGAATTTTCGGCTACGCTACGAGTTGCCGGCTGGAAGGGAGGCGGTGCGTGGGTTCTGGCGCTCGGAGGTTCTGCGCGAGGGCGCGGAGCGCGAGGACTGGCAGCTTGCCCAATGGGAGGCGGCTCTGCAGTGGTATCTCGATTGGTTGGAGGCTTGTGAGGAGGCGGGTGCGGACCACCGCAGCCTTCCGGAACGGGTTCGGATGGCGGTCTATTCCGCTGGTTCGCGAGTGGGGCTGGCGAGGCGGACGAAGCTTTGCTACGGCGGGTGGGTGGCGCGTTTTGGAAGATTTGCCGGTGGAGAGCGTGAGGCAATGAAGGTGGGAACGGCGACGCGTTTTCTGATGTCGGTGGTAGAAGACGAGGACTGCGCGTATTCGACGCAGAAGCAGGCTCTCAATGCCTTGGCGTTCTTTTTCAAGCAGGTCTGCGGGGTGGAGAAGCCGGTCTTTGATGTGAAGTTGCGCAAGACGGAGGCAAGGGTGCCGGTGGTGCTTTCCAAGGGGGAGACGCAGCGGCTTTTCGATCGGATGGAGAGCCGGGAAGTCCGCTATGCGCTGGCGGCGCGCCTGCAGTATGGGGCGGGGCTACGACTCATGGAGCTGGTGCGCCTGCGGATCAAGGATGTGGACTTGGAGCGCGCAACCCTGACGGTGCGCAGCGGCAAAGGGGATAAGGATTATCCTCTCCTCCGGAGACGATCCGCAGTTAGGAGGAGTGCTCCTCCGCACTCCTTGTGTGATAGGCGCTATCGCGCCATGGCGGTGGATGACGATGCTGCCAAAGAGCTTGTTAGAGGCAGTGGCGAAACAGGTGGAGGCAGCACGGGAGGTCTGGGAGGCGGACCGAAAGGCGGGGCTGGCCGGTGTGTGGATGCCCAATGCGCTGGCGCGGAAGTTCAGTCGGGCGGGCGAGAGCTTCGAGTGGTTCTGGCTTTTTCCGGCAATGAAGACGGCGGTGGACCCGGCGACGGTAGGCCGGAAGGAGACACCAGGAGGAATTCTGCGGCGGCATCATCTGCATGACAGTGTCTACAACCGGGCGATCCAGCGAGCGGCCTCGGCGACGGGAATCGAGAAGCATGTGACGAGTCACGCGCTGAGGCATTCGTTTGCGACGCATCTCTTGGAGGCGGGGGTGGATTTGAGACGGATCCAGGAGTTGTTGGGCCATCAGGACATTACCACTACAGAAATCTATCTGCATGTGGCGATGGGGGTGAGCGGTTTGGGGGTGACGAGTCCGCTGGATGGGTTCGAGGCCGCTGTGCGGCAGTGACGAGTGAGAAGTAGAAAGTAGAAAGTGAAAGGCAGCGCCTCACGCGGTTTCCCGCGGTTCGATCTGAATATTTTTGGACCAAGATGGATGGGATGGATGGAATGGATCGGATTCTCCGCCGCCAAGGCTGTGGCGGGACAGGTGGATCGGATTTTGGAGCTGTTGAGTTCGGCTTCAGGCGGGAGTTGAGGTCAACTATGATGACTATTGAGATCGTTGGATTTCGTTGCCTTTATCCTATAGATCTCATTCATCCTGGTCCCATGCTTCGCCTTGCAGGCTCTGGGGAACGCGGGGGGATTTTGTAGCTGTGGTAGGGAGGACGTTTGGCTAGCTTTCGATCCGATGAAGATCACAAAAGTGTGCTGCCAGGGCTGTGGGGCGGATCTGGAAGTGGATGAGGCGATTCGTTTCGTGAACTGCAACTACTGTGGTGCGAAGCTGGAGGTGATTCATGATGCGACGACGACTCATACGCGGCTGCTGGAGAAGCTGGAAAGGCAGACGGGTGAGATGGCAGAGGATCTCAAGGTGATCCGGCTTCAGAATGATCTGGAGAAGCTCGATCGCGAGTGGGACCGTGAGATGCAGGGTTTCATGGTCACCGGGAAAAACGGTGAGCGATCCATCCCTTCGGCGGGCGGCTCGGTGGTTGGAGGGGGAGTTGCGATTGTCTTCGGCGTGATTTGGATGAGCATCGCGGGATCGATCGGTGCTCCGGGGCCCTTCGTGCTGTTTGGACTGGTGTTTATCGGGTTCGCCTTCTTCGGGATGGTGAATGGTGCGACGAAGGCGAACCGCTATCAGGGTGCGCAGAGGCAGATGGAGGCGCGGCGCAGGGCGCTGATTGGCGAGATCGAGAGGGCGAAGCGCTGATGAGTCGATTCACTGGACCTTTCTGATCCGCAGGGGATCAGGACCGTATTTGTTAGGAAAGGGGGATCCTCTCACAAAGCCGAGTTCGATGGGGACCCAGACAAAGCCAAGTGGTGTGAGCCAGATGAGGAGCCACCAGGCGGATTTGCTGTGGTCGTGCCAGCGTTTGACCTGGAGGGCGATGATGATCCAAAGAGGGATCACGAGTGCGGTGATGGCCAAGGCTAGGAGCGGGAGGCTCGGTATGACGTAGTAGGTGTCATGTTGGCGAAGATCCTGAGGATTCAGGAAATCGATGAACACAAACCATCCGAGGCCCAGCTGGATCAATACTGGCCCCAAACAGAGCCAGAATGTGGCTCTCGTAATTCGTCCTCGAAAGCCAAAGAGGGTCGAAATTGCACTCCGATTGGGTTCGGGAACCTCTGGTCGATTCCCGCCCGGTTCCGGTTCGGAGTCTGATGTCGGCGGGGTGTAGGGATCCATGGGCATTTAGAAACCGGGAAGCGCGACTGAAAGTCGCCTTTCCATCCCATGGCGCTTGGGGAAAGCGCCCCTCCTTACACCGTTTCGAGGAAGCGACGCTGGGCGGCGGCTTCGGGGTTGGCGGGGTCGAGAGCGTTCTCTACGCGGGTGTCTGCGATGAGTTCATCACGGAACTTGGCAATGATGGCCTCGACTGGCCAGGAGGAGGCTTCTCCGAAGGCGCAAATGGTCCGGCCATCGATCTGGTAGGCCACGCTTTCGAGGGTGTCGATGTCCATGGGGGTGGCG
Organism: Haloferula chungangensis; assembly: GCF_042664875.1. NCBI lineage: Bacteria > Pseudomonadati > Verrucomicrobiota > Verrucomicrobiia > Verrucomicrobiales > Verrucomicrobiaceae > Haloferula > Haloferula chungangensis. The sequence goes on along the minus strand of NZ_JBHTBS010000001.1, from coordinate 1,000,927 downwards.
AGTCCGGCGACGAGTCGATCGGAGATCTTGCGCATCCAGGTGGAGCCTTCGCGGCATGGGGTGCACTGACCGCAGGATTCGTGGGCGTAGAAGGCGTTGATGTTATTGAGGACCCAGGAGATTTTCCGGGAGTCATCGATGACGATCACGCCACCGGAACCGGCCATCGATCCACAGGCGGCGAGGGAGTCGAAGTCCATGGGAATGTCCCAGAAGGTGATTTCGCGGTCGGATCCGTCAGGGTTCTTGAGTTTGAATTTTTCGTCGGTGCGAAGGATTTTCGAGGAGGAGCCCCCAGGGATGACGGCTTTGATTTCGCGGCCGTCCTTTGGTCCACCGCACATGTCGTAAATGAGTTCGCGCATGGTGACCTTTCCGACTTCGACTTCGAAGTAGCCGGGATTTTTGACGTCGCCGGAGACGCAGAGGATGCGGGTGCCGGTGTTGCGGGCCACGCCGAGCTTGGCGTATTCGTCGCCGCCCATTTGGACGATGTGTTTCACGTGGCAGAGCGATTCGACGTTGTTGACGATCGTCGGGCACATGTAGAGGCCGAGGGCGGCGGGGAAATAGGGAGGCTTGATGCGTGGGTAGGCGCGTTTGCCTTCGAGCGATTCGATGAGGCCGGTCTCCTCGCCGCAGATGTAGGCGGCGGCGCCGCGGTGGACGTAGATTTCGACATCGAAGCCGGAGCCGAGGACGTTGTTGCCGACGAAGTTCTTTTCCTTCGCTTCGGCGATGGCCTTTTCGAGGATGATGGCGGCTTCAGGAAATTCCTCGCGGATGTAGATGTAGGCGACTTTGGCACCGACGGCGAAGCAGGTGATCACCATGCCTTCGATGAGCTGGTGCGGGTCTTGGTGGAGGATGTAGCGGTCCTTGAAAGTGCCGGGTTCGGATTCGTCCGCGTTGCAGATGAGGTAGACGGGCTTGGTGTTGTTAGGAGGAATGAAGGTCCACTTCACGCCGGTTGGGAATCCCGCACCGCCGCGTCCGCGCAGGCCGGACTTTTTGACTTCCTCGGTGATTGCCTTGGGATCCATGCCGAGCGCTGTTTTGAGCTGCTCGTAGCCGCCGTCGTTGAGGTAGGTTTGGATCGAGGGATCCCAACCGACACGATCGACGTTTTTGAAGATCATGCGGTGTTCGCGCGGATCTGGCTGCTTGCCTTCGAGGTATTGGACTTCGCTCACGGTTAGAAAATTAGTGGTTTCCGCAGTCGGAGGCGGAGTAGCGGTTCATGAGGTCGTGCGCTTTTTCGTCGCTGACACCCTCGTGGAAGTCGTCATTGACGAGCACAACAGGAGCCGTGCCGCAGGAGGCGAGGCATTCGGCAAACTCGACCGACCAGGTGCCGCAGGGAGAAACGGCGATGGGGTGATGATGAGGGTCGAGGGTGGTCGGATCGATCTTCATGAGTTCGCAAAGCCGATTCATCAGCTCGTAGGAGCCGCCCATGGCGCAGGAGAGGGTGCGGCAGACGCGGACGTGGAACTTGCCGGGAGCCGACTGGCGGAAGCCCGGGTAGAAGGTGACGACTTCGAGCACCTTGACGGGCTCGATGCCGATTTTGTCCGCCGTCCATTGAATGCCCTCTGCGGAGATGAATCCGTGGTGGTGCTGGATGAAGTGGAGGATCGGCAGGACCGCTGAGCGTCGTTGGTCTTCGGGGAACTGTGCGAGCCGCTTCTCGGCCTCTTCCTCAAGCTGAGGAGTGGCGGTGAATGGCGGAAAGTGCTTGCTCCCGGGAGTTTCCGGAGAGGCGACGGATGCTTCGAGGGTCGACTGACTCATTGTTGATGTTTACTCGTTGACGAGTTTCTCGAGGGCATTGAGATCCCGGTAGTTGCCGAGTTTGGTGCCATCGAGTTTGCAGACGATCACCGAGGGAATGCCGGTGACGCCGTGTTTGAACTCCTTTTTGAAGTCTTCAGCCTTCTTCAATTTCAATTGGGGCCAAGGCATTTCCTTGCTGACGGCGTAGCCTTCCATGGCGTCCTCATCGCTATCACTGGTGATCAGGACAATCTCGAAATTGTCGTTCTTGTGCTTGTTGTAGAACTCGACGAGTGAAGGGGTGAATTGCTGGCAGGGAACACACCAGGAAGCGGTGTAGTAAAAGACGTAGAGTTTCTCAGGCTTCGGAGCGTCGGCGACCTTCTTCAGTGACTTGCCGCTGAGGCGGACAAGGTTTCCGTCGAAGATCTCATCGAAGACGCTTTGCGGGCCGGCTTCTGCGGCCGCGATTTCTTCCGGTGATTTCCACTCGTTGAGGCGCTTGGCATCGGCTTCGGTGAGACCTGAAGCGGCAATTTTGACGCTGCGACCGTTGCGCATTTTGAACTCCCCGGTCTTTTCCCCATCGATTTCGGTGACGTTCTTGAGCTCGAGCTCGGCACTGCGACCATCGGAGCTGGTCCAGGTTTCGAATTCAGCCATGGCGAATCCGCCGAGCGCGAGGGAGCAGAGTAGGATAGTGGTTTTCATAGCATCCGGGGGTATATGCTTAACGATCGCATTCGCCCATCACGAAATCGAGTGAACCGAGAATCGCGGGGATATCCGAGACCATGTGGCCTGGCAGCAGCTTTGAGCAGAGCGAAAGGTTGCAGAAGGAGGGGCTGCGGATTTTCAGGCGGTTGGGAACGCCGCCACCGGTGGAGTGAATGTAGAATCCGAGTTCGCCCTTCGGGTTCTCCGCGCCGAAGTAGACTTCGCCGGCCGGGGCATCGATGCCTTGGGTGGCGACGATGAAGTGGTGGATGAGCTCCTCCATCGACATCAGCACGCGCTCCTTGTCAGGAAGCATGCTCTTGGAGTCGGCGAGATTGACCGGGCCATCGGGCATGGTGTCGAGCACCTGACGGCAAATGCGGATCGACTGCTTCATTTCCTCCATGCGGACCTGATAGCGGGCGTAGCAATCGCCTTCGTCAGCGACGACGACATCGAAGTCGTATTTTTCGTAGCCGAGGTAAGGGTTGTCCTTGCGCAGGTCGCGGGTGGCTCCGGAAGCGCGGAGGTTTGGTCCGGTGAGGCCCCAGGCGATGGCTTTCTCTTTCGAGATCACGCCGATGTCGGCCATGCGGTTGATGAAGATCTTGTTCTTGTCGAGAAGTCTGCCGACTTCATCGATGGTCACCTCGCATTCACTGAGGAAGGTGCGAACGGCGTCGGGGAAGCCCGGAGGCATGTCACGGACCTGACCCCCGACGCGGGTGTAGGAGGTGGTGAAGCGGGCACCTGTGAGTTGCTCGCAGAGGTTGTAGATCTTTTCGCGCTCGGTGAAGGTGTAGAGGAAGACGGTCATGGCGCCGACGTCCATGGCGCAGACGCCGACTCCGAGCATGTGCGAGGAAATGCGGGCGAGTTCGCAGCAGAGGACGCGCACGGCCTGGCCACGTGGTGGGAGTTCCCAGCCCATGAGCTTTTCCACGGCGCAGGCGTAGGCGACGTTGTTGGCGAGGGGGGCGAGGTAGTCCAATCGGTCCGTGTAGGGGACGAACTGATTGTAGTGCATGTTCTCGGCGATTTTTTCGTCGCCACGGTGAAGGAAGCCCACATCGGGGTCGGCCTTTTCGATGACTTCGCCATCGAGCTCGAGGATGAGGCGCAAGACACCGTGAGTCGCTGGATGGGATGGGCCCATGTTGAGCACCATCTTTTCACCCATCAGATCATCGGTCTCGGCCTGATAATCTGCGGCTTTAGCGGCCACATCGCGGGCTTCGTATTCGGTCGTGGAGCTGCTCATGAGACTTACGGACGGGCGGAATGAGGCCTCAGGATTGGCCGACGGGCAAGGGGTTTGTGAAAAATTTCACAAAGTCGCCAAGGGCTGGTGGGGAAGCGGTGCGCTTGGAGGTCGCCATTCCGAGTCGAGGTGCCTTGGGAAACGCGCCACTCTGCGGGGCGTTCTTCAGAAATTCACGGCAAACCAGATGCCGGCATAGAGGCGGGTGGAACCTCCGGAGTAGAGCGGCACGGAGCTGCCGACGAAGGGAGTGAAGGCGACACTGTCGTTGACTCCGTAGGTCCAGCCGATGCGGGTGTAGAAATCATTGAATCCGCTGCGCCCGTAGTAGTCGGAGGTGGCACTGGCACCCCCGAGGATGCTCACGAAGGAGGAACCACCGACAGGTTTGCTCCATTCAGCCTCCAGATCGCCATACCAGCCATCGGGTCCGGTGTCGTAGCGGATGGCGGAGCCGATTCGCCAGTCGGCATTGGGTCGCCAGTTGATGCTGGGGCCGAAATCGATGCCGTCCTGGAAAAGCGAGTTTTCGAAGCCATGCCATGAGGCATTGAAGCCAGCGTCCCAGTCGTCCTTTTCGTAGCGGATGCCGAAGGCGGCGCTGATTTCCTCGAAGTTGCGCGACCCGCTGCCATACCAGCCGCCGAAATCGAGGAGCCATTCGTTGCTGAGGGCGAGTTCCGCGCCGATCTGAATTTCGATCAGGTCGTCTGCCAGCGAAAACCCGCGGTAGACGTAGTCGGAGCGGTAGCCGGTGACGATTTCGATCCCGTAGGGAACCTCGGATTCGTGGGCCTGTCCGGAAAAGGTGGATCCCAGAAAGAACAAGGGCAGCAATCGCTTCATATCGCGATGCTGCCCGAGCTCGGTTGGGAGATCAATGATCGTATGGCATTAGCCAGCGGCTTCGATTTCGCCGGCGAGGCTGGCGTCGAGCACTTCCTTGCGCAGGTTGCGGCCCTTGCCACGGCTCCACCAGAGGACGATCGGCGCGGCGACGAAGATCGACGAGTAGGTGCCGATCACGAGGCCGACCAGGATCATCTGCGAGAAATCAGCCAGGGCTGATCCGCCGAAGACGGCCAGGATGGCCACGGTGACGATGGTGGTGACCGAGGTCAGCAAGGTCCGTGAGAGGGTGGCGTTGATGGCCTCGTTCATCAGCTCCTTGATGGTGCCGTGTGAGGTCAGCAAGGACTCGCGGATGCGGTCGAAGACGATGATCGTGTCGTTAATCGAGTAACCTGCAATGGTGAGGATCGCTCCGACGTGAATCAGGGAGAGCTCGCCGCCGAAGAGGACGATCAGGCCGGTGGCGAGAACGATGTCGTGGACGAGGGCGACGAAGGCGCCGAGGGCGAAGGAGAACTCAAAGCGGATGCTGATGTAGATGAGCATCGCAATGAGACCCATGCCGATGGCGACGCAGGCATTGATGAGGAAGGCCTTGCCCGCAGTGGCGGAAACGGCTTCGACGGTGGCCTGGACGGCCCACTCCGTTTCGCCCGAGTTGCTGCTGACAGGGACGCGCTCTTTCATGATGGCGATTTTCTCACGGAGGGTGTCCTCGATGAGTTGGGCGTCGCGAGAGTCACAGCGAACCGTCAGAAGCTCGCCGGTCCCTGGAACAGTTTCTTCCTGAATGACGGGCTTGGCCACGGTGTTGGCATCCTTGAGGGCTTCATTGGCATCCGCGGCGGTGACTTCCGTCTGGCCATCCTTGAACTGGAACTTGAGCAGGGTGCCGCCGGTGAAGTCGACGCCGAGTCCCTTTTCGCCCTTGATGACAAATCCGGCGATCGCCGCGATGAAGAGCAGAGAGGAGATGACGAGAGCCATGCGGCGCTTGCCGAGGAAATCGAAGTTGCTCTTCCGGAAGAGGTTGAGGAGCGAGAGGTTCTTGAGGAGATTGAAATGCACGGCCCAGCGGAAGATCACGCGGGTGACGAGGATGGCTGAGAACATCGAACCGAGCAGGCCGATGGTCAGCGTGACGGCGAAGCCCTGCACGGTGCCGCTGGCCTTCCAGAAGAGGATGGTGGCGGCGAGCAGCGAGGTGATGTTCGAGTCGAAGATCGCGGAGAAGGCCTTTTCGTAAGCGGTCTCGATCGCGTTGCTGAGCGACTTGCCGTTTTCGAGCTCTTCACGCAGACGTTCGAAGATCAGGACGTTCGCATCGACGGCCATGCCGATGGTGAGAATGATGCCGGCGATGCCCGGGAGGGTGAAGGTGAAGCCGAACATCGCCATCGAACCGAAGATCAAGACGGAGTTCACCAGCAGGGCGACGAGGGCCACGATGCCGGCGGTGCGGTAGTAGATGAGGATGAAGACCGCGGTAAGAGCGAGACCGATCAGGGCGGCCATGATGCCTTGCTTGACGACGGCTTGGCCGAGGCTTGGCGATACGGTGCTTTCCTGCTCGATGGTCAGGGCGTTCTTGAGCGGATTGTTGAGCTGGGCGGCGAGCTCGGAAGCTTCCTTCTGGTTCTTCTGGCCTTCGATGACGAAGCGTGAGCCGAGTGGCACGGATTGGACGGTCGGGGCCGAAACGATTTCGTTATCAAGAAGGATGGCAATGCGGTCCTGATTGGGCTGCATGTCCTTGGTCAGGTTGATCATCTTTTCGCCACCTTCACCGGTCAGCTCGATGCTGACGATGTTGTCGGCACCCTGAGTCACCGGGTAGGCGTGAGCCACGTCGGCGCCGGCGACGGCGGTGCGGTTGTTGAGCAGGAGATACTCGGTGTATTTATCTCCTTTGCGGTCCTCGCCTTCATTCTTGTAGGCGCGGTAACCGGGGACGATGTCTTCCTTGTCGTAGACGCGTTGGGCGAGGGTTTTGCCGTCCGCAGTCTCACGTTTGCCACCTTCAAGGTTGACTTCCCGAAGCTCGAGCTTGGCGACCTTTTGAAGGGTGACGCGGATGTCCGCAGCGGTCTCAGGGGACATGCCGGGCATCTGGAGGAGGATGGTGTCGGTGCCGCTCTTGGCGATGAGCAGGTCCTTGGTGCCGCCCGAGCCGAGACGTTTCTCGATGGTGGCGACGGCCTGGTTGAGGTCGTCATCGCGGAGGGGGATGACTTCACCGGTGTTCGGGTCGGTGTTTGGCTGGACCTTCAGGGTGAAGGCGGAGCCGCCGACGAGGTCGATGCCGCCCTTGAGGGTCTTGTCGGGCGGGTAAAGGGCGAGCGCACAGAGCGTGCAAAGCCCGAGCACGAGGATGGTCCCGATGCTTCGTTTGCGGTTTTCAGACTCAGTGACGAAGTACCAGATGAAGAGGATCAGCAAGGCCAGTCCGGAAAGGAACAGGACGAGGGGATCGGCGATGAATTCGAGCGCGAGGATCGATGGGATCATGGGTCTAGAAAAACGGAGGAAGCTGGATGGGGAAGGTCCCGTGGAGGAGAGAGGCTGTTAGGCCTTCTCGGCTGGAGCGGTGCTCTTCGACTCCTTCTTGTGGACGGAGGCGATGGCGTGCTTGTCGAACTCGATCATGGTGCCTTCGGCGACCTTGAGGGTGACGGTCTTTTCCTTGAGGTTGTGGACCAGGGCGTGGATGCCGGCGGTGGTGATCACGCGGTCGCCGACCTTGAGGGAATCGATGCGGGCCTGGAGTTCCTTACGCTGCTTTTGCTGGGGGCGAATGAGCAGGAAATAGAACATGACGACCATGATGACCATCATTGGGATCGGGCCGCCCAGTGGGTTGGGGCTGTCTTGGGCAAGGAAGGAAACGAGCGTGGATGTCATGTGTCTTTAGAAGCGTTGTAGCGGCGAATGAATGATTCCTTGAATTCGAGGAAGTTCCCTTCGCGTATGGCCTGCCGTGAATTTGCGGCGAGGCGGAGGAAGAAATGCAGGTTGTGAAAGGAAAGCAACCGCAAAGCGAGGATTTCCCCGGCACGGAAAAGGTGGCGGATGTAGGCCCTGCTGAAGCGCGCGACGTGCGGATGGGCACTTTCGCAGAGCGGGCCCTGATCACGCTCGAATTCGAGGTTCTTGATGTGGATCGGCCCGTCGAGGGTGAAGGCCTGCCCGTGACGGGCGACGCGTGTCGGCATGACACAATCAAACATGTCGACGCCGCGGCTGATCATTTCGAGAATCTGCGGCGGGGTGCCGAGGCCCATGGCGTAGCGCGGCTTGTCCTCGGGGAGAAAGGGGACGGCATTCTCGATGGCGCGGAACATCTCGTGTTCGGGTTCGCCGACCGAGACGCCGCCAACGGCGTAGCCATCGAAGCCGATGTCGACGAGTTCGCGGGCGGATTGCTCGCGGAGATCCGCCCAGATGGAGCCCTGGACGATGCCGAAATGGCGTTGTTTGCCTTCACCGGAGCGGGGCTGGTTCTTTTCGACCCAGTCCTTGCAGCGCTGCGCCCAGCGGGTGGTGAGGGCGAGGGATTCTTCGGCGTATTTCTGCTCGCAGGGGTAGGGTGGGCACTCGTCGAAGAGCATCGCGATGTCCGAGCCGAGCGATGCCTGGATTTCCATGCTGAGCTCCGGGGTGAGCAGCATTTTCGAGCCATCGAGGTGATTCTGGAAGCGGACGCCCTCCTCGGTGATCTTCCGCAGCTTGGCGAGCGACCAGACCTGGAAGCCACCGGAATCGGTCAGCATCGGCTTCTGCCAGGTGGTGAAATCATGGAGTCCGCCGAGGTCGCGGATCAGCTCGTGGCCGGGGCGCAGCCAGAGGTGATAGGTATTTCCGAGGATGATCTGGGATCCGAGGAGGTCGAGTTCCTCGGGGTGCAGGGTTTTGACGGATCCCTGGGTGCCGACGGGCATGAAAATGGGGGTCTCCACGTCGCCGTGGGCGAGTGACATCAGTCCGCACCTCGCCTTGCTTTCGGGATCTTTGTGAAGAACTTGGAACATCTGCGGGGGAGAAAAGTCGAAATCTCCGAATTTCCAATGCCAAAGCGGTGCGCCGACGAGGAAACTTCAGAAACCATCCTCCCGACCATCCTCCTGAAAAGAAGTGGGGCGCGAATCGGAGTCCCCCCGGAATCTCGATTCGCGCCCTATTTTAAGTCTCGCGGAATCTGCAGGTTCCTATGGCGTCAAGGCATCCCCCCGGAAACCAAGTAGACGACAAAATTGGAACATGCGATGTCTCGCGGACTAGTGAAGCGACCCTTACGAATCGCTCCGCCGCAATAAAGTCCCTAAACTCAAGAAGGGAAACCAAATAAGAACCTTATACCTACGGGTTCCTACGCAAAATCTTTCTAACAAATGAAAATCACGAATGTCAGGCTTGTTGATCGAGTCGATTGCCATCCGGGAAAAAATCCGCTAGGGCGTGCGACGTGAAACTCATCCGATTTGGCGAAGCGGGCCGTGAAGAACCTGGCGTGGTGTTGGAAGACGGTCGCATGATCGATGCGAGCCGACAATTTCATGACTATGACGAGGGGTTTTTCGCGATGGGAGGGATGGAGTCGCTGGTGGCATGGGTGGAAGATGGATGTCCGGATGGTGACGAAATCCCGCCAATTGCGCGACTCGGCCCACCAGTGGATCGTCCGTCGAAGATTGTATGCATCGGGCAGAACTACCTCGACCATGCGAAGGAGAGCGGAAATGAACTCCCTGCTGAGCCGCCGATTTTCCTGAAGGCAAACTCGGCGTGGAGTGGGCCCTTTGATGAGGTGATCCGTCCGCGCGGTTCCACCAAGCTCGACTACGAAGTGGAATTGGCGGTGGTGATCGGCAAGACGGCCTATCTGGTCAGCGAGGAGGACGCGCTCGACCATGTGGCGGGCTATTCGGTATTCTGCGACTATTCCGAGCGGGCCTTTCAAAAGGAGATGGGGGGGCAGTGGACGAAGGGAAAGAGCCACGACAGCTTTGGGCCGATGGGGCCGTGGTTGACGCCGGCAAAGGACGTCTCCGATCCCCAGGGATTGAGGCTCTGGAGCAAGGTGAATGGTGAACTGCGGCAAAATGGCTGGACTGGCGACATGCACCGCAAGGTGCCCTACCTGATCAGCTACATCAGCCGCTTCATGAGCCTGCTGCCCGGCGACGTGATCGCCACCGGCACGCCGGGCGGTGTCGGGATGGGAATGGACCCGCCGCGCTATCTGACGCCCGGGGATCAGGTCATCATTGGTATTGAGGGGCTTGGAGAGATGAAACAGCGGGTGGTGCAGGGCTAGATGGCGGGGGTTTTCTGATTGAGACTTGCCCGGAGGCGGGGCGGGGAGTACGCGGGGCGCGGAAAGAAATTCTTTTCACCAAAACAGCAACAACACCATCGATGCCGATCCAGCGCGCCCTGCTCTCCGTGTCCGATAAATCCGGCCTCGCCGAATTTGCCAAGCAACTCCATGATATGGGAGTCGAACTCCTTTCCACAGGAGGGACTTCCAAAGCCTTGCGTGATGCGGGCCTTCCGGTGACGGATGTCTCCGATTACACCGGTGCTCCGGAGCTTTTCGAAGGTCGGGTGAAGACGCTTCACCCGAAAGTTCACGGGGGACTGCTTCACAAGCGAGAAGACAAGGAGCACGTCGCCCAGGCCAAGAAACACGACATCCCGCCGATCGATCTGGTCGTGGTGAATCTCTATCCGTTCGAGGAAACCATCGCCAAGGAAGGAGTCACGCTTGCCGAAGCGATCGAGAATATCGACATCGGTGGTCCCTCGATGCTCCGCAGCGCGGCGAAGAACTACACCAGCGTGACGGTGGTCACCGATCCTTCGGACTACGCTCGGGTAATCGAGGAAATGAAGGATCACGATGGGGATACGACGCTTGGTTTCCGCGAGCAGCTCTCGGTGAAGGTGTTTCTCCGCACCTCGCAGTATGATGCGAATATTTCCAACTACCTCGGCCAGTGCGATGAAGGCACGCGCTGCACGCACACCGTGAGCCTGCCGCTTGATATGGAGTTGCGCTATGGCGACAACCCTCACCAGAAGGCGGCTTTGTACGGTGACTTCCGTAGTTGCTTCTCGCAGCTCCAAGGCAAGGAGCTCAGTTACACCAACGTCCTGGACATCGAGGCTGCGGCTGACCTGATTCTGGACTTCGTGCGTCCGACGATCGGTATTCTCAAGCACACCAATCCCTGCGGTGTGGGTCAAGATGACGACGATCTTCGTGAGGCCTGGAGAAAGGCTTTTGAAACCGATCGCCAGGCACCCTTTGGTGGCGTGATCGTCTGCAACCGTCCTCTGACCGAAGGAGTGGCGCGGATCATTTCCGGCATCTTCACCGACGTGATCATCGCACCGGACTACGAGCCGGAAGCGCGTGCCGTCCTGCAGAAGAAGAAGAACCTCCGTCTGATGAAGATGAACGAGGCGTATCTCACTGCGAAGAAGTCACCGTTGGTGCGCTCCTGCCCGGGTGGGATCATGGTGATGGACCGCGATCACACCGCGCTCGGACTGGATGATCTGGAGAACAAAGTCGTGACCAAGCGTCCGCCGACGGAGGAGGAAATGCGTGCGATGCGCTTCGCATGGCGCGTGGTGAAGCACGTGAAGTCGAATGCCATCGTCTATGCGGAAGCCGATAGGACTCTGGGAATCGGTGCCGGCCAGATGAGCCGCATCGACAGCTCGCAGATTGCCGTTTGGAAGGCTGGTCAGGCAGGACTGGATCTCAAGGGGTCGATTGTCGCCTCCGATGGTCTGTTTCCTTTCGCGGATGGTCTCGAAGCGGCCGCTGCTGCGGGCGCCACGGCTTGCATCCAGCCAGGTGGCTCGATCAACGACCAGCAGGTCATCGATGCCGCCGACAAGGCAGGCATGGCGATGGTCTTCACCGGTCACCGCCACTTCAGACATTAATTCACCATGCTCCTCGGAGTGAACATCGATCACGTGGCAACGCTGCGTGAGGCTCGCTATTCGTTGCTTCCGCATTCGCCGAATGCGGAGCCTTCGCCGCTCGATGCGGCGTTGGATGCGATGGAGGGCGGGGCGGACTCGATCACGATCCATGTGCGCGGCGATCGTCGGCACATGCAGGACCGCGATGCTTTTGAGATCGCGGCCAAATGCAAGCTGCCCCTGAACCTCGAAATGGGGGTCACCGAGGAGATGCTGGAACTGGCGCTCAAGGTGAAACCGCAGTTCGTTTGTCTCGTTCCTGAGACGCGCGAGGAGGTGACGACCGAGGGTGGACTTGATGTGGCGGGTCGGATTGAGGAAGTGACAGCCTGCGTGAAGGCTCTTCAGGCGGCATCGATCAAGGTTTCGCTCTTTATCGATCCGGATCTTCCGCAAATCGAGGCTGCGGCGAAGATTGGCGCCGAGATGGTCGAGTTGCATACCGGTTGCTTTGCGAATGCGGAAGGCGATGCGATGGAATCGGAAGTCTCTCGGCTGATCGAAGCCGCGAAGGCCGCCCATGCGGCCGGTCTTCAGGTGAACGCCGGACATGGGATCAACTACACCAACCTTTACCGGCTTTTCACGGTTCCCCATCTCACCGAATTGAACATCGGGCACACGATTGTCTCACGGGCGATGCGCGTGGGCTTTCGCGAAGCGGTAGCAGAGATGAAAGAAGCCATGAACGGCTATCCCGACTGAACCATGCAGCTTTTCGGAATCGGGATCGATGTGGTGGAAGTGGATCGGATCGAGTCCTCGATGGCCGAGTTCGGCGAGCGATTTGCGGAGAAGGTTTTCACCGAGAGTGAGCGGAAATACTGCGATTCCCAGCGCAAGTCGGGGCTCCACTACGCCGCACGCTTCGCTGCCAAGGAGGCCATCTCGAAGGCTTTCGGCACCGGCATCGGCAAGGACCTCGGCTGGCTCGACATGGAGATTGTTAGAAAGGAAAGCGGCGAGCCTCAGCTGGTTCTCAGCGGAGCCGGCAAGGCGTTCGCCGAGAAGAACGGCATCGTCGAAGTGAAGATCAGCCTCACCCACGCCCGTCACTACGCCGCGGCGAATGCGGTGGCGATGATGGCGGGATAAGATGCTGCATGTGCTCGAGGGTGGTGCCGCAGCAGCCCCCGAGAACCGGCACCTGATGGATGGCGTGGAGATCCAGCATCGAACGGGCCCACTCACCGACGGGATCGGCCTCGGTCGCGGCGCAACCATCGAGCTTGGTGACATCCTTGGATGAGGCATTGGCCTGGATGCCGATGAGACGTGAGAGGGCTCCCGGCCGGTAGTTTTCGATAAGAAAGCGCGGGTGCGTGCAGTTGACGAAGTACCCTTCGGGAGCCCGCGAGAGATGCTGATCGAGCAGGTCCATCGCTTCATCGAGCGGCGTTCCGTCGAGGACCTTGCCATCGCTGCCGGTGCAGAAGCTGATCAGGTAGGGCTTGTCCGTCGCAGCCATGGCGCGGGCGATTCCGAGAGCTTCCGGAACGGAGGGCAACGTCTGGGCGAGAAGGAAGTCCGCAGGGGTGTCGGCGAGAGCTTCGACCTGACGAGTGTGAAAACTTTCGGCGGCGTCCGCGCCGGGAGCGAGCTCAGGAAGGTAGCAGTCGTTCTTAGGACCTGTTAGAGCCCCGACAAGAACCTCGCTGTCGCTGCGATTCTTGGCGCGGACTCCGAGGAGGTAGGCAACGGCGTCGGCATTGATCGACGGGGGAACGCCGGCGGCTGCGATGCGGGTGAAATCGAGTCTCCAGGTGGGTGCTGTTAGAAGAAGCGGGAGCTTCGCCCGACTCGCGGCCTGGAGATACTCGCGATAGAGCGAGCTCATCCTTTCCCGTGAATCCTCCGGGCCGTAGATGAGTGGCGTGTTGTAGAGCGTCGGGTGAAGGGTGATGTCCGGGTAGCGACGCAGCCGCTCGGCGATGGCGCATTCGGCGAGAATCTTCGGGTAGCGGCTGAGCAACTCGGAGAGCATCCCTATTCCTCGAAGTAGGTGTAGCCGTTGAGTCCAGCTCGGAAGAGGTCCATGACTTCGCGGCGTTCCTTGGGGCTGATGCGTCCCTGATTGACCGCTCTTTCTGCGAAGCTGCGGAAGCGGGTGACGAGCTCCTTCGGCTCATACTCCACGTAGCTGAGCACATCGGCCACGGTGTCGCCTTCGACTTCGTGGGTGTAGACGGGCTTGTCGTTCTCCAGATGCACGCCGACGACGTTGGTGTCGCCTAACAGGTTGTGGAGGTCGCCGAGGGTTTCCTGATAGGCGCCAACGAGGAAGACGCCGACGTAGTAGGATTCGCCGGGGACGAGGGAGTGGAGCGGCAGCACGTTCTTGACGTCCTGTCGGTCAATGAAGCGGTCGATCTTGCCATCGCAGTCGCAGGTGATGTCGGCGAGCACCGCGCGCTGACGCGGGCGTTCCCCGAGACGGTGGATCGGCATGACGGGGAACAGCTGCTTGATCGCCCAGGAGTCGGGGAGGGATTGGAAGAGCGAGAAGTTTCCGTAGTAGAAATCGACAAGGGTGTCGGAGAGTTCCTTGAGGTCCTCGGGGATGATTTCAAGCTCCTGCATGAGCTTCGAAATGCGCGTGAGGATGTGCCAGAACCAGGCTTCCGCGAGGCCGCGTTCGCGCAGCGTGGCGTTGCCGTAAATGAATTGGGCGCGGACCTGGTCGCGGTAGTAGGCGGCGTCGTTGAAGCACTCCTGGAGGTTCTTCTTGGAGAGGTCCTTGTTGACGTGGAACAGGTTGATGAGGTTCTGCGGCGCGTTCTCCGGCATCGGTGGTGCCTCGTTGGTGGTCTGAACGGTGGAGACGTCGAGGATGTTGAAAACGAGCACCGAGTAGTAGGCGACGACGGCCCGGCCGGACTCCGAGATGAGGTTCGGATGGGCGACGCCGGCCTTGTCGCAGACCTGCATGATCGTTTCGATGACGTCGGTGCAGTATTCGAGCACCGAGTAGTTGCAGGAGGCGGAGAAGTTGGTGTGGGAGCCATCGTAATCGACTGCCATGCCGCCGCCCATGTCGAGCACGCCCATGGGGGCGCCTTCCTTGACGAGGTCGCAGTACATGCGGGTGACTTCGGTGGCGCCTTCGCGGATCGAGGCGATGTTGGGAATCTGGCTGCCCTGATGGTAGTGGAGCATTCTCAGGCATCCGAGGTAGCCGGTCTCCTTGAGCTGGTCGACCACGTCAATGACCTGAGCGGCCGAAAGACCGAAAACGGATTTGTCGCCGGCGGATTCCTGCCAGTGGCCATCGCCGCGGGTCGAAAGTCGCACGCGCACGCCGAGATTGGGAAGCACGCCGAGTTTGCGGGACCGCTCGAGCACGAGTGAGAGCTCGGATGGCATTTCGAGCACGAGCATGATCTTGAGGCCCATTTTCTGGGCGTGAAGGGCGAGATCGATGAATTCCTCGTCCTTGTAGCCGTTGCAGATCAGATAGGCCTGCGGGTCGTGCATGTGGGCCAGCGCGGCGATCAGTTCGGGCTTGGAGCCAGCTTCGAGGCCGTAGTGGTATTTTTCCCCGAACTGGGTGATTTCCTCGATGACCTGACGTTGCTGGTTGACCTTGATCGGGTAGACGCCGCGGTATTCGCCCTTGTATTTGACGGCGGCGATGGCCTTGCGGAACGACTCGTTGAGCTCGGTGATGCGGGATTGGAGCAGGTCGCGGAAGCGCAGCAGCACGGGCATGTCGGTGCCGCGGTCCTTGAGGCCCTCGACGAGGTTGTGCAGCGAGACGTCCTTCTTTCCATCACTGCCATCGAGTCTGACGGTGACGTGACCGTCCTCATTGACACTGAAGAAATCGTGCGCCCAGCCATCGACGCCGTAGAGCTCGGCGGATTGGGCGGGAGACCACTTGTTGTTCTTGGACTTTGCGGGTGGGGTGCTGGCTGGCGGAACCATGGCGGAAGAAAGGAGTGATTTGGTGAAAAGGAAAGAGAAATACGGGTGAACTTGGTGGGGATCGGCGGTTCCTAGTGAGGGCCACGCTCTCGTTCCCTGAAGATCGCTTCAAGGTCGGCAAGCCGGGTGGACTGCTGCTTCAGTCTCATCGCGTAGAGAAGGAGTCCGGTGTGAAATCCAAGGTGGCCGAGGATGCTGAGAGCGTAGCAGATTTCGATGACGAGTTGCATCGGTTCCGGGGACGATCCCGAGGCGAAGATTACCCAACCGAAGTGCCTGGCCAATACCATGATGAGCTGAGCGCTGATGCCACCAAGGGTTCCGACGATGCTGGAGATGAAGATGAGGCGGGATAAAGGGACTTTCTCTTTGAAAAAGAGCAAGGTGCTCCAGAGGAGCATGCAGCCTACGATCAAATTGTAGGCGAGCCAGAAGTAGGGGGCGAGCGGATGAGTGAGCATCGTGAAGAATCAGGAGAGACGGTCGCGGAAATCCGCGTAGGTGAACTCGCGCAGGGTCTCGAGGCGGCCATCTTCGTGCTGGAGGACGATGGCGGGGTGCTTGACGCCATTGAAGGTGGTGGTCTTCACCATCGTGTAGTGGGCCATGTCGTCGAAAATCAGGGTGTCACCGGGGATGAGCTCGCGGGGGAAGGTGTAGTCCCCGATGACGTCGCCAGCGAGACAGGTCGGGCAGCCGAGGCGGTAGCTGTTCGGAGATGGAGTATCAGTGGTCGCGAAGTAGGTTTCTCCGCCTTTAAGGACGGCAGGTTTGGATGGGAAGCTTTGGTGACTAAAGTCGGCGGTTGGTTCCGCCAGGAAGACCTCGGGACGGTAGGGCATTTCCAACACATCGGGCATGTGGCCGGTGGCGGAGATGTCGAGAATGGCGTGGCGGTGGCCCATGCTTTCGAAGATGTCGACGACTTCACAGCGCAGCACGCCGGTGTGGATGGCGACGGCCTCACCGGGTTCGAGCCAGACTTCCAGATTGTATTTTGCCTGAGCTTCGCGGACCAGGCGGATGAGTCGCTCGCGGTCGTAGTCGGGCTTGGTGATCCAGTGGCCGCCGCCCATGTTCAGGTAAGTGAACTGCGGCGAACGTAGCAGGTCGCCGAATCTGGCATCGACCGCGGCGAGGGTGCTTTCGAGGTCATCGGAATTCTGCTCGCAGAGGGTGTGGAAATGGAGGCCGGAGAGGCCTGTTAGATCGGCGCCTTCGAGTTGCTTGGCGGTGATGCCGAGACGTGAACCGGGGACGCAGGGATCGTAGAGCGGGGTCTCGCCGGTGGAGTGCTCGGGATTGATGCGCAGGCCGCAGTGGAGTTCGCCGGACTGGAAGCGCGGATGGGCCATGATCGTTTCGCGGAAGCGAAACCACTGGCCGAGCGAATTGAAGTCGAGGTGGGTGGTGAACTCGAGGAGCTGGGCGATGTCATCATCGCTGTAGGCGGGCGAGTAGGTGATGACATCCTTGCCAAAGTGCTCCCGGGCGAGCTGGGCTTCCCAGATTCCGGAAGCGCAGCAGCCGTCGAGGTCGTCCTTGATAAAGGGGAAGGCTTTCCAGCACGAGAAGCCCTTCAAGGCGAGCACGAGCTTGCAGCCGGCGGCTTCCTTGACCTGCCGAAGGATCGCTGTATTCCGCTTGAGGGCGGCGATGGAGATGATGAACTGGGCCACGGGGGCAGGCTGTGCCTGCAATTTCCAATGATCAATTTCCTAATGCCAAATGTTCCGTCAATAAGTGGAAAGCAGGGATGGAAATGGAATCGACGGATCGGCTGAAGCTTTCCATTCTTGCGGAATGGAAGAAGTGCAAGTGTCGGGAGCGCCGATAATCGTGGTGCTGATTTTCGGGCTGATCGGCTTGGTCGGCGTCGGGCTTTGGCTGTGGTCGCTGATTCACTGCATCCAGAATCGCTACCTTACAGACAGTAACCGGATGATTGGTGTGATTCTGATCTGCGTGCTCTCGCTGCTGGGAAGTCTGGTTTACCTGTTCTTGCCGAGAGAGAGCGAGCCGCAGCGATGAAATGATTGGCTGGGCGCCTGAACGACGCCTCTCCAAGTCACGGCGCTTGGGGAAAGCGCCGCTCCGTCACGCGACCGTGAACGTGGCGGCTTGCTCGGGGGTGAGCTCGATGCAGGTCCAGGGGAGGCCGTGGACGTTGAGGTCGGCCATGAAGGCATCGGGATCGTGCTGTTCCATGTTCCAGACGCCGGGCTTCTTCCACTCGCCGCTGAGCATCTGCTTGGCTCCGATCATGGCGGGCACGCCGGTGGTGTAGGAAATGGCCTGGGAACCGACTTCTTCGAAGCACTTTTCGTGGTCGCAGATGTTGTAAATGTAGATCGCCTTCTCCTTGCCGTCCTTGATGCCGGTGATGACGTTGCCGATGCAGGTGCGGCCCTTCGTCGTGACGCCGAGATCGCCGGGGTTCGGGAGGACGGCTTTGAGGAACTGAAGCGGGATGATTTTCTGGCCCTGGTATTCGACTTCGTCGATGCGGGTCATGCCGACATTCTGAAGCACTTCGAGATGCTTGAGGTAGTTCGGTGAGAAGCTCATCCAGAACTGCGCGCGCTTGATCGTCGGGATGTGCTTAGTCAGCGATTCAAGCTCCTCGTGATACATGCGGTAGATCTCGTAGCTGCCGACGCCTTCGGGGCAGGTGAAACCCTGATGCTTGGACATCGGGGCGGTCTCGACAAACTCGCCGTTCTCCCAATGTCGGCACTCGGCGGTGACTTCGCGGATGTTGATCTCCGGGTTGAAGTTGGTGGCGAAGGCGTGGCCGTGATCGCCGCCATTGACGTCGATGATGTCGAGAGTGTGGATCTCGTCGAAGTGATGCTTGAGCGCCCAGGCGGTGAAGACGTTCGTCACGCCGGGATCAAAGCCGGAGCCAAGCAGTGCCGAGAGGCCGGCTTTTTCGAAACGCTCCTGGTATTCCCACTGCCACGAGTATTCGAACTTGGCGACGTCCTTGGGCTCGTAGTTGGCGGTGTCGAGGTAGTCGATGCCGGCTTCAAGGCAGGCATCCATGAGAGTGAGGTCCTGGTAGGGGAGCGCGACGTTGATGAGCAAGGTGGCACCGACCTTGCGGATCAGCTCGGCGGTCTCGGAGGAGTTGTCGGCATCGACCTGGAAGGTCGCGATCTCACGTCCGGTGCGCTCTTTGATCGAGGCGGCGATGGCCTCACACTTGGAAACGGTGCGGGAGGCGAGGGTGATCTCGCCGAAGACTTCGGGGAGCATGGCGCATTTGTGGGCGACGACGCTGCCGACTCCGCCGGCTCCGATGATGAGGACCTTGTTCATGTGAGGAAAGGGAAGCGGCATTGGGGCGATTCCGCCAAGATTATTGTGCAACGGTTTTGGCGGATTGGCTGATTTTGGGGGCGAATCGAAGCCGGAATCGGCTGGATCCCCGATGATCCAATGAAAAATGGTCAATATGTCTGAATTTCGTGACAACTTTTGGTTCGCACGGGGTTATCTCCCGCGTAAGGATTTCCCCACACAACTCAAGGTCATCCCAAATCCATGAAATACCAAGCTTCCAATCGTCGCCGCGTCCGTGCGGGTTTCTCCCTTCTTGAAATGGTCATCGTGCTCGGCATCATCGCCGTGATCATCGGTGGCGCGATCACCGTGATGGGCAAGGTGGGCGATGGCGCGAAGCGCACCCGCGTCAGTGGTGACTTCAACTCTCTGGGCGCTGCCTTGCGGATGTATTCGACCAACAACGGCCGCTTCCCGACGACCCAGCAGGGTCTTCAGGCGCTGGTTGAGAAGCCAACGACCACTCCTCCGGCGAAGCGCTGGACGAAGCTGATGGACGAAGTGCCGCTCGATCCATGGCAGAATCCATACGGCTACAAGTTCCCAGGCTCCCAGGATTCGTCGATGTTTGAGATCATCAGCATGGGTCCTGACGGCATCGAAGGCAACGAAGATGATATCAGCAGTCAGAAGGACGAGTGAGCTCCGGCGGGCGGGCTTCACGTTGTTAGAAATGGTGGTCGTTCTTTCGATCAGCATGCTGATCATCGGGGGCGCGCTTTCCAAACTCTACTTCAGTCGCGACGAAGCCAAGCTGACCGATGCTTATCAAAGCGTCGAGGTGCTGGCAAAACGCGCCCGCACCATTTCGACCCTTCAGCAACGGCCCTATGCGCTGGAGTTCCGCAACAAGACGGTAAGTCTGATGCCCTTTGCGGAAGCTGCGATGGAGTCGGGTGATCGCGATGATCTTCTTGATGTGCTGAGTGAGAACGAAGGCTACGAGGATTTTGCCTATTCCAATGAAGAACAGATCGATCGTCCATCCGATCAGGCGGCCGTGAGGGATGCCTGGGTCGCCGAGCCGGAGATGATGATTTTCATCAAACGCTGGGCGATGGCGGAGTGGATTCCACTGACGCCGAGGGACCGGCATGTGTGGCGATTTGATCCGAGTGGGATTAGCGAGCCGCTGGGCTTGAGGTTTGAAGTCGACGGAAGCTGGGTCGAGGTGGTCTTCCACCCGCTGACCGCGGCCGTTGCAGGAATGGATTCAGAAATTCGATGAGAGCAAATTGCCAATCCCGAAAAGCGCGCGGCTTCCTGATGATGGAAGTGGTGTTGGCCATTGGGATATTTGCGATTGCGGCGACGGGATTTGCGGTGGCGCTGGCGCGCACTTCGGATGCGGCGGCCCTAGCGCAGAGGCGGATGCAGATCACGCGAATTCTCGACAGTGCGCTGCGGGAAGCCTTGTCGCTACCGGTTCTGGAGGAGGGCACCACGACAGTTTCCCTGCTTGAGGAGATCGGGGCGGCTCCGGTGGAGGTTGATACGACGATTGAGATTCTCAACGAGCTGACCAATCAGGATGGCCAGCTGTTGCAGCAGATGTACCGGATCGAGGTGACTGCGAACTGGTACCAGGATGGCGCTTGGAACAATGAAACCGCCGAGACCTGGCGTTATGGTCGCCTGTACCAACCATGAGAAGCGCATCGACATCCCGGGTTCGTCGCGGCTTCACCCTGCTTGAGCTGGTGCTGGCGATCGGTCTGATGGCACTCCTTGTCGGCATGATTTTCGCCGTGGCTTCGCAGAATATCGCACTGGGTCGGACGGTGGTGGAGAAGCAGAATGAGGAGAGCATCGATACGGCACTTTTTGAGTTGTTAGATACGATGTTCGCATCGCTGCCTGGGAACGCCCGGCTTGAGCTTCTGGCGGACAATGGCGGGAGTACGCTGTTGAGCGAAGTGAGTTCGGATCTCACGATTCAGAATGTGCCGCTGAGTTTTACCTGGGGTGGTAACGAGCGCATTGCCCGCTCGGCGCAGCTATCCACGGTGCGCGGTCGGGACGGGCTCTACGACATTGTGCTGAGATACTTCGAGGGTGAGATCTTGGAAGAGACGCAGGATGTGGGTGAAGCTCCGATCGGATTTGAGGAACCTTTTGCGGAGGTGGTGCTGATGCAGGACGTGGCGGTATTTGCCTGGCAGGTGCTGGACGGACGGAGCATGGATGAGTGGCAGACGGATTGGGAGATTGCCGGTCGTCTGCCCTTGCAGCTCGAGCTGACCTACATGCGCGATCAATTTGCGGATCCAATTCGGCATATTTTCTGGATCACGCCAAAGCAGAATCCTGAGGTGTTGATCCGTCAAATGATGCAGCAGGGCGGTGGCGGCACTGGAACGGCCCAGCCAAATCCCGGAGGTGACGGGGAAACCCCACCGAACGGTGGCATCCAGATCCAGCCAGGGCAAGGCGGAGGAAATGGCGGTCGTGGAGGTGACGGAGGGGGCGGTCGCGGCGGCGGCGGCGGCGGCGGCGGGAGAGGAGGTCAGCGATGAAGATGATGTCGAAACATTCGCAGGGATCGGCCTTGGTTGCGGTGATCTGGCTGATTGCGATTCTGGCGTTGGCTTCGGTGGCGGCGCTCAAGGTTGTGGCTTTCGACCTCGATGTCGCGTCGGCAAAAATCAATGGCTTCCGCGCCCAGCAATTGGCTGAGATGGGGATCGCGCTTGGTGCCAATCCCTCGATCGAGCGTGGAGATCCGATTCTCAGTCAGTGGTCCGAAGAAAACTACGAGGGCTTCGATGTGAAACTGGTTTCCGAAGCGGGGAAATTCAACATCAACGTGCTTGTGGCCAATGAAGACAAGAACCTGCTCAAGAGCATGTTCATTGATTGGGGACTCGATATTGATCAATCGGCGGCGGTGGCGGATGCCCTGGCCGACTGGGTGGATCCGGATGATGAAGAGTCGCTCAATGGTGCCGAGGTGGCCAGCTACGAAGAGGCGGGTCGCATCAATCAGCCGTTCAACCGGCCCTTCTACAACCTCGAGGAGATGCGTCTCGTGCGGGGGATGGATTTGGTCGAAGCCTATCGCCCGGACTGGCGGAACTGGTTTACGATTTGGAGTGCCGGTGGACTGGATGTGAACGAAGCGAGTGCGGAATTGATTGCCGTGGCGGCGGAAATTCACCCTGAAGCAGCGACGATCATTCCTGAGACGGTGAGGGGTCCCGACGGCATTCGCGACACCGATGATGACACGCCCTTTAGCTCGTTGCAGGAAGCACTTGCACTTCTCGGCGTAGACTCCAATCTGCGCCCCGATATCGCGGCCCGCTTTACGATAAATGATACCACAACTCGAATTGAAAGCGTCGGCAGAGCCACTGGCTCCCGACGTAAGATCACGCTTGTGGTACGAAACCGGACCGGACAGCCGGCAATCCTTGAACGAACTGAGGAGGTAATCCCTTGAGTAAGCAGCCAGAAATATCATTACTAGTCCCCGGTCCTGCCGGATGGGAGTTGTGGAAGCATAACCCGGATGGCGGGTTTGAGAGGCTTTCCGAGGGTGGGCCGATGAAAGTCGGAGAAATGGGAGATTTGCCGAACGGCCATCTCGCGATGCTCTTTCCGGTCAAGGCGATCCACACGCTGCCATTCAAGGCACCGAGCACCGATCCCGCCTTGTTTGAGGACCTGTCGGTGATGCATGCCGAGCGACTGGGCATCCGCCCGGACCCGATGGCGGGCCAGCTGAGCGACCACTTCGTGGTCAGCGAAGGTGAGGAGTCCACGGTGCTGCTGCATGCGGTGCTGAAGAGCCCGGGCGATGGCGAACTGCCGCTTCGGACTCCCAAGGACTTTGATCTTTCAGCGCGGGCGTTTCAG
Organism: Haloferula chungangensis; assembly: GCF_042664875.1. Lineage (NCBI taxonomy): Bacteria > Pseudomonadati > Verrucomicrobiota > Verrucomicrobiia > Verrucomicrobiales > Verrucomicrobiaceae > Haloferula > Haloferula chungangensis. Next base: position 978,195 of record NZ_JBHTBS010000001.1, on the reverse strand, counting down.
GCGGAGGGAGATGCCGTAACCGCCTGGAAAGAACTCGGTCGATGGGTCTTCGCGATTCATTCCGGTGGGAAGCTTCTTTACGCGCAGGCAACGTCATTCGACGGCAAAGTGCCGGATAACAACTTCCTGCGGGAAATCCATCTGGCGCTCGGTCAGTTGGGGCTTCAAGGACTGAAGGTGACTCCTCAGCACGTCCATGTCTGGCCGCCTGAGGGAGAACTGGGCGACGCCGGATCATTGGCGGACGGGCTTGGAGTCCGAGCCGTGGTGGAAGCTCGACCGGATCCGGTGATCCCCGTGCCAGAGAGCCGCCTGCTGCCGGCCGACGTTCGTGCCGCGCGCCGTGAGCGCCAGCAAAGAAACCGCATCTATGCGGGGGTGGCCGCCGTGGCGCTGCTCTATCTTGGCGCGGTAGTCTGGGTATTCCTGGGTTTGTGGCAGGATATCCAAAAGCGCGATCGGCTCGCCAAGAGCGCCGATTCGGTCAAGGACATTGCCAGCGAGTATCAGACGCAGATGGCCAAATGGGACGAACTTGAACCGGTGGTTTCCGCGGCCCAGAGCCCGCTGGAAATCATGCTGAACATCGCAAACTCGATTCCCCCCAACAGCGGCGTGCGTCTGACGATTGCTGATATCGGACCTGATGGCGTGAAGCTGACGGGGGCGGCACCGCAGTCCGCTCCAGTCAATGCATTCTCCCTGGCACTGAAGAGGACGGCCGACCTCACTTGGTTGAACTGGGAGAACGAAGCTCCCAGGAAGACGGCAAAAGGCTGGGAGTTCCGCTTCACTGGCACTCCTCAGAGATAGCAGCCCTGGTGATTTAACCGACAAGTCCAAGCGTGACTGGCATTTATTGATCAAACCCACTCCATGAGTTCCCGAGAAAAAAAGCTCCTGATCTTCTTCCTCACTGCGATTTTCGCCGTGGTGAACATGTTCGGGTTTCAGTGGCTGCAGAAAAAGCGGCTCAGCGTCCAGCAGGAGATTGTCGCCCAAGAAAGCATTTTGAACGCTGCTGATACGGCGGAATCCTCAAAGGAGATCTTCATTCAGGAGATCGATTGGCTGGAAGACAACACCCCAGATCCCAAGGAAGGGGAGTTGGTCCCCTCGCAGCTCGAGAACCTGGTGACGACCGAGGCGACCCGCGCGGGCCTCACCGTGGTGCGCCCGAAGATTCTCGATAACGACGAGAGCGGACTCTACTACAACCGGGCCCGCTTCGAGATCGCCGTGAGCGGCAACGAAGCCGCGCTCTACCGTTGGCTGGTCCGGCTTCACAGCCCGAGAGATTTTCGCGCGATCACCGCTCTTCGACTCAGCCCTAACCGGGAGGATGACACGCTGATCGACGCCAATGTGCAGGTCGAACAGTGGTTCGTCCCCGCCATCGCAGAACTATCGGAATGAAAATTTTTACCCTCATCTCACTTTGGCTTGGAGCTGCCTCGATCCTGTCGGCGGGCGCGCCCACTCAGCCGACTCTTACCCGTTATTCGAAGTTGTGGATCAACTCGGTTTTCACGACCAAGCCGGACCCCGTTACCATCGAAGCCCAGAATCCCCTTGAGGACTATGCTCTCGGCGGGATTTCGAAGCTCGAGGATGGCTACTATGCCATCCTGTTGAACAAGAAAAAGCCGGAAGACAAGGTGGTCATTTACCCCGGCCAGAAGAACGAGTTCGAAGTGCTCGATGTCAAATGGCCGTCAGGATCATGGCGCGATGCGGTGGTGACCGTGAGGTCCGGATCGACGACTGGAACCGTCGAGTTCGATGACAAGCTGCTGACGGTGAAGCCGACTCAGGTCGCCACTCCCAAAGGTCCGAGCAAGTCCGCACCGAAGCCCACCGTCAACGGAGCCAAGCCGACAAGCTCCTCCTCGAATCGGACGCCTCGTCCACGCGTCGTGGTCCCGAAAAAATAGATCATGACTCGGGTGTTTCTTATTCTCTGCTCAGTGGTGACTGGCGCCGGCGCCGAGCTTTCGAGCTCGGAAGTTCCGGCCAGGCGTTATCAGGAGCTCTGGGAGAATTCGCCTTTCACGTCACCGCGTGAAGTCGCGGCTCCTCCGCGGAATGATTTCGACAAGTTCGCCCTGGGAGGCGTTTCGATGGTCGATAAGGGCTACTTCGTGGTCCTGATCGACAAGCAGAACGCCATGAAGCGCATCGTCCTCAAGCCCGGGGAGCCATCCGAACTTCAAGTGCTGCGAGTCAATTGGTCGAATCAGGATTGGAGAAAAACCGCCGTCGTCATCAGTGACGGAGAGTTTTCCTCATCCATCGGATTCGACTCATCATCCTTCAAACTCTCAAAAAATCCTGAGCACGGCGGAGCGCTTCGTTCTCGAGCTGTCCGGAGATCCAAATGAATCGACTTTCCAAAACCATGTTTCGGACACCAAAAACTCACCGCAACCTTTCTACCGTCCGCCCGATTTCTCTCAAGCGACCCGCGTCCATGTATCGACATCTTTTCACCATCCTTGCCAGCACTGCAGTTCTCACTGCTCAGGAGCCACAGAGAATTCCGATCACTCCACCGTCACCGGACGCTCCCGCGCCGATTGAGAGTGTGGTCCCGGGTGCCAATGCCGAAGCGGCTCCGAATGCCGCCAATCTCCAGGTGCCCAATCCTGCCCTGAGTGCCGTGGCCTTGCCTGACCCGAATCAGGTGATTCGTGAAAACATCATCTATCCCAAGTTGACGGGGGATGAGCTGGCGGATCTCTATTTCAAGTATACGGGACGCCGGGTGACAGTCAGCGTGGAAGCGTCGACCGCTGAAATTCGCTTCATCCAACAGGCGCCGTTGACCTATGGTCTGGCAGCCCAGTTGCTCAAGAAGGCTGCCCTCCTTCAGGGCTTCATTTTTGTGCCGGACGTCAATCTGGCAAATCATGACGTTCTGGTGCTGGCAACGTCCGGTTCCAACCACCTGGGGCAGGGACCCGAGGTGATCATCGATCCAGCGGACCTTCCGGAGGACGACCGGGTGGTCTCATTCGTGATGAATCTCCAGCACATCAAACCGGATGAAATCGTTCGGACCTTCACGACCATTGTGGGGCAGCTGGGTGCTTATGGCGCCATCACGCCGGTTCCGAATGCGGGTTCGGTCGTGATCACGGAAAAGACGTCGCTGATCCGCCGCCTGATCCAGCTCAAGGAGGAAATCGACGTCACCGGGCAGGTGGCAACTCGATTCATCGAGGTGCAGTTCGCCGATGTTGAAGAGTTGGCGGAGACCTTGAATGAGGTCCTCGGCACCCAGCAGCAAAGCCAGCGCTCGGCCGGCTTGCAACGGGTCGGCAACAATGCCAATCCAGCACCTAACGCCGCAGGCTTGCCCGGCTCCGCCCCGGCAACGGCAACGGGAACGGGTGGGGGAAATGCGGCCGAAGACGTGCCGATCCAAATCGTTCCGGACACCCGGACGAACCGAATTTTTGTCATGGGCCGTCCCGTTGACATCGTCTTTATCGAAGGTCTGGTGGCGGAGTTTGATACCCGCACGGATGCCCGGAACTACCTGCGTCGCAAGCTGAGCTTTATTCCCGTGGCGGAATTCCTCGATGTGGCGGAGCCCGCGCTCTTGAGGGCCTTCTCGGGAACCGGTGACGGGACTTCGGGCGCTGGTGGTGGTCGATCGACCGGTGCCAACTTCGGTGGGAATACGGGTTCGACACGGAATTCAGGGGGCAATACCCGGACCAACAACACCAGCTTTGGCAACAACAGCAGCACTGGTGGCGGCGCTGGCTTCGGGAGCGCGAGCAGCGGTGTGGGAGTCTCGCTGGGTGACCCTCAGGTCAACAGTGCGCCAGAAGCTCGCTTGGTCGGACGGACCTTGCTGGTTGCTGACAACATCACCAACTCGCTGGTGGTCCAGGGACCTCCGGCCAGTGTTGAAATCATCACCAACCTTCTCGACCAGATCGACGTGAAAGCCGATCAGGTCATGATCTCGGCGGTCTTCGGTCAGCTGGCACTCGGCAATGATTTCGCGTTTGGCGTGGATTATCTCAGGACGCTTGATTCGAGCGACAATGGAGCGACGGCGGGTCGTGGCGGTAGCGGAGGATTCCCGGTGCTCCCGATCGACGGCACGGCCTTCGATCCGGGTAGTTTGGCGTCGGCCGCCGGTCTGGGTCTTTATGGACGCATCGGCGACAACTTCAACGTGCTGGTGACGGCTCTGCAGGCCGACAGCAATTTCAAGGTGCTTTCCAGACCGACGATTTTCACGGCGAACAACCAGAAGGGCACCATCTCTGCAGGTCAGAGAATTGCGGTCCCGACTTCGAGCAACAACTTCGGTGTGGGCAATGGTGGCATCAGCACCAACATTGAGTATCAGGATGTGCTTCTGAGCCTTGAGGTGATTCCACTGGTGAATTCCGATGATGAGGTGACCCTCCAGATTGCTTTGCTCAATGACGAGGTGATCGGCAGTCAGTTCATCGAAGGTGTTGGTGAAATTCCGACGATTGGTCGGCGAGAGGTCCTGACAACAGTGACGATTCCAAACGGGGCGACGATCGCTCTTGGGGGGCTGATCACCAGCAAGACGACGAATTCCGTCTCCGGGATTCCTCTGCTCAGTGATATCCCGGGACTAGGCAAGCTTTTCTCAACGACCTCAACTGAGGACGAGCGTGCTGAACTGATGATCTTCATTCAGCCAAAGATCGTGAAGAGTGCTGCCAGCCTTTATGACGCACAGACGGATTTCGACAGCCGATATGATGTTGCTCAGGAAGCTCACGAGTTCTCCAACGGACCGGCCCTCCTTCCCGATGCAGGTGCTGTGAGCCAACAAGTGATTGATGGCGAAGGTGGTGGCTACAATGAGCCCATCCCCGCGGTGATCGAAGAGGATTCGCGGAAGAGCACCCGGAGATTCGTCGGCGGTCGCCCAGGATCGACCTTCCGAGGCCGCTGAAGCACGCAGTTGATTTCAAGCGGTCGCAGCGGGAGCTTGCCAAGTGGCAAGCTCCAACGCACTTTTTGGCAGTCGCCTCCTGCTCTGTGGCAGGAGGTCCCTAAAACCTAGATTTTCGATTACCATGCCCGAGATTACCGAAGCGGAACTTGCCCCAAACGTCAAAGCCCTGTGGCTGAAAGCTCTGACCGCGGCCCAGACCAAAAACCACGGTTACGCGATCAAGCTGATTCAATCTGTGCTCAAGGATGCCCCTGGCTTTCTTGATGGACGCAAGGTGCTGAGAAAGTGCGCGGGGAACCTGACGGGTGGTCCCAAGAAGAAGTCCAAGATTTTCGGCATGAAGACCGGTGGCGGTCTGGGAACCATGAAGCTTGCCGGCCAGGTGAAAAAGGATCCAGCAGGTGCTCTCGCCGCCATCGAGGCCGAGCTTGAGAAGGACCCCTACAGCCCCGAGCTCAATGACGTGCTTTTCGATGCCTTCATCGCCCTCGATATGAAGGCGAGTGCAGCGTTTGCTCTGGAAACCGTCCGCCAGAGCCATCCTGAAGAGATCAAGCTGATGCACAAGCTGGCTGAGTTCTACCTCGCAGAAGAGGAGAGCATGAAGGCTGCCGAGGTTTATCAGGACATCATCAAAGTCGATCACACCGACTCCGCCGCGATTAAGGGCGAGAAGGACGCGACGGCGCGCGCCTCGATGCAGAAGCAAAAGTGGGGTGAAAATGCGAGCATGAAGGACATGCTGGCCGACAGTGCTGCGAGTGAGGAGATGGAGAAGGCATCCCGCACCGGTTTGACGCGCGAACAGCTCGAAGAGCGCCGCGATCAACTTGCCGCGAAGTATGCCGAGGACCAGAACAACCTCGGCGTGGTGAAGGATCTCGCCGCCATTTTTGAACGTCTCGAAGACTGGCAAAGCGCCCAGGCTTACTACGACTGGGGATTCCAGCTCAGTGCGGGAGACGTTGCCCTGCGCTCGAAGGCCGAAAAGATGGGTGATAAGGTGAAGGAAAGCGCCATGAAGGAACTGGAAGCCAGAGCGGCAGCCAATCCTGATGACCCGGAAGTCAAGGCGATGCTCGAAGAACAACGCAAGGCGAACATCGCGTCTGCAGTCGAGGACGCCAATCGCCGGGTCGAGCAGAATCCGACCGATCCCGTTCTTCGCTACGAGCTTGGCAAGGCGCTCTTCGATGCGGGGGATTTCAGCGGCGCGATTCCGCACCTCCAGCAGGCCAAGCGGAACCCACACATTCAATCCAAGGTGCTGCTCCTTCTCGGCCGGACTTTCAAGGCGAAGAACATGCTCGATATGGGCGTGAAGCAGCTGGAAGCCGCACTCGAAGACCTCGTGGCGATGGACACCGTCAAGAAGGAGATCCTCTACGAGAAAGGTCTCATGCATGACGAGATGGGAGCCAAGGACGATGCCATTTCCTGCTTCAAGGAGATCTACGAAGTCGACTACGGCTACCGCGACGTCGCCCAGCGCGTGGAGGCCTCCTACGGTTGATCCTCAAAGCCTGATGGAACTTATTCTGGCAGATCGAAGTCCGACTTCGATCTGCTTTTTGTGCCTGGACGCCTGTCGCCCAGCGGGAGGCAGGTCAATAAGGGGCCTTCCTTCCTTACGCCTCGATTCGCTTGAGGGCGGGGTGGGGTGGGGAAGGGCCTGAGAATGACCGGTTACTCCGCCAGCCAGCAGTGGTTCCCAGAATCGCAGCGCCTCGAGACCAGAGCGGGGGAGGAAAGGGAAACCCTCAAGGGTAGAGGGTGATTCTCAGCGGATCGTAGCGATCGCTTTCCTTGAAGAGCCATCCCGGGTTGCGGTCCACGACCTCATAACCGGTGAGCATGAATTCAGGAAGAATCTGGTTGCTGTTGGGATCGTATGCCGAGTTCCCGGTGTAGTACCCCTGGATCTTGTATTCGTAGTTCTGGTCGAATCCGTATCGTTGGCCCTGAGCTCCGCTTTCGGGAAGGCGATCCGGGGTCTTCTTCTTATCCTCACGGAAGATGACGAGTTTTGCGCGGCTCCATGGCTGGCGCGGCTTCCTCAAATAGCCCCAGAAGCGCGTCTTCTTCACGTAATAACGTCGACCATAGAAAAAGTCTCCTGTCGGCTCCGAGGCGATCTTCGCCTTTCGCTCGGCAGTGGTCGGTCCGCCCATGGTTCCTCCGCCAATCGGTCCACCACACTGGCAGAGAAGAACGGTCACAAGGGAGAGAATGATGAGGCGACTGGGAGCTTGCATGAGGTGCGGGCAAGGTAGGAAGGAGGGCGGGGGCGCGGCAAGCGCCAATCGATGCGACATGGCGGCGACTTGTTCGTTTCTTACCCATTGAAAACTCGCTTGCAAATAGGGGGAGGCACGGCTAACCACTCCGCCCCTCCCGGCTTTTATGGCCTTCGGGGGTGCACGACTGCATGAAACTGGCATCACTTCTTTCGCCCGATCAAATCGTTCTCGACATGCGTTCCGAGGAACACATGCCTGCGATTTTTGAGCTGGTGGAGCATTTGATCGAGACCGGGAAATTGCCCGAAACTCTGCGCGAAGAAGTGGTCGCTTCCCTGAAAGCCCGCGAAGAGCAGGTCAGCACCGGCATTGGTTACGGGGTGGCCATCCCCCACGCGTTTTCTGAGAACCTTGAAAGCGTCGCTGCCATCTTCGGGCGCTCCGTGAAGGGGATTGACTTCGAGGCGCTGGACAATTCCCCGGTGCATTTCGTGGTGCTTTTCATCGTTCCCAAGAAGGACTACCACCTTCATCTCCAGACACTCGCGGCGATCGCGAAGATGTTTACCAATTGCGAGATCCGTCGACAGCTCAGCGAAGCGGAATGCCGGACGGCGATTCTGGACATCCTGGCTGGCAAGGCTTCACGGAACGTCGCCTGACTTTCCGACATGAGTCTTCTACAGGATATCGAAAATCGTTTGGCTGCCGCGCTTGAGTCGGTGGTCGGAGAAAAGCTTGCCGCACCGGTGGTGCCAGCTGCCGACTTGCGTTTCGGCGACTATCAAAGCAACGCTGCCATGGCGCTCGCCAAGCAGCGCAAGACGAACCCCCGCGCTTTGGCCGAGCAGATCATTGCGGCGATGGATATGGATGGGATCGGTTCGGCTGAAATCGCCGGTCCGGGTTTCATCAACTTCCGCATCGATGCAAGCACCTTCGCTTCCCGCGCCGCCGCGCAGCTTGCCGACGAACGTCTCGGGGTGCCGCTTGCTGCGGAGAGGAAGACCATCGTCATTGATTTCTCGGCGCCGAATGTCGCGAAGCCGATGCATGTCGGTCACATTCGCTCGACCATCCTTGGCGACTCGCTGGCGCGGATTGCCCGCTTCCTTGGCCACCATGTCATCACCGACAACCACATCGGAGACTGGGGCACGCAGTTCGGGATGATCCTCCACGGCTGGAAGACCATTCTCGATGAAGACAAGCTGGAGGGCGATCCGATCCCCGAGTTGGTCCGCGTGTATCGTGAGATCAATGCCGCGGCGAAGGACGATCCGGCGGTGATGGAAACCTGCAAGGCAGAGCTCGTGAAACTGCAGGCGGGCGATGAGGAGAACCTCAAAATCTGGTCTCGTTGCGTGGAGCTTTCGAAGATGGGGCTTCAGAAAATCTATGATCGCCTCGATGTGACCTTCGATCACTGGCTTGGTGAGAGCTTTTACAACGACCGTCTTGCGGGACTCGTCGATGAGTTCATTGAAAAGGACCTGGGACGAATCAGCGATGGGGCGGTTTGTGTTTTCTCGGGCGGCGAACTGCCCGACGACAAGGATCCGTTTCGGATTCATCGGGAAGAAGGTTGGACCGACAACCCGGCGATCATCCGGAAGGCCGATGGAGGTTTCCTTTATGCGACGACCGACTTCGCGACCGTGGAGTACCGGATCGATGAGTGGAAAGCCGACGAGATCTGGTATGTCGTCGGTGCCCCGCAGCAGATGCACTTCCGTCAGATCTTCGATGCCAGCAAGCGCTGGGGCAAGGATGCGGGATTCCAGCACATCGCCTTCGGTTCGATCCTCGGTGAGGACCGCAAGTTGATGAAGACGCGCTCCGGCGACAACGTTCAGCTCGTCGATGTGCTCGATGAAGCGGTCGAGCGGGCCGCTGCGGCGATTGCCGGAAAGAACCCTGACCTGCCGGCTGATGAGGCCAAAGAAATTGCGGAGATTGTTGGTCTCGGCTCGGTGAAGTTCGCGGAACTCTCGCAGAACCGGATGACGGATTACGTTTTCTCCTGGGATCGGATGCTGGCCCTGCAAGGCGACACCGCGCCCTACCTCCAGTACAGCCACGTGCGGATTCGTTCGATCTTCCGGAAACTCGATGAGCCATTTGATTCGGCGGGGGTGGAGCTGACGCTGGACTCGGAGGCGGAAGTCCATCTGGCCCGACTCCTGATTCGCTACGCCGAAACGGTTCCCGCGATTCTCGATGAGCACCGTCCGAACCTCTTGGCAAACTATCTGCTGGAGTTGGCTCGTGCATTCCACTCGTTCTTCGAAGCCTGTCCGGTTCTGAAATCCGACGGTCCTCTTCGTTCCAGTCGACTCGCGCTTTGCGAGCTGACTTCCAAGGTGCTTGCTCACGGTTTGGGGCTGTTGGGAATCCGCTGCCCCGAAAGAATGTAATTTTCATGACCACCGAATCTCCCCGCCGTCGAGACCTTCCATTCTATGTGATAGGTCATAAGAATCCGGACACCGATGCCATTTGCTCGGCCATTGGAAATGCGGCTCTTCTCCGACTGAGAGGCCATCCCGATGCGGTCGCCGCACGCTGCGGAGAGACACCGGCTCGGACCGCGTGGGTTCTGGAAAAGGCAGGGGTGCCCGAACCGGAGTTGGTCATAGACGTGCGCGCGACAGCCGGAATGATCTGTCGCCGCGACGTTGTACAGGTTTGTGAAGGTGACACCTTCCTTGCCGCCTACCGCAGAATGCTCGCCAGTGGCGTCCGCTGCGTCCCGGTGGTCAGCAGTGACGGCGACACCCAGGGGATGCTCCGCTACCTCGACTTGCTGGAATTGCTTGTTCCGGGCGATGGAAGTGGCCTGGCTGTTAGAACGATCCATGTTTCGATCGGGAAGATTGCGACAACCCTTCAAGCCGACAGCGTCGGCGCCGATCTTCCGGACAACGAGGACGACGAAGATCTGATCATGCTGGTGGGCGCTTCATCGCAGAACACCGTGGATCGCCGACTGAAGTCCGCCGCCAAGGAGGGCAATGTGGGACGCTACCTCGTGGTCTGTGGTGATCGCCCGGTGGTGCATCACTATGCGATCGAAAATGGCGCCCGGGCCTTGCTCGTCACCGGTGGCAACGGCGTGGAGCCCGAGATGCGTCGACTGGCGAAAGAGCGGGGTGTGATCATTCTGCTCTGCACTCAGGACACGGCCAGCAGCACCACGCTGATTCGCTGCTCGCGCACGGTGAAGCACGTGATGGATACGGATTTCCAATGCGTGTCGCAGAATGAACCCGTCTCGCGACTCAGGAAATCCCTGGCGCACCTTGAACAGGATCTCTTTCCCGTTGTCGATCCCGTCGACCAGAAGATGATCGGGGTGATCTCGAAGTCAGACCTGGTCGACCCCCCGAAGATCCGCATCGCCCTGGTCGATCACAACGAATACGCGCAGGCGGTCCAGGGAATCGAAGAAGCGCACATTCTTGAAGTCATCGATCACCACCGACTGGCGGGCGATCTGGTCTCTCGCGAGCCGATTCGGTTCCTCAATGAACCGGTGGGTTCGACGTCGACGCTCGTGGCGCGAAAGTTTGCCCACCGCGATCTGGTGCCGGAGCCGGGAATCGCGCTCTGCCTCTGTGCGGGAATTATCTCCGACACCCTCTGCCTGAGTTCGCCAACGACCACCAGCCTCGATCGAGAGATGCTCGAGTGGCTCAGCGGGGTTGCCGGTATCGATCCCGAAAAGTTCAAATCCGACTTCTTCGCGGTGGGCTCCTTGCTGACCAATGGCACCGTCGACGAGATTCTCAACGCCGACCGGAAGGAATTCGATGACGAAGGGGTTCGGGTGACTATTGCTCAGGTTGAAGAACTTGGGCTCCATTCCTTTGACGGCCGGAGGGAAGAACTTCAAGCGGGCCTCGAGGCGCTGGCTCAGGAGAACGGCTACGAGCTGGCAGTGCTGGCCGTGACCGACATCGCGAAGCATCACAGTCTTGTCATGGCCGCCGGCAACCCCCGGATGATCAGCGGACTGCCATTTCAGAAGGTCAATGGCTCGCACTTCGAGGCACCCGGAGTGGTCAGCCGGAAGAAGCAGATTTTCCCTGCGGTCTGCAAGGCGATCCGAACCTTGAGCTAGCAGATTGACCCCGCCGCCGAACACCGCGGAGCGCTACTTCCGATCCTTGGCGCGCTGATATCGCGATCGTCGCTCCGTGTCCTCTTTCGGCGTGGAAATGGGGGCTTCTTCTTCTTTCTTAACGACTGGCGTGGCTTGAGCTCGGGGCGCTTTGACGCGTTTGACTTTGGGAGTCTTGGCCTGGCGCCCGAAGCGCGGAATGCCGGGGAGAGGGAGCTTCCAGCCGGTTCGGGTCATCAAGGCATCGGCGATCACCAGTCCGAGAATGGCAATGACAAGCCAGATCCTGAGAGTGACTTCGTGCTCGAAAGGCGGCCGTTTCCAAGCATCCGCGAGATCGAGGAGTTCACGGCCTCCGGTCTGAGCTGCGACGCTGCGGAGTTCGCCCAGGCGCTCCGGTTCGAAGGCCCACTCGATCGAAGAGCCGATGGTGATGGGGCCGAAGGGCAGGGCGTGGGGGCCAACCTGGATAACCCCACGAATCACGGCGCCCTCATCGAGATCCCGACTCACGGAAAAGTGGCCGGGCTGGATCCGCTTCCACGGGACGTCGTAGGGAGTGCTGCCGGCTTCGCTTTCGAGGAGGCGGAGCCGCGGCGGGCTCGTGCTCAGGGAGTCGCCCCACATTTCCGGATCGTAGAGGAGGTCGAGGGTCAGACGCGTGCCATCGAGTTTGTGACGCAGGCCGATGCCCGGAGGAAGATCGAGCCCCATCAGCCAACGGGTCATCGTTTGGACAAAGTCCGCATAACCGGCCCACTCGCGGGCGGGATCAGAGAACTCACCACCGAGTGGGAAGGAAACGGCGGCGGTGCGACCGAGGCCGCGTCGGGCGTGGGCGACCAGCGGGGCGACATATTCGTCGGTGGTGACCAGCGAGGTCGTGGCATCCTCGCGGGCGTAGGAAAGATTGTAGCCGCCGGCTTGCGGGAGCCATTCGAGCATCTTCGGCGAAACCTCGGCCCAGCGCCCGGTCGGTTGAGCTCCGACTGGTTCCTCGACGAATGCTGAGCGGGCGATGGTGACGGTTTCCTGAGCGAAGATCATCGGGATGTCGACCGGGCGATCGGTGAAGAAAATCCGGCCATCGCCCAGCATCGCGATTTCTTCCAGCAGCTTCGCGTCCGAGTCGGCCTTGGTGCCGAGGCCGATGACGGAGACCGTCGCGCCTTCCTTTTTCATTTCTGCCAGCAAGCGCTTGTAATCGCCGGGTTCCTCGGAGTCGCGGGCGTCGGAAAAGAGAATGATGTGCCGGGTGCCCACATCGACATCCTTGAGTTGGTCCCATGCGGCTTTAAGTCCTTCATAAACGAAGATCCCGCCCCCCTGGGATTGGATCTTCATGACCCGATCGATGATCTTCTTCTTGTCGTTCTTGATCTGGGTCATCTCGACGATTTCGTGCGGCGCGCTGTCGACTGCGAGCACGGCGACGCGGTCCATCTGACCGAGCAGGTTGATCGCCTCGGCGGACCCGCTGTTGGCGAGATCCATCTTGGTGACATTTTTCCCTCCGGCATTGACGTTGACCGACATCGAGCCCGAGCGGTCGAGAACGATGGCGAGGGCCACGGCAAGCTTGCGGTGCTCGGTTTTCAGCTCCATTGAGATCGGCAGGAGCGGATCGATCGACGACTGGAAATAGCCGCCGGATCCAAAGGAGTGCTTGCCTCCCACCATCAGGAAACCGCCGGCCTGCTCACGAACGAAAAAGTCGAGGGCATCGAGGAAGTCCTGCGGAACCTCGTGGGCCGGGACATTGTTGAAGATGACGGCTTTCGCCCCCGAGAGACGCCCGGCCTGGAGGGCTTGGGATTCGGTTTCGACGTCGACGGTGAAGTCGAGTGACGAGAGAACCTTGGCAACGGGATCATCGACGTAATTCGTGACTAACAGCACGCGCGGCCCGCCCGCGATTTCGATCCAGCGCGTCGCACGGTTGTTGCCGGGGTGGGCGTCGACCTCGGGGATCACTTCGGCTTCGTATTTGAATGATCCGCCAATAGGGATGCGGTCGGTGAACTCGGCGCGTCCCACTCCATTGATGAGCTCGACGGTCGTTTCAGTGAGCTTCTGCCCGCCACGACGAACCACCAACGGAACCTCGCCATCGAGGGAGCCGCGGACGGTTACCGAGAAAAGGTAGGGTTCGCCCGCCTGAACACGCTCCGGAAGCTCAATGTGGGAAACACGGAAGTCGTCGAGGGTTTCATCGCGGATCAAGCGAAAATCGATCGGGATCCCACGCGCTTCGAGCTGAGCCGCGGCTTCTGTTAGAGGCTCGGTGGAAAAGCCATCGCTGAAGAGCAGCACTCGTGCGGGCCTGCCTTCTTCCGCGAGTGCTGCCACATGGGCGAGCGCCAGGCCGGTTCGGGTCAGCTTGCGGGATCCCGTGAAGGTCGCCCCGTCCTTGCCGTGTTCGACGATCTCGGCAGCGTAGTCGTGGACGATCAGGCGATCACGGCGGGATGGCCTCGATCTCTCGAGGAGCCGCTGCCATTCGGGCAGTCCCTGATCGACGAGGTCCTCGGTCGAGTCCGAGCGATCGAGCAGCACCCACAGATCAAGCGAGTCCTCGCGAAGCACCAGTCGCGGGTCCGCCAAGGTGACGGCAGCGAGGACGATCAGCAGGAATCGCAGTGGCGAGAAAAGCTGCAAGTCCTTCCAAAACCAAGCGATGAAAAGTGCGGCCGGAATCAGGAGAAACCACTCTGGAGCGTGAAAGGTCATGGATGACTAGGGAGCGTGTGCTTGAGGGGTTAACGCAGCGCCGCGCTCCTTGCTGAAACGCCAGGAGACGATCAACGCTGCGATGAGAAGAAGCACCCAGGCACGCCACCAGTGATCCTCGACCGTGTGACGTTCCACCGCTTCGGCGGTACTGGTATCGAGGGTGTCCAGGCTTGCACAGTGGGTGAAATCGGCTTCGCGGGTATCGCCAAAATGAAGCGAGGCATCGAGCAACTCGGTCTCTCCCTGGGTGACCTTGAGGAAGCCGGGTTCAAGCGGGGCGGGGAAGCGGAGCAGAGGAGTGGCAGGATAGTCCATTTGTCCGATGGCCTTCCCCGAGACATCGAACTGAGCTGCTGTGATCACCGCTGCCGGAATATCTCCAGTGTCTGTTAGAGCGGCGAGTTGTATCGGTTGACCGGTCTCGAGGTTCTCGCTGAAGCCGGAAATCTTCGAGTCACGAATGCTTTCGATGAAACGATGGAGACAAACGATGAATGCCGGTTGACTGGCGGCATTGGATAGCCGGAGATCGAAATTGAAGCAGAGTTGGAGCTTTACGGGCTCGCCGGGTCCAGCTGCCAGCTGGCGGAGGAAGATCAGCGGTCGCGCGTCCTGCCAGAGAAGCACGTCGTCGCTCGCAAGCCGTTCAAGCTGGATCGTCTCGCGGACCAGCAGGGCCTGCCAGTTCAGTCCGTTTACCAGCGGATGCTCTTCCGCGACGATGCCTCCTTTGAGGTAGGAACCGGCCGAGGTGGAATCCTGAACGAAGACCACCGCATTTCCATCAGGAAGCATGGGGTCGAGGGCGTCGTAGGCGATCAGTGAGAGATCGGCGGTGGCGGCATCGTTGCTCGGCGTGATGGCATCCAGTGAGCTGATCATGCGGTCCGAGAGCTTCGAAAACTCGGGAGTGGTCGCTGCATGGAGACTCAGCGCCTTCGGTCTCGGTGCGACCATTGGGAAAACATCGTCGAGAGCGAACTTGTCTTCGGAGAGGACGAGGCGGGCCCGTTCCGTCTGGTCAGGATAGGCCGCCTGCAGCGAAATCAGTGAGCCTGGATCGATGTCGAACGATTGGGGTTCGCTCGATGTCCCATCCGGAAATTCAAGCCGCCAACTGCGCGTCGCCTTCTGCTGCGAGTAGTTTCTAACAATGGCGCTCCAGACCAGCGCGCCTTCCTTGTTTTCAAAATTCAGCCCGGTGATGCCGACATTCTCGATCTTTTCACCCAGCGAGACCAGCTGCGCATCAAAGGGCAGGGCATCCGGCGGTGTGTCGGTGAAATAAACGACGATGCCCTCGCGAGCGACAATCGATCGGGCGAGACGGATGGCCTGCGATGGATCGGTGAGGCCGTCGCGGGGGCTCCAGGCATCGAAGGCCAGTGCAAGTTCCTCGATGGATGAGCCGGTGTAGATGCGTTCCCTGCCGGGGGCGCTTTGGAGAACGGTGAGTTCGAGGGCGGAGGCAGGACCTTGAAGGTCGGGAAGGGCCTCGATGAGACGTTCCTTGACTTGATCCTTGATGACCGACATCGAGGCAGAGGAGTCGAGGACAATGGCAACCCGTTGGGTGCTGCGGGCTTTCTGATAGCGGGGCTCTGCCAGCAGCCAGGTGAGAAGCAGCACGGCGAGCAACTGCATCCACAGCGGAACGGAGTTCATCAAGCGGTCGAAGCGTCTGCCGCTCGCGGATTCGCGCTGGGTCTTTTCGAGAAGGAAGAGCGTCGTGATTGGCAGGACAACGGCTTGCCGTTGGAGAAAGTGAATCGCCAGCACAGCAGGAATGCCGAGCAGTGCCCAGAGACCGAGAGGGTTAGCGAGGGTGATCATGGCGACTTAGTTCGCGATTTCGAGGGCACCCAAGGGCAGGGCCTCCGCGAAAAGTGAAGATTCGAGGTCCGCATCGCATTCGACCCGGGCGAGCGCGCTTTGATGCCGGTTGGCCGCGTTCTTCCAGAGCGCGAAATGGTTGACGTAGGCTTCCTTGTAACGGCGGAGCGTCGAGGGTTCGATACGGTGTTGGTGGCGGGTGCTCTTTTCGGCTTCGACGAATTCGTAGTTTCCCGTCCATTCGGGAGTCGCCTCAGATTTGAGAAAGGGGGCGAGAATGATCGGGGCGCCTTGGCGTGCGGATAGCAGACGGAGAATCGGTGTGGGATCACCGGCAAAAAGAAGATCGGAAACGAAGACACGAATCGCATTCTGGCGAAACTGAATGCGCGAGACGTCGGGAGGGGCGGCCGCGTCGGCGACGGGCATGGCGCGGATGTCATCGAGCCAGCGGTGCACGCCGATGACATCGCTCGGCACGGGTCGAATGACATCCCCGCGCACGAGATGCACGCTGGTGGCCGCGCCGGAACGTCGCGCCGACTCGACGGCGAAGTAGAACAACTCGGCACTGCGTTTGGCCTTGATCGGGTCGAACCACATCGACTCGGAAGCATCGAGCACCACGTCAACGACCGGGCGGACTTCCTCCCGGTAGAGTTTCATCGTGTAGGTGCCGGTGCGTGCGTAAGCCTGCCAGTTGATATGTCGGGGATCATCGCCGGGGACGTAGGTCCGGTGGTCCTGAAAGTCGAGCGATGAGCCGACGCCTGCTCCGGCAAACTCGCCGGCTTGTCCTTTCCAGACCTTTGAACGCAGCGGCAGACGCAGGCGGCCGGCGGCGGCCAGGGCTCTGGAGTGACAGTGACTGAGTTCTTCGCGGGTCATGTCTTGAGGTGTTCGAGATATTCCATCTCCACATCACGAATCGAGCGGAGCCGGATGACGGCATTGATGAGAAGGACGATTCCGTAGAAAAGCGAGATTCCAAGGGCGACCTGAAAAATGGACTTGGGGTCAAAAGTCCGTGGCATTTCGATCATGCTGAAGAAATTCATCGGAATCCAACAGAAGAACCACAGGAAGCCACGTTGTTCGTCGGAAAGTGCGTCGGCGATGTAATGAAGCACCAATGTTAGAACGAACTGCGACACGAGGATCAGCAGGTAGAAGGTGAAGCGATTGGCGATCTTCTTGTCGAAAAAGGACATGATGGCCGCAGGCATCAGAAGGGAGCCTAGCATGCCGGTGAGTCTCGTCAGGTCATCAAGAGTCAGAGAGGTGTCGCCACCAAACACGAGAATTCCTGAAGAGAATGCGATGAGCAGGGCACTGAACATCACGCCGCTGGGCCAGCCCGGATAGAGGAAACGCCCGGCGATGATCCCCGCAGTGCCTTTTTTGAGAAACGGAGCGCAAACAGGCGGGAGGAGGTTGATGGGCTCAGTTAGCGCCATTACGAGGGCCGGGATGGCGAGAATCATCACCAGCGCCAGCAGATAGTAAACTCCAGGTTGGGTGAAGAGCGAGATGATGAGGATGAGGCTCAACAGGACCAGGCAGGCCAAACGCTTGGGGGAACTGTGATTTTCCGCGACAGGGGCAATCTGGGAAGCTCCGATGCCGAGCGCGGTCCAGCCGATGTAGCAGCCTGAAAAAACGAATGCCAGGACGCTCATGAAATCCTTAGGACTCTGCATCGAACAGGTTTCGACAAGCTCGTCGAAGTTGCCGTCGAAGCAGAAACCAGGGATCGCGACCACGCCGATCGCTCCAAAGATGAGCGGCAACAAGCCACGGATGATGACGGACGGCAGGCAGGAGACGCCAATCACGACGGCGGTCGCGAAGGCAGATGTTAGAAAAACGAGCAGGAGCAGGATCAGTTCGCCGAAGAGGTTCATGTCGCCAAACCAGTAGCGGAGAATCAGATAGGGAATGACGGCGGCCAGCAGCAGGGCAGACTGCGCGACGAGTGAGATCCACTTTCCGAGAACGATCTTCCAGGCGCTCAGGCGCGTCAGCACCATCAGCTCAATGGTGTTTTCCTGGACCTCGCGATGCAGAGCACCGATGGCTCGGGCCGGCTGGATCACCAGCACGGCAAGTGCGAAGAACATGAAGATGATGCCCGATATATTGTGTCCGGCATCCTGAGGGGAACTCGCGGCACCCAGCGAGGAGAGGAGCACCAGTCCGAGCAGCCCTTGAAGGGTAAGGAAGACGATGACGAAGGTCTTTGCCCGGAGCCCCTGACGCAGTTCCTTGACGAGCATCGGCGAGGGCTTGTCCGAGAAATCGGCAAGCTTGTCGGCGAGCAACGCGCGTGCTTTGTCGGGAACGGCGGGGGTGGCTGGAGCTTCGGACATGAAACTTTTAGGGGCGGTGGCAGAGTGGGTCTTTGAACATCGACACCACTTTGGGGCGGGTTTGGCAGGTTTGAGCGGTGGTTGGTTTTAAAAACTGGGAGCGACCAGGTGGCTCGCAAAGCGGTGTCGCCGCTCCGCTTTGCCACCGCAGTCCAATGTGTTAGTTTGCTGGCGGGCTGAAGCTTGGTTCGGGTGGGAGTTGTTCTACGGGTTGCGCGGATTCGCCCCGGTCGATGCGACCGAGCATGTCGATGAAGGCGTCTTCGAGATTTCGCTGCTCCTTGTGGAAGTCCACAACCTGCAAGCCGTCCTTCACCATTCTGGCGAGCGTTTCGGCGGCTTTCTCCGGAGCGTTGGTATCGATGCGAATGCGGCCACCCTTCTTTCGGGATTCGAGAAACTCGACGTGCGGGTTGATCACGCACCAGTCTGAGACGGCTTGGGGGTCTCCCACCACTTGCACGTCGTAAAGAACACCCCCGGCGGCATCCGTTCCCTGTTTCAAGGACTCCGAATCCCCGTGGTGAACAATGCGCCCGTTGTTCACGAAAAGCAGCGAGTCACACATCTCGCCGAGCTCGGAAAGAATGTGAGATGAGATGAAAATGGTCTTTCCCTCCTGGGCGAGCACCCGAATCAGGTGCTTCAGTTCGACGCGGGCCTTCGGATCGAGACCTGCGGCGGGCTCGTCCATGATCAGGACCTGCGGGTCATGCAGCAGCGACCGGCCCAAACAGAGCCGCTGGGTCATGCCTTTCGAGAGCTTGTTAGAGAAACGCTCAGCGAGCGGAATGAGGTCGGTGAATTCCATCACCTCCTGGACACGCGTACGCCGCTCCTTGCCGTGGTATCCGAACGCGCGGGCGTAGAAATCGAGGTACTCGAGCACGGTCATGTGCTCGTAGTTCCCGAAGTGATCGGGCATCCAGCCGATCAGGCGACGGATTTCTTCCGGATGGTGGACCACGTTGATACCGCAGATTTCGGCGACACCCATCGTCGGATAGTCGAGCGAGGCGAGGATGCGCATCGTGGTCGTTTTGCCAGCACCATTCGCACCGACGAATCCGCAAACCGATCCGTGCGGTATCTCAAACGAAATTCCGTTCACCGCCTTCAGTTGCCCGAAGTATCGGTAGAGATTGTGAACTCTGATAGCTGCGTCTGACATTTGAACTCTAAGACTTAACTTCTAAACCCCAAATTGAAGGCGTAGGGAATCGGGGGGCGAATCATCAATTCAAGGTTTGCTGCTTGTTATCGATGATGGATGAAAGGATGCGGACGATCTGCTTGCTCTCGCCGAGCAAGATGTCGAGTCGATGGGAAGCGGATTGATTAAGGTCGTTGCAGTTTGCGAGGAGGCTCAGCCAGAAACCGGACTCACGGGCTTCCCTTTTTGAAATTCGATAGCGGTAGAGGGAGTCGTCGGGACTGATTCCTTCATCACCGTTCCGCTCGTTGTTCATCATTGAATTCTAGAGTTTGAATTTTGAAGTTTAGCGGAGCACGGGTCCGGTGAGGATGGTGTGGGTGCGGCTCCAGTCGATCGAATCAATGGTCTCGACGGCGGGAGCTTCAGTGGCGATGGCCACGTAGTGGTCGGGACGCGTCGACGCCAAATTGAGGGTCCGGCGGTTGCGCTCGCCAAACCTGGTGGACTGGTCACCGATGGCGTTCTTGAATTCGCGTTCGCTGATCGGGGTGCAAGTGACCTTGTTGCCGGGCTTCAGGTCACTGGCCAGCCAATATCCATTGCTACGGTCGGTGTAGTAGATCGATTCGATGGGGAAATCGAAGGTGGAGAGGAGAATCGGGGTGCCTCCACTGCTTTTGATTTCAATGCGTCCACGTGTCGGAATCACGGAGCGGATCAGTTGACCTTGTTCGGAGCGACTTTGGAACCAGTCGCCGGTGACGGCGAGTTTGCCATCATCGAAATTGGCGGTGTAGCGCATGCCGCCACCTTCGTTGGACCGATTGAGGCGTGCCCAGGCGCTGTCTGAAATCGGGACCGGCGTGATGGCGGCGGCTTCATCAAGGCTGAAGGAAGCTCCGAGCAGCACGCCGGTGCGGCTGATTTGTTCCTGGATAACGTAGGCATTGTTTTCACCGGAGTCGGGTCTGACTTCGATGAGGGCGATCCTTTCGCCGCGCCCGCCGGTTCCGTCCTTGAGGAGGATGAGAAGAATCAGCAGGGCGCTGGTGGCGAGCGAGATGATCGGGGTGGTGATGAATAGTTTGTGACGCATCCCCGACTTGGCAAAGACAAACAGATTCACGGGCCCAACAAGGATGCCGAAGCCGATCAGGACGACGATGAAGATTCCGTAGGCAAACTTCTGCGCACCGAAGCTCCCGTGCAGTGGCCATGCTCCGGAGTAGTCATTGCGAATGCTCTTGTTCTGCGGAGGGATCGTCGGGGCCTTGAGGAAGTGATTGACGAGCTTTGGCGCATCAAGGGCAAGTGTGGCCCGGATGGATTCGAGTCGGATGGTCCCGTAGCCGAAGCTGTCGCCATCCGAGTCGATCCCGAGTGAGGCATAGTTCGATGAACTGTTGAGGCGGTAAATCACCAACTCGCCACCGAGTCGACACCACTGGAGGATGGCATTGCGGGCCCCGGCGCCGAGCTTGTTCCAATCGTCATCGGTCATCAGGAAGGCATCGTACCCGCTGTAGGCGCGCCAGTCTTCGGGCATGCGAAGTGGGTCGAAGCGCCCCGCGAATGTCGGGCGACTGGATCCGGAATGTCGTCGATTGAGCTCGGCGTCGAGGATCGATGCGTTCGGCGTATGGAGCTTCTCGCTCATCATCACAGCCGCCGCCTCGTCGCCGAAGTTGGAGTGAAGGTTTCCTTCGTTTCGTCCGAAACTGCCGCCAATGACGAGCTCGACCGTCGATCCGGAGCTCAGCCTCCCATCACCCAGAACGGTCGTCAGAGGGACAAGAAGGTCGTGAGTGCTGACGGATTCCTCGGCAACCGGAAAGGAGAACTCGGAGGTCACCCGGCTGTCGTCGTCCTGGGGGCCGCTTGTAGAAGAAGTATTGACGGTGATCTGCCCGCCGGACTTCTGCTGGTTGACGGCCGTGATGCGGACGGGCAGGTAGCCTGTCGGAGCTGCGATGGAAAACAGGGCATCGACCTTGATCTCGGTCTTGTCCGTCGGGTGGGTGGGCCGAGGGTTGACACTACAAAGCGGTTCCTGGGCGATCAGGGGGAGCGTGAAAAACGCGATGATCAGGGGCAGGTAGCAGCGGTGCATGACGGGGTTGCGTTCAGGCGTTGGAGTTCATTGTCTTGGGAGTGCTGCCCGACTGGAAGGGAACCTCTTCAAGCAGAGCCCGGACGATATCGTTGTTGTTCAAGCCTTCGACGCGGGCATTGTATTCGAGGACGATGCGGTGGCGGAGAACCGAAGGAGCCACGAATTTGACGTCTTCAAACGATGCGTTGGTGCGCTCGTTCATGAGGGCCCGGGCTTTGGCGGCGGAAGCGAGGGAGAGCGCCGCACGCGGGCTGGCTCCATAACGGATGCCGCGAGCGGCAGCCGATTGGCCGGGATGGGTGGCGTCGACGACTCGCGCGATGTAGTTGGCGACGACATCGGGAAGATAGATGCGCCGAACGAGGTTGAGAACCTCGTCGAGTTGCTCGGCGCCCATGATGGCCTCGACTTCGGGTTCGGCACCGAGTTCGCGGTGACCGACAATGCGCTGCAGGGTCTCGACGTTGTTGCGGGTGACCTCGAGTTTGAAGAGAAAGCGGTCGAGCTGGGCTTCGGGAAGCGGGTAGGTCCCTTCGAGTTCGATGGGGTTTTGGGTGGCGAGGACGAAGAAAGGTCTCGGCAGCTCGTGGCTTTCACCGAGCACGGTGACACGACGTTCCTGCATGGCTTCGAGGAGTGCCGACTGAGTCTTGGGCGAGGCGCGGTTGATTTCGTCGGCGAGCACGATGTTGGTGAACAGGGGGCCTGGCTGGAAGACGAAGGAACGTCGTCCCTCGATCTCCTGCAACACGGGGTTGCCGGTGATGTCGCCGGGAAGCAGGTCGGGGGTGAACTGCACGCGTTTGGTGCCGAGCCGGAGGGTTTTCGATAGGCCTTTGACCAACTCGGTTTTCCCCAGACCCGGGAGGCCTTCGAGGAGGATGTGACCTCGGGCCAAGACGCCCGTCAGAACAAGCTCGATGAGCTCCTCCTGACCGAAAAGGACCTGATTCAGGGCGGCGCTGAGTGAGCGGACGTGCTTTCCCGCGGTGGCGATTTCGGTTTCAGAAGCAAATTCCATGTCCTTGTTCTAACGGAGAATAGAACAGGAGTATTGGAAGTTAGCGTGAAGATGCGATGAAAAAGCCTGTCCGTTATTGGAATAGCCGGAATCGGGCAGGGGATGTGCCGAAGGCCTCATGCTGGCCCGCCTCCATCAATCCGCGAGGGGCTCGGCGCGACCTTTCTCGATGCAGGAAGCGAGCCACTCGATCAGCTTCGTGGTCTCGCTGCTGTCGCGGCGCAAAGTGTCGAGTAGGGACCAGTCAATGTGCTGACGATAACGCGGTGCGGCGATCCGATTGAAATCGATCCGCTCCATCAGGGCCTCCGTTTCCTTGGGGTGGGCATTGAGGATATTGGCAGCGCGCGGAAGGTCATCAAGCACCTCGATACTGAGCCCGTAGGAGATCACCCCGACGCCAAAGGTGGCATTCAGCGCGCGGAGGCCGTCGGCCAGCGCGCCGTCTTCAATGGGTGCCGCATAGATGAGCTCGCCACCCTGGGTCCACATCGAGCCGGAGAGCGCTTGGAAAAAGTCCTCGCGGTAGCTGTGGAGGGTCGACTGGATGCGTAGCCGCGCACCACTGAGGCGGAAAGGTGGCAGACCGAGTCGCTGCTTCATCGCGAGCATTTTGGAATCGAGCGACATGCCTTCGTCGGGGTCATCGCCCGTCTGCCAATCGACCACGGCGACCTCGGGGTATTTCCAGAGATTTCCGAGTGGGGAGCCCGCGGAAAATGCTTCGCGAAACTCGAAAGGAAACCTTCCATTGAGTTCGTTGAAACGACGAACGATGGCGCGGAATTTTTTGACTCGCTCGAGGGCATGGTCGACAGCTCCGCGATCGGAGTTGAGGTCATCGAGACGACCCTGGCTCAAGGAAAGAAGTTCCTGGGCACCTGATAGAGCGGGGACTGGTGCCGAGCGCCGGTAATATCCCTGACCCTTTTCGACCTTGGCGATCGGCGAAGCCGGATCGCAGGACATGATGGAAAAGTGATAGCGAAGTGAGGCGTCCGAGTAGTTTCCTGTGAGCTGCAGACGGACCAGGCGGATGAGTTCGGTCCCCTTGATGGCCTCCGCAGGGTTGTTGGGGAGGAGGGACGGAAGGATGTCCGATAGCTGGGTGCGGAGACTCATAAGGGCAGGAAAGAAGGCAGCAAAAGGCTTGAAGAGCATCAAATTGCGCCCTCGATTTGCGAGCAAGCCCCAATCCGGAAATTTTGGAAAAAGACGGTGATTGGGAATAACTTTTTGAATGCGACAAGCCGCTTGCGCGTCGGATCGACCACGATGACACTCTCCGCACACATGAAACGATTGATCCTTTCCCTCATCGCCATGGGCATCTGCCTGTCCGGAGCCACCGCCCAGGATGCCTCCCAGATTATCGAACGCGCTCGGATCGCAGCGACTCTT
Organism: Haloferula chungangensis; assembly: GCF_042664875.1. NCBI lineage: Bacteria > Pseudomonadati > Verrucomicrobiota > Verrucomicrobiia > Verrucomicrobiales > Verrucomicrobiaceae > Haloferula > Haloferula chungangensis. Next base: position 954,249 of record NZ_JBHTBS010000001.1, on the reverse strand, counting down.
CAAAACAACGACCTGCAGGGCAAGTTGGAGAAGCGGGGCGGGGACAAGGCGGACGTCATGCTCTTTCTCAAAGGAAAGAACATCCAGTTCCAGTACTCGGTCAAAGGGAGAGCGTGGGAGATCTTCCACATGCGGCTTGGCCGGGATCAGTACGATCTCTTCTCGATCGACAATGGGAAAACGAGCCAGTTTCCCGACAGCAAGTTGTCAGATCCGGTCGCAGGCACGGATCTGAGTTTTGAGGATCTCTCGCTGAGGTTCTTTTACTGGCCCAATCCGAAGTTGGAAGGATCCGAGAGCGTGAAGGGCGAGGACTGCTGGAAGATCCGCCTCAACAACCCGTCGAAAGCCGGTGCTTATGGCGTGGTCTACGTCTGGGTGCACAAGAAGTTCGGCGCCTTCATGAAGATCCGCGGACACGATCGGACCGGCGAATTGAGGAAGGAATTCCTCGTGGATGACATCATGCGTCTGCCGGATGGAAGCTACACCCTGCAGAAAATGAAGGTGGCGAGCATGAGCGGAGGCCGCACGACCGGCCTCAGCTACCTGTTTTTTGACAAGCCGAAGAAGACGGCTCCGGCTGGGCTGAGGTGAGTCGTTCATTGAAAAAATCCCCGAGTAATTTCGTTGAGAAGTCAGACTCTTGGTCAAAAGGGTGAAGGCAGCGGGACTGACGTGGAGACGTTCGCTGACTTCCTCGCCAATGAGGCGGTAGGCGTCAGGATCGTCGAGGACTTCGGGCGATACGATGATTCGCTCTCGAGTTGGCAGTCCTTTGAGTGATTCGGCCAGCTTGCTGGTGCGTTTGGCGCGTGGTGCTTTGGCTTGAGTTTCAGCCGCCGGTCCTTGGTCTAGGGGATCGGCGGCGTCGGGCTTTTTTGCCTCGCTCTCCAGAAAGGTCATGAGCAGCTGGTCGTGACTGAGCTGTTCGCTTTTGGTGCCGTAAAGGCGTTTGAGCAGGGCGGCGACGAGGTCCTTCTGCTGCTGGAGTTCGGCACGAAGGGCGGCGTTGTCTTCGAGCAGCTTCTTGTTCTGCTCGATGAGTTGGGCTGCTTGTTCATCGGTCATCGTTGCGGCTCTGAACTACGTCAGGCATCGTAGCTCTTTTTTGGAAATAACGGGGATCCATACCAGGGTCTGCGTCGTCCGTCACGCAGGTCGATGCCATCGGTGAGCACGGCGAGAGCGGTGGGTCTTAGGATGAGCTTTTCACGGCCCTCCTCGATGTCTTCGGGCCGGCTGAAGGTTCCCCGCTCGAGTCGTTTTGCCACGCACCAGTACCCTGTCTTATCAAAGTAGAGAATCTTGATGAGGTTGCGTCGTTTGTTGGTGAAGAGGAAGGCGGCTCCGCTGGCGGGGTCGATGCCGATGGTGTGACGCGCGATTTCGGAGAGTCCGTTGAAGCTTTTGCGCATGTCGCAGGGCTTGAGCGCGACGTAGACTTTGAGGTTGCCGTTGAAGTCGCCTGTAACGCGTCCGGCCGATACGCTCCGTTTTGATGATAGTGGAAGTAGCGGAGGTTTCAGACGAAGATGTCATAGATCGCCAGTCTATGGCACTTATGCCCCGCTTGAATAGAGATGTTCTGTTGGGCGCTTACGCCCCCGAAGCGAGAATTGTCTTTCAAAACGTCGCTCACCCGTCCCGGCAAGTCATTGACTCTCAGGACTGAATTGAATCCGCAAGAGCAGTAAAAGCCGCGCTCACCCAAGCACCTCGGCCAGTTCAACAACAGATAGCATCGGGGCTATCGCCCGAAGCTATCTTTGAGGTTCGGCATCAATCGTTTCACCTGGGACGTTTCTCTGTATCTGGGCACTATTGAACAATCTCTGGCGGTCGCGAAGGTCGGGCAATCTGCCGATACTCGTCCAAATGAAGGCGACGCACCAAACCAACAGGAGAATGTTGAGCCCCAGAATCCGAGCATCCTTCCTGTGCCTTGCTGCATGCATCACCAATGCTACAACCAGAACAGTGCTTGCAATAATCCAGAACCTTGCCTGTGAGTATACCTGACCATTCAGGATCACAATGTTGCTGCCAAGTAGGGTGACAATGGCTACAGCTGGAACAAGCAATTTCATAGCCGAACGTCGATGGTGAGGCGATCCCGGTAACCGAACCAGAAAGACTACGGACATCCAAGCAGCTTTCGAAGCTGGCGGCAAGAACTCAACACAGCCGCTGATAGGGGTCTGAGATGCAACGGATTTTTGGACCGTTTGTTGTTAAGTTTTGGGAGGTGAAATCGGCCTCGGATTGGGCCGGGGTTCGGTAGTCGAGGGCTGAGTGTTTTCGGTGAGTATTGTAGTTGCCCTCGATGTAGGCAAAGAGCCAAGTATTGGCATCATGCTCGTTGATGAAACCTGCTACGCGGCATTCCAAGCGCCTCACAGATTGGTCGGACACCATGACCGGTGGTGCGGCGAATGTCGTCGATCACGGCTCGGAGTTGGGCCGGGGTTTGGTTCCGAGGATGACCGCGGCCTCTTTTAAAATGTCATTCTCCTGACGCAGGCGGGCAAGCTCCCGGCGCATCGCGCGCAGATCGTCCGCTTCGTCCCGCTCGCCTACGGCTCGCGGTCCTTCGCTCCCGACCTGCGCGCGCTCGGCTGCTCTGCGCCATGCGTAGAGGAGATTCGAACTGATGCAGAGCTCTTCAGCGAGTTCCGGGACTGGGCGGCCGGCTTCAAGCAGCTCGACTGCCTGGGCCTTGAATTCGGCGGTGTAGCGCTTTCGCGACTTCTGACTCATGGGCATGGACTCTAGATGTTGTTGGTCCAGAATTCCAGCACACCTCAGGGGGCTAGGTTGGACTCAGTGGAGGAACTTGATCGCGACAAAGCCTCCAATGAGCAGCACACCACCGATCAGGAAGCACCATTCGAGGTTCTTCTCGATGAAGGGGCGGACCGTTGGCCCGCAGATGCGGATGATGGCGGCGACCACGAAGAAGCGGAATCCGCGGCCGACGATTGAGGCGACGATCAGCATCGGCAGACTGTAGTGAAACATGCCCGAAGCGATGGTGAAGACTTTGTAGGGGATCGGCGTGATGGCGGCCAAGAGAATGCCATAGAAGCCGTACTCCGCATACCAGTCCTGGATCTTCAATTGCGTGTGTCCGCTTGGATCGAAGAGCGTGAGGAGTGGCTTGGCGACCGAATCCGCGAGCCCCCAACCGATCGTCCACCCGAGAATGCCTCCGAGGACCGAGCCCGCAGTGCAAACAAGTGCATACTTCGCCCACTTTTCGCGCGCGCCGAAGCACAGCGCTAGGAGAAGGACGTCGGGCGGAATGGGAAAGAAAGACGACTCGACGAAGGCAATGAGGAACAGAGCCCAGGTGCCGCCGGGCCGGTCTGCCCAGGAAATGGTCCAGTTGTAGAGTCGCCGGATCGCGCCGGGCTTCACTTCAGTCTCAGGCAGGGCTTCGTTCACGGCCGGGATTAAGCGTGGCGCTTACGAGGAGGGCAAGGCGGAGAATGGGAAAATGGAAAATCGGGTTGGCGACTCTTCAGGAGCCTCCCGTCACCTGAGGCAATTCGTGGTAGGGGACAAGTTGAGCCCTGGGATGGAGCACCGGTGGAAAGTTCGTCGCGTCGTGAAAGTCGCCTTGGGATGGTGAACTCAATCAGGAGTCAGGCTGGTCGCCCGATGGCTCAAACTCCCTTGGATCGTAGTGTTCCATGGTTAGCGGATATCCCGCGAGGTCCTCGGGGCGCAAATACACCGTCATGAGGTAGCAAACGTAATTTCTCGTCGAAGGGTCCACTCGCGAAAGGATGCGGTGGAGATCGGTGTCTTCATGCGCCAATACGAGAACGACGGTATCAGAGATCCACCTTTCTCCCGGCTCTCCCTCAATGTCGCGATCCTCACTGTTGAGGAATCTAACGAATGACTCCTCATCACTCCTGTAGGCATGGTAGAAGTTGTGATAGCTTGAGTCCGGAGAATTTGATTCCGGCTTGAGATCGAAAAGGTTTCGAATGTACACGTCCCTGCCAATGCCCATGATTCCACCGGAATCAGGAGGGTAATACCTGGCAATCCGATCTGGAAGAGTGTGCTGAGACGTCGCACAGCTGGAGAGCATCAACGCTGCGAGAAGGTACGTTCTCATGGGGATTGATCCCGCAGGTATTCGGTCCAATCGGAGATTTGCTGCCAGATCCTACTCGTTCTCCGGCCGCGGATCGCGGTTGAGGAGTTGGCTCAGGGCCCAGGCCGCCGGCATGTCTTCGTAGAGGATGGCATGCACGGCATCGATGATCGGGGTGCGCACCCCGGCATCTCGGGCTGCTTCGTAGATCGAAAGGGTGTTGGGGACTCCTTCGGCGACCATGCCGAGTGCGTTGACCGCTTCCTCGAGGCTTTTGCCTTGTCCAAGAGCGAGACCAACGCGGTGGTTCCTGGAGTGGGCGGAGAAGCAGGTGGCAATGAGATCACCGACTCCGGAAAGTCCCGCAAAGGTTTCGACGCGACCGCCAAGACGGACGCCGAGCCGGGTCATCTCTGCAAGCGCGCGAGTGACGAGGGCGGAGATGGCGTTGTCGCCGAGGTTCAGGCCCGAGGCGATGCCGGCAGCGATGGCATAGACATTCTTGATGGCGCCGCCGAGTTCGATCCCGGGAAGATCGTCGCTGGTGTAACTGCGGAAATGCGGAGCGGTGAACACCTCCTGGAGCTGGCAGGCGATGGATTCGTTGGTGCAGCCAATGACGGCGCAGGTCGCCAGATCGCGGGCGATTTCCTCGGCGTGGTTGGGTCCGGAAAGAACGGCGACGGGGTTGTTAGGAAAAACTTCCTTGAGGATCACGCTCATGCGGTCGCCGGTGCCTCGTTCGATGCCCTTGGCGCAGGAGACCAGCACGGTTTCCTCCGGGACTCCGGCTTCGGCGAGGTCGGTCGCTGCCTGGCGGGTCACCGACGTCGGCACGCAGAAGAGGATCAGCGGGTGGAGGGAGGCGTGATTCATGCCGATTTCGGCGCGCACGCTTTCGGGGAGATCAATGTCGCTGATATAGCGGGGATTCCGGTGCGCGAGGTTGATCGAGTCGACGGTCACGGGATCTCGACCGATCATCACGACATCGGAAATCCGGGAGCCGATGAGCGAGGCGAGCGCGGTTCCAAAGGAACCGGTTCCAAGGATGGCAGCGCTGGAGAACATGGGCTTTAAGGTAAGGGGAACGCCGGGGTGCAGAGGTCGATGGGTCTAGCTGGCTTTGGGATCAGAGTGCACCTTTTTGCGCTTCCGCTCAAAGCGATTCTCGGTTCCGGCTCGGAGCCGCTCGATGTTACTGCGATGCTTCCAGATCGCGAGCACGGCGATGATGATGGTGAAAACAAACAGGGGCTTGTTCCAGGTGCCCGCTTCCCAAAGGGTAGGCTGGGTCTTGTCGTTATTGATGTGGTGAAAGCGCGCCCCGATGTGGGTGAGAATGGGCAATGCGGCGGCGGCGACGATGCTGGCGAGTGCGACGTATCGAGTCGTCAGGAAGGTCAGCAACCAGACAAAAATCAGCAGGATGATGGCAAAGGGCATCAAGGCGATCAGCACACCTGCCGAGGTGGCAATGCCCTTGCCTCCCTTGAATCCAACCCACGGGGAAAAGTTGTGACCAATGATGGCGCAAAAAGCGGTCAATACGTGAACGAGTTGTCCGGTGAGCTGTTGTTCGCGAGGAAGATGGAGAGCAAAGTCTTGAAGGAAGCCAAGCATCGGCATCACCGTTTTATTCTCAATCTGGACCAGATTGAGCGCCAGCACGACGGGCAGATAGCCTTTGAGGGCATCGAGGATCAGGCAGGTGATGCCGTATTTCTTGCCGACGACACGGAGCACATTGGTGGCACCAATGTTGCCCGAACCATGGGCGCGGATGTCGATGCCTTTGAGCTTGGCGATGATCAGGCCAAAGGGGATCGATCCAAGCAAGAAGGCGATAAGCGGGCTAATCCAGAGCTGCATTCGGCGACTGGATTAGGCGAAAAATGTGACGCTGTCACCTGCGGATGGTGCCTATTTGGAACTCCGCCGAGCCGAGAGTATCGTAACGGCTTCCAAGGGCACATCTGCAACCCTCTGGATTTCAAGCTCACCTGTTGCCGGATGATAAAGCGAAAGGGGCCTAATGCCGGTTTCCGCCATGCCGATTTGATCAGCTATTTCCATGCCGGAGACGACTTTGCCGAAAACCGCGTATCCATGACCGTCGGGCTGCGGAAAATTGAGGGAGCGATTGTCGGCCAAGTTGATGAAGAAGGCGGCGGTGGCCGAATCGGGTCGGGCATTTCGTGCCATGGCGACGGTGCCACGATCGTTCTGGAGACCATTGCGGGACTCATTTTCGATCGGAGCCTGAGGCAATTTCTCGACCGCCGAAGTGCCTTCCAAATGAATCCTTCCGGCTTCGACAAGGTAGCCATCGATCGCACGGTGGAAGATCGTTGAATCGTAGTGCCCGGAATCGACGTAGCTCAGAAAATTCGCGACGGATACCGGAGCCTTCCCGGGGTCGAGTTCAATGACGATTTCACCGAGCTCGGTTGTAAGATGGACTTGATGATTCCCAGAAGTCGTTACGCTCAGATCCTCCTCGAGAGACTGCGCCGTCTCCTGGCCGGTCTCCGTTGTACAAGAAACCGCCGCCCAGATGAGGGCGGCGACGGGAAGGTGGCGAAGCATGGATGCAGAAAGACGCTTACTTCTTGGCGTCGAGAATCTTGTTCCACTCGTCGAGCTGCTTCTTTTCCTTGGCGAAGAGCGCATCGGTGGAATCAAGGATCTCGATGGACTTGATCTTGTCCTTCATCGCGATCTTGTCGACCACGTCCTGGCCCTTGGTAACCTCACCGAAGACCGTGTGCTTGCCGTCGAGGTGGGGAGTCGGACCGTGGGTGATGAAGAACTGCGATCCGTTGGTGCCCGGACCTGCATTGGCCATCGAGAAGATGCCTGCTTTGTTGTGTTTGAGATCGGCGACGAATTCGTCTCCAAACTTGTAGCCCGGGCCGCCCCGGCCGGTAGCGGTCGGGTCACCACCCTGAATCATGAAATTGGGAATCACGCGGTGGAAGGTCACCCCGTCATAGTATCCGCGCTTGGCGAGGTTCAGGAAATTCGCACAGGTTTTGGGTGTCTTCGAAGCAAAGAGGGTGGCTTCGATGTCTCCCTTTTCGGTGACCATCTTGATGCGGATGTCCTTCACGGCTGCTTCCTCTTCCTCGGCGAGGGCAAGGGGGGCGATCAGTGTTAGTGCGATTGCTAGTAGTTTCTTCATGGTTGGTTTGTGGGTTGAAAATCAGGCGCTGGCTCCGTCATCGGTGGACTCCCGGAGCTTGGGAACGGCGGGTGGGGATTGAGGGATCACGAGTTCGATTTCCCCCGTGGGAACCCAACCGCGCGTTTGATTGGAGAAGGCCACGTAGGTCCAATTTCCCGTCCGGGTCAGAACCTGGCACAGCGAGCCGGCCGGGGCGTCGATGACGATCGGAGCATTGCGTGAGGCATCCGTGCGGACCGTCGCCTTGTCGGTGACGATTACAGCTTGCTCGGCCACCGGCGCGAAGCGGGCGTCGTCTGGGAAGTAGTACCAACCACAGAAGCCAGCCAGAGCCATGATCGGGGCGATGATGAGCCCCGAGATCGCTGCGATGCGCCATCGGGCACCGCGATGGGTGGCGGGAAAGATCAGCATCGAGAGGACGATGATCCAAAGACCGGCCCAGACCAGGCTCTTCCACGTATCGAGCGAGATGCTGGCGATGACGTGCTGGTAGTCGGGCCGTTTGACAATGATGGAGCCAAACTTGCGTTCGAAGAAGCGGAGGTTCTGACGGGCTTCCGGGTGGGTCGGATCGCGCTCCAAGGCGCGCCGCCAGTAGAGTGCCGCCTCCCCTGAGGCTCCGAGGCGATAGGAGGCATTGCCGATATTGTAGAGCGTGTCGGCCGACAGCCTTTCATAGGGTCCAGTCTCGAGCCAGAGGCGTGCGGCTTCCGCGTAGCGGCCGCTTTCGTAGGCATCCTGAGCGGAGTCGCCTGATTCAGCTGCGTGAAGGTCCCCAGCGCCGAACATCGAGATGATGGCGATCAGTGGGAGAGCCAGCTTCCTCAATTGTTTGAGGATGCGCTGGCGTTCGGAGCGGGGCACGGCTTCGTCCTGCACATCCTTTTTGAAGCAACTCTGATCCCTCTTGGCGAGGATCTCCTGGGGGAGGGCATCGTCGGAGGAACCGAGCCAACGTTCGACGAAATGACCGGCGGCCCGATAGAATCCCCGAAGATCGCTGGGGGCTTTCTCCAGTGTTTTGAGATCGCGGAGGCGAGCGAGTTCGTCGGGATCCTTGCGCAGTTGCGGGGCGATCCGCGATTTGAAAATCAGTGCCAGCAGGAAGAGGGCGATTGCAGCCGGGACGACTTGCCACGCCCACGATGGCAATCCTCTCCCGGATGGAAGTAGCGAGGAACCTGCCGAGCTGATGCTGAGGATGTCCGTCATGTTCTCAACCGGAATCGGAAGAGCCGGAGGTGCCGAAGAACCCAGGCTGGCGGGACCGGTCGCGGGAGTGACCGTGAGAGGGATGGCATTGCTCAACAAGGTGGCATAGGTCTCCTGATCGGGGTCGAAGTAAACAAGCCGGAAGGGGGGCACCTGGCTGTGCGGACGCAGCGGACGCATGAACTGCCGGAAGACGGTATAGCCGGTGCTGGCGCGCCGGTCATCGCGCTGCTGAGGGCTGGCAGGGTAGAGCTTCCAACCTTCTTCATCGATGGGCCGGGGAACATTCAGGGTGTCGAGATTTCCCTCACCACGGACGAGGATATTGACGTTGATCGGGTCACCTTCGCGCACCTCGTTGTCATCGGTGGAGACCGCAAGCTCGAAGCGTCCGATGGCATCTTCAAAGCCCTCGGGGGCTCCCGGCGGTAGCGCGCGGGCATTGATGTCGAGTGGCGGGATTTCGAGGGTGACGGCCTCGTAGACCCCCTGCGCGCCGAACTGCCCGAAAGTCGTCTGAACGGTGATCAAACGGAGGGTGGCTGGTCCCAGCTGGACCGGTCCGACACGCGTCGGCGCGAGAGTGCTCGGGTAGCTGACCGCGTAGTAATTGCGACCCAGAAGTTTGGCCCGACCGAGTGATGGCCGTGGCTCGAATCGCCACGCGGCAACTCCGTCGCGCTTGAACTCGGGGATGCCCCAATCCTCGACCCGTTGCTCGTTGGGAATGTAGATCTTGAGCTCGGTTGGGATGACCTCGTTGAGGAAAGGTTCGCTATCAATGGTGTGAAAGGCTGCCGCATAACGAAGCACTTCATTGCCGATCTTGGTGGTGCTCCACTCGATATCGGTCTCACGCGAGACGCGAAGCTGGATGGGTTCGCTGCGCAAGGTTTCTCCGACGAGATCGAGGGTCGCCGCAGGAATCGTGTAGTCGCCGGGTTGGTAGGTGCTGACGGTGTAGCGGAAAACATACTCGCGGCGACGTCCGAGACCGATGCGTGGCTCGGCGCCGAAACCGATGGGCGAGATGTTCAAACCATTGACTGGAGCGAGCACTAGTGCCCCTCCGGCGTCAGGGGCATCACTCAAGACATACTCGAGCAGGGTCTGCTCGCCTTCGATGATGAACCGGCTACCGATCTCGCCGCGCAGCGAGGCTGCCTGAGTGAGTGTTGCGGCAAGCCACAGAAGGGCGGTCCAAAAGAATGTTGGGATGTTAAATCGCATGATGTTTACCAATCCTTATCAGGTCTCCTAAAGCGAAGCCGACCGGGCGAAAGAGCGCCCTTTTGAAGGTCAGCGTTTTCATTGAGAATCCGTCGTGCGGCTTCTTCGGGCGTTTCGCCGGGTTTGGGTTCCTTTTTCCCGCCCTCACCATCGCTTTCGGAAGGTTCGCCGTCCTTGTCGCCACCGTCATTTTTCTCTTCGCCTTCCTCCTCGCCCTCGCCTTCGCCTTCTTCCTCGCCGCCCTCGCCTTCACCTTCTTCTTCACCTGAGCCGCCTTCGCCTGGATTTTGCTCGCCTGGTTCCTCTCCCTCTCCGGAGCCAGGCATCGGAACCGCCTGGATGCTCTGGGCGTTCTCCTCCACCTTTTCCAGGATCTCCCGGAGCTTTCGCAGGTGGATGACGGTCAGTTCGCGATTGTGCGCGGCAGGCTCGAAGGCGACGGTGGAATCGTAGTGGCGTACGGCGTCGATCCAGTCTGTTAGAAGCTGGTTGAAATGCTCCGAGCCTTCACTCTGGCTTTCTTCCGGGGTCTCTTCCTTCATCCACTCATCGAGTCGATTCTTCACCATCTCTTCAAAGGCGGCGAGATCACCTTCCGAGGGGCGCTCGTCGTTGGTGCGATCGAGCAAGGCATCGGACAGCCGATCAAAGACATCCGCCTCCTCACTCTCTTCCGGTGGCGGCCCGGGATCCGGATAGGCGGAGCCTTTCGAGAGCCGGGCCCAGCCGATTTCGAACAGGGTATTGCCCATGCCGTGGTGGGCAGCATTCCGCAGTTGGCTGTCGTCAGCTCGCAGTGCTTCGCTGAAGGCCTTCCTCGCCGTCGCGAGGTCACCGATCCTGTAAGCGGCATTTCCTTGAGCGAGTCGGTAGCCGAAGGCTTTTTCCTGATCGGGCTCCATCTCGGCCAGCGCACCAAATCGATCCCGCGCTTCTTCGTAATGTTCGGCTGCGTAAGCGGCGCGGGCATCATCGACATCGCCAGCCTGAAGCGGGCGGGGGAGGAAGCAGAGAAGTGCGATCGCCGTACCGACCCCACGCCACCTCGTCGCGGCCACGGCCGCACCGATCAGCAGCAGGATTGCCGGAAGGACAAACCACTGGAAGTATTCCACGGTGACGACCTTCTCGCGGCCGGCAATGCGGACCTTGTCGAGATCGGAAACGGCAGCCTGAACCATGGCCGGAATATCAGCCCCGGACGAGGCAATGGCAAATCTTCCTCCAGTAACTTCCGAAACCCGCTTCAACGGGGCGGTCTCAAGCCGGCTGATGACTTCCTTTCCTTCCCGGTCGCGGAATCGTCCGTCAGCAAACTCATCGTCAGGAACAAAATCCCCCTGTTCCGTGCCGAAGCCGATCGTGATCACTTCGATTCCTGCCGAGCGGGCGTCCTGAGCGATTTCGGAAATCTTGCCTTCGTGCTCCTCCCCGTCACTCATGAGAATGAGCGCATTCTGGCGAGTCCCCGTTTTCTTAAGCGTCTCAATGGCAAGCTTCAGCCCTTCCTTGAGATTGCTTCCTCCGGCTGGAATCCAATCGATGTCGAGTTGGTTGATCGTCTCGCGAATCGCCGAGTGGTCGGGAGTCAGCGGAGCAAATAGGTAGGCGGACCCGGCAAAACCGACGACCCCGATGCGGTCGTTGGGCAGCGCATCGAGCAGCTCGTAAGCTGCGGCTTTCGCCTGGGTCAAACGATCGGGCCGGAGGTCCGCGACCTTCATGCTGCGGGAAAGGTCGATGGCGAAAAGAATGTTGCGCCCGAGGATGGTCTCGGTGGTGGTCTCACGACGGCTCTGAGGCCGTGACAGCGCGATGATCAGAAGAGCCGAGGCCAGCAACATGCACACGAAGGCGATCCAGCGGGGGATCGGGCTGGACCGCTTGAGCAGCCTCGGTCGCAGGCGCTCCGAGACGAAGGCCCCCCATTGCTTCTTGCGAAGCCGGGCTGTTAGAACCGCTCCGGTAGCAATGATCGGCAGCAGAATCAGCATCAGCAGCCATGCAGGTTCAGCGAGCGTCATGGGGCGGGTGGAGGGTTGAGGGCCAGCAGGACGGCACCAAGCAGGGCGAAGGCGGCCGCAGCTCCGGCAAACCATTTGAAGAGCTCCTGATCGGTGGTCGTTGTTAGAGAGTTGGCTTCCGATTTCTCAAGCCGGTCGATCGTTTTGAAGGTCCCCTGAAGTTGGGCGACGTTCTGAGACCAGTAGTGCTCGGCACCGGTGATTTCAGCAATCTTCTTGAGTGTCGGAAGATCGAATTCCTGACGGGGGAAGCGCTGGATGCCACGCGACACGCGGCCCTCCATGGTGCCGATGGCCACCGTGTAGATCTTGATCCCGAGTTGCTTTGAAAGCTCCGCGGCTTCGACCGGCGACAGCTTGCCGGAGTTCGAAGCACCGTCGGTGATCAGAACGATGATCTTGCTCTTCGCATCCCGTGCATTGAGCTTGTCGGCCGAAGCCGCAATGGCCGAGCCAATGGCGGTTCCCTGTTCCTGAAGGATTTCGAGTTCAACTTCATCGAGCTTTCCTAACAGCCAGTCGTGATCGAGGGTGATCGGCCCGGAAATGTAGGGCTGGCCGGAGTAAAGCACCAATCCGATGCGATCGTCCGGACGGCCAACGATGAAGTCGTGCACCACCGCCTTGGCCGCATCGAGTCGGCGAAGCGGGCGGCCTTCGGGTGTGAAGAAGTCGTCGATGCTCATCGACAGGGAGACGTCGAGTGCCACGACGATATCGATCCCGCTCGCCGTCTTGGCCTGCAGCTCGGTGCGCCACACCGGGCGGGCCATGGCGAGAATCGCGGGGATGAGGGCGAGAAGCATCAGGGGCAGGCCGAGCGAAAAGGCGGTGCGGCGCACCTTGGCTCCGAGACTGACGAGGACCGACAGCGATGAAAAGGCGATGGCGGCCTCCGCTCCACGTCCACGCCGGAGGAGGAGGAGGAGAACGCAGGGCACGAAGAGAAGCAGCCAGGCCGGCTTCGCGAATCGGAGATGTTCGAAGATCTCACTCATGCCGGAAGGTTCTCATGAAGCTGGGTTAAAAGGCTGCGGCCCTCGCTTGCGATCACGCCAGGATCTCCCGCTGGGGACTTGCCGTATTTCATTTTCGCAAGGCGGTTGAAGGTATTGGAGACTTCTTCTTTCAACTCGGCCGGGAAGCTATTGAGCGCTTCGTGACGAGCGAGGAATTCTTCGTGGGTTTCATAAAGCGAAGGGTCGCTGGCCACCGTCGCGAGATAGCGACGGATCGCCTCCGAACAGGTGGTGGCCGCGGCTTGCACGGCGGTCTGCTGCGCGGCGAGGTCGATTTTCTCCATGGCCAGTTGGAGCGCCTGATCGTGGATCAGCTGCAGGTTTGGCGCTTCGGAAGACTGGCCCTTTCTGAACATGGCACGGAGCCAAACCGCTAGGAGAAGCACCCCAAGCGCCACTAGGACCCAAGCCCACCACGGCCACCCCGATGAGTGGACGAAGGGCTCGGCGGGAACGAGGTCCTGAAGTTGAAGGCTTTCGGAATCCATGGGTCAGCGAACGCGCTTTTTGGCGCGACGTTTGAGCATGCGGTGGAGGTCACCGAGCCGGTCACGGTCGGTGGAAAGCTGGGCGATGTCGATGCCGTGCTTGCGGCAGATCTTGGCGACGCCGTCGTGCTGACGGCGCATCAATTTCTCGTAACCCATCCGCAGATTCGGGTTGTTGGTGTTGACGAGGACTTCCCAGCCGGTTTCGGGATCTGTTAGAACGACGCGACCGGCTCTTGGAAGCTTTTCCTCAAGCGGGTCGATGATCTGAAGGGCGAGCGTCTCGTGCTTGCGGGCAAGCTTGCCCAGCGGCTTGTCGATCGGGTCGGCAAAGAAGTCCGAAATCATGAAGACCACGGCGCGGCGGCGCAAGGTCTGGACGAGATGATCGCAGGCGGCCTTGATCGAAGTGCCGGGATTTGCGGGGCGTGCGATGAGGATTTCCCGAACAATCCGCAGCAGATGGCGGGTTCCCTTGGCAGGGGGAACGAAGAGGATGGGTTCGTTGGCAAAGAGCAGCAGGCCGACCTTGTCGCCATTTCCGATCGCGCTGAAACCCAGAATGGCAGCGGCTTCGGCGGCGGCTTCGCGTTTGCTGAAGTGGATGCTGCCGAAATCGGCCGAACCTGAAACGTCGACGGCAAGCACCATCGAGAGTTCGCGTTCCTCACGGAATTTCCGGATGAACGGAGTATTCATGCGCGCCGTCACGTTCCAGTCGATGAAGCGGATTTCGTCGCCGTGCTGGTATTCGCGGAAATCGTCGAAGTCGAGACCCTGACCACGGAACGAAGATTGGTATTCACCGGAGAAGGATTCGCGCACCAGGCGGCGGGCCTTGAGCTCGAGTTTGCGGACTCGGGCCATGACCTCTTCGATTTCCTTGTCGGTGGGATCGCTCATGGGGTGTTAGACGGGGGACTTTAAGGCAGAAGACCGAGGGCCTGGTCGGACAAAAGCGCGGAGCATTCCAGTCTTCTGTCCGGGGTCTTCCGGTCGAATGTCTTTCAGGGAACCGGGACTTTCGAAAGGATGCGATCGAGGATCTGATCGGTGGTGGTATCCTCGGCTTCGGCCTCGTAGCTGAGCAGAATCCGGTGACGGAGAACGTCGTGGGCCATGTCCTTCACGTCCTGTGGCGTGACGAAGGACCGACCATTGATGAAGGCGTGGGCGCGGGCTGTTAGAGCGAGGTTGATCGTGCCACGCGGTGAGGCGCCGGCACGGATCAGATGGCGCAGGCTGCCATCGACCTTGGCGGGCTGGCGGGTCGCGCGGATGAGCTCGACGATGTACTCGCGCACGGCTGGATCGATGTAGATCTCGTTGACCAAAAGTCGTGAGGCCGCGACCTGTTCCGGGGTGGCGGCGGCCTGGGTTTGATAAACCGGTTCGGAATTCGCCATGCGGTCGAGGACGGTGAGTTCTTCTGCTTTCGAAGGGTATCCAACGCTGACCTTGAGCAGGAACCGGTCGAGCTGGGCCTCAGGAAGTTGGTAGGTTCCCTCCTGATCGATTGGGTTCTGGGTGGCGAGCACGAGGAAGGGCTCGGGCAACTTGTAGGTTTTGTCTCCGAGTGTGACTTGCCTTTCCTGCATCGCTTCGAGCAAGGCGGATTGCACTTTGGCGGGAGCGCGGTTGATTTCGTCGGCGAGGATCAGGTTGTTGAAAATCGGTCCGAGCTTTGGCGCGAAGCTGGCTTCCTGGGGGTTGTAGACCATGGTGCCGAGCAGGTCGGCGGGAAGCAGGTCCGGTGTGAACTGGAAGCGAGCGAAGGAGGCGGCGAGCGAGCCTGAGAGGGCTTTGACCGCGAGGGTCTTGGCCAATCCGGGAACCCCTTCGAGAAGCACGTGGCCATTGCAAAGAATGCCGACGATGAGACGATCGACGAGGAGTTCCTGGCCGACGAGAACGCGACCCATTTCGGTTTTAACGGCGCCGATCCATCCGCTTGAGGCGGCGATGCGATCCTGAAGTTCTTCGTTACTCATGGTGATACTTGAATGAGGATTGCCACGCTTTGGCCATTCGACCAGCGGGAATCCTAGCAGCTTTCGGGGAAAAGCGTGATTGAGGGGTGGAGATGTCTCGGAAACTGCGGCATCGACCACCCCTTGGACAGGTCAGAGACTCTTCAACCAATCGACGATCTTCGAATCATCGTCGCCGGCGGCCCAGACACGACGAAGAAAGTCAGCAGGCGGAATGTCTCCGTGTTCGCGGAGGAATTTGCGATCCCCCCCGCAGCTGAACATGACGTCGGGGTCCAGTTCGCCCCTCAGTTTGCCGCGAGCCTTCGCAAGGATCCGGGGAAGGTACCGGAAGCCATCAAGTTCCGCGCTCTTTGGAGGAAGGGATTCCTGGTCAACGGTGGGCTCGGAAACCTGAGCCTCCATCACCACCTGAAAGTAGTCGCGGCGGACCGAGGCAACGAGCAGGGCGGTCGATGCCGAAGGGACGCCTTCTTCGCAGTAGTCTTCGACAAAGTCGAAAAACTCGCGGCTGCGGTAGCCGATCGAGCCGAGCAGGGCGCTGTCCTCCTGGTCGTAGTAGCCGGTAAAATCCTTGTCGCCGTTCTGATAGCGTTTCACACAGCGGGCGAAGAGTTCGAGAAATTGGTCGTTCCAGGTCATGATCGGAGATGTCGGTTAGAAGGGTCGCTGAAGGAAGCCCGCTATCGCTCAGGAACAGCAGGAAGACTGTTCTTTCAAGGCGGCCAGGGCGGCTGCCGGGGCGGGGGTGGGTTCGGGATACTCGAAGGTCTCGCCTTCGTAATTTCGCAGCACCACGCGTTCGTGATCGCGCTGCACGATGTAGTCCGGGTTAAGCGGGATTTTGCCGCCGCCGCCCGGGCCATCGATGACGAACTGCGGAACCGCGTAGCCGGTCGTGTGACCGCGCAGGCCTTCGATGACTTCGAGTCCAGCCGAAACCGAGGTGCGGAGGTGCGAGGATCCGGTGATCAAGTCGCACTGATAGAGATAGTAGGGACGGGCACGGCACATCAGCAGTTTGTGCACGAGGGCCTTCTGAACTTCGACCGAGTCATTCACGTCCTTGAGTAGCACGCTCTGGTTTCCAAGGGGAATGCCGGCGTCGGCAAGACGTCCGAGCGCATCGCGCACTTCGCTGGTGAGTTCCTTCGGGTGATTCGAGTGAATCGAGATGAAAAGTGGATGGTACTTGTTCAGCATCGTGCAGAGCTCGGGCGTGATGCGCTGGGGAAGGAAGATCGGGATGCGCGACCCGATGCGGATGAACTGAATGTGCGGGATCGCGCGCAGCCGACTGATGATTTTTTCCAACTTCGCATCGGAAAGCAGCAGGGGGTCTCCACCGGAGAGCAGTACGTCGCGCACCTGCGGAGTTTTTTCGAGGTATTCGAAAGCGGCTTCCCATTGGGTTTCGAGGCGCTGCTCGCCGACGCCTGAGACCACCCGCGAACGGGTGCAGTAGCGGCAGTAGGAGGCGCAACGATCCGTGACGAGAAAGAGCACGCGGTCCGGATAGCGATGTACCAGTCCGGGAACGGGCATGTGCGAATCTTCGCCACAGGGATCGGCCATTTCTTCGGGGGCCGTCCAGGCTTCCTCAAGACGCGGGATGACCTGGCGGCGAATCGGACAATTCGGGTCGTCGGGATCGATCAGATTGAAGAAGTGCGGAGTGATCGACATCGCCAGCTTGTTGCCGGCAAGAAGGACACCCGCGCGTTCCTCACTGGTGAGATTCAAGCGGCTTTCCAGATCGGCGAGGTTGGATACGCGGTTCTTGAGCTGCCATTTGTAGTCGTTCCACTGGGAAGCGGTGGCTTCTGGCCAGTGGCCGGGGGCGTGGCTGCGAAAGTTGGTGTCGGAGTTCGAATCGACCATTGGGATGCAGCGAACCTAGGGGACGAACGCGCTCTGTCAAACGACTGCTTTGTTCCGCCGAAAGGATTGAAAGGATTGACTTGCAGAAGTCCAAAATCATCGGAGCTTGAAGGGCATTTTCTTATGAAACCTATGAAAACCACTGCAATTATCTCCTCCTTCGCCCTAATGCTCTCATATTCAAGCGTTTGTCTCGCGGAGAGTCACGCCGGAGGCCACGGCCACGCAAGTCATGAAGCCGCGGCTCCAGCCCTTACCAAGCTCGTCTGCAACATGCAGGCCACCGACGGAAACAAGGTGACGGGGACGGTGACTTTCTCCCAGTTAGATGACGGCAAGGTCAAGATTGTGGCCGAAATCAGTGGGCTGACGGCCAATGGCAAGCATGCGATCCATATTCATGAATTCGGTGACATCAGCGCGGCCGATGGCACCGCAACCGGTGGCCACTACAACCCCGAAGGACATGATCACGGCCTTCCCGATTCGAAAATGCGTCACGCCGGGGATTTTGGAAATCTCGAGGCAGATGCGGATGGAAAGGCGAAGTTCGAACTCACCGTGGACAACCTGACGCTCAACGGGGCTAAGAATCCCATCCTCGGTCGCGGCATGATCATTCATGCTGGTCCGGACGATGGCGGTCAGCCGACCGGCAACGCCGGCGATCGGATCGCTCAGGGAGTCATCGGAGTGGCGAAGACCGAGTGATCCTACCACTCGCTCGCCGGAAAGTCCCGGGCGAGAAGCGCGGCGTGAGTCTCTGGGATTCTCGCCGCGTCCGCGAACTCCGGCCACCGACGGATCGCTGTTAGAACCTGGTCGATGCTGTCGTCGACACGGCGGATGCCCTGGTCCTTTGCGAGGGCTGTTAGGTCGCTTCGTGTGACGCTTGCGAAGCGGCCCATCACGGATGCGCTTCTCAGGTTGGTGGCAAGAGGGTGGGTGGCAAAGGTAATGTCGTAAGCGGGCGAGGGCCGCCACTCGCCCTGCGAGTTCATCAGGAAGGCGTGGTTGCGGCCATGATCGTCGTCATTGCCAGCTGCGACATTGAAAACCGCGCGTCGAAAGACCTCCTCCACGGCATTTTCATTCAGGCAAAGCGTGCGTGTCAGGTTCATGAGGTCACCATATTCCAAGCCCTCTCCGGGCCGGGAATGCGTGAGGCCCGAATAGCTGTGGAAGTGGATCTTTTCACCGGCATCCCGATCAAATCGGCGGCAGACGAAGTGAACGCTTCCCCCTTGGTCTGTTAGAAGGCGCGTCTCGACGATGTCGATTCCGGCAGCAGCCGCCATCAGGGCAAATGCGTGTTCTTCTCGAGTCGTATGGACTTCGCGGTCGAGCTGGAATTTGATCAGCCATGGAGTCGATCCCGAAGGAGGATTGCCGCCGCCGGGCCAGACGGTCTTGAAATCCTCGGAAAGGTGGATGAGGGCTTTGGGCTGGGCTCCGCCTGCCGTAATTCCGGAGCGGATGAGAAGCGGAAGGGTGCGTTCCGATTCGCCTTCGATGATGCCGCGAGCCGCATCGGCGAGTGCGCCCACTTCGATGGCGAGTTGTGAGCGGAAGTCATCAGGGGCTTCATCAGGTTCGTAGCCAATCGCGCCGATTCCGTAGTCGCCCTGGGCGGCGAGTTTTTGAAGAACTCCCACTCGGTTCCAGCGGATCCCTTTTTCCTCGAAGAATTTCTTGAGCAATTGCTGGCCCCACCAATCGGGAAGCGAATCGTCGAAAAGCCCAAACAGGGGGCTGAATTGTGGGGTGGGGGTGGGGAGCGAGGTTTCGGTGGATGAGGGCAAATAGAAAGGCGACAGCTCAAGACCAAGGTCGCGCCACTCCGGATGGAACTGGAAGTAGATCCGGTGATCCGGGGCTTCGAACAACTCGCCGATGACAGGGCGTTCGGGGTGACCAAGGTAGCGAGCAGTGAGTTTCACAAGTTAGGACGGAAAGAGGCCTTGGAACGAGTGGCACGTTCGACGGCGTCGTGGGATTGGTAGGCCGGAGGCCCTGAGAAGAGATTCTTCAACTCGTCATCCAGATTGAGAATCACCGCGATCTTGGCGAGACGCTGAAGCGAGCCTTTGCCTTCACGTTCCAGCAATTTTAGAGTTGAGAGACTGACGCCAGAGCGCTCGGCAAGCTCCGCCTGAGTCCAACCACGAGCCATCCGGTGGGTGCGAATTCGCCCCCCAATCTCCCGCATGATATGGACGGGATTACGGAGTGAAAAGGGTGGTATTTTGTCCATTTGGTGGAAAATAGCCCGATTTAGCTAAAATACAAGCTATTTGAGACTGCCCTCGTCACCGTGTTCAGGATCTCTTGGAAGGTGGATTTGGCGGGCCCGCCAAATGTCGCCAATGCTCGAGGCGTTCCTTGATTCGCTTTTCCAATCCGTGGTCGGTGGGGGTGTAGTAGCGTCGACCGTCCGGAAGGTAGGCCTGGGGGACGTAGCCGCCTTCGTAGTCGTGAGAATAGAGATATTTGAGTTTCTCGTCGTCGGTGCCACTGGCGGAGGCGAGCTTCTTGCGGGTTCCGGTGCGGAGGTGTTCGGGAACCGCCAGGGTTCGTCCGCTTTCCACATCCTTCATGGCGGCTCCGAGCGCGGCGTAGGCGCTGTTGGATTTGGGAGCTGTGGCGAGGTAGACCGTGGCGTGGGCGAGCGGGATGCGGCCTTCAGGCATGCCCACGAATTCAAAGGCCTGCTGCGCATCCATGGCGACCCGCAAGGCACCGGAGTCGGCGAGTCCGATGTCTTCACTGGCGGAAATGACGAGTCGTCGGGCGATGAAGCGCGGGTCTTCCCCGGCGGTCAGCATCTTGGCCAACCAGTAGAGCGCGGCATCGGGATCGGAGCCGCGGATCGACTTGATGAAGGCGGAAATCGTGTCGTAGTGGGCGTCGCCATCGGCATCATAAACGATCGCCTTGCGCTGAATGGACTCCTCCGCGACATCTAGTGTTAGATGGATCGCTCCATCGTCTGCTGGCTCGGTGGTGAGGATGGCGAGTTCGAGGGCGGTCAGAGCCCGCCGCACATCGCCATCGGACATTTCCGCAAGATGGCGGAGAGCCTCGGGAGCGGCTTCGATCTTGAGGTGGCCGAATCCTCTTTCGGAATCCCTGAGGGCGAGTTCCAGAACCGGGATAAGGTCCTCCGTCGCGACGCTCTCGAGCTGGAAAATCTGCGAGCGCGAAACCAGCGGCGAATTGACGTAGAAGTACGGGTTATGGGTCGTGGCGCCGATGAAGCGCACCGTGCCTCGTTCGATATGGGGCAGCAGGACGTCTTGCTGGGCTTTGTTGAATCGGTGGATCTCGTCGATGAAGAGGACGGTGCTTTGATTCCGCAAATCCCGCATGGTCCGGGCTTGCTCAATCTTGGCCCGGATTTCGGCGACGTTGGATTCGACGCCGTTGAGCGACTCAAAGCGCGAACCCGTCGAGCGGGCGATGACCGAGGCCAGAGTCGTCTTTCCCGTGCCGGGTGGACCGTAAAAGATCAGCGAGGTGAAGCGGTCGGATTCGATCGCACGGCGGAGCAGTTTGTCCTCGGCGAGGATGTGCTGCT
Source organism: Haloferula chungangensis (assembly GCF_042664875.1). NCBI lineage: Bacteria > Pseudomonadati > Verrucomicrobiota > Verrucomicrobiia > Verrucomicrobiales > Verrucomicrobiaceae > Haloferula > Haloferula chungangensis. The sequence continues at coordinate 933,526 of NZ_JBHTBS010000001.1, read as the reverse complement.
GGCCGGCGATCTCCCCGATGTTTCGAGGGCGCATCCGTGCCGCCAGCGGTTCATCGGCAGAGGGTTCGCGAGGGCGCTCGGGGGCGGGGTCGCTGGCGAAGAGGTCGGACACGCGGCAAGTAGCGCTGCGGGAGGACCCCGGAGCAAGTCGGAATCCATCGAGAGATGGTGGACAAATCGCGAATCGTGGGGATGATTGGGGCCGTGGAAAGTCTCGAAAATCTCTTGGAGAACAATCGCGTCTGGGCTGCCAACATGCTTGGTCAGGATCCCGACTTCTTCGCACGCCTGGTGAATCAACAAACACCGGAGTATTTATGGATCGGTTGCTCGGATAGTCGGGTCCCTGCAAACCAGATCACCGGCCTCGCACCGGGCGAGGTCTTTGTTCACCGAAACGTGGCCAATGTCGTTGTGCAGACGGATATGAACCTTCTCTCGGTGCTCCAGTTCGCCGTGGACGTGCTCAAAGTGAAGCACGTGATCGTCTGCGGTCACTACGGCTGCGGCGGCGTGAAGGCGGCCTTGGAAGGGCAGCGTTTTGGAGTCATCGACAACTGGCTGCGCCACATCCGCAACATCGCGCGCCGGCGTCATGACGAGCTCGAAGGACTGGATCCCCTGAAGGCGGTGGATCGCCTGTGCGAACTGAATGTTTTGGCGAACGCCGACAACATCGCGCGCACGACGATTCTCGAGTATGCTTGGGAACGGGGCCAGAGCATCGATGTGCATAGCTGGATCTACAGCCTGGATAGCGGTCGCATCTCCGTTCTCGGCGATCCGATCAGTGGGCCTTTGTGATCCTTGAGGAGCATTGAAGCCAGTGATGAAGAGTTTTCACCCCAATACGGGGTGGAAATTCGAGCAATGGGGCGGCTCGGCTGCTAAACCCGGCCAAAAACTGCTGCCATCTTCCCCGGCTCTTGACGTTGCAAGTTGTCTGGAAAACCAAGAAACCTCCGTCATCTTCTCTTTTTCGAGAGACAATGTTGCAGGGGCGGCGGTTTTACGGGAGAACACGCCAGCCGAATGACCGAACTTTTGATCGATCCCGCACGAAGGAGCGGATGCCAAGAAATGGAGAAACTCGAGGAGGTGCTGGAAAGTGCAGCCCTTCGTCAACGTTCTCCGATTGATGACCTGCTCGATGCAGGCGTCGTCGATGAGGAACCATACATGAGGGAATTGGCCTCAGAGCTTGGACTGGATTGGATCGACTCCATTCCGGTTCCCGAAGCACCGCTGCCCATCCGGGAAGCCTGTGGTCCCCGGATTGCCCTCAGGCACCGCCTTTTGCCGATCGAGATTCTGGGGGATGAGGAAAATCCGCGACTTCGTTTGGCCACCTTCGACCCCTTCAATCTCGTGGCCCGGCAGGCCGTTGCCCAGGAAATCGAAATGCCGGTCGAGTGGTGCATGGCATCCCGCCGCCGGATTCACGAAGCGCTCCGCCGGCTCTACGGGGTTGGTGCCGATACGTTCGAGCAGATTCTTGAAGGTCGTGACATGGACTTTTCGAACATCGAGTCGTCCGATGAGGCCAATGTCATTGATGCGGATGACGACGAAGAGGCGAGCGTGGTGAAATTCGTGAACCAGATCATCCGCGAGTCGCTGGACCAGAAGGCGACGGATATTCACGTCGAACCTCTTTCCGACAACCTGCGGATCCGCTACCGGATTGATGGCCAGCTGGTCGAAGTCACTGTGCCTGAGAACATCAAGGCGCTGCAGAGTTCGGTGATCGCTCGTTTGAAGATCATGTCGCGGCTCGACATCGCCGAACGTCGCCTGCCTCAGGACGGCCGTATCAACCTTCAGTTCGAAGGGCAGACGATCGACGTGCGTGTTGCCACGGTGCCGACCGTTGAGGGGGAAAGTGTTTCGCTTCGTCTTCTCAACCAGCAGAAGTTCAATGTCGACAAGCTCGGGATGGAGGATTTCGTCCGCGACAAGATCCGCAGCCTGCTCCACTTGCCGAACGGAATCATCCTGATCACCGGACCCACGGGTTCGGGTAAATCAACCAGCCTTTACTCTTTCCTCAGTGAGATCAACCGCCCGGACCAGCGGATCGTGACGATTGAAGATCCGGTGGAAAACAAGCTGCCGGGCGTGATGCAGATTGCGGTGAAGTCGGACATCGGTCTGACCTTTGCGACCGGTCTGCGTTCGATCCTGCGGGCCGACCCGAACACGGTGATGATCGGGGAAATTCGAGACCTGGAGACTGCGGAGATTGCGATCCGAGCCTCACTAACAGGTCACCTGGTGTTCTCGACGCTTCACACGAACGATGCGCTTGGTGGCATCAGTCGATTGATCGACATGGGGGTCGAGCCCTTCCTGGTATCGGCTGCGGTGCGGGCGTTCCTTGGTCAGCGACTGGTCCGTCGACTTTGCGACAACTGCAAGGTGCCGCGCGAGGTCAGCGATGAGGATCGTCGTGATCTGCTGATCCCGATGAATCTTGAAGGGCAGGCGTACAATGCCGTGGGTTGCGACCGATGTCGGAACACCGGCTTCTCGGGACGACTCGCGATTTACGAAGTTGCGGTGATTGGCAATCAGATGCAGGAAATGATCGCCCATGGCGCCAACTCCAAGGAAATCCGCGCGCGGGCCGTTCAGGATGGATTCGTTCCGATGCGTGGCTACGGTTGGTACAAGGTGATGCAGGGCCTGACGACCATCGAGGAAGTGATCTCGGTGACGGCGACGGATGCTGGTGGTGCCTGATATTCAATAGATTTAAGACCATGCCGGTTTTTGCTTACAAAGCTTTGAGTTCCACGGGGTCGGTGCAAACCGGTCAGATTGATGCCGGGGATCGTGGAGAAGCGCTTCGATTGCTCGATCGTCGCGGCTTGCAACCTGTTAGTCTGAAACAGGCGACAGGTGTCGTTTCCGCAAAACGGGAGAAGACGGAGGGAAAGCCTGCGGCGAAGCCGGGGCTGAGGTCTCCTGCCAAACCCGCCAAGCCTACCGAAAAATCGGGTGACGATCTGGCGGAGGGCGGTCAGATGAAATTGAAGCGCGCCGAGGTCGTGCTTTTCACGGAAGAACTGGCCGACATGTTAGGAGCCGGGCTTCAGTTGGAACCCGCGCTCAAGGCGATGGAGGGACGACAAGAACTCGGTTCCCTGAAGAATGTTGCCCAAGGAATTCGAAACCACGTGCGCGACGGGATGAACTTCTCGCTCGCCTTGCGGAAGGTCAGTCCGAGCTTCGGTCCCTTGTACTGCTCGCTTGCTGCAGCTGGTGAGGCATCAGGTGCGCTGGATACGATCCTCAAACGCCAGGCCCACTATCTCAACACGCTCTCCGAGCTTCAGTCGCGTCTGATTCTCGCGATGATCTATCCCGCCTTCCTGGTTTTTGCGGGGCTCGGCGTCACGGTGGTCTTCGTCACGATCCTGATTCCCCAGCTCACTCAGCTGATCGAGTCCGCACCTGGCGGAAAGCTTCCCGGTCCGATTCAGTTGCTGGTGTCGGCAAGCGATCACCTGGGTGCCTACTGGTATGTCTACGTCATTCTCTTGATCGCAGGCGGTTTGTTTTTCAAGGCATGGAAGGATAACGAAGCCAACCGTCCGACATGGGACCGTATTAAGCTGACTTTGCCTCTTGCGGGCCCGGTGATCTCGAGCCGCTTCTATGTCCAGTTTCTCGAAACGATGGCAAACCTCGTGGGCAATGGTCTCACATTACTCCGCGCCCTGGAACTCTCTCGCGATGCGACACAGAACCTTTCGCTGCGTTCTTCCTTGAATGAAGTGATCGATCAAGTGGGCGACGGTCGAGCCTTGTCCAAGGCGATGGTCAGGACGGGCAACTTTCCACCACTGCTGATCGACATGGTTTCGGTGGGTGAACAGACGGGCAAGATCGACCTCTCGTTGCGGCGGGCTGCGGAGCGCTACGACAAGGAACTGAACAAGGACCTGAATCGGATCATGGCGCTCATCATGCCGACGATTCTGATCGTCATGGCCCTTTTGATCGGCACGATGGCTTATCTGATGATCAACGCGATCTTCCAGACCATCTCGAACCTGAATGGCCGATAAGGTCGCATCCTGAGGAAATCCCGCAGGGGTCACTGAGTCGCTGTGTCGCTCAAGCTCTGCTCGGGCGAACGCTCATTTCCGCAAGCGGAAGGTGCTCACGGACAAGGATCAAGCGGATCTAACAAATGAGGTGATTGAGGATCTCGTGGGTGGCATGGAGTAGCGGTGCGCCGGTGGCGCGCAGCTCCTCAATGGGGCGATATCCCCAGCTTACGAGAATGGGTTGCATCCTTGCGTTAGTCGCCGTCTCAAGGTCGACGAGCGAGTCACCGATAAAGGTGATCCCTGTGGAAGGAAGATCGAAGATGTTGGCGATCTCAAGGGCTCCCGACGGGTCCGGCTTGGGCTGCGTGCCTTCTCGATGGCCGAGAACCACGTCAAAGGTTCCAGCGGTAAACAGGGAATCGACGATGTCAGCAGTGAAGGGATGGGGCTTGTTGGAAAGCACCGCCAGCGGCATGTGGTGCGCTTTGAGCTGGGCCAGAAGCTCGGTGATGCCGGGGAAAAGCTCGGTGCCTCGAAGCCAGGTGCGGTCGTAGTCGTCCATGAAGGCCCGGTTGACGGCATCGGCTTCCGAATCCGGAAAGCTTGCCGGCACTCCGCGACGGCAAAGCATCCACGAACCATTGCCGATGAATGAGCGGACGGCATCAAGATCGTGGCCTGCGTGACCTCGCGTAGCGAGGGCGCGATTGAGGGATGCGGCAATGCCCGGGAGGGAGTCGACGAGAGTCCCATCGAGGTCAAAAATGGCGGCTTGAATCACAGGGCGTGGATAGGACGAGACGCCGGACATTGCCATGCGTTTCTCTCGGAACCGCGAATCCGTATTCGCAAGTCGGGTGGTCGGTTAGAGACGCGATGCTGAGGACATTGCATCCTTCGAAAGGAAAGTCGCAAAGTAGGATCACACCGCTTTTACGACTTGGGGAGCTCCTTCTCGATCAGCTCCTTCATGTAGTCGGCGGACAGCAATTCGGGGGTGATGATCGGGTCTTTCCCCGGAACGTAGAGCACATTCACAGGGATCGCGCTGCGCCCGAGCTTTTGAAGCGCAGCTTCGATCGCCGGATCCGGGCTGGTCTTGTCGGCTTTGAGCGTGACGATTCCGCGCTCCTCCATCAGTTTCACGACCTCTTCCGGGTAGGCCCGCTTTTTGTTCAGCTGGCAGGTCGCGCACCACTGGGCGGTGAAATCCACAAAGACAGGCGTCTCTTCATCCAGCAGTTCGCTGACTTGTTCGTCGCTCCACACCTGCCAGTCGAGGCTTTTACCAGTCGGTGGCTTGCAGGCGAGGAATCCACCGATGGCGAAAACGAGCGTCAGGACTTTCGCGATGTTGCGGGCTTTGGTGCTTTTGACCGGGGTGTGCCAGCGACCGAAGATCCAGGCAGCGATGGCGATCATGCTGAGACCGATGACGACATTGAGCATGTTCTCGAGTTTGATCTGCCCGACATACACCCAGAGCAGGAATCCGGCGGTGGCGAAAAGCAGGAAGGACATCGCTTGCTTGAAGGACTCCATCCATGGACCAGGACGCGGCAGTTTCTCAAGGAGCTTGGGAAAGATCGAAAGAATCAGGTAGGGGAGCGAGAGCCCGAGCGCCATGAAGGTGAAGGCCGTGAAGAACTGAAACGCAGGCAAGGAAACCGCGATGCCGATTGCCGCACCCAGGAAAGGCGCCGAGCAGGGAGTGGCGACGATCGTCGCGAGCACGCCGGAGAAAAACGATCCACCGAGGCCGTTCTTCGACTGGAGCTTGCCGCCCACGCCGGTGGCCGATGCTCCGATTTCAAAAACACCATACATGCTGAGACCCATCACGAACATCAGCAGCATCAGCGAAAGTACGAGCCACGGTTTCTGGAGCTGGTAGCCCCATCCGACTTCCTCGCCCGAGCCACCGGCCGAACGCAGGGCGAAGAGGATGCCGCTCAGAATCCAGAAGGAAATCAGCACGCCGACGGTGAAGGCGATGCCGTGAAGAATGATCTTCTTGCGATCCTCGCCAGCCTGCTGGACGAAGCCCATGATCTTCAGCCCGATCACCGGGAAAACGCAGGGCATCAGGTTGAGAATCAGTCCACCTAACAGCATCCCTCCAAGAACCGGCAGGAATTTGGCAAAGGAAAGCGGGGGAGCGGGCGGACTGCTGAAAGTCGTCTCAGGTACCAACAGCGACTGACTGCCGCTGGCGCTTTTGACGACGAGGATGCCACTGAACGAGGGTTCCATCGGGACGAGCTCGCCATCGCCGAAAGGCACCAGACCTTGAGTCAGCGGGAGCGTGAGTTCGCCATCGACAAGCTCGACAGGCGTCAGCGACACCGGGTGCAGGAAAGGCTGGTCGGGAATGAACTCGAGCTCGACCGGAGCGCTGAGCTCTTCAGGCGCGTCGACGATGAGCTTCATCGTGGACGCCTCGCGCGTCGCTGCATACTCCCAGGAATCAGCTGGCTTGGGAAGGGCCGCGCGTGCTTTGGCAAAGAGATCCTGGTGAGCCGCATCCGGGCTGCCGTCGCCCACCGGGAGCTGGAGCTTCAGGGTGGCTTCGGAGTTCTCACATCGGCCCGGTTTGCAAAACTGCCAGGTGGCGAACACTTCCAGGTCGACCTCCGACCCGGCGCTGATGGCATCGGACGGCGTGATCTCGACCAGCAGGGTGATGCTGTGTTCGTAGGCGAGGTTGGTGGCAAAGTCGCCCTTGTGGATTTCAGGGACCGGCCACTGGATCGGCCCGGCAGTGAATCCCTCGGGAAGCTTCCACTCCAGTGACGGTGGGAGTTCGACGCCGCCTGAGTTCTTATAATAAGTGTGCCAGCCTTCAGGGTGCGGCAGTGTCAGGGCGACGGTGAAGGGCTCGCCGGGAACGATCGATGACAGCTCCGAAACGAGGCTGGCGCTCTCTTTTCCCTCTGTTGTGGCTTCAGGGCCGAAGCCGCCAAATGGATCCTCTTGAGACGATGCCGGGCTGTGGGCTAGGAGAAAGGTAAGGAGAAAAAGAAGAAGCGGTCGCATGGCGTTATGGCTTATTAGAGCGGAAAGGGCGGTTCATCATCCCAAAAAGAATCCTGAACCCGTCAAATGGCCTCGCGGCTTAGTCTGCGCGCCACTTCCCGAACCAGATCCGGACCTTGATAAATGAAGGCTGAGTAGATCTGCACCAAGGAAGCGCCCGCGCGGATTTTGGCGACGGCATCATCAGGCGATGAGATCCCACCCACGCCAATGATCGGCAGCGCACCCTTCAGCTCAGAGGCAAAGGAGGCGATGACCTCGGTGCTGCGCTCGGTGAGCGGTCGACCGGAGAGCCCACCCGCTTCGCTATGTTTCGGATTCGCTTCGACGCCGTCGCGAGTGATCGTGGTATTTGTCGCGATCAATCCATCGAGCCCACCGTCCCGGAACACGCGGGCAAGTCCGGCAATATGGGGTGGATCGAGATCCGGCGCGACCTTGAAGAGCAGCGGCACACGTCGACCATGCTCGCTTTCGAGTTTCTGCTGCTCCTTCTTCAAAAGCTCCAGAAGTTTTGCGCAAGCATCCTCGCCCTGCAGGTCACGCAGTCCGGGAGTATTTGGTGAGGAAAGGTTCACCGCGATGTAGTCCGCCACCGGGAAGGCTTCGCGGAGGCAGATCAGGTAGTCGTCCGCAGCGTTCTCGTTCGGTGTGTCCTTGTTCTTGCCGATGTTGAAACCGACGACTCCCGCGAATGACTTGGAGGCGCGCACATTGGCGACGCCCGCCTTGATGCCTGGATTGTTGAAACCCATGCGGTTGATGATCGCTTCCTGCTCGACGAGACGGAAAAGCCGCGGCTTCGGGTTTCCTGCCTGAGGACGGGGGGTGATCGTGCCGATTTCCACGAATCCAAATCCCAGCCGTCCCAGCGCATCGATCGTGTTTCCCTCCTTGTCGAGACCTGCCGCGAGTCCGACTCGGTTCGGGAACTTCAGCCCCATCACCTCCACGGGATCGATGAAGTCGTCCTCGGGGTAGAGCAGCGAAAGCGCTCCCGATGCTTCACCCATCCGCAGGCCGCGCAGGCTCAGGTGGTGGGCATTCTCAGCATCGAGTTTGAAAAGCAGCGAGCGGGCGAATTCATAAGCATCGGACACGGGGAGAGGGGAAACTTTAAAGCTCAAACTTTAAACTCCAAAAATCCAAAGCTTGGCGAAATCGAGAAGCGCCGAGGGAAGCGAATGCATTCCTCGATCGAAACTCATTGGGTCGCGTGAGCCGTGGCGGAGCGGCTTTCTGAGCAGGTGTCTGGAGAGGCGAGCGGCCGCCGAGGTTGTCTGCTCTCCTCACGCCAACTCGGCGGCGATCGGATCGACGAGGGCGGAGCCGTGGCGGGTGAGGGCGAGACGGTCGGCTTTGACGACAGCGAGGCCGGCTTCGATGAGGCGGGGGAGCTCGGCTTCATTGAGAAGGCTGAGTGGGACGCCTTCTTCGGTGCGCAGCAGCAGGGCGATGCGCTCCAGCCGAAGTTGATCGGGGGTAAGCGACTCGGTCTCGATGGTGGCGTGGCCAACCTGTTCGATCATCCGGATGTAGCGGTCGGTGTCGGCGACGTTGCTCGTGCGGATGGCGTTGATGGTGGAAACGGCGGAGGGCCCGAGGCCGAGGTAGTCTTCGCCCTTCCAGTAGCCACGGTTGTGGGTGGATCGATGTCCCGGGCGGGCGTAGTTCGAGGTTTCGTAGTGCTCGTAACCCGCGGCTGTTAGAAGCTCGTCGGCGAGCATGAACTGTTCGGCATCGCGGTCTTCATCGGTATCGAGATCGCCGCGTTTGAGGCTCTCGAAAAAGGCAGTGTCCTCTTCGTAGGTAAGATTGTAGGCGGAGATGTGGTCCGGCTCGAGCGCGATGGCGGTTTCAAGGGTGCGTCGCCAGTCGGTTAGGGAGAGACCCGGGATGGAGAACATCAGGTCGATGTTCACCGATGGCATGCCGGCGGCGCGCAGGGTGCGCACGGCCTCGGCGGCTTCTTCGGGAGAATGCTCGCGACCGAGGGTTTCGAGAACGTGGGGGGCGAAGGATTGGATGCCCAACGAAATCCGCTGGATGCCGAGTTCCCGGAAGAGTGAGGCTTTGGCGAGATCGAAGGTCGCGGGGTTGGCTTCGAGGGTGAGGTCTTCAAGGGCCTCGAAGTCGATCAGGCGCGCCAGGCCGTCGAGCATTTTCCGCAGGTGCGCGGGCGAGAGCATCGATGGCGTGCCCCCGCCGAAGTAGAGTGACCTTGGCGACTCGGCGAGACGGTTCCGCGTTTCTGTTAGAAGGCTGTCGATGAAGCGACCGATCGGGGTTTTTCCCGGGGTGTGCTTGTAGAACGAGCAGTAGGGGCAGACGCGGTGGCAGAAGGGAATGTGAATGTAACCGAGCATCTTTACCAGCGACCCATGACTCCCACGGGAACGACAAAACTTTTCTCGCCGCTCTTGACGAACTTGCGACCGATATCGGCGGATGGGACGAAGACCTCCAGACACGAGCTGCTTTGCCCGTCGGCGCTTAGGATGGGCTGGGTGGGAACCCGGAAACTGCCTTCGTGTTTTTTTCCCTGCCAGGGATCGAAGTAGGTGAAGCTGAAGGAAGTAGCCTTGCGGTCGATCTTTTCCGGCACGCGGACGACGGTAACGAAATGCCCTTGAAGAGATTGCCACTGGCCTTGACGGAAGACGTAGCGCTTGAGGCTGAGAACCGGCGGAAACCCACGCTTCAGGGAGTCGCGCATTCGATCGTGAGTGCGATCGATGAGTTTGACGGGAGTCTCGCGCTTCTTGCAAAAAAGCGACTCGGAGCGAGGCGAGGGGAGTCCTTTCAAGGCTGCGAGTTCAGCAGCGACTTGTTCGAGGTCCTCGGCGTTGATGCCGTGGCGAGTCCAGCGTTTGCGACCCTTGAGGCTTTGGGAGGCCTGCATCCCGTGGGCCTTGATGATGTAGAGGAGCTTGGAGCGATCGGAACTGCCCGGGATGATTTTCGAAACCTGCTGCCAGGACTCGTCGCCACAGCGAATGGACGTGAGCAAGGCGGCGGGTCCGCAGGCATTGCCCGAAACCACCAGTTGATTGACCGGGCCGGCGACGGCATTCGGTGCCCAGCGATCGTCCGCACTGAGGACGGAGATCAGGATGAGAAATAGGAAAACTTTACGGAGCATCAGCGGGAATATGGACGTCGACCCGCCGGTTGTTTGACGGATTCAGGTCAGTCCCGCCACTCGAAAGCGACACGCTGGAGTCAATTCGGATTTCCTGCCCCTGCTGGCTGGTGCTGTTGAGCGGGATGTCAAAGGTCTGACTCTTGCCTGCGGGCAGCGTGGCGACGTTCAGGGTCACAACTCCCGAGGGAGTCGTGACTTGCACGGGAGCGTTGACCAAAGTCGTGTTGCCCCGGTTCTGCACGGTGACCTGGAGCACGCTGCCATTGGTTCCCTGAGTAACGAAATTCGAGGCGATCGCGGCGTCGGTGGCCGTCGGGTCGTCCAAGCGGTTGATACGCCCGATGTCGAGGTAGCCGGCACCGAGTGCGGCATCATAGCCGGGAGCTCCGGCATCATTCGCGTTCTGAACGAGCATGTTGATCGCCTGCTGGGCACTGACGTTCTGGGTCTGCATGACGTAGGCGATAGCCGAGGAAACGACGGGGGCGCTCGATGAAGTGCCAGTGAAGAGCACGCCTTGATCTCCGGGAGAAGCGGCGAACACGCTCAATCCGGGGGCACTGATTGTGACATTGCCCGAGTTGGAGAAATTGAGGTGGTTGCCATTGGCGTCCACTGCACCGACCGCAATGACGCCCTCATAGGCGGCGGGGTAGGAAATCCGGCTGGCACCGTCGTTTCCTGCCGAGGCGACGATGATCGCACCTGCCGCCTGGGCGTATTCGATGGCGGATCGAAGAATCGAACTGTCTCCCGAGGAGCCCATCGAGATATTGATGATGTTGACCCCCGCGTCGGCTGCCGCGATGACTCCTTGAGCGAGCGTAAAGCTGTCCGAGGTGCCGTTGTCATTCGCGACGCGGACGGAAAGCAGCGAGGCTCCAGGCGAGAGCCCGAGCTGGCTGGCGATGAGTGAGGCGACAGCCGTGCCGTGGCCATTGAGGTCGGCGAGGTTGGCGGGAAGATCGATGAGGTTGATCCGTCGGATGTTGTCGGAGAAGACCGAGCTTTCGCCGATCCCGGTGTCCAGCACCGCCACGCTGACGCCGGCTCCGGCCCCTTCGTTGCTGCCCTCCAATCCCAGCCACTGGAGGAGCGAGCGACCGAATCCGAGCGCACCTTCGTCGACCGCCCCGACATCCGGCACCGTCACAGGAAAGATGTAGCCGCTTTCCTCCGAGCCATCGAGAAGACTGGCAAGTCCATCGGAGTCCGTGAATCCGATCCTCAGGGCGTTGAGGGCATCGATCGATGCGAGTACGGAAATTCCGCTGCCTTCGAGGCTCTTGAGAAATTGCTCCATCGCATTTCGATCAGAGAATCTTAACCAACGTTGACCCTGAATGGCACCCGCCTCAATGGCATCGAGATCGAATGCCGCCTTGCCGGTGGGCAATGATTGGCGCTTAGGAATCCGCGAGTGTTCGTGGCTCGCTTGCTTTTGAGCCGGGCGTTCCCGCTGCGCGATTTCCTGCTCGGACTCACCCGTCTGGGAAGCCGACTGGCCAAACCACACTCCGATCAGCAGTCCGAGGGAAACCACCACGGCGAGGATCATCCAAGGGCTACGTGACTTCATTGCATCTACAGAAACCACGGAACCACCACTTCGGTAGCGAAAAATCTCAAATTAATAAAATCGGTCCAATGCCGCCCATGGAAGAAATACGGCTTGCTAGACTGGCCCATCCGGTCGCAAGCAGTAGGAGCGCATGCGCGACTTGCGAATTCACCCAGCATCAAGGGAGGAGGATTTGGGATTACCACTTCCTGAGTCCCCGCATGCCTGCTCGGTATGCATGCCGACCTGGAACTCGGTGATCGGCTACGAAGAGGGCCGCGACAAGGTGATGCGACGCCTCCGTGCCGGATATCCGCGCTTTTTCAGAAATCCGCTGCTCGAGCGACTTACCGTGGTCGCCAGAAACGAATTGGGCTCCGAGTCCGAGGAGGTGTTTCTTTTCCCGACCAAGGAAGGGGCGCAGCGGGCGCAGCGCTGGATCGAAAGGCAGGGCAAGGAAGCGGCCCGCTCGTCGGCGTTCAATGGGCTTCAGGCGGTCATCGTGTCCAAAAAGGCCGCGCCTCTCGCGGTTGAATACCAGCGTCTAACGGGTGAACTCGTCAGCAGCCGGATGGCGGAAGATATTCTCAATGGCGGAGCGCTGACCGGCACCAAGCGTCACTTGCTTCAACGACGGCTCGCCACGATTTATGGCGCTGAGCAATCGCACGTCTCTGTCTTCGCCAGCGGCATGTCGGCGGTGACGGCCGTGATGCGCTCGTTGCCGGGCGTGGCGAGTGGCCGAAAAACACTTCAACTGGAGTTCCCTTACGTCGACTCCCTCAAGGTCCAGGAGCGCCTTGGAAATGGCGTCGTCTTTCTGAATGAGACCGAGGGGGAGTCCTTCGATGAAGCCTTGCGGAGAATCCGGCAAGGCGAATTCGCGGCGGTATTCACGGAAGTGCCGAGCAATCCTCTTCTTCGCTGCCCGGATCTCCCGCGGGTATCGGAAGCCTGCCGCGAAGGTGGAACGCCGCTGATCGTCGATGACTCGTCCGTCGGACCATCGAACGTCAAGGCCCTGCCTTGGGCCGACGTGGTCACAGGCAGCCTGACGAAATGGCTGTCCGGCTCCGGGGACGTCATGGGCGGAGTGGTGGTCGTCCGCCGCGATTCTGAATTTGCCGGAGAAATCAATGCCGCCATCCGCGAGGAGTCGGAAGCCACGGCGCCGATGTACATCGGAGACGCCCAGGTGATGCTCTCCAATCTCAAGGACTATCCCTCGAGAATCGAGGTGCCGAATGCCAACGCCCTGCAGCTCGTCGGGATGCTTTCCGAGCACCCGGCGGTCGCCGAAGTTTGGCACCCATCGCTGACTCATCGCGAGCGATACGAGCAGGTGATGGCTCCCAAGGGTGGCTTTGGGCCGCTCTTTTCCTTCGTCCTGAAGTCTCCGAAGAAGACTCCAAAGTTCTTTGACGCACTCGATGTTTCCAAGGGTCCGAGCTTTGGGACTCGTTTCACCTTGGCGAGCCCCTACGTGATGCTCGCACACTACCGTGAACTCGATTGGGCGGAAGCTTGCGGCATTCCCCGAAACCTCATCCGCGTCTCATGCGGGGAGGAAGATGGCGACGCGTTGGAGGCGATTTTCAGAGAAGCGCTCCAGCTTGCTTAACGGATGGACTCCCGGTTTTGACCGGAAAAGTCATGCAATGTGAATACTCGGTGATTCAATCGTTCGAGAGATTTTCATTCATTACCAAATATCCTTGCCTACCTAAGATAAGTTGCTGAAGTAGTTTTAATCTTAACGGGAAAATACCCGTTAGGCACTGCTGAGAATCCTTCCTTTGGAAATCGGCCAAAAGCTAAAAAAACGTATGAAACGCAAACCCAAGCTCGCGCTCCGCGTCAACCACGACAATCCCAATCATCATCTCTGGAACAACCGCGGTGTGTGGTGGTGTCACCTTACGGTTCACAAACCGGATGCCACTGCCGAACGACTTCGCTTCTCGCTGAAGACCCGCGATGTGGAGCAGGCCCGTGAACGCCGAGACCGAATTTTCCAACAAATCGCTGAGCATTACGAAATCGCAGCGTAATCCGAAACTTTCAAAAAACCACACAGGAAACGGACGGGCAATGCCCGTCCGTTTCTGCGTAAGGCCTGCAAGGTTGGGAGGTTGAGAGTGGCGTGGAACGGCGCGCGGAATGGGAGGTCGAGCGACAAGGAGTGCCCCCAAGTGCCCGAACGGGACTCGATGGGGTCCACTGGAGGGATGCACTGGGCCTATTTGAAGAAGTGTTCGATCGCTCGGAGTCCACCGGATTAGGACGGTCAAATTGTTGGAAAGCCTTGATTCCAGAGTGACAAGCGGGCATGAAGCGCTCCGCTGCAAGACAACATGGGGCTGTAGCTCAGCGGTTAGAGCAGGGGACTCATAATCCTTTGGTCGCGGGTTCGAACCCCGCCGGCCCTACTTAGGCCTCGACTTCTCCTTGGTCTCGCATCGTTTTGCTACGGAGTCATCGAGCGAAGTTTCCGACCCGCTGGCTCTGAGACGGGTCCGTTTCCGCCCGGATCATCGGCCCGGATCAATCTCTCGCTTATCAAACACTCTTGGTGGGAGGGGATTCGTCATCGAATTGGAAGCGGGCAGCCAGAATGCGGTGGGCGGTGGCGACGAAAAGCCCAGTGGAGAGCCCGCACATCAGTATGCCCGTCAGGCCCTCGGCCGCGCCGAGCAATCGCCATCGCTGCGGAAGCACCACGTCGCCAAATCCAAGGGTCGAGTAGGTCACTCCCGAAAAGTAGAGCGAAGTCTCGAAGTCCGGCAGGCAGCCTTGAAGGGTGAAATATCCCGCCCAGATGACGATTTGAAGCATGTGCAGGAGGATCAGGCTCCAGGCAATCTGAACGACGAAAAACACCGAGACCCACGGGTGCGTTTCGGGTGAGGGAAGTCTCGCACGAGTGAAACGAAGAATTCGGGAGATACCCATGGAGTGAATGACCACGCACAGGGCCACCAGAATGAATGAGGCGATTAGTCCGGGAAACATGAAATCAGTGGGTTCCGTTGGTGAAGGCGTCGACCGCGTCGGCCACACTGATCTTACGATCGATCCTGCCGATCTTCTCCTCAAATCCCTCGCGGCGCAACATATCACGAACGGAGGCATGGGCCTCCACGATTTGGAAACCCATGCCGGAACTCGTCAGTTCGGCATGCAAGCTGCCCAGCGCTTCCGTCGCCTGAAGATCGACTCTCGGGGAGGCGGATAGATCGAGGACGACAAGCTTGGCCTGGGAGCGCTCGGCGGCAGCGAGAATGGTGTCGCGAACGTGATCGATATTGAAATAGACCAGTCCTGACTCCGGCCGGCAGATCAGCACTCCGGGGATTGCTTCGTTCTTGCTGTGACGCGCGAGATCAGAAAACCGGCGGGTGCCGGGAATGCGGCCAAGCATCGCGACATGGGGCTTGGAAGCACTGCGGATCAGCTGGACCAGTGAGATGATCGCACCGAGCATCACCCCCCGCAGGAGGCCCGAACAGAGCACCCCGGCGAGGGCTGCCATCGCCACGACGAACTCGGAGCGATTGTATTGCCACAGGCGTTTGAGGGCTCTCACCTTGAAGAGTCCGGCGACAGCGACAAGCACGATGGCAGCGAGGGCAGGCTGGGGGAGATTGTGGAGCAGGCCCGAAAGGAAGAGGGCCACGAGGAGAATGATGATGGCGGCAATCAGGCCGGAAAGGGGAGTCTTTGCTCCTCCGCTCTCATTGACCAGGGACTGGGACATGCCGCCGCTGATGGGGAGGCCTCGGCCGAGTCCGGCGGCGAGGTTGGAAACGGATAGGGCGAGGAATTCGCGGTTGCTATCGAAACGCCCTCCATGTTTCGCGGCGAACATGCGTCCGATGGCCGCCGTTTCCACAGCCCCTAACAGGAAGCAGGCGAGGGCGAGCGGCAGGAGTTCGTTGAGGTCGCTCCATTGGACTGCGGGAAGACCCAGTTTCGGCAGTCCTTGCGGGACTTCGCCAAGCATGCTGACGCCTTGCTTTTCCAGGCCTAACAGCGTCGCCGCGATGATGCCTCCGATGACCACGAAAAGACCAACCGGTTTGTTCTTCAGGAAGATCTTTCCCAGAATCAGAAGGGTCAGTGCGGCGAGTCCGGTGAGCAATGCAGCGGTATTGGTCTGGTCGAGATTGCCGATGAAATGGCCGCTGCGTTCCCAGAAGTCGCCATGACCGCCCTTGTAGCCGAACAGTTTGGGAAGCTGAGTGCTGGCGAGAAAGAGCGCGACACCGCACTTGAAGCCGATCATCACCGGTTCCGAGATGAAGTTCACGATCGTGCCCGCCTTCACCGCCCAGGCGACGAAGGCAATGGCTGCTACTAGGAGCGCCGTAGCTGCAGCAAGGGCGGCGTGGCGGGCTGGATCGCCATCGGACATCGGGGCAATCGAAGCTCCGATGACCAGTGAGATGGCGGAGGTTACCGTGATCACCGTGTGACGCGATCCACAGAAGAGCCAGAAAACGAGACCGCCGAAGAGGCAGGCGTAGAGCCCCGCCTCGGCCGGCAGTCCGGCGAGCGAAGCATCGCCGATGCCCGCGGGAAGCAGGTAAGCGGCCAAGGTCAGTCCAGCCACGAGGTCACCGCGCAGATACTGACGGGAATAGCTGCGGATCCAGGAAAAGGCGGGAAGATTCATGAAGACGGATGAGTGATAGTGTCAGCCGCCGCCGATGACAAGCCGAGTCCCCCGGGAGAAGGCTTTTGTAATACCTTGGTTGTACGAATAAGCCGTTGCCTGGGTATTGAGGAAATCTCTATCAAGGAGGAGATGTTTGGAAAGTTTTTCACTCACCACACCGAGGTGGATGGATCTGCGGCGATTTCTAACCGATTTCCGGTGGGGCCGATCATAGCGATGACGGCTATCGTGGCATGGGCACCGCAGGCTCACGGCGATGAAGTCGAGGAGATGAAGGAAGCGCTCGCCGCAATGGAGCAAGCTCTGGCAGGAATGAAGTCGCGCATTGCCGTGCTTGAAGAGGAAGCCCGGGAGAGGGATCGGGAAGAGGCGCGCCGAGAAAGCCTCCCGGCTGCTCCGGCGGCAGCTCCCGCATCAAGGCCCGCAGCCCCGGCTCCGGCTCCGGCGAGCAGCGCCAGCACTCCGGCGATTACCCAAGCTCCCATCACCCTGGCTACTCCGGGTTCCGCGGGGGCGGGGTCGCCGGTGCGTGACTTTGATGGTTTCCAGAATCTTCAGCGTGCCGCCCCCCGTCCTGATAACGAACCCCTCGACCCGGAGCTCAAAGGTTTCATTTCGATTCCCGGCACTGATACCATGTTCAAGATCGGTGGTTCTGCCCGTGTTGATACGATCTTCGACTTCGAGAACAACGGGAATCCTAACATGTTTGTTCCATCGACCATTCCAGTAGGCAGCCAGCTTGGCGCCGGTGGAGGGGAACGATCGACCATTCATGGCAAGGGCACGCGTATCAGCATGGAGATTCGTCGTCCAGCCTCCGAGTCCGGCAAGCTTCGGATCTACAATGAGAATGACTTTTTCGGTGATTCCACATCGAACACGATGAGCTTCCGCGTCCGTCACTTCTACGGGCAAGCGTGGAACTTTCTGATCGGTCAGACGTTTTCGGGTTTCATGAACCCTGACATCTGGCCTGACGTGGTCGATTACCAGGGGCCGGTGGGCATTCTCAATCGCCGGCAGGCACAGATCCGCTACACTCAACCGCTCTGGGAGAACTACGGCGAGGGCCACGCATACTTCAGTGTCGAGTATCCGGAGAGCGACATCCTGGCGTCCACCATGCCGGCCAATTCTGAAGTGCGGAGCACCACGCCGGACTTCGTCATTGGAGGTCGCTGGGAAGGTGGATTGGGCCATATCCAACTGGCGGCCATCGGTCGGAGCCTGGGCTTCGAGAACGACACCGGGCCTGACGACAACACGCTCGGATGGGGATTCAGCTTGTCGGGAAACTGGGAAGTGGACGAGTGCAACGAGTTCTTCGCTCAGGTGGCCTACGGTGAAGGGATTGCGCGCTACGTGAATGACTTCAACGGTAACAACCTCGATGCCGCATGGGTTGGCAACGAACTGGAAGCGATCCCGATCTTTGCTCCAATGATCGGCTACACTCATCGATGGAGTGATCACTTTCGTTCGACGCTCGCGGGCAGCTGGGTGGTTTCGGATCTTCCAACCAGCGTCGACGCTCTGACTCCGGAAAGCACGGCGAGCTTCAGCACCAACCTGGTCTGGCAGCCGACCGATTCATTCCGCCTTGGTCTGGAATACCTCTACGGCATGAAGGAAACCTATGACGGGACCGACGGCGACGGACATCGCCTGAACTTTGTATTCCGCTACGATCTTGTGAAATGAACCCGACACTTATTCTTGTAATTCACTTTGCCGTCGTCCTGGCGGCGTTGGCGATTGGCGCACGCACCGGGGGTGTTGGCCTTGGTCTTTGGGGCGGCGTAGGGTTGGTCGTTCTTTTCCTGATGGGGGTCGCGCCGACGGCTCCACCGATCGATGTGATGCTGATCATCCTGGCGGTGATCATGGCGGCCTCCGTGATGGAAGCAGCCGGTGGCATCCAGTTTCTGGTGCGGGTCGCGGAGAGAATCATTCGTCGCAATCCGAAGCACGTGACGATCGTTGCGCCCTTGACGACTTATGCTTTCACCTTCCTCGCTGGCACCGGCCACATTGTCTATCCGCTATTACCGGTAATTTACGAAGTGGCGCATCAGAATGGCATCCGCCCGGAGCGTCCGATGGCGATTGCGACGATTGCGTCCCAGCAGGCGATCACCGCGAGCCCTGTCGCCGCCGCCACCGCTGCGATGATCGGTCTTTTTGCCAGCAAGGATCTCGCCTGGGGCCTGCCGCAGATTCTTATGATTTGTGTGCCGTCCACGCTCTGCGGGGTGATCGTAGCGGCGCTGGTGCAAACCCGCATCGGCAAGGATCTGAAGGATGATCCCGAGTACCAGGAAAGGCTGGCCAGTGGGAAAATTCCCGCTCCGGCAGAAGCCGGGTCCACCGAAGCGTTGCCAGCATCTGCGAAAAGAAGTGCGATCATCTTCATGATCGGTGTCGCCTTTGTGGTCGTCCTCGGACTTGTTCCAAGTCTGCGCTCGCTCAAGGGACCCGACGGTGAGGTCATCGAGGTGGCCATGCCGGTGGCGATTGAAATGGTGATGCTCGCCGTGGCCGCCGCCTCGCTCACCTTGTGCAAAGTTAGGCCCGAGCTGATTCCTGAGACCTCCACCTGCCGGGCTGGTATTACCGCGGTTGTCGGCATTTTTGGTCTGGCATGGATGGGGGATACCTTCATCGGGGCGCATAAGGACGAGATCATCGGTGCGCTGGGCGGCATGGCCAAAGCCGCACCATGGACCTTCGCTTTCGGACTCTTCTTCGCGTCGGTGCTTCTTTACAGTCAGGCGGCCACGGCCCGAGCGCTGATGCCGCTTGGTCTCTCGCTGGGCATCGCACCACCGTTTCTGATCGGGATGTTCCCGGCGGTGAACGGCTATTTCCTGATCCCGAACTACGGCACCATCATTGCCGCAATCAACTTCGACCGTTCCGGGACGACGCGGATCGGCAAATACGTCATCAATCACTCCTTCCTCGTGCCTGGACTGATCAGCACTATCGTGGCCGTGACTGTGGGTCTGGTCATCGCGAAGTTCTTGGCCTGAGCCCACTTTCCCGAAAATCCTATCTATGAATCTTTCAGAATCCCGCGTCAATGACATCGCCGGCTCGATCGGTATCGAGCCAGGAACCCTGCGCGACTTGCTTGCCGATGCCGAGTCCCGTCAATACAAGGCAGGCGAATATCTCTTTCATGAAGCGACCCCGCGTTTGTGGATGGGAGTGGTCGAAGAAGGGGAGGTCGAGATTGTCGCTGGAGTCCACGGGAGCACGAAACGACTCGCCACCTTGACCAGAGGGACCGCATTCGGTGAAGGGGTGATGCTCGATGATCTGCCGCACTCCGCATCGGCCGTGGCGCTGACAGATGTCGCCATCCTGCAGATTTCGCGGGAACGTTTCGATGAACTTCGCGCGACGAATCCCGAGGCCTTTTACCGAATGGTTGGTCACGTCGCGCGCCGGCTCAGCACCCGCTTGCGCGATGCGAACCGGCAGTTCGCGGGTGTCGGTCCGGCGATCACTGCGACCTGGCGACGTGAACATGATTCCCTTGGCGAACGCGAGATTCCCGACAGCGCGTATTACGGCGTTCAGACCTTGCGCGGTATGGAGAACTTTCCGATCTCAGGGATTCCGCTCAGCCACTTCAGTCACTTCGTTCGTGGTCTGGCCTACGTCAAGAAAGCCGCCGCCACCGCGAACAAGGAGCTCGGCGTTCTCAAGCCGGAGCGTGCCGATGCCATTCTGGCCGCCTGCGATGAAATCATCGCCGGGCAATGGCACGAGCACTTCACGATCGACATGATCCAGGGTGGTGCCGGCACCTCGACCAACATGAATGCCAACGAGGTGATTGCCAACCGTGGTCTCGAGATCATGGGTCACCGCAAGGGGCAGTATGAGCACCTCCATCCGAATGATGATGTCAACCGCTCCCAATCGACCAACGACGCCTATCCGACGGCCATCAAACTTGGCGTGATCCTGACATTGCGCGACGCGGCCTCGGCCCTGCGTGAACTGCGCGCCGCGCTCGAGGCCAAAGGGGAGGAGTTTTCCGACGTGCTCAAAATGGGCCGCACTGAAAACCAGGACGCGGTGCCGATGACCCTCGGTCAGGAATTCAGTGCCTACGCCGTGATGATTGGTGATGGCATTCGTTACATCGAGCGTGCGGGTGAGGAGCTGCACGAAGTCAACATGGGTGCCACAGCGATCGGTACTGGCATCAACAGTCCTCCGGGCTACTCCGAACTCTGCACAAGGCATCTCGCCGAGATTAGCGGCATTCCGGTGAAGCTCGCGGCGAATCTCGTCGAGGCGACCCAGGATTGTGGCGGCTTCGCCCTGATGAGCAGTGCGATGAAAACTGCGGCCGTTCAGCTTTCCAAGATCTGCAACGATCTGCGCTGGATGTCCTCCGGTCCACGTTGCGGACTCAACGAGATTCATTTGCCACCGATGCAGCCCGGCTCTTCAATCATGCCGGGCAAGGTCAACCCGGTGATTCCCGAAGTGGTCAACCAGATCTGCTACCAGATCATCGGAACTGACGTCACGGTTTCAATGGCCTCGGAGGCCAGCGAACTCGAACTCAACATGGCGGAACCGATCATCGCCTTCAATCTCCTGTTCGGCCTAACCCTTCTGAGAAACGCGGCAGTGACGCTGAACTCCCGATGCATCACCGGCATCAAGGCGAATAAAGAGCGCTGTCTGGAATACGTCCGCAACTCGATCGGTATCGTCACCGCCCTCAATCCCGTGCTCGGGTACGAACGGAGCGCCTCGATCGCCAAGGAAGCCTTGGCCACGGGCGGCAGCGTCTATGACCTGGTTCTGGCCAAGGGCTGGATGGAGAAGGAACAACTCGACGATATCCTTTCACCTGAGAAAATGACCGAACCTCGGAGCATCTGATCGCTTCGTCGCGTGATTCATCACCGAACCTCGAAAAATTTATGAGCAAAGATTCCAAGCCAGAGAAGCCAGAGAAGCTCTCGAAGAAAAGTTATATGAAAGAGCTGCGCAAGCTGCAGGGCGAACTCTGCCACCTGCAAGAGTGGGTCAAGCACAAGGGCTTGCGCGTGATTATCGTCTTTGAGGGCCGCGATGCCGCGGGGAAGGGGGGAACCATTCGCGCTCTAACAGAACGAGTCAGCCCTCGGGTTTTCCGCACCGTGGCCCTGCCGGCGCCCTCAGACCGACAGAAATCCCAGATGTATGTTCAGCGCTACATTGAGCATTTTCCGGCGGCCGGCGAAGTCGTGATTTTCGACCGCAGCTGGTACAATCGCGCGGGGGTCGAATACGTGATGGGATTCTGTACGAAGAAGCAGCACGCGCGCTTTCTCGAAGTGTGTCCTCAGTTTGAGAAGTACATCACCGACAGCGGCATCCTGCTGCTCAAGATTTGGCTGGATTCCAGTGATGAAGAGCAGAAACGCCGATTCGAGGCCCGGATCGAGGATCCTCTTCGCCAGTGGAAGCTCAGTCCTATGGATCTGCCATCACGGAGCAAGTGGTTCGAGTATTCCCGCGCTCGTGACATGATGCTCGAGGCAACCGACTCGGAGCACGCCCCGTGGTACATTCTGAATTCCGACAACAAGAAGCGGGCTCGCCTCAATTGCATTCAGCACATTCTCAACCTCATTCCCTACAAGAAGCTGAAGCGCGAGAAGGTCAAACTTCCTGAACGTTCGGAAAAAGGAGCATACGATGATCGAGCAAGCCTTGAGGGCCGAAAATTCGTGCCCGAAAAATATTAGAAAGCCAATCACCTGGGGCGAGATGCATCGACTCCCTATCCTCGCGGGCGTGTTTCGTCCGAAGCAAGAACTTGCCAAATTCCGGGAGTGTCTCTACGTTTGCACTATGTGGAAGCGAGACTTCCCTTTCAATATGAGTCCCCATTGTAATATGAAATTCAAAATATCAACTCACGGGCTGATGGCCCTCTCCCTGTGTCTTTCCGCAGGCCATGTCATTGCGGATGACGACGATGGCCGTGATGTCTCCCTTGCCGATTGCCCCGCACCGGTCCGTGCCACCATCGAAGCGAATACCCGCGGTGGACGTGTCGATGAAGTCGAGCATTACAAGACGGGTGCTCAGGAGCGCTACGTCGCAGACGTTGACCTTCCCGGTGACCTCGATTTGAGTATCTACGTCCATGCGGATGGGACTCTCCTCAAGACTCGGGAAGACATTCCGAAAAAGGACTACCCTGCTTTCGCCGCGACCCTCGCCAGCGCCCGTGGCGGCAAGGTCGACGACGTCGACAAGGAAATCGTCAAAGGAAAAACGACCTACCGCATCGAAGTTGATCGGAATGACAAGCCCGACCTCGATTTGATTGTCGATGCCGACGGCAAAGTGCTTCAGGAAACCGAGGACAAGGACGACTGATTCCAGTTCTTTCCCATTCGCTTCGTGGTGTTCCGCGAATGCGACAGATTTTCATGTTGGGCACCGGTTTGATTCAAACCGGTGCTCTTTTGTTTTCTGGCTGCAAGATGACGTGGTGTGAAGGGATGGTGGCGGGTATGGTCCCCCCTACCAAAGTATTATTGACTAACAGACGTGTGGTTCACTAGTCTGTCTATAGTATTCCCTTGTTATCGGCTTTCGCGTATTTTCGCCCTCCGAGCATGGGGAGAAAAACCCGCTACCAACCCATGAATCGCTATATCTTGTCCCTGGATCAGGGGACTACGAGTTCGAGAGCTATTTTGTTCAATGAAGCTGGTGAAATCTCCGGCGTCGCCCAGCAGGAATTCCGACAGATCTTTCCAAGGCCGGGCTGGGTCGAGCACGATGCGGAGGAGATCTGGAAGACTCAATCCGAGGTGGCCAATGAAGTGATGCGGGAGACGGCATCCACTGCTGATGATATCGCGGCCATCGGAATTACCAACCAGCGGGAGACAACGGTCGTCTGGGACCGCGCCACCGGTAAACCGATCTACAATGCCATCGTCTGGCAGGATCGCCGGACCGCCGAACGCATTGACAAACTCAAGGGCGGCGAGACCGAGAAGTTGATAACCGGGCGCACCGGTCTCGTTCCCGATGCCTACTTTGCCGGCAGCAAGCTCGAGTGGATCCTCGATCATGTCGATGGTGCACGCGAGCGTGCCGAGCGCGGCGAACTCGCTTTTGGCACCATTGATTGCTGGCTGACCTATAAACTGACCGAGGGAGCGGTTCACGTGACGGATGCTTCCAATGCGGCGCGGACCATGCTCTATAACATTGAAACCCGTGCCTGGGACGAGCAGCTGTTGGAAGTTTTCCGGGTGCCCGTGTCCATGCTGCCGGAAGTAAAGTCCTCCAGCGAAGTCTATGGTGAAGTCGCCGCTGACATGACCTGCCGGGGCGTGCCGATCGCCGGAATGGCGGGCGACCAGAATGCCGCGCTCTTCGGTCAGCTCTGTCACGAACCCGGCAATGTGAAGAATACCTATGGCACCGGTTGCTTCATGCTGATGAATTGCGGCGACAAGCCGAAAGCTTCGTCACACCGCTTGCTCAGCACGATCGGCTGGGAAATCGACGGCAAGACCAGCTATGCCTTGGAAGGGAGTGTCTTCATTGGCGGCGCGGTGGTCCAGTGGTTGCGCGATGGACTTGGAATCATCTCCAAGTCGTCGGAGATTCGGGAACTTTCCGAATCCGTGGATGATGCTGGCGGGGTGATTTTTGTGCCAGCCTTTGCTGGTCTCGGCGCCCCTCATTGGGATCAGTATGCGCGGGGCACGATGTTCGGCATCACCCGCGGGACCACCGCAGGACACATCGCACGCGCGGCGGTGGAGTCGATGGCTTTCCAAAGCGCGGATTTGTTGGATGCGATGGTCGCTGATGCCGACGCTCCGATCCCGGAAATGAGGGTCGATGGTGGAGCGACCTGCGATGATCTGCTGTTACAGTTTCAGGCCGATGTGCTCCGGATTCCGGTGATCCGGCCGAAGATGGTCGAGACCACCGCCTTGGGCGCCGCCTATCTCGCAGGTCTGGCCACCGGCTTCTGGAAGTCATCACAAGATCTTGAGGTCAACTGGCAGGTCGATCGGGTTTTCGAACCGGCGATGGATGCCGATCAGGTGGCTGAGAAACGGGACGATTGGAACAAGGCAGTCCGCCGATCCTTGGGTTGGCTGTCGGAGGAAAAGAAAGGGAAGTAAAAACCATATCCAGAACTACGATGAATCGAGACTTAATGATGGAGAAGGCCCGTGCGACGGACACATGGGATATCGTGATTGTCGGTGGCGGCGCCTCGGGAGTTGGCACCGCAGTGGACGCCGCTTCGCGCGGCTACTCGACGCTGCTCCTCGAACAAAGTGACTTTGGCAAAGGCACCAGTAGCCGTAGCACGAAGCTCGTCCACGGTGGGGTTCGCTATCTCCAACAAGGGAATGTGTCGCTGGTCATGGAAGCACTCAAGGAGCGGGGCATCATGCGCGACAACGCGCCGCATCTTGTCAGCGACCTGCGTTTCATCGTTCCGAACTATACATGGTGGGAAGCTCCTTTTTATGGGATCGGCATGAAGGTTTACGACATGCTTGCCGGGAAATACGGTTTTGGTCCCTCGGTGCTGATGTCCAAGGAGAAGACTCTCGATCACATCCCGACCCTCAAGACCGAGGGGCTGCTCGGAGGGGTGCAGTACTACGACGGGCAGTTCGATGATGCGCGTCTGTTAGTCAACCTCACCCAGACCGCGGCAGAGCAGGGGGCGGTGATGTTGAACTACACCAAGGTGACCGGTCTGGTGAAGAATGCCGACGGTTTCATTTCCGGTCTGACATTCACCGACGTTGAAACCGGAGAAATCCACACCATCAAGGCCAAGGCGGTGATTAACGCAACCGGCCCCTTTACCGATGATCTGCTGAAAATGAACGATCCTGAGGCGGAGACGATGATCTCCCCGAGCCAGGGCGTGCACCTTGTTCTCGAGAAGTCGTTTCTTCCCAAGGACACGGCGATCATGGTCCCGCATACCTCAGATGGGCGGGTGATGTTTGCCATTCCCTGGCATGACCATGTGGTCGTCGGAACCACCGATACCCCGATCGAGTCATCGAGTCTGGAACCGGTACCTCTGGAGGAAGAAATCGATTTCATTCTCGAAACCGCGGCGGCTTACCTGGAACGGGAACCGACGCGCGCCGATGTGCTTTCCGCCTTCGCGGGTATCCGGCCGCTGGTCAAGGCCGGCGGCGATGGCAATACCGCGGCCTTGTCTCGCGACCACACCATACACATCGGTCCATCCGGGCTGGTGACGGTCTGTGGAGGGAAATGGACCACCTATCGCAACATGGCGGAGGATTGTGTCAATCATGCCGAAACCGTGGCTGCATTGGATGAAAAGCCGTGCATTACCAAGAAACTGAATGTTCATGGCTATCACTCACATCCTGAACGCTTCGGCAGTCTGGCGGTCTACGGCTCTGATGCCCAGGGGATCCTTGAATTGGCAAAGAGCTCGCCGGAGCTCAATCAGCCGCTGCATGATGCTCTGCCAATCCTTGCGGCCGAGGTGGTGTGGGCGGCGCGTCACGAATTGGCGCGAACGGTTGACGATTGCCTTGCGCGACGCACTCGGGCGCTACTTCTCAATGCCAGAGCCTCGATCGAGATGGCACCGAAGGTCGCGGCGCTGCTCGCCGCGGAGCTTGGTCGGGATTCCGCCTGGGAGAAGGAGCAGGTGGAGACCTATCAAGCGATCGCCGCAGGCTATGTTGTAAACTGAAAGCCCTTGAATGATGATCATGACGCCATGGATTGCAGAGTTGTTAGGGACCATGGTGCTCATTCTTTTAGGCAATGGAGTGGTCGCCAATGTCGCCCTGAGTGGAACCAAGGGAAGCGCCTCGGGATGGATTGTGATCACCGCCGGGTGGGCGATAGCGGTCTATGTCGCCGTGGTGTGCACTGCTGATTCCAGCGGCGCCCATCTGAATCCGGCGGTCACCGTCGGACTGGTGGCAGCCGGTAAATTCTCAGCGGCGAAGATGCCCGCCTACATTCTGGCCCAGTTCGCCGGTGCCATGATCGGTGCTGCGCTGGTGCGGCTGACCTATGCCAAGCACTACGCGGTGAGCGACGATGGCGACGCCAAGTTGGCAACTTTCTGCACCGGCCCCGCGATTCGTTCGCTACCTAACAACTTTGTCAGCGAGGCACTCGGAACCTTCGTTCTCGTTTTCGCCGCACTCAGTGTAACCGGTGGATTCATCGATTTGAAAGGGGTCGAGACTCAAGTCAATGCTGAAACGGTAATGGTGGGACTGGGTTCGGTGGGCGCGCTGCCGATCGCACTGGTCGTCTTCGGGATCGGACTCTCGCTCGGCGGAACCACCGGCTACGCGATCAACCCGGCGCGAGACCTCGGACCACGCATCGTCCATCAACTGCTTCCGATTTCGGGCAAGCGGGACAGCGATTGGAGTTATGCCTGGGTGCCGGTCGCCGGGCCAGTCGCAGGAGCCTTGATTGCGGCATGGCTGCATGGTGCGGTCACCGGATGATGCGGTCCGAAAAGCAGGAGGACTTTGTGACCAGGCAATGGACTAACAGGATTGCAAGGGGGGCAGCTTGAACCGGAGCGGTTTGGTGACTCCATCGAAGCCCTTTTACGATTGCCTGATCCAGGAAAAAAAAGATAGATTGGGAATTGGATGAGGAAGCTCTCATGGAAAAAGGTCACAGTGGGAATCGCCGCGTGCTATGGCGCGACGATCGGGCTGGGAACCTTCGCATTCGATTATGGGGAAGGGCTGAGCTATTTTTCAACCGATCCTGCGGCCTGCGCGAACTGCCATGTTATGGATGATCAGTATGACTCGTGGCAGAAAGCCGGGCACCATCAAGCCGCGACCTGCAACGACTGCCATCTTCCGCACGAATTCATTCCCAAGTATCTGTCCAAGGCGGATAACGGATTCTGGCACTCGAAGGGTTTCACGCTGATGGACTTCCACGACCCGATCCAGATCAAGCCGCGCAATGCGGAAATTCTTCAGAAGGCCTGCCTCCGTTGCCACGGGGATTTCGTTCACGATTTGGTTGTCGGCAGCAGGACACCGAGCACCGAATCGATCCAATGCGTCCACTGTCATCGCAACGTCGGGCACGGGGCCCGATACTAACTCTAACTCCTGAATATCATGTCCACCTCCAAACCAGAAGAAAAGCCATCGCGCAAGCGCATCCTCAAGTGGTTCATTCTCACCGGTATCATCTCCGCCGGTGCGACGGCGGGCATCGCCTGGCTCCTGACCACGATGTTCGAACGCAAGGCCGAGGCGATGAATCCCTACGTGCGACTTGTCGAAGTCACCGAAAACACGACTGATCCGGCGCAATGGGGGAAGAACTGGCCACGGCAATACGACGCTTACATGCGCACCGTCGATGAAACCCACACCCGCTACGGCGGATCTGAGGGGGCGATTCCCGAGTCACGCATCGAGCGCGACCCTTGGCTGCAGCGCATGTTCCGTGGTTATGCTTTCGCCCTTGATTTCCGTGACCGTCGCGGCCACGCCTACATGCTCTACGACCAGACTCAGTCGAAGCGGATTACCGAGCGTCCGCAACCGGGTGCATGTCTCCACTGTCATGCATCTGCCGCACCGACCTGGCGGAGGATTGGCTTTGAGGACAGCGGGCGTTCTTTTGCCGACGCAAGCGGCTTTGAGTGGCAGGCGGTGATGACGGGCTTTGAGAAGATGAGCACCATTCCCTATCATGAGGCCTTCGAGATGATGCTTCAAACACCCGATGGCACCCCCGCGAATGAGCCTGCTGAGCATCAGCTTGGCGATGCCCATCCGGTTTCCTGTGTGGACTGCCACGACCCGGATACCATGGCGCTGCGGGTGACGCGACCTGGTTTCGTCCGCGGCATCCAGGCCTTTGCCAGAAGCGACAAAGAGGCACCCCACCTTCCCAGCATCGAACGCTGGCGCAAGGGCGACCGAGCCAAGGATTACGATCCCAATGTCGATGCCACCCGCCAGGAGATGCGCAGTTTCTCCTGCGCGCAGTGTCACGTCGAATACTACTGCGGACCGAAGACGACGCTGTTCTATCCATGGGACAAGGGAATCAAGATGGAGGAGATTGAGTCCTTCTACGAAGAGACGACGTTTCCGGACGGCAGTCCTTTTGTTGACTTCGTGCATGCCGAGACGGACGCGCCGGTTTTCAAGGCCCAGCATCCCGAATTTGAAATGTGGAGTCAGGGGATTCACGCCCGTAGCGGGGTGTCCTGCGCCGACTGTCACATGCCATACAAAAGGGAAGGGGCCACGAAGGTTTCTGATCACTGGGTGCGCAGCCCCTTGCTGAATGTCTCGCGTTCCTGCCAGACCTGCCATGCCTACCCCGAGGAGGAACTTCTTGCCCGGGTGCATGCGATTCAGGATCGCACCCATTCACTCATGGGCAAAGCCGGCGAGGCCCTCGACGAGGCGCTGACCGCAATCGTATCGGCAAAGGAAGGAGGGCTCAGCGCCGAGGAACTTTCCGAGATCCACGGTCTCCAACGCAAGGCCCAGTGGAGGCTCGACTTTGTCAATGCAGAGAACTCCATGGGCTTCCACGCCCCTCAGGAAGCCGCAAGAATCCTCGGCGAATCAATCGACTATTCGCGTCAGGCACAGGTCAGGGCACTCGAACTCTGGCTGAAAGCGAAACCGGACAACAGCAAGGAGGAACAATGATGAAGTCTGCGGTATCCGTGATCGAAGACAACTTTGTTAGAGAGGCTGTTCCTTCCCGCCTGGCGTCCCGCCGAATGGTGGACTGGAGAGGTATGACGGAACGGGGGATCGCCGGGACTGACAGTCGGGGAGTTTCAGGTTGTTGGAACCGCACCGATGGCATGTATTGATTCATCCGAAAATTTCACTCATGAGAACCAGAGCATTTTCTTTCCGCATCGCCTTGCCGGCGGTGCTCATGGCTGCGGCGTGCTGCCTTTTGGGGCCACTGACGGCCGCGGAACCGAGCTATCTTCCCGGTAAGTTCGTCCGGGCGGATCTCGTCACCGATCAGACGGATGCCGCGCGGGATTTTTATCGCGGTCTGTTCGGGTGGAAATTCCGAGGAAACAGCGATTATCTCGTGGCATCCAATCGTGGCCGCCCCGTGGCGGGACTCATTAAAAAGTCACGCCCCTCCAGTAAGGCGAAAGCGACGCCTCGCTGGTTCGCTTACTTGTCCACTACCGATGTGGATCGCGCCGCAAAATCCGTGAAGGATGGTGGGGGGCGCGTGATTATTCCTCCAGCTGATCTGGAGGGACGCGGTCGACAGGCGGTTTTAGCCGACCCCGAAGGAGCGCTGTTTGGCATCATTCATTCTTCTGCAGGTGATCCTCCCGACACCGAAGCGAAGATCGGAGACTGGGTATGGATTCAGTTCTTGAGCCGTAATTCTGGAAAGGCTGCGAACTTTTACTCCAAAGTCGGCGGATACCAAATCAGGAAGGACGCCGCTTCGGGGCACTCGGACTACATCCTGAGTTCCGCCGGACGAGCGCGCGCCACGGTGAGGAGCATCCCGTCTAACAAGTCAAAGGTCCAACCGACCTGGTTGCCCTTCGTGCGAGTGAAGAGCATCGGTGACAGCGTGGCGAAGGCCAAGCAGCTTGGCGGACAGGTGGTCGTGTCACCCCGACCGGAACTGATGGAGGGCCGAGTCGCCGTCGTGGCAGATCCGAGCGGAGCTGCCATTGGCCTGATGGAAACCAAATGAGGAGAACGTGAACATGAAATCCTTCAATAAAAGACTTTCCGCAGCAGCCGTTCTCGCCTTGATGCTTGGCTCTAGCAACAGTTGTGAAACCTCAGGCTACAGCAGCAGTTATTCCGGCTACTATTCGAGCGGTTTCTATGACCCGTGGTATTATGGCGGCTACTACGATGATCCGGACATAATCGTGCTTCCGCCTAACAACCGGCCCGACGGTCCCGGCGGACCGGGGGGTCCCGATGGTCCGGCTCGCCCGAGCCACCCGATTGCCAGTCCACCCACTGCGACCCCTTACCAGGGCGGCGGAGCAGGTGGCTTCGGTGGTGCAGGTGGCGGCGGTATGCGAGGCGGCGGCGGCGGTCTTGGCGGCCGGAGATAGGATTAGCGAAAGGAAACGAACAAATTATGAAACGGCATCAAATCCAAACGGTATGGGCAATCGCCCTGGTTCCCGCACTAAGCGGCTGTGGAGCACTGATTTTCAAGGGAGTCGACGAAGGTAGCCAGCGAATGGCGCGTGAGGAGAGTGCCGAGCAGGAAGCGAATGAGAGTGCTGGCGAGCACTTGGTTGAGGAGACCGGAAAAACCATTCAGAAAGGCGTTCAGCCGATCAACAAAGCCAAAAGAAGTGCGGTTGATGCGGTAAAGGGGGCGGTCGACTGATCGAATCATCCCGCTCTCCGTCGACCTCGGGATCCAGCATGCCAACATCACGGACAGCTGGGCTTCGTGACCTGGAGTCGGGATTTTCCCAAGGGATGTTAGCATGTTTATCCATGCGGGTGACTCAATCCCTACGATCGCGCTGCTGCGCCGGGTCCCCGGCAATCGAAGTGATGAGTAAGTCGTCAGACTTCTTTTTTCAATGGCGGTTGAGGGATCCTGCCAGACGGTTCGAAGAGGTGGTCTTCGAAAGAGGCACCGGGTGGGGGAGCATTGAAGGCCTATGAACCCGATCTCCATCATCTGGCCGATGATCGCCGGAGCCTGCCTGTGCCTGGCCGTGGTCCATTTGATGGTGCGGTTGCACAACCGGCAGGCTAGAGCCAATTCCGGGCTGGCTCTGGTGATGCTCTCGAATGCCGGGATTGCAGCCGGGGAGTTGGGGATGATGCTGGCCTCGACACCGGATGAGTTTGCGTTGGCAACCCGGTGGATTCACGTGCCGATCTTCTTGGCGTTCCTTGGAATTGTCAGTTTTGTCACGGATTCCTTCGGCACTGCTAGAAAATGGTTGGGCTGGGCGGTCATCGGAAGTCGCGGCTTTGCCTTGCTGCTGAATTTCCTGGTTGATCCAAACTTGAACCACGAGCTTGTCACCGGGCTGAATCCCGTTCCCTTTCTGGGCGGCACGGCAATGACCGCAGAGGCGATCTTCAGTGAACGCACGAGGTTTGGCGAAATTTCCACTCTGCTACTGCTGATTTTTGTTCTGGATGCTTCTCTGCGATTATGGAGGAAGGGCGATAGCGATTCACGACAGAGAGCGCGACTCATCGGTGGAAGTGTCGCGATCTTCGTTTCGGCGGGCCTACTCCAAGGGGTTTTGATTCACCGCGGTGTGGTGTCGATGCCCTACTTGATCAGCACCCCGTTCCTTATCGTGGTTTCGGCAATGGCCTGGGACATGAGTCGGGATCTACTACGGGCGGGAAACCTTGCGGAAAAGCTGCGGGAGCATGCTGATAGCATGAAACTCGCGGCGGAAGCGGCCCGAATCACCTTTTGGCACTGGGATATCGTCCAAGACCGAATGTGGCTACCCACTGCCGAGATGGGTAGCAAAGGAAGGGCGGAAAGCTCGATCATGGATCTCGAGACCTTCATCTCCGCCCTCCATCCCGATGATCGAGATGCCGTTCACCGGGCGGTGGATGCGGCACTTCTCGGCGATGGAGACTTTCAAGCCGACTTCCGGGTCGAAGATGAGAGTCATGGGGTCCGCTGGATCGAAGCCTGTGGAAGGATCGAGTTCAGTAACAGTGGGAAACCGATACAGATGCGCGGCGTTTCGATCGACGTGAGTGAACGCCGTCAGATGCAGGAGCGCTTTCGTCTGGTTGTCGAGGCATCTCCGAACGGCGTCGTACTGGCCGATGCAGGTGGGAAAATTCTGTTAGCCAGCAAACGCTCAGCCGAGATGTTCGGGTATGCGCCAGGGGACCTTCTCAGCCGATCGCTTGACGATCTTTTCCCTTCTCGTCGCGGTGACACCCTTGTCATGACTGCGGATGAACGGGGTTCTCCAGGGACCTTGCCAGAGGGGGAGGGCTACGAGCTGGCAGCGGTTAGAAAGGATGGAAGTGAGTTTCCTGTGAAGATTGGAACCGCGTTTGTTGACAGTGTGGAGGGCCGTTTGATGCTGAGCGTGATCACCGACATCTCGAGCCATCGGGAGATGGAAAGGGAGGCGCGGCGCCATCACGATGAACTCGCCCACATCAACCGCGTCACAAGCCTCAGCGAGTTGTCAGGAGCAATTGCCCATGAGGTCAACCAACCGCTCACCAGTATTCTGACGAATACGCAGGCGGCCCAGCGCTTCCTGAAGCGTCCATCAGTGGACCTTGTGGAAGTGAAACTCATTCTCGCGGACATTGTGGCGGAGGTCCGCAGAGCGATCGATGTGATCCAGCGGCTGCGATCCCTTCTCAAACGGGGGGAAACGAAGCGTCTACCGGTGAACTTCAACGAGATTGTCGGCGACGTGATCCGGCTCACTCAGGCCGATCTTACAAGTCGCAGGGTGACCGTGACCCGCAATTCGGCCGAGGCTCTTCCGTTGGTGAAGGGCGATCCGGTGCAACTTCAGCAGGTGATTCTTAACTTAGTGCTCAATGCTGCTGATGCGATGTCCAAAACAACCTTGGACTCAAGACACTTGTTCATAACAACTTCGGTCGAGGCGGGTCATGTGCGCGTGGCGGTCAGGGATATCGGCTGTGGACTACCGGATAACGTGGAAAAGCTTTTTGATCCGTTCTTTACCACCAAACCCGAAGGCCTGGGAATGGGGCTCGCGATCTGCCGCTCGATCGCCACGGCGCATGGGGGACGGCTCAGAGCGGAAGATCACCCCCAGGGTGGGGCGCAATTCTTCTTTGAAGTTCCAATCACTTCCTAGTGTTTTTGCCTAACTCTGGTCGAAGGCTTTCTGCAGGACGATGAATAACATCGTTAGATAACTGGAATCATCCCGACCTTTCGGAGTTTCTTTCAAAGTTTTTCTTTTATCAGAGCTCGTTTTCCTCTTGGATCCTATCGAATCAAACAGGAGTATTGAAATGCTCGCTGCTTGTCCGGTATTGAAATTCCAAGAGTCATTCAGCCATGAATTCCGAAATGTCCGCCGCGCTTGTGTTGGTGCTCGCTTTCACCCCAGGTCTGAAGAGTGAGGAGACCACTTCCGAGATCGGAGGCTTGAAGAAGGCAGCCGAAACCTTCGTTGCCGCCTACAATAAGAAGGATGCCAAGAGTATTGCTGAACTCTTCACCGAAAATGGTGAAATTTTGGATCGCGATGCTCACGAAGTCACCAGTGGGCGCGCTGAGATCCAAGCGCGTTACGAGGCGCTGTTTGCTCTCCCGGACGCACCACAGATCGCCCTTGAAGTTGACTCTGTCCGATTCGTTGGGAAGGATCTGGCGATCGAGGATGGGACCGTGCACGCCACCGCTCCTGGTGATGACTCCGTGGCCACTTCCATGAGCTACACCGCGGTTCTCCAGAAGAGTGAAGATGGTTTTTGGCGAATCGCTAGCAGTCGCGATCGAAGTGATACCTCAGATAGCGCCGGCCGGCTTGGCTCCTTGGCGCGACAGATCAAGGGAGATTGGACCGCCACTCGAGATGGAGTGCGTCTCGACCTTGCCTTCGGCTGGGATGATTCCGGAAACTATTTAATTGGAGAGATGCTCGTCACTGCAGCCGATGCTAAGCCGCTTAAGACGACTCTGCGTATTGCTTGGGACCCCGCCAACGAGACCATTACCTGGTGGGCCTTCGATGACGGTGGAGGCTTTTCCCGCGGTGATTGGACACCTGTGGGAGAGACGGATTGGCTTATCCGAACCGAAGGGACCACCGCAGATGGAGAGATCACCAGCGCCAATCAAACTCTCGCCTTCGAAGGCAAGGACCGCTTCCTTTGGAATTCCTCAGCGCGTCTCATCGATGGAGTGAAACAGGAAGACTTGAAGCTGAGGGTAGTTCGCCAGACCCCAGAACCCGGTATTGAATAAGCCCCTTAAGTCCCAAGATATATGAAAACTTCCAGACCCTCCAGATACAACTGGGTTCTTGTGATCATCATCGGCCTTTCCTTTGTGACCGCCGAGGCAGAAGCCCGAGGCGCACGAGGAGGTGGTGGCGGCGGCGCCCGCGGGGGCGGCGGCGCATCGGCTCGGGGTGGTGGAGGTGCATCGAGGGCTCCAGCCCGCAGTCCCTCGAGGAGCAGTGGAAGCAGTGCCCGCCGTAGTCCGGCCACGGGTTCTCAAGTGCAACGTCCTCAGACACGCCCGTCGACTCCTGCAAGACCGTCGACTCCTGCCCGTCCTGCCACGAAGCCGGCAGCTCGACCCAGCACCAAGCCTGCGATCAAGCCGGCAACAAGGCCTTCGACGACTCCTGCTCCTCGACCAGGTATCGGTGATTCGGGGTCCCGTCCCAGCGGTCCTAACACCTCACGCCCCGGCGGAGCAAAACCTTCCACTCTCCCTGGCATGGTGGGCTACCCAGATCGGCCGGGCGGAGGCGACCGTCCTGGAAAACCTGGTGGGATCGGTGATGGAAAACCGGGAGGAATTGGTGATGGAAGGCCTGGCGGAATCGGCGATGGCAAGCCCGGCGGTATTGGCGGTGTTGGCGGTCCTGGTAAACCTGGAGGGATCGGTGGACCTGGTAAGCCGGGAGGCATCGGCAAACCTGGAAGACCCGGTGGCATTGGCGGTATCGGTGGTGTAGGTATCGCCGGTGGCATAGGCGCGATTGGTGGAATCGGCGGTGTTGGAGGGATTGGCGGTATCGGTGGTCCCGGTGGTCCCGGTGGTCCTGGTGGTTGGGACGGAGATAAATGGGGGGGAGACCGCGGAATCTGGGGCGGGGGCAACAACCGGTTTACCAACATCGATATCGATAACAACTTCCGCCGGAACAATAACTTCGCTGGAGGCCCGCACCACTGGGGCGGTCATCCTTGGTGGGGTGCCGGTCATTGGCACGGATGGCACCACGGTCATTGGGGTCACGGTTGGAATCACCACTACTGGAACAGCTGCTGGTGGTGGGACGATGACGATGATTTCGGAAAGGGATTCATGTGGGGCATCGCTGCCTGGAGCTTGGGCAGCATGATCTTCGACATGGGCTATGATTCCTACCATAATCCTTACGCATCCCAGGCTCCTCCGGTCGAGAACACAACGGTTGTCTATACCCAGCCCATGTCGGTCAGCGCTTCGGAATCGGCACCACCAGGTGACGAGCAGGCTTTGGCAAGCGCCGAAGAAAAGGCGAGTGACGCCGTGGATACTTCACGCGATGCCTTTAAGAAGGGCGACTATCCATCTGCCCTGAAATCCTGTGACGAGGCGATTGCTTCGACACCCGATGACATCACCCTTCACGAATACCGTGCGCTGATTCTCTTCGCACTCGGACGCTATGGAGAAGCCGCAGCAGTGCTCAACCCGGTGCTGGCTTCCGGACCGGGATGGAGCTGGGATACCATGGTTGGCTTCTATAGCAGTTCCACAGTCTATGACGAACAGCTCCGCAAGCTCGAATCGTGGGTAAAAGCCACTCCCGACAAGGCGGAGGGCCACTTCCTCCTGGCGTATCACTACCTGGTCTGTGGTCATATGGATAAGGCTTACGAGCAATTTGCGGATACGGCGAAACTCCAGCCGGAAGATGGCGTGGCCAGGCAGATGCGCGACCTGACGAAGGATTCGATTCCCGACAACGGCGAGTCTGAAACCCAGCCTCCACCGAAACCTGACCCTGTTCCCAAGGAGAAGTTGGTTGGCACTTGGACGTCCGACGCCTCGGGCGGAAAGGTCACCTTCAAGCTTGAGGAAGACGGTAGCTTCCTTTGGAGCTTCACGGGCGATGGCGAAACCCATGATCTCAAGGGCACTTGGGGAATCAACGACAAAGACCTATTGGTCATGAATGTCGAAGACTCCCAGATGGTCTGCTCGATTTCTCTCGAAGACGACTCGACCATGAAGTTCCTAATTATCGGAGGTCCTTCAGGTGATCCTGGGTTGGACTTCAAGAAGGCATGATTGTCCTGCCCACAACTGGTCCCAGTTGTGGGCACGTCTTTGACGATTGATCGACGAGATTCTAGCAATGGAACAGACCATCATACATTTGGTCGATGATGATTCATGGGTGCGTGAGGCCCTTTCTCGTCTTCTGAGAAGTGAAGGATACGAGGTCCGGGCTTTTGGCAGCGCGGCCGATTTCCTCGATTCCTGCCTCGCTGGAGAGGTGGAGTGTCTGCTGTTGGATATTGCCATGCCGGGCATTGATGGCTTGGAGCTCCAGCGATTGTTGAATCGCTCTGGGGCGATGGTCCCAATCGTGTTCCTCACCGGTCACGGCGACATTCCGATGACCGTGCAAGCGGTGAAATCCGGTGCTGTGGATTTCCTTACCAAGCCCGTGGACGACTCTGAATTGTTGAGAGCCATTAAGCAGGCAGTTGATGAAGCAAGTTCGACTCGCAAGATTCGAGAGAAAACCAATCAGGCCAACGCACGTTTCAACCAACTCACCCCGCGGGAAAAGGAAGTCATGGCGGCCGTGGTTGCAGGCAAACCCAACAAAATCATTGCTGCCGAGTTGGGAGCCCGCGAACAGACCGTGAAAGTCCATCGCGGGCGGGTGATGACAAAAATGGCCGCGGAGTCGCTCGTCGATCTCGTTCGAATCGCGGATCGGATCACCATGATGAAGAGCATCTCCCTCACTGAGGCGTGATTGGAAGCAATCGACGGAATGTGCGCAGCCAGGCAGCAGTGAAGCCGGCCTCGAACCAGAGTGGAAAAAACTCGAGTTCGACTGCCGTAGAGCTTGAGGAAATCGTGGAAATCAAAGACACTCCGGCCGTCCGGGGGACTTGGCTCCGGAAAACCAACCGAGAGAAAGCAACCCTTTGATCCCATGAGCCTCGCCAAAAGACTATCCAACCATTTTTCCGCCTGTCGTCTTGTCGGCCTGGCAAAGCATCACTCCGCATCAGAGTTCCCCGACCGGGATCAGAATGGCCCCTACATCATCATGCAGAGCGGCTACGAACCCGGTGATCCGGCGATGCGACCTGCCGAATATGTGCTGGGGAAGTCAGGTGCTTGGCTTGGCACCCATTGGTTCATCCGCCTGCCCGTGGAAGAGCGTCGCAAGGAGTTCCTCTTCGGGACCAAAGTGGAGGTGGTCACCCTCATGGATAGCCTGTCCAGCAAGGTCAAGGTCATCAGTGAGAAGCCCGACTGTATCGACGATGATGCCGAAGTCGACGAGGAGTTAAAGGAGATTACCGAGGAGGACGCCTAAGTCCATTCGGCAGGATCGAAGCTGAACTCTTCAGGTGGTCTTGGTAAAAAAGTCGTTCAGCTGAGACTTCCTGGTCGAGCTGAACTCCAGCGATATCTGAGAAACTTGAAAAGGACCGATAAAATCGCTGTTCTGACTCGACTTCATTTGTCGGCTCCCTTCCGATGGGGTGGCTGCCGACCGGGAGGGAGCGTTGCCATCGAGGCTATGTCGGAGGCTCGTCATGCGCTATCATTTTGAAATCACTTATGGACCGGAATCCCCTTAGATCCGCCTTCAGCTCACGCTCTCTCAGCCTGTTTGCGACCGCATTCCTTGCCGCGTGTACCGTGGGTCCTGAATTTTCAAGTCCCGACATCATCATGCCGGGAAGCTACCG
The DNA here is from genome assembly GCF_042664875.1 of Haloferula chungangensis. Lineage (NCBI taxonomy): Bacteria > Pseudomonadati > Verrucomicrobiota > Verrucomicrobiia > Verrucomicrobiales > Verrucomicrobiaceae > Haloferula > Haloferula chungangensis. Next base: position 895,335 of record NZ_JBHTBS010000001.1, on the reverse strand, counting down.
GGGGGATGTCAGTGCAAGTGCAGAGTCGATTGCCGATTTGCCATGGTGGAAGGTCTATCGCGATTCCAGCCTTCAAGCTCTGATTCACGATGGACTCGCTAACAATAAGGACTTGGCGATCGCCGTTAGCCGCGTCGAACAGGCACGCCAGATTGCAAACCAAACCCGCTCGCTCGCACTTCCTAGCGTCGGCTATTCCGGCGGACTGAGCACTGGCCGAAACCAGAGCGGGGGAGGTGCTTTCTTTCAAGATGGTGATACCAAGAGCGATGCTGTTGGTCTGGTAAACGCCGCTTGGGAAATCGATTTCTGGGGCAGGATTCGGCGGCTCAATGAAGCCGAGCTTGCCCGCTATCTCGCCACCGACGAGGCCCGTCGTGGCGTCATTGTGTCCCTGATCGGAGATATTGCGCAGACATATTACGAGCTTCTGGAGTTAGATCTCCAGAAGGAGATCTCGTTGAGCACTCGAGACTCCTTCCAGGAAAGTTTCGATCTGTTTCAAACTCGGGTCGAGGGGGGACTTTCCTCCAGTTTGGAAACCGCACGAGCTCAAGCTGCGGCTTCACAGGCCGCGGCGACGGTGCCTGACATCGAACGCTTGATCGCCCAGAAGGAGAACCTCATTTCAGTTCTCGTTGGCAAGGGGCCGGGTCCTGTGAAGCGAAGTTCTGGTCTAGGAGATGGCTCCGATCTGCTGCGGGTGCTTCCTCCGGGGCTGCCGACCGCCTTGATTCGTCGCCGCCCTGACATCCGCGCTACGGAACAACTCCTTCGTGCTGCCAATGCAGAGATCGGTGTCGCAATCGCCGAATACTATCCCAAAATCGGGCTCACATCCGTCGCCGGGCGCATCAGCCCTGATCTTTCCAATCTAGTGGATTCGAGCGGTGGTGTCTGGTCGATTGCCGCCGATATCTCGGGTCCGATATTTGATGGAGGCCGACGCGTAGCCCGTGAGGCACAGGTTCGTGCCGAATGGGATGAGGCACGACTTACCCACGAGAAAGCGGTGCTGGTAGCGCTTGGGGAGGTTTCCGACTCCCTCATCTCCCGTCAGAAATCGGCTGAAGCACGGGTTGAACAGGAACGTGCCATCTCATCTCTCAAGGATGCAGTGGATCTGGCGACCGATCGCTATACCGCCGGTAGTTCCAGTTACTTCGAGATCCTCGACACCAAATTGGAGCTCTATCCTGCGGAGCTTAATCTGGCCCGCTACCGCGCCAATCAATATCTCTCCGTGGTCGCCCTTTACCGAAGCCTCGGCGGCGGTTGGTCCCCAAAGTCCATCTCGTCAGCAAAAGCCGGACTGTAATCGTACAGGTCTCCACTAACCTTGGCGAGAGATTCCGATGCGAGGGCTCGGGTTCTCGAACGTTCCCGATTCTCCCCATAGCATCTCGTTTTGATCGGGCGCGGGACCTGCCAAAACGATCGAGTTTGAAAGGTGAGATGACCGCTCACCGGGCTCGCAAACAAACGGCTGAGAATTGGAAGAAGATCCGGGACGGCAGAAGATTCGAGAGGCGGCATAAGAAAGCCCCGGACGCTTTCTGTCAGTGGAGCGAAGCGCTAGCCTCGCTCTTACCTAGTTGCCGAGCCCCTCAGGCTGAGGCTTCATCCTCTCCCAACCCATCATTCCAGAAGGGATCGGTCTGATAAGGAAACGACCAGAGAGCCGTCACTGCACGTGGTTCTTGGCTTAGTGGCCGTCGCTGAAGATGTAGTTGGTCCAAGATCCCATCCGAATCAGCACCTTGCGAATCATCCCCAGATGGTGCATGTGGTGAGTGTAAACTGCCACGACTCCCGTGGTTCCGGGAACGAGTGTGAAATCTCCAAGGTCTTTATCAAGCTCGATGACGGCAAGAACCCGGCCTTCGCCGTGAATGCTTTCAGGATCAATGATGGCTCCAGATGGTTGCAACTGGCCTTGGGCGATGGCTTCCTGAATCCGCACCAGCTTGCCTTTGAAAACCCGTCCGGGGACTGCTGGAAATACGACTTCGACTTCGGAATCAGGAATCAAACGTTGTGCTGAGTTCTGCAGGAATGCCGCCGCAAATACCGGCTTTTCCGTGTGTCTGAAGACCATCACCGGCCTCAAAGGCAGGGGCACGGCCATCATGCCTTCTCGAAGGAAGGACTGCTCCACCACGCCATCGGTGGGGGCTCGGACGACCGTCTGGTCCAGATCGTATTGGGCAGCTGCGAGCTCTCCCTCGAGTCGGGCCACAGTGGTATTGACTCCGTTGATCTCCGAAGTTTCGGCAAGTCGCGCACGATTCAATTCCGATTTTGCAGCTTCAACGGCCGCCTTGGCCGTGAGGTAGAGTCCCCGCTTGGTGTCGACTTCTTGTTGAGCGACGGCACCTGTGCCTTTGAGTGCGAGTGTTTCGACACGTTTGAAGGCTTCAAATTGGCGTTCCGCATCGGCTTCAGCTTCTTCGAGTTGCGCTTCGGCGGTTTCACGAACGGCGATCAGCTGTTCTGCCGACTGTTTTGCCTCCGCAAGTCCGGCCTTCTTTTGATCCACCACTGCTTGAAAGCGGGTGGGATCGATCTTGAAGAGCACATCTCCCTTTTTGACCTCAACCCCGGCTTTGGCAGGCGCATCGACCACGCGACCACCTACTACGGGATTGATCGGAGTCGTGTAATAGTAAAGTCGGGCACTGCTCGAAAAGGGGTGGTTGTAGTTCATTCCGAGCAGCAGGAAGCCAATCAGGAAGACGCCACCCAGAACGGCCGTCAGCACTGAAATACCCGTGACCGGAATCTTGAAGATTTTAAAGATGGCCAGACAGATGCCAGCGTAACAAAGAACGAGAAGAAGATCCATGGAGGTGTGTCAGGTATGATTCAGTTGCTTTGTTCGTCTGAACCGGACTTGCCATCATCTACTGGCGCGGTTGCTACGTCACCTCCCGACTCCAGCTTGGCAAGGCGTTCTTCCAATTCCTTCACCTTTGATTTCAGCTGGGGATCAGGTGTGCCACCCCCCCCGAAACCGTAACCTCTGTCTTCTCGGTATAGGGTCGCCCAGATCCACAGGAAAGGCCAGATGGCGTGCAAGGTAAACAGGCTGATCCAACCACCATAGTGGATGGCATCCTGGTGCGGGTGGTTCCGCTTGACGGCAATGTGATAGGGAATGTCGTGAATGATGATCATCGCGTATGCCACCACGAGGACGACAAAAATGAGCATGATGAGCGCGAATATCGAAAGTGTATCAATCATGTTGGGCGGCGGCGGTGTTGGCTTTGCCTTCAGGGGCTTTGGAGCGCGGTCCTGTTCGAGATGGCGACCTCCAAAAACCTATGGGCGTTGGTAGACCCAATGCCGAGCAAGGTAAAGCGTATTTCAGGATGGAATCGCCCTCGAGATAGTGATGGGAAAAAGCTCAAAAAATAGGGCGCGAATGCCTCCGTCCACGGTAGACATCTCAGGCGGTTCACCCATCCTAACGATTATGTCTCGCTCGGGACATGGTACTGATCATTCTGACGGTTTGCCGGGTTTCACCTTCCAGATCCGTTGGCAATATTCGCGGATGGAGCGGTCGGAGGAGAACTTGCCCATGCGGGCGGTGTTGAGGATCGAAGCGCGGGCCCAGTCTTCCGGGTTGGTCCAAAGTTCGCTAACCCGTTGCTGGGCTTCGCCGTAAGCACGGAAATCCGCCAGTACGAGGTAGGGATCGTGCTCAAGCAGGTTGGCAATCAGCGGTTGGAACAGACCGCTGCCCCCCCCAAGGGCACCACTTGCGATAAAGTCGATCGTTTCGCGAAGCTCGGTGTCGGATTCGTAGTGCTGGCGGGGGTGATGGCCGCAGACCTCGACCTCGCTCACTTCATCAGCCGTCAGGCCGAAGAGAAAGAAGTTCTCTTCTCCGACAGCCTCGCGAATCTCAACGTTGGCACCGTCGAGGGTGCCGATGGTGAGAGCTCCGTTCAGAGACATCTTCATGTTTCCGGTGCCGGATGCCTCCATTCCGGCCATCGAGATCTGCTCGGAAAGGTCGGCAGCCGGATAGACATACTGCGCGTTGCGGACGTTGAAGTCGGGAAAAAACACCACCTTGAGCCGCCCCGCAATGTCCGGGTCGTCATTGATGAGTTCTCCCGCGGCCGTGGAGATACGGATGATCTGTTTGGCGAGGAAGTAACCGGGTGCGGCTTTGCCGCCGAAGATGAAAGTTCGGGCGGGGATATCGGCCGTGGGGTCCCGCTTGATCTTCAGGTAGAGGCTGAGGATGTGGAGCAGGTTGAGGTGCTGACGCTTGTACTCGTGGATCCGCTTGACCTGAACATCGAAGAGAGATGTCGGGTCGGTCAGGATTCCAGTGCGTTCGGTGATGAGCTCGGCCAGGCGACTTTTGTTGGCGAGCTTCACTTGGCGCCATTTGGCACGGAATTCAGCATCGTCCGCCAAGGCTTCGAGCTTCGAAAGTTTCGAAAGCTTGCCAGGCCAGGTTTTGCCTGCGGCCTTGGAAAGGAGGGTGCTGAGACCCGGGTTGGCGAGGGCTACAAAGCGCCGCGGGGTCACGCCGTTGGTGACGTTGGTGAACTTCTCCGGCCATATCTCAGCGAAATCAGCGAGCACCGTCTGCTTGACGAGCTCGGAGTGAAGCTCCGCGACTCCGTTGACGGTGTGGCTGCCGACACAGGCGAGGTGGGCCATCCTCACGTAGCGCGGTCCATTTTCGTCAATGATGGAAAGTCTCGCGATCCGCCAGTCCTCTCCGGGAAATGCAGCGCGCACTTCGTCAAGGAAGCGGGCATTGATCTCGAGGATGATCTCGAGATGGCGTGGGAGAAGTTCGCCAAAAAGATCGATCGGCCACTTTTCCAAAGCCTCCGGCAACAAGGTGTGGTTGGTGTAGGAGAAAGTCGCACGGGTAATCTCCCATGCCTGATCCCAGGCGAGCAGATGGACATCGATGAGCAAGCGCATCAACTCGGCAACGGCGACGGCCGGGTGCGTGTCGTTCAACTGGACCGCCCAGTGCTCGTGAAAGTTCTCCGGCCCCGCACCCTGCATCTCGAGAATCCGCAGCATGTCCTGCAGCGAACAGGAGCTGAAGAAGAACTGCTGCTTGAGCCGGAGTTCCTTGCCGTGGCGGAAGGAGTCGTTCGGATAGAGAACTTTACTGAGATTCTCCGAATCGACTTTTTGTTCAACGGCCCGATCGTAGTTGCCGTGGTTGAATGCCTCAAAGTCGAACGACTCGGTGGCTTCCGATTTCCACAGCCGCATCAGAGCGATGTGGTCAGAGTTGTAACCCGAGATCGGGGTGTCGTAAGCCTCCCCACGAACGGTGATGGCAGGCAGCCAGCGGACGCGATGCCGCCCAAAATCGTCGGTCCAACTTTCGGTGTGACCACCAAAACCCACGTCGCGCGCGGCGCCGGGACGGTGAATCTCCCAGGGATTTCCACCGTGGAGCCATTTGTCAGTGATCTCGACCTGCCATCCGTCGCGGATCTGCTGGTCGAAGATGCCGAATTCATAGCGGATGCCGTAGCCGATCGACTGCACGCCGACGGTGGCCAGCGAGTCGAGGTAACAGGATGCCAGCCGGCCGAGTCCGCCATTTCCGAGCCCTGGCTCCTCCTCCTGCTCGAGCACGGCATCGAGATCGATGTCGAGCGAAGCGAGCGCCTTGCGGGCGGTTTCGCTCAGGCCGAGGTTGAGCAAATGGTTGGCGAGATGCGGACCCGGCAGAAACTCGGCGGACAGGTAGGCCACCCGGCGCTGGGGCTTGGACTCTTTTCCGCCAAAGCTCGAGACTCCCAGATGGACGACATGATCCCGCACGGTCAGGGCCAGCGCGAGATAGTGGTCGTGAGCGCTGGCGTAGGCGGGAAGTCGTCCGAGCGAGCAAGTCAGATGGTCAAGGAAGGCCTGGCGAATCTCCGCTGCCTTGGTGCCGGTGCGAAGGGAAGTATTGGGGGATTTGGATTTCATGTTGTTTGAAGTTAGAGGATTCAGGGTAAGAGGATGCGGCGTTTCACCCAATTCGCCGCGGTGAAGGAGATGATGCTGCCGACGATGGCGCTGGCCACGATCATGACCAGCACATGCGGGTCGCGCAGGCTGGTGGCGGCAGGAACTAGCGCGGCACCGAAGTTGCGGGCGGCGCTCCCCAGACCAAGAATCGCGCGCTGATCCGTGGCGTGAGTGCTGAGCAGCCACGCCGAAAAAAAGAGAAGACTCGCATGGAGCGCCGCGGCCAGCAGGGCGCCACTCCCTAACAGGCCGAGCATGGCCTTCAGGTTCGTCGCCACAAGAATGACGAAGCAAACCAGCAGAAAGAGGCTTCCGGATTTGTCCAATGGAAGTGAAATCCTTGCTGCCAGGGTCGGACGATAGTGACGCAACAACATGCCGACGAGAAGCGGTCCCAAAATCCACAGCAACATCGGTCGGGCAATTTCCCAGGCATCCGCGTGAAAGCCCTCGATCAGTCCCGGCAGGGCAAGTGGCAGGAAGAGAATGGTGCCCATGGTGAGCAGGGTCATGAGGGCGACACCACAGGACAGGTCGGCGCGGGCGAGGGCGACGAGTTTTGGAAGAAACGGTGCACCTGCGGCACAAGCGACCAAGAGGAACCCGGCCGTCAAGCCGGGATCGAGATGAAACAACCGCGCCAAGCCCCAGGCCAGGGCTGGGGAGAGCAGGAAGTTCAGGCCGAGGGCGAGGGTGAGGAAGCGCTTGTCGCGCAAGGGAGCAAGCAGCGAACCCACCTCAATCACCAGCCCGGTCGCCGTCATGCTGCAGGTCAGAAACCCGAGCATGGAGAACTTTTCGAGGTAGTGGAGGTAGGGACTCATCAGCTTTTGTTAGGAAATCTTCTGAGTAGCGAGCCAGGCATTACGACTCTCGCGGATCATCGTGATGGCCTCATCAATGTTGGCAGCGGGATGCGGGATATCAAAGTCCTCCGGACTGGCGAGTTCGCTGCCTTCCTGAAGCATCCACTCGCGGCTCCAATCAACCAATCCCTCCCACATCTTGCCGACAAGGATCAGTGGTGTGTTATGCATCTGTCCGACCTGGAGCAGCTGCCAGGCGAGCGACAATTCCAGCAGTGAGCCGATGCCACCCGGAACGACGATGAACGCATCCGATGCGATCATGAAATGGTGCAGGCGTGAGAAAAAGGTGCCATGACCGTAGGCCTTACCGACAAAGGGATTGAGGGATTGCTCAAAAGGCAGATCAATGCGGATGCCGACTGAGCGATCGAGGGCCTCAGGATCGATGGACTGGGCGCCCTCGTTCGCCGCTTGCATCAGTCCGGGGCCACCGCCGCTGATGATGTCGCAGCCCATTTCGGTGAGACCGGCGGCGAGCTTCTTGACCTGTTCGTAGGCTTCAGTGCCGGGTTGCAGGCGGGCCGAGCCGAAGATGGTGACACGGTAGTTTTGGCGTGAGCTACGGCGGAGCCGGGTGAGTTCGTTCACCGCATTCCAAAGACCGGTGACGGCGTTCTCGATGACCTCGGTGGCAGCGTCCTCATCACTGAGTGGTACGATGTTGGATTGTCCGAATGATTCAGGTTTTTTGTTCATGGCGTGGGTTCGGTAAAAAGCGCGCGGAGCACTGCAAGGGAGCGAGGCTGCATGGGATAGTCTGACATGTGCGGATACTCGAGACCTCGGGAGGCCGCGTTGGCGGTATCGAAAATCGTCACCCAACGGAGGTCTTTGCGGCGAGTTCCGAGTCGAAAGTCCTGAACCTCATGATGGGCGTTGAAGAGCAGCAGGAAGGAGTCCCCCGTAACCCGTCCACCGCATTCATCGGTTTCCGCGATCTGGTCGCCCGGCAGCACCATCCCGAGACAGCGGGCGCGGTCGCACTGCCAATCGGCATCCGTCATCTCGTGCCCATCCGGGTGAATCCAGTAGAGATCCTTGATGTCCGGTCCATGGATCGCCCGACCGTGGAAAAAGCGCCGCCGCCGGAAGACCGGCTGAGTCTTGCGAAGCTCTAACAGAAGCTTGCTGAAACCTAACAGATGACGCTGATCGAGATCGAGATCCCAGTCGAGCCAGGTCAGCGGCGAGTCCTGACAGTAGGCATTGTTGTTGCCCTGCTGACTACGTCCGAACTCGTCGCCGGCGGTAATCATCGGCACGCCTTGAGAGAGGATCAGGGTGGTGAGGAAATTCCGCTGCTGGCGCAGCCGCAACTCACAGACCTCGGGGTCGTCGCTCGGACCTTCGACACCACAGTTCCAACTGTCGTTGTCATTGCAGCCGTCGCGGTTCTCCTCGCCGTTGGACTCGTTGTGCTTTTCGTTGTAGCTGACGAGATCACGCAGGGTGAAGCCGTCGTGTGCGGTGATGAAATTGAGGCTGGCGCTCGGACGTCGGCCGCTGTGGGCGTAGAGGTCACTGCTGCCGGCGATACGCGAGGCAAACTCACCGACCGAGCCGCCACTTCCTTTCCAGAAGCGTCGCACGCAGTCGCGATACTTGCCGTTCCACTCGGTCCACAGCACCGGGAAATTGCCGACCTGATAGCCGTTGGGGCCGAGGTCCCAGGGCTCGGCGATCAGTTTCACCTGAGATAGCACCGGGTCCTGATGGATGATGTCGAAGAAGGCGCCGAGCTTGTCGACTTCCCAAAGCTCGCGAGCCAGCGCACTGGCCAGGTCGAAGCGAAAACCATCGACATGCATCTCGAGCACCCAGTGGCGCAGCGAGTCCATGATCAGCTGAAGGGTGCGCGGGTGGGCGACATTGAGCGAATTGCCGCAGCCGGTGAAATCGATGTAGTGCCTGCGGTCGTCTGCCAAACGATAGTAGGAGGCATTGTCGATCCCGCGAAAGGAGAGCATCGGTCCGCCGCTTCCACCTTCGCCAGTATGGTTGTAGACAACGTCGAGGATGACTTCGATGTTCGCCGCGTGAAGCGCCCGAACCATTTCCTGAAACTCCGCAACCGCACCTTCCGGCCCGCTGGCGGCGTAGCGGGGATCGGGCGCGAAATAGCCGAGCGTGTTGTAACCCCAGTAGTTCGTCTTGCCCTGGGCCCGCAGGTGGGCTTCGTCGATGCGGTAGTGGATCGGCAGCAACTCGACCGCGGTCACACCCAGTTCGCGCAGGTAGTCGGTGGCGGCTGTTGAGCCGAGACCGGCGTAGCTGCCACGAAGATTCTCAGGCACCCCGGGGTGCTGTTGGGTGAAACCTTTGACGTGCAGTTCATAGACCACAGTTTCGTGCCACGGCGTCCTCAGTAGCCGGTCGCCGTGCCATGCGAATTCGGTGTCTGCCACGCGGGCGAGCGGCGCGGAGGCGGCACTGTCGCTTCCGCCGTCCTCGATCTCCGATGACCATCGTACATCGCGGGCGATGGACTTGGCATAGGGGTCCAGTAGAACTTTCCGGGGGTTGAAAAGGTGACCGCGTTCAGGATCGTGGGGTCCGTGGACACGATAGCCATAGATCTGCCCCGGACGAACTTCCGGCAGGTAGCCGTGCCAGACGTGGTCGGTCTTCTCCGGAAGCTCGATGCAGTGCGATTCGACGCCCGAATCGGGTGAATCAAACAAACAGAGTTCGACCTTGCTCGCGCGATCGGAAAAGAGCGCGAAATTCACGCCACGACCGTCGAAAGTCGCGCCGAGCGGTGCGGGCTGACCCGGCCACACGGCGGCATTCGAGGGGGGCGGAGGGGCGGTAGTCATGAAGTCAAAAGGTCGACCAATGCGGTGTCCGGGAGAAATGGCTCGCCGGCAGCACCGGCCGTGAGATTGGCGACCGTGACGCGGGCGATCTCGCCGAGTGCTTCCCTTGTTAGAAACGCCTGGTGCGCGGTGATCAGGACATTGGGGAAAGTAAGCAGACGCGCAAGGTCGTCGTCGTGAAGGATCTGGCCGGAGAGGTCTTCGAAGAAGACCCCTTCCTCCTCTTCGTAGACGTCGAGCCCGACGCCACCAAGCTGGCCGGTCTTGAGTGCTTCGATCAGGGCCTTGGTATCGATTAAGGCTCCGCGGCTGACGTTGATCACGATCGTTCCCGGCTTCATCAGCTCGATCGTTTCGCGGCGGATAATATGACGGGTTTCCGGCGTGAGCGGAGTGTGCAGGGAGATCACCTCGCATTCACGGGCAAGGCTTTGCGCATCGGTGTATTCGATGCCATGTTCGGTCGCCCAATCCTCGGAAGGAAAGGGGTCGTAGGCCAGCACGCGCATTCCGAAGCCGCGCAGGATCTGAGCGGTGATTCGGCCGATCTTCCCGGTGCCGAAGATCCCGGCGGTCTTGCCGTGGAGATCGAAACCCACCAGGCCATTGAGCGCGAAATTCAATTCGCGCACCCGATTGTTGGCGCGTGGGATCTTGCGGTTGAGCGCGAGCAGCAATGCGACGGCATGTTCGGCGACGGCATGCGGCGAGTAGGCCGGCACACGGGTGACAGCGAGTCCCAGATCCTTCGCAGCATCGAGGTCAACCGCATTGAATCCCGCACAGCGCAGCGCAATGTGTTTGACGCCCGATTCCGCGAGCGCCTCGAGGCAGGCCCGGTCGACGCGATCATTGACAAAAACACACACCGCACCCGCATCGGCGGCAGTGGCGGCGGTATCGATCGACAGACGGCAATCCATGAACTGCCATTCGATTGAAGCGTCCTCCGACGCAGCTTGCAAAGCCTCGCGATCGTAGGGTTTGGTATCGTAGACAACGGTGCGCAGCATGGCTTAGAATTCTGTAGAAGTCTCTTTTGCGAGTCGTAGAAACTCGACCCGGTAGTTTGCATCAGGGTTTCGTGCGGAGGGGCCGGCCATCAGGATGACGAGTTGTCGAGGCAGGTCATGCTCACGCAGCCATTGGTCGGCGAACTCCTTCCAATCTTCCGGATCTTCATCGGCTTGAATGGCACGCACACCGTAGGAAAAGTGAAGCCCCCGGCAGACGGCAGGATCGCGGGTGATGGCGACAATCCAAATCCTTGGCTTGTAGCGGGAAATATGACGTGGGGTGGTGCCGGAATAGGTTGGCACAAAGACTGCCGAGGCAGGCGCAACATCGATCGAATACTGAACGACTGCGGCGATGGTCTCGTCGGCGTTGGTCAACTCCGATAGCTTGTGCGGGGCGACTTCCTCGCCGGCCCGTTCCTTGTCGCGATGGGATTCGGCACTGGTGGCGATACGGGAAAGCATGCGCACGGATTCTTCGGGGAATTTTCCCATCGCCGACTCGCCTGAAAGCATGATGCAGTCGGTCCCGTCGAGAATCGCGTTGGCGACGTCGGTCGCCTCGGCGCGCGTCGGCAAGCGGCTGTAGGTCATCGACTCCAGCATCTGGGTGGCGGTGATGACCGGCTTGCCGGCCGCGTTGGCACCAGCGATGAGCTTCTTCTGAATCAGCGCCATGTCCTCGATTGGAACCTCGACGCCGAGGTCACCGCGCGCGACCATGATTCCGTCGGTGGCGGCGAGGATTTCGTCAAAGTTTTTCAAGGCATCGATACGCTCGATCTTGGCGATGATGAAGGGAATCCTGCCAAATGAGCGCGCCGCATCGCGCACGGCTTCGATGTCCGAGGCGCGTTCGACAAAGGACTGGCTGACGGCATCCACGCCGTTGGCGAGCGCGAATTCGAGGCAGCTGCGGTCATGCTCGGTGAAGGCGCTGATGCCGAGGTCGATGCCGGGAAGGTTGAGGCCCTTTTTCGAACGGAGCTCGCCACCGACGACGGTCTTGCAGTGGACTTCGCTGCCGTCGACGCTTTCGACGATCAATTGTACGAGGCCATCGTTGAGAAACAGCCGGTCACCGTTTTTGACCACTTTCGGCAAGGCTTCAAAGCTCATTGAAACGCGACGGGCGTCACCGATGATCTCTTCGGTTGTTAGAGTGAACGGATCGTCGGCGGCGAGGTTGATCGGTTCCTCCGCGATCTGGCCGATACGCATCTTCGGGCCGGGCAGATCGGCCATGATGGTGACGCGGATGCCGGTCGCTTCCTCCGCCGCGCGGATGCGGGCAATGCGGTCCTTGTGATCACTGAAGTCGCCGTGGGAAAAGTTGAGCCGCGCTACATTCACCCCCGCCAGAAGAAGGCGCTCGAGCATGGCGGGATCATCGGAGGCGGGACCGATGGTGGCAACGATCCTGGTCTTGTTAGGTGGTAGGCGCATGGGAAATAGTGAGGGGTTTCGGGGTTAGACGAATGGATCGGGCTGGCCGGTGGTGGCGAGCACAGAGCGCCACCATCCGCTGTTCGGGTCGACCCGCTTTTCGTGACCTTTTAGCAACTCGATGGGAACGTGAATGAAGCGTTCGTGAAGGAGACCGATAACCACCCCGGTCTTGCCGGCCATCGCGGCGTGCACGGCATTGCGGGCGAAGAGGTCGCAGAGCAACGAGTCCTGGCAGTTGGCTGGCCGGCTGCGGACCTGGTAGCTCGGGTCGAAGTAGCGCATCACGACCGGGATGTCCTTTTCCTTGAAGTGCCGCTCAATTTCACCGCGGAGGTAGTGTCCGATGTCACCGAGCTTGAGGTTGCCGGAGGCGTCACGTTTTGATGCATCGGCTTCCAACAATTCCTGGCCGGCACCTTCTGCCACCGCGATCACCGCGTGGGACTTGTAGCGCATCCGCTTTTCCAGCGAGGATAGAAAGGCCTCGAGTGAGAAGGGGACTTCCGGGATGAGGGCAAAATTGACGTCCTGGCTGGCAACCGTGGCCCCGGCTGTGATGAACCCGGCGTGACGGCCCATCAACTTGACCAGCGCGATGCCTCCAGGCGTGCTGCGGGCCTCGGTGTGGGCACAGTCGAGCACCCGCACGGCTTCCTCGACGGCGGTGACGAAGCCGAAGGTCCGCGAGACGAAGCCGACGTCGTTGTCGATCGTCTTAGGCACGCCGACGACCGATAGCGGATGGCCGCGTTTCCTGGCCTCCTGATAGATATCGTTGGCGCCGCGCTGGGTGCCGTCGCCGCCGACGGTGAAAAGGATGTTGATGCCCCGTTCGATCAAGTGATCGACCGCGCGCGCGATGTCGACCGGTCCGCGCGACGTGCCGAGGATTGTGCCGCCCTGGCGGTGGATGCCATCGACGTAGCCGGGGGTGATCTTCACCGGAGGTATGCCGCAGGCAGGATCGAGCCCGCCGTAGCCGCCACGGAATCCGAAAACTTCGGTGACGCCGTAGCCGTAGTAGAGCTCAAAAAACAGCGAACGGATCACATTGTTCAGGCCCGGACAGAGACCGCCGCAGGTGACGATCGCGGCAACGGTCTCCTTGGGGTTGAAATAGAGCAGGTCCCGCGGTCCGGCAGCCTCGAAAAGCATGCCGGGATCTCCCTCGATGTGCTCGGGAATGCGGGAATCGTCGCTTACCGTGTGCCTAAGACCGGAACGAATTCGTGAATCGCCGAGTGAAGGTGTAACCATTGTTTCGATCGTTCTCTGCGATGATCGGGCTGTCTATTGAACTTTAGTGTAAGAGGTCCCTGAGCGAGCCGATCATCGACGAGTTATTGAATAAAATAGTGAATGTGAAAATCAGAAATCGGTGCCATGGATCGATGATCCCATGGATCGATGATCCCTCAAGCCATGCGAAGCTCTTCCTCGAATTCGATCGCTCTCTCGAGTTTCAGGTTGTCGATCTGGATGTTCGTCATGAAGGCCGAGTAGGCCATCATTGCCGCGAGCCGCATACTGTCCGACGCCCAGCCGGGGATGTAGGCTGGTTGGATCAGCCAACCGCTCTCAAACATGCGGTCGAGCCGAAGGGAATCCGCGAGCGTCAGCCTCCCGGCAAAGAGGCTGTGAATCAGATTCGATCGGTTGTCGCGAATCGCCAGACGCATGAACGTGTGAACCTCGATCAAACCCTGCAGATAAACGGCGTCCTTGGTGAACACGATTCCGCCATGAACATCGCCACTTCGGAAGATTCGCTGCGTGGATCGGACGGATTCCTCGACCGTTTGTCCGGCATCGAGGAAGAAACGGAAAACCTCGATGAAATCGGCTCCTTCAAGTGCCATCGTAACGGCAATCACGCGCAGTGCGACGCGGCGCAATCTCGAGATGTCAATCGATCCCGTGATGAGTTCGGCGAGCACCGCAATCCCTTCCTGGGTCCGGGTGGTGCGGGGAGCACCGAGTCCGAGCGAACGCAAATTCTTCTGCTTTTTCCCATTGAGCTGGGTCGCCGTATGAACGAAGGCCTCGTGATGAAGCAGTTGATCCTTGTCCAACTGGGAAAACACGGCTCCTGCGCGCAGGCGGATCCTCTTCGAGCCGGCAAGTGCCTTGGACGACATATCAGGATCGAGAACAACCTTGACCTCGTCGTCGGTAAAAAACTCGTCCATTTCGGCTCTCAGCCACTTGGCGAAATCTTCATCGGAAATTTTCGCGACAGTCGTCGGAAACTGAGGATTTCCCAGCAGGTCATCCGTCACGCTAAGGAAGAATTTCGCGCCATCGACCGGACTAACCTGCTGATTCTTATACTGTCGATCGGGCCGACCGTAAATCTGGATCGAGTAGCGGGTGAAGTCGGGTGTTCCGACAGACTCCAGCATCCGTCCGGCATCCGCGTAACTCATCGCCGTTTCGCGGAGGAATATTCCGACCGGGTGTCCGGGATCAGCCTGGGCCGCGATCGCATCAAGTGCCTCGATGTTAGATGAGAGGTTCGGACCTTGGATCTGGACGTCCGGGAGCCGTGGATTCCCGCAGGACCAGCCTTTGATGAAATCGGCCTCGGTGCCGGCGGGCCAGGCAAGGGCTTTGAGCACACGGATGCCCTTCGACGCTTCGATGAGCGCCTTGTCCAACTCGCGGATTTTCGACTCGTTCATATTGTTAGGATAAGTGGTCCAGTGGTTCTGAAATGGTGATTGCCAGGCAGATGGCTGCTAGAAATACCAGCCGAAGCCAGCCGCGAGCTTGAAGTGGTAGTCTTCGGAAACGAGTGGGATCTCACCGACAATGGACAGGGCATACTGTTCCCGGGCACCGAAGACACGGGTGACTCCGGATTCAAGCAGATGGCGTTCGTCTTCGTCGAGAAAGAGCCAGCTCGGCTTGTAGCTTACAAATCCACTCCAGCATTCGTTGATCTTGAAGGCGACCGGGAACTTTAGCTCCAGGGTGCTGACGTCGTCGGGGCCTTCGGAGAACGGCGTGAAATTGTATTCGATGTTCATGCCGAGATTTACCCGTTTCGATACATCCCAGCTGAGCACGGCGGTCGGACGGAGAATGAAGGCTCCACCTCCGAGGTTGTCATCCGAAGCGCTGTCGAACTCCGCATTGACTCCTGCGCCCCAGCGAAGGTTCTGAGAGAAGCGGCCGACGAGGCCGGCACGTGATTCGATATTGCCGAGACCGAAATTGTCGGATGCAGGGGAATCATACCACTTTACTGGAATCATCACCTGGAAACCGGCGGCAAGGTCATCACCAACGGGGATTCCCCAGCGGATGGTGTTCTCGATCTTGAAGGTATCGATGTCATCGTCGAAACTCTCGAAGATGAACTCCGAAAAGGTACGGCTGCCAATGAGCGTGGGATCGTAGTTTTCAAGCCAGGCACGCTGAGGCACGTGTTCGAACAATTGGCCTGGTGTCTCCTCGGCCCATGTCATGCAGGGGAGAGTGAAGAGGGCACCTAACAGTAGCGTGTGCGGGGTTTTCATGGAGATTTTCACGGGGTTGCTGAAGTCATCAAGGGCAATATGCTCCCTATGTATGGTGGGGAATTCGGCCTCTCGTCAAGACTCTGGAATCTGCGCTGCTCCTTTTAGACATGGCGCTATGATGGGTTGTCAATGGTGCGGCACGCACTCTTGATGAAGGCATGCCGACTGTCTCTGTGGTGCTTCCTTTTCGCAACGCAGCGGAGACCATCGAGCAAGCGGCCAGAAGCATTCTCGATCAGGAGTTCCGGGATCTTGAACTGATTGCGGTCGATGATGGCTCGAGCGATGGATCCGCAGCATGCCTGACGGGTATCAGGGATCCGCGGCTCCGCGTGATCCGCAACGGTGCTTCGGCCGGTGTCGTGGGAGCCTCGGCAAGCGGACTGGGTCAGGCCAGCGGGGAGTGGTTCGCGCGGATGGACGCCGATGATCTGGCGATGCCGGGGAGAATTGGTCGGCAGCTCCAGGCCGCAAAAAGTGGGAGCGTCGTGATCACTTGCGGAGTGGAGTTGATCGATTCCCAGGGCGACGGCATGCGCCGCTATGTCGCCTGGGCCAACCAACTAACAGATCACGATGCCATGTCCCGATCACGCTTCGTCGAATGTCCGGTGATAAACCCGACCGCGATGGTTCGGATGGATTGGATGAGACGAGTGGGGGGCTACCACGAGACATCCTGGGCGGAGGATCACGATCTCTGGCTGCGCCTTTTCTCTGAGGGTTGCCAATTTGTGCGAGTGGAGGAACGACTTTTGAAATGGAGGGATTCGCCGGACAGGCTGACTCGTCGGGACCCTCGCTACGGACCGGAGGCCCGAAGCCGGATGCGGGCGCACCATCTGAGAAAGCTCGACGGTGTCGCCGAGCACGGGGTGGTCATTGCGGGCGCGGGACCGATCGGTAAGAGCCTGGCACTTCATCTCCAGGATGAAGACGTTGAAGTGAAGGGCTTTTTCGATGTCAGTCCGGCACGAGTGGGTCAGTGGATTCATGGCGCCGAAGTGGCCTCCGTCGACCAGATGCCTTCGCGATGGCGCTCATGCGTGATGTTGGGCGCGGTGGGACTCCGAGGCGCGCGATCTACCGTTCGAGGCATGGCCCTCGCGGCGGGTCGTCGGGACGGCGAGAACTACTGGGCCGTCTGCTGATCCTCCCTGAGGCTAAGGGGAAAGACGACCGCCGTGCCGTCCCAGGCTAAGTGAGCCACGTTCCTGTGTCTCAACAAGCGGGGCGGCCTTCTCGTTTCCGGTCTTCCTGAAAAGGCGTGACCATGGCGAAATAGGCTTAATGCCCCATAATTAATAGAGTGGTCCGGGCACGTTGCCTGAATGGACGCACACAGCAGTCGTAGGAATCCTAATCCTGACGGCCGACTTGGCAAACTATTTGAGGCACTGAAATTTCGCCCCCGAGGTGAATTTCGCTTGCACTTGGAAGACCTTCGTAATGCCACTAGAACTCCACCATGAGTTCGCAAGATCAATCCAACTCAGAGCCCATGAAGTATGCGCTGCTGGGCAAGGACACCTCGACCAACGAAGAAAAGCTGGAGAAGTTCACGGGGGAGGTGAACTGGAGTTACTTGCGCCCGCATTACCAATCGGGCGTGCTGTTTTTTGTCGATCCTTCGCTACCTCTCCAGCATGTCGGAGCGGCCATTGCCGCCGACGAACTGGGTCGGGTGAAGGATTGGATGAAAACCGGAGACATCGTGAAGATTGCCTCTCTTCATGCGGCTCAATGGGAGGGGAGCGAGACGGTTTTCGAAGCACTGGTTGTTTCGCCCTTCGTTCTCTGCCGACCTGTGGGCTAGGGACTTCTGACGGATCAACCGGGCATTCCCGGCAGCAAGTGACGTGCGGATGGCCTAGATTTCTTCGATTGTTGTCGCCCTGCTGTGGATTCCCTGTCATTTGGGCTGCCGGTTTACACCTCTGGCAAAATATGTCTTGGAGTGTTGGCGGGTGGATTCAATGGGATCCGACGACAATCTGAAACCCGGTTAGCGGGAACAGTCTATGGAGACAAGGAAGTGTGTGAACCACTGTTAAGTTATGAAAATGTATGTAGGAAACCTGTCGTTCCAAACGACGAGCCAAGATCTTCAAGACGTGTTCGCACAGCATGGAGAAGTCACTGATGTCCACCTTCCAACCGATCGCGAAAGCGGTCGTCCACGTGGCTTCGCCTTTGTGACCATGGGCTCGAAGGACGGCATGGAAAGCGCCATCAAGGCTCTCGATGGCACCGATCTCGATGGTCGCAACATCAAGGTCAACGAAGCCCGTCCTCGCGAAGATCGCGGTGGTGGCGGCGGTGGCGGTCGCGGTCGCTACTGATCCGGAGAGGCTCCGCGCCTCAAACGAATTTTTCACAGGCGGTGACCCGAAAGGGTTGCCGCCTTTTTCATGGCCTCAATCCCCGAAGCTCGGCCTCGACTCAGGAGCACATCAGCGCCATGATGCGGCCAGTGAATTTGCACTTGCCGAATGTTGTCCATTTCACCTTCCGGGTGCTGCGCGACTTTTTCTTTCGAAATAACGGCCTGCTTCTTGCCGGAGCGGTCGCTTACAACGCGCTGCTCTCACTCATTCCCTTGTCGGCCGTGCTGGTTGTCGGCTTCTCGAAATTCTTCGACGAGGAATTGTTGATGGAGGCTCTGACCACGGAGGTGGCATTGATTGCCCCGGGCGCCGCCCCGATGATCGCCGAAGTGCTCGATGGCTTCCTGAAGAGCCGCGAGCTGGCAGGTTGGATTGGTGTCGGAGTCCTGCTCTTCTTCAGTTCGATCGCCTTTCGAGTTCTGGAGAATGCCATGTCGATCATCTTTCATCGGCCGGTTCTCCTGAGGAAACGCAAATTCTGGGTGTCGGCGCTGCTTCCCTACCTCTTCATTGGCCTTGTTGCGATCGGTCTGATTCTTCTGACGATTCTAACGGCAGTCGTCGATGCGGTGCAGGATCAGAGCTACCACGTGGGTGGAGTGGATTTCACCCTCCATCAGACTGCTGCGATCGCCATGAGGGTGGGGGGCTGGCTGTGTCTGGTGCTGCTCTTCACCACTCTTTACAAGGTCATGCCGGCGACGCGCATTTCCTTTCGTCTCGCGCTGTGCGGTGGCATCACGGCTGCCGCGATGTGGGAGGTGCTGCGCTATGTCCTGACCGGCTATTTTACCCATCTTTCCTTCGTGAACGCCGTCTATGGCTCCATGGCGACAACGATCATCGTGCTCCTGACGATGGAAGCCGCCTCGGTGATTGTGTTGCTGGGGGCTCAGGTGATTGCGGACCTTCAGCAGAGCATCCAGACCAAGACGCCGTGGCACGAGGACCCGGAAGACTAGGCGAGGGTCTTCAATCATGGCTCGTCATTTGGATCTGAGGAGCGCAGAGTCCGTCCCTCCACTTTAACGGAAAGACCAACCACCTTGCAAAATTTCAAAGAACTTGGAGTTCCCGATGAACTCATTCAGGGCATTACGGAACTCGGTATTCAGAAGCCGACCGAAATTCAGCAGCGGGCGATTCCCTTTCTGATGGAGGACGGAAGCGACTTCATCGCTCAAGCGCAAACAGGGACCGGCAAAACGGCGGCCTTCGGACTGCCGCTGCTTTGCAAGGTCGATCCGAAGCGGAGCGAGATTCAGGGCCTGATCATCGCGCCCACTCGAGAGCTGGCGAAGCAAATCGGCAAGCAGTTGTTCCGTTTCACCAAATATGCGGAGCACAAGATCTTCGTCGAAGTGCTCTGTGGTGGTGACAATATCGACCGGCAGGCCAAGGCACTTCAGCGACCGACGCATATTGTGGTGGCGACTCCAGGGCGCTTGCTCGACCTGATCAAACGCAAGGCGCTGACCCTGGTATCAGTGAAGCACCTTGTCCTCGATGAAGCCGATGAAATGCTGAGCATGGGTTTCAAGAAGGAGCTTACGACCATCTTCGGACTGACTCGCCAGCGCGGCAGCACCTGGTTGTTCTCGGCGACGATTCCGGATGCGATTCACGCGTTGGTGAAGGACTGCATGGGGCCAGGCCCTCAGGTGATGAAGGTCGACAAATCCCACGTGGTAAATCGCGATATCGATCACCAGTACGCGGTTTGCATGCGGGACGAGAAAACGGACTTCATCGCGAAGTATCTCAAACGTCGCAAAGAAGAGCGAGGACTGATCTTCTGCCGCACGAAGGAAGGTGCGATCATTCTTGGGAAACAATTGAGCAAACTCGGATTCGCGGTGGCGGTCATGCAGGGTGACCTGACGCAGAAGGAACGGGATACCGTGATGCGCTCGTTCAAGAAGGAGCGCTTCCAGTTTCTCATCGCCACCGATGTGGCGGCCCGGGGAATCGACGTCGAGGGCCTGAGCTTCGTAATCCATCACCAGCTTCCCGAACAAGTCGAGTACTACACCCACCGTAGCGGCCGCACGGCACGCGCGGGAAGGACGGGAATCTCAATCGCACTCGTCGATCCTAGAGAGAGAAACAAGATCGCGCGTCTTGAGAAGGAGCTCGGTCTCGACTTCGATCGCATTCACTGAAGAAGCGATTGCGCCAGCTTGTAGCCTGTCGAGTCCGGGGCGTGGCTCGTCGCATCGAAAAGCTGCCGACAGCGCTGAATGCCCCGTTTCCCAATGTAGCGGGCGAGATCGCGTGAACGTTCATCGCCGAGTGCGTGAGCGCGGGAAACACTGAGCGAAATGGTGAGGAGTTCCGCACCGATGTCGACCAGACGACCGAGAAGCAGCTGTTGGCGATCAAGTTTCGGGCCGTAGCGGGCCATCGAGTGGAGCATCGTCCGGGATAACTTGCGGCTGAGGGATGCGACCTCGCGCAAGCAGGTCTTGAGCTCGGAATCGAGGTCGCCCGGAATCCCTGATGTCAGTGGAATCCAGCGCTTGGAATACCACAAAGCATAGAACAGCCCGGCCCGCATGGCAGTTTCAAGACGCTCGGCTGCAGGCTTTCGGGTATCAAGGGCCGCCGCGCCCCGACGCAGGTGGGGATCGAGGGCTTCGCGGGCGATGAAGAGATGCATGATCTCTGTCGAACCTTCGAAAATGGTGTTGATTCGCGAGTCGCGGAGCAAGCGCTCGATGGGATCGGGAGTCTCACCGCGCTGGCGGAGCGAGTCGGCCGTTTCATAGCCGCGGCCCCCTTTGATCTGCATGGTCGCATCGACTCCGCGCCAACCGGCCTCGGTTCCCCACAGCTTGGCGATGGCGGCTTCGATCCGAATGTCCGCCTTCTTGTCGAGATCGACGAGTGCTGAGGTGTAGAGCACGAGGGATTCGGTCGCGAAGGCATCAGCCGCCAGGTCGGCGATTTTTCCCGCGATGGCGGCGTGCTTGCCGATGGCCTGTCCCCATTGCTCGCGTTCCCTGGACCAGGCAGTCGCCATGTTCAGACAGCGATCCAGCAAGCCGACACAGGCTGCGGGAAGGGTGAGCCGTCCGGTGTTCAGCGTTGTCAGGGCAACCTTGAGTCCCTTGCCTTCGGCGGCCACAAGATTGCACGCAGGCACCTTGACGTTTGTGAAACGGATCACGCCATTGTAAAGCGCCTTGAGTCCCATGAAATGACAACGAGTGACGATTTCTACGCCGGGACTGTCGGTCTCGACAATGAAGGCAGATGTCGCATGAGGCTTTTCCTTGGTCGGAGTGCGCGCCATGACCACAATGGCAAACGCCTTGAGACCGTTGGTGCACCAGAGTTTCTCGCCATTGATGATGTAGTGGGCGCCATCTTCGGATGCCACCGCCGTCGTGCTCATGCGTGCCGGATCGGAGCCCACATTCTTCTCTGTTAGAGCAAAGGCCGAGATGCCGCCAGCGGCACACTTGGGCAGATACTTTTCCTTCTGTTCGTCAGTACCAAAGACGAGAAGCGGTTGGGGTAGACCAATCGACTGGTGCGCTGAGAGCAGCGCCGTGAGGTTGCCGCAATGGCCCCCGAGGAGCATGGCAGCTCGGGAGTAGTTGGTTTGCGACAGGCCCAATCCACCGAACTTCTTTGGAATCTTGATCCCGAAGGCTCCGAGCTTCGCCAAGCCGTCGAGAACTTCGTCAGGAATTTCCCCCTCACGGTCGATCGCGTCCGGATCGGTCTGATTCTCAAGAAAGGACTGAAGCTTTTGAAGATAGGCGTCGCCTTCGCGCTTCTCATCCGCGGGCTGAACGGGAAAGGGGAAGATCAACGAGAAATCCGCGATTCCATCGAAGATTGAAGCCGCAAAACCCGACAGTTCACGAGTGTCGCGCGAAGACTCGGCAAGTTCGAGGGCGGCTCGCTGGCCCTCGCTCATCTTGGAGGTGTCAATGATGGAGTCGCTCATGGGTTTTTTGGGGTTTGGATTTTATTCGTTCTGCAGCGGGCCTCCGCGGAAGGCCGGGTAGCCGGTTCCGAGGACCATCGCCAGATTGATGTCGTCGGCACTTTCGGCGATCCCTTCGTCGAGACAGCGCTGAGCCTCGTCCGTCAGCAGGTCGGCAAGTCGCTGCTGGGTGTCGAGGGGGATCGGGATGGTTTCCTCACACAGATCGAGGGCCGCAGCATTGGTCGTGTCGTCATCGTCATCATAGTTGTAGAACCCAGAACCGGCTTTTCGGCCGACAAAGCCGGCCTCGACGAGCTTCCGAATGATGCCTGGGACGCGCATGCGATCAGGGTAGGCGGCCGACAGGGTTTCGGCGACGTGCAGGGCCACATCGAGGCCGACTTCATCAAGCAAACGGAGCGGCCCCATCGGCATGCCGTAATCCAGCATCGTGGAATCAATGTCGTCGGGGTCGCCACCACGCTCGAAGAGGGAAGCGGCTTCGACCAGATAGGGCATGAGGATGCGATTGACGAGGAATCCGGGGGAATCCTTCACCACGACGGGAAGCTTGCCGATTTTCCTAACAAAGGCGACGGCCGTGGCGACGGTTTCATCGGAACTCGTCTCGGTGCGCACGACTTCGACAAGCTGCATGCGGTGCACGGGGTTGAAGAAATGCAGGCCGAGCAGGCGCTCGGGGTGGCTGACGTGCGGGATCAGATGATGGATCGGAAGGGCCGAGGTGTTTGTCGCAAGAAGCGTATCGGGGCGCGAATGCGAGGAGAGATCTGCAAAGATCTTCTGCTTGATGGAAAGTTCTTCGACGGCCGCCTCGATGATCAGATCGCAGTTTCTCAAATTCGCGCCACCGCCGGAGGGGTGGATCCGGTCGAGGGCACGCGCCGATTCTATCTTGGTGAAGATATGACGTTTGGTGGCCTCGGCATACTGGTGACGGATCGACTCCATCCCGTGGGCCAGCGCTTCATGCGAGATATCCTGAAGCGTCACTTGCAGACCCCGGCTACTGAGCCAATAGGCGATCCCCGATCCCATCACGCCGGAGCCCACGACTCCCAGCCGTCTAACAGACTTGGCCTCCGCCGTGCTGTGCTGGTGCTTGCGTGCCCGTTCCTGAAGAAAGAAGAGGTGGATGAGTTGCTTGGTTTCCGGGAGCTCGGAAAGACGCAGAATGGCATCGTGCTCGGACTTCAAGCTGACATCGCGCGACTCGCCGATCGAGTTCGCCACGACTTCCAGAGCCGCCTCCGGGCCAGGGTAGTGCCCACGGGTCTTCTCGATGAGTTCGGCGTGAGCCATCCGTCGGGCGATCGCCGCCACTCCATGGTTGTGGGTGAGGGGATTGTGGGTGAGATGGCGTTTGCCCTTGGTGACATATTTTTTCGCCTCGCTCATGAGATGTTCGACAGGAACGGTCTCATCAACAAGTCCCTTGTGCTTAGCCGCTGAAGCCTTGCTGAGCTTTCCGCTGAGGATCACTTTGAGGGCATCCTGGAGCCCGATGAGGTCCGGGAGACGGGTTGAACCACCCCATGCCGGCAGGATCCCGAGTTGGGTTTCGGGAAGACCGATCCTCGTCTTCGAGGAATCGCTGGCAACGCGCCAGTCACAGGCGAGTGCGAGTTCGAAGCCACCGCCGACACATGCTCCATGAATGGCGGCGACGCTTGTGAATGGAAGATCGGCAATGCGGTTGAAAACATTCTGGCCGGCCTTGATCATTTGAGAAAGAGCCTCGCCGCGAAGAGAGGTAAGCTCCTTGAGGTCGGCACCCGCGACGAAGATCGTCGGCTTAGCCGAGCAAATGATCAGTCCAGTGGTGTGCGTGGCATCCTGAAGTCTATCGATCATCGACGAGAGTTCGCCGATCGTCTGAGTGTCGAAAATGTTCGCGCTCGATCCCTCGCGGTCGAAGGTAAGAACTGCAAGCGTGTCCTCGAAGCTGAGTGTGATGTTTGGCATGAAAAGATTTCTGTTAGTTGGGGATCATCGTTCAAGCCACAGGGCGGCACCTTGCCCCCCTCCGACGCACAGGGTGGCGAGCGCCCGGTGCTGATTGCTGACCTTGAGTTGTTGAAGCGCGGTGAGAACGAGCCGAGCCCCACTGGCACCGACCGGATGACCGAGGGCGATGGCTCCCCCTTGTCGGTTGAGTTTCTCCCTTGGAATCTCGAAGGCGGGAAGATCATAGCGATGCTTCGTCGGATCGCGCAGCGCTGCCAGCACCGCCAGCGCCTGAGCTGCAAAGGCTTCATTGAGTTCGATCAAGTCGGCATCGTCGGGACCGAGTCCGCTCATCTGTCGCGCCCGGGCGATGGCCGAGATCGGACCCAGCCCCATGCGCGCCGGATCGCAGCCTGCATAGGCATAGGATGTTAGACGTCCCAGGGGCTCGATGCCGAGTCGGCTGACGGCGGCCTCGGACCCGACGAGCAGGGCCACGGCTCCGTCGGTAATCTGAGAGCTGTTTCCCGCCGTAACGCTGCCGGTTTCCTGATCGAAGATCGGCTTGAGGGTTCCCAGTTTTTCAACGGTCGAATCCTGACGAATACCATTGTCGCTTTCGATCGCATGTCCGCCCGTGTAGACCGGTGCGATCTCGCGATTCAGCTGTTCTCGGGCGGCAAGAGCCTTGAGGTGGGACGCCGCGGCAAACTCATCCTGCGCCTCCCGAGTGATGCCGAACTCGCGCGAGAGCAGCTCGGCGGTATCACCCATGATCATTCCGGAAAAGGGATCGGTGAGTCCGAGTTGGAGACCGATGCGGGGTTTGAAATCGCTGGCATGAAACGCCGCTGCCGCCGAGATCTTCTCGCCTGCGGATTTCGCGCGATTGAGTTCTGAAAAATGGATCGAGGCCTCGTGCGGGAAGAGCAGGGGGATGTGGGTCATGCTTTCGGTGCCACCCACGAGGAAGAGATCACCCTGACCGGCGCAGAGGCGCTGGTGAGCGGTCGTGATCGCCTCCATGCCGGAAGCACAATTGCGATGAACCGTCACTGCAGGCACTTGCTCGGGAACACCGGAACGCAGAGCGATCACTCGCGCGATGTTCGCGCTTTCCGCAGGCTGCGCGACACAGCCGAAAATGACTTCCGAGAGTTCTCCGGGATCGATGCCGGTTTGGGTGAGGAGGGCGGAGCAAACATGCCGGCCGAGGTCGCTGGCGCCAAGCTTCGCCAGGTCCGTCCCCATTTTGCTGAAGGGTGAGCGGAGAGCGGCTATGATGTGGAGATCTGGCATAATAGTTAGGTTTCCTTGGGACGATGATCGACAACTTTCTTTTCCTTCAGTTCCTTTCCAACACCCTGCATCTTTCGCATCTTATCCCAGGAATGAAAGACGATTTCATTGGGTGAAAATTCCGTGACGGATCGGAAGCGTTCATTGACAGCGTCACGCAGCTGTTCCTGATCGTCCGTCATTGCAACGGCGTGAACGATCAGGATGTCGCTCTCCAAGGGGTCGTCGTTTCGCTTGCGGATTTCCATCTGCCAGGCACCGAGATTATCGGTGTCGTCGAGGAGGTTCTCGAGCCGATTGAAGTCCACCAAGGTTCCCTTGAGCTTGCCGATATTCAATCGCTGGATATCAGAGACACGTGATATCTTGCCGATGAGTCGGGGACAGCGGCGCCCGCAGTAGGGGCATGGTTCATGGCTGAGACCGCCGTCGATAAGGTCGCCGGTGCGGTACCGGAGAACGATGGTCCCACGTGAATCAAGGTGGGTGATGACGATTTCGCCCGGATGATGGTCTGGAACACGCTCCCCGCTCTCCGGATCGATGATCTCGACAAAGCCCATATCCGGATAGGTATGGAATCCCGATGGCTCCGCCCCAGCGGGAGCCATGCATTCGGTCCATGCCACCTTCGCTTCCGTGAAGCCGTAGGTCGACATGATGGCCACCTGTGGTGCGCCCATTTCAGTGCACAGGTCTCTCAGCTTGCGGCGCATCCCGGCGGGAACTTTCTCGCCGCCGAGAACCAGACGTTTGAGATTCTTCCATCTCGATCCGGCAGCCGCCCCTTCCTGGAGCAGGTGGTAGAGAAAGGTCGGCATGGCGATGATCGCGTCGGGATCAATCTTGTCGATCAAACGGATGTTGCCTTCAGTGCCCATGGTTTTTCCTCCACCACTCGCCACCATGAAGGCATTGTAGCCGAGGCTCGCATAATGCGCCTGCCAGAAGGCGAGATGGGGGGCGAAGGGGAAGGCGTTGATATGACGCCACGCGGGGTCGGACTGACAGAGCTCCATCATCCTCCGGCCGCCGACCTCGAGTTGATGGAGATCGTGCTTGGTGTAGAGAAAGGGAACGGGGGCCGATGAACGACCCGTGGTGCTGGTGAGAAGGATGGGTCGGAGTTCCTCTTCAAGCTCGATCTTGGCGCGCGTGGGTCCGCGGGTGATGGCCCGTTTGATCGTCGACCACTGATGCTTGAGAACATCCTCATCGGGAATGATGACGAAATCTTTGGGATTCTCGAAGTGGCGTTTCGATGTAAAGGGGAGCTTCGTCAAATCATCCGTCGACTGAATGTCGTCAGCTGATAGATCATGATCCGCAAAGAGCTTCCGATAATAGGCCGCAAAAGGAACCACCCGGTTCTTGAGAAAGTGCCGGAGCAATTCGCCTTGCCGATGGTGGAGTTCGTCACGTGACGAACTCTCCCACCAGTTTTTTGCCTGATGCGACATGGGTTTTGGGGTCGGAGTTTACGAGGGCATAAATTTCATCGAGATGTTCGAGAGTGACCTTTCGTCCGGCTTCGATGAAGCGTTCGAAGTTCGAGTAGTCGTGCCACGATGCCAGAAAGTGCTCGGGGCGCAGACAGAGGTCGGCGCGTTTGACCGAGTCGTGGGCAATTCGGATCTGAGCGGCGCGGATACTTTGCCGGAAGGTATCGACGACGTTTCCTGGTGCGAGAAGATTGAAGTTGCGATTGATCGCTGCGATCCCGCGTTGGGCGAGGCTGGGTGGGGGAGCGTCCTCGCCCAAGAGACCGGCCTCGACCTCTTCGAAGGTGGGAATGACCGAGACCGCGATAATTCTGTCGGCTTCTGAGTACTTCTGAAGCGCTCCGACTGGAATGGGGTCGACGACTCCGCCATCGACACAGCGCCGCCCATTGATCACCACCGGAGCGATGATTCCCGGCATGGCGCAGGAGGCATGAACCGCATCGGCGACGCTGCCTTCCCGAAGGACGATCCGTTCCTTGGTATCGATGTCGACGGTGATCACCAGGAATCGCCGCTCGAGATCTTCGAAGCAGAGATCGCCAAGGGACCGCTTGAGGTGTTCCTTGGCCCGAAGTCCGCGGAAAAGCCCTCTCATGGGTGGGATGATGGGATCGGCGAGCTTCCAGAGCTGCCGGCGGTCGTGCATTTCCGCGGCAAGCTCTCCAAGTTCCTTTCCTGAAAAACCCGCCGCCCAGAGGGCACCGACGTAGGAGCCCATCGAAGAGCCGGCGATGCAGTGGATCTCAATACCGTTTTCCTCGAGAACCTGGAGGACACCCACGTGGGCGAGACCGCGCGCACCGCCGGATGATAGAGCCAGGCCAATTTTGGCGCGCCCGCCGCCACTCAGAGGTCGACCGGCCCGGGGAGGGCGGTCGTGATGACGGAACAGGCGTAGCAATCGGCCAAACATGGCAGTGGAAACTATTGGAATTCAGTATTTTTCAAGAGCACCCTAACAGTAGCCCAAGAGCCACCGGGTAGCAACTCAATCCGTGGGTTCGGAAGATTCGCATGAGACGATTTCAGCAGTGATGGCCGCTTGCCGCTGGACGGCAGGGCCTCGGACGGTTAAATCCGGCGCGACATGGCAAAGAAACCAGTAGTTCTCATCATTCGTGACGGTTGGGGCGTCAATCCCGGCGGACAGAAAACAGCGAAGAAGGATGGCAATGCGACCCTCCTCGCGAATACGCCATTTCACGATCTGATGCTGGAAAAGTATCCCAAGGGACTCGTCAGTGCCTCAGGTCTGGATGTCGGTCTGCCAGACGGTCAGATGGGAAATTCCGAAGTGGGTCACCTCAATCTCGGTGCCGGCCGTGTCGTCTATCAAGACCTCACCCGGATCAACAAGGCGATCGAGGATGGCAGCCTTGCGGAGAACGAGACGTTCAAAGCGGCCCTCAAGGCGGCGAAGGCCAAAGGCAAGCGGCTTCATTTCGTCGGACTCGTCTCCGACGGCGGCGTGCACAGCAGCCAGGAGCACCTCTGTGCCATGGTCGGCATGGCAGCTGAGGCTGGTGTGAAGGACATTCTGGTGCACGCCATCACCGATGGCCGAGACACCTCGCCGACGGCGGGCGCAGGCTACCTTTCCTATGTCGAAGATGAGATTGCCAAGCATGGAGCCCGGATCGCCACGGTGGTCGGGCGCTACTATGCGATGGATCGCGACAAGCGCTGGGAGCGTGTCAAACTTGCCTGGGACGCGATCGTTCACGGCAAGGGTCAGGAGACCGATCTGCTCGCCTCCGAAGCGGTTGCCGAGATGTATGCGCAGGACAAGACCGACGAGTTCCTCCTTCCAATGGTCTTTTGCGATGCCAACAAGCAGCGCATCCGGAGTGGCGATGTGGTGCTGTTCTTCAACTTCAGAGCGGATCGTGCCCGACAGCTTTCGGAAGTCTTTCTTTCGCAAGGTCCCTTCAAGGCGTTCAAGGCGGGACGACGTCCCAACGTGCGTTACGTGACGCTCACCGAGTATGATGCCACCTATGACTGCGACGTGATTTTCCCGCCAGAGGAACTGAAGATGGTTCTTGGAGAGATTGTCTCGAATGCCGGGATGAATCAGCTGCGGATTGCCGAAACGGAAAAGTACCCTCACGTCACCTATTTCTTCAATGGCGGTGAAGAGAAAAGCTACGAGGGTGAAGACCGGGCAATCGTGCCATCGCCGAAGGATGTGGCGACCTATGACCTCAAGCCGGAGATGAGCGCCGATGAAGTGATGGACATCGTGATTTCACGACTCAAGGACTACAACATGGTGATCCTGAATTTTGCCAACCCGGACATGGTCGGGCATACGGGAGTTGTCGATGCGGCGATCAAAGCCTGCGAAAAGATCGACGAAGGCGTCAGCAAGATCGTTGATGAAACCCTGCGTCTTGGCGGCAAGCTTCTGATCACGGCGGACCACGGCAACTGCGAGTTCATGATCAATGCCGACGGCTCGCCTCACACCTCGCACACCACGAATCTCGTGCATGCCATTTACGTGGCGGATGATGCGGACAAGTTCAAGGTGCGTGACGGCATCCTTGCCGATGTCGCGCCAACCCTTCTGGACATGCTCGGCTTGCAGAAGTCCGCCGAGATGACGGGAGTGTCGCTGCTTGAAAAGATCTAGCGGCAGACTGGCCCTCAGCCGGCAATTAAGTCACCGCTCGCCATCCGGCTAAGCCATCATCGGTCATCGATCCGATGATGGACGGAGCGGTTGTTGTCAGTCTGTCTCCGCCTTGTTAGAGCATCGTCGTGCTGATCGCGGTCATGATTACTCTGCTAGAGTCGGGCTCGGCTTGTCGCAAACCGACGGAGCACTCCCAACAAAAAGGGTGGAACCTCTGATGAAGGTTCCACCCCGGAGATTAGCAGCGATTCGATAACTTAGCGAACGCGGTAGTAGCCGTCTGGATTGTAGAGGAAGTAGACGTCCTTCGAGTTGATGCGCGGCAGGTACATCACGGGGCGACCTTCCTCATCGATTGATTCCTGGAAGGCGCTGCGTTGAGCCGCGGATTTCTCTTTGGCGGACTTGGCGTCTGGATTCTGGCGGAATGAGGTTTCATCGACTCCGTTGACGATGTGTTTCACCCAACTCAGTTTCTGGGCTTCCACCCCAAACTCGCTCCAGTCACCGCTGGTCGATTGCTCATACATTTTCTTGATGAACTCTTCCTTGGTAAGGCCCATTTTATCCGCGATCGGAGTCGCGAGACGGTCCCACCAGCGATTGCTTTCCTTGAGGAATTCCGCCTGCTGGGTGAGGTTCAAGCGCCCGAATACCGTCGCGCTGATCTGGTGATGGAGAATCACTGCATTGGGATAGGCGTAGGACTCTTCGGCCAAGGTCGTAATCGCTGCGGCCATCGAGGCTGCGAAGGATTTCACGACGACGTGAATTGGGGCCTCACTGGCTTCCATCGACTTCAAAATGCGGTAGCCGGCCATCACCGATCCGCCCGGACATTCGTCGATAACGATGAAGATCGGCTGTTCCTCGTTCTGGTTGTTGAAGTAGTGAATGCGATCCGTGATGTGGTCAGCGGTCCCGCTGCCGATCGGTCCATTAAGGGCGATCCTGCGATCTGAAATGACGAGCGTGCCGTCTTTCTTAAGAGGATTCTTGAGGTATTCGGGCTGGCCACTGGCGTAGTCCTTGCGCTTCTGTTCGGTTTCGATCTCCTGGATCTGTCCCTGAAGCTTGGCAATCTTGATTCCCGCTTCGGCTTGCGCGGATTTCAGTTCGCTGGCGAGCAGTTCGGCACGCGCCTTTTCAAGTTCTGCCTGGCGGGCGAGTCGGCGGCTTTCCGCCTTCAGTTTGGCATTCTTTGCCTCCTCATCGACGGCTCTTTCGGCGGCGGCATGGGCGAGGCGCTCGGTCATGAGTTCCTTCTCAATCTTCAGTCGAGCGATCTGATTGCGGAGTTTGTGAGTTTCCTTCTTGAACTTCTCGTCTGCCAGAGAGTTTTCAAGAGCCAGGCGCTCCTGCTCTTTCTTCATGAGTTCCTGCGCTTTGGCGGCGCGGTCAAGTTTCTCCTTCTTGGCTGGGTCGACAACCGGCTTCTTCTCGTCTTTTCCCTTCTTTTCCTTGGCCGCCTCGCTGCCGTGCTGATGCTCGTGATTCTTGTCCTTTGCGGCGTGCTTGTGGGACGAATCGATTTCGATGCTTGGGGCACGGGTCCCTGCATTGGCAGTGCCTTCCGGCGCGGCAATCAGCCCGCCGGCGAGGCCGACAGATAGGAGAGTTAATCGAGTAACGGTGAATTTCATGATTTGGATCGAGGATGAGTCGGTGACTTTTTTCTTATTACGGCTCATTAGCGTCAGGATTACCTGAGTTTGTCTCTTCAGACTCCTGAAGTTTCTGAAGCTGCTTTCGGTAACCCAAATACAGCACCGTTCCTGCGAGGACGATGAAAATGAGGGCTGCTCCGCCGAGGAATACAGCAATTTTCCCGCCACTTTTCATGAAAACCTCATCCGTGACCACATCCGGGATCGGATCACCGGGGATTCGAGCGAGCACCAACTTATCCCCTTCGAGACCAGCGTAGGTTAATTTGGCCATCACAGGACCGATTTCCGGGTCTTTGAGGCTCTTCTCAAAAATCCGCAAGGTTGAGAAATGTCCCATGAAGCCTTCGGCGACTTCGGCATTGGGCACCTCGAGACGGTCGACCTGCAGGACGAGCTCGCGCTTGGTCAACATCGGGTGACCGTGAATGGTGCCGATCAAGTAGCGGGGGTCGGCGGTAATCGGTCCGTCTTCGCCTTCCTTGGCAAGGCGAGGACGGCCGTTGAGCTGGTAGCAGATATCGATGACCAGTTCGCCGTCCTCAATTTTCTCAACGAGGAAAGACTTCCGGAGTTCTTCCAGGGCAGGGAACATCGCGACCGCGAGATTCAGGTCCTTGGCGCTCATCTCGATCCGGGCTTCCTTTTCCTCATCGGAAAGATCGCTGCGAAATAGCTCCAGACGCTCCTTGAAATCGCGGGCGGCGATTTCCTCCGCTTCCAGCGAAAGGACCGGCAGTGGTTCGGGAGCTTCCTTGGTGAACTTTTCGATTTCGGTGGCTTGGCGAAAGGGTGTCCAGATCGAAAATCCGATGAGGAACACGAGCATCAGGACGGCCAGAATCAGAATGGTACAGCCGGAGAGAGGTGAGCGGGCAGTTGCGGACACGGGCCGAAGCTGAGCTTCGAAATCCGAATGATCAATTTTCCAATTTCGATTTATGCCAATTCGGCACTTGGCAGCGGGTGGGGGGTGTTTTGAATCAGCGGCATGGCGAAGGTGTTGGTGGGACTTTCAGGCGGTGTCGATAGCTCGGCAGCTGCCGCCTTGTTGATTGAGCAGGGACATGAGGTTACGGGGGCATTCATGAAGAACTGGGTGAATGCGGAAGGCTTGCCCGGCGACTGCCCGTGGGAGACGGATCTGGAAGACGCGCTGGCCGTGGCCCGGAAGCTCGGAATCGAGTTTCGCGTGGTCGATCTGATCGATCAGTACAAAGAGCGCATCGTCGATTACCTCGTGGAAGGCTACCGCAGTGGCATCACCCCGAATCCCGATGTCTGGTGCAATCGCGAGATGAAATTCGGGGTCTTCCTCGACTATGCCCTTGAGCAGGGATTTGAATCGGTGGCCACCGGGCACTACGCCCGACGGCGCGTCCTCGGCAATGGCCAAGCCGCTGTCCTCAAAGGGGCGGACCCGAACAAGGACCAAAGCTACTTCCTCGCCATGATGACCCAGAGGCAGGTCAGGCATGCGCTTTTCCCGGTGGGGGAAATGCTCAAGCCGGAAGTCCGTGAAGTCGCCCGCCGACATGACCTGATCACCGCGGGCAAGAAGGACAGCCAGGGGATTTGCTTCATCGGGGAGATCAAGATGCGCGATTTCATCCGCCACTACCTGCCGGACAAGCCCGGCGAGATTGTCGACACCTCCGGCAAGGTTCTCGGCAGGCACGACGGCCTGCACCTCTACACCCTCGGCCAGAGGAAAGGACACGGCGTCGCTTCGCCGCGTGATGGGATGGCCTACGTGGTGGTCGGCAAGGATTTGGAAAGCAATCGATTGATTGTGGGCTGGGACGAATCCGGAACGACCGGGCTTTACGCCAGGCGCTGCAGGGTTGGAACCCTTTCGACGATCAATGAGAGCTTCGATCGTCCGATGAAGCTTGAAGCCCTCCCTCGCTACCGGGCCAAACCCGAGCCGTGCCGGATCGAGCCGGTCGATGGCGGGATCGAGGTCAGTTTCAGCAATTCGCAGCGCGCTCTTGCCATCGGCCAGATCTGCGCCTTCTACGATGGCGGGAGACTTCTGGGTGGTGGCGTCTTTGAAGAAATATTGGAGTGAATATTCCGGCGGGTTCTGTCGTTATAGCACGGATGAACAAAATTCTATCGCCTCTGTTGGGATTGCTGCTGCTCAGTTCGGCAATCGATGCTCAGCCCGTCAACGAGCTTGACCCAAAAGCGGCGGTCAAGCTGATCGCCTCGCTCAATGATATGGCGGAGACTCCCATTGCGATTGCCTCCATCATTTCAGGAACCAAGACCGACGGGAAATTCGAAGCGAGCCACGTCCGTCGGGTCACCGCGATCCACCCGGTCAGTGAAGATGGTTCCAAAGTCCGCCGGGTTCGTTGCTACGACTTCCACTGGAACGAAACCTATGGATGGTTTGTTTTCGAAAAACGTGCCGGCAGGGGCGGTGACGAAGTGTGGATCTGGAGCGAAAACTCGGGAGAGCTGGAGATCCGGTAGCGTCTGGCCTCCGAGCAGGCGGGATCTGGCAGGCATCGAAAGCCGGACATTTCATTAGTCAACGGCGGGCATGTGTGATTGCGTAGCGGTGGCCGATGCGTTGCTTTTATTCACAGAACCTGGAGCTGGAATTACCCTTGGGGCATCCGTTCCCCATGGCGAAATTCCGAGAATCGAAGGACATGCTCCTTCAAGGCGGAATCCTGCGGCCGGAAGAAGTCGTGGAGGTGGGTCAGGCGGCGCAGCATGTGCTCCAATCCGTCCACGATCCCGCCTATCTCTCGCGGATTTATCGGGGACACCTGGATACGAAGGAGCAGATGCAGCTCGGACTGCCGGTCAGCAGAAAGCTCTACCAGCGCAGCGCGACCGAAGTGGAGGCGACCCGTCAGACCTGCTATGCGGCGCTGGCGGAGGGCGTCGCGGTCTGTTTGGCGGGCGGCACGCACCACGCCTTCAGCAATCACGGCGAGGGCTACAACGTTTTCAATGATGTCGCGGTGGCGATTCGCGACCTGCAGATGCGGCGACCCGGGATTCGGGTGATGGTCGTGGATACCGATGCCCATCAGGGAAATGGAACGGCTGCGATTTTGGCGGATGATCCCCGGGTTTACACCTATTCGATCCACGTTGGAAGATTCTCCAAGGAGGAGCGAGTTGGGAGTTCGATGGATGTCGAGACGGTCCGCTACGTCGAAGGAGGCATGTATCTGAAACAGCTTTTCAGTACTTTGGCGGCGGCGCTCGATGTTTTTTCGCCTGATCTGGTAATCTGGGTGGCCGGGGCGGACAACCATCAGAATGACCGCTTCGGCGAGATGTATCTGTCGGTGCAGGATCTGGCGCGTCGCGACGAAGTACTACTCCGTGCCTTCCTGGGGAACCAAGTGCCGGTGGCGGTTCTCTACGGCGGTGGCTTCAATCGCCAAAGCGAGTTCACGGCAAAGATCCACCGCAACACGGTGAAAATCGCCAAACAATTGGCAACCGAATACCGGGGACTTTGAGATGAAGCGGATTGCCATCGTTGGCGCGGGTGCGGTGGGCCTCTATTATGGAGCCCGACTTGCACTCAATGGGGAAGATGTGAGCTTTCTCCTGCGCTCGGATTACGAGGCCGTCGAAGAGCAGGGTATCCGTCTGGAAAGCGTTCACGGCGATGCAGTTTTAAAGCCGGTGAAAGCCTTTCGGACTGCCGAGGAAATCGGCCCGGTGGATTTGATCATCGTCGCCTGGAAAGCGACAGCGAACGACCTGTTTGAGTCGGTCCTCCCACCCCTGTGTCATGAAGAAACGCAGCTGCTGACCTTGCAGAACGGCCTCGGAAACTGCGAACGTCTGGCAGAGATCGTTGGCCCCGAACGGGTGATGGGCGGGCTGTGTTTTGTCTGCCTCAACCGACTTTCGGAAGGCTTCGTGAAGCACACCGCAGGCGGGAAGGTGACGATTGGCGATTGGCTTGCGCCGCCCGCCGGATCCAAGGCTGAAGAGCTTGTTAGACGATTCAAGTCGGCCAACATCCCGGCGGAGTTTTCCGATGACCTCAAGACCGCCCAATGGCGGAAGCTGGTATGGAACACACCGTTCAATGGACTCTCGATTGCGGAAGGAGGCGTGACGACGGATCGGCTCCTCGCTGATCCGGAGACCAAATCTGAAATTCGGGCGGTCATGGGCGATGTGATTCGAGCAGCTCGCGCGCTGGGATGTGAAATTGATCCGGCCGTGGTCGATTTTGAAATCGACCGAACCAAGGGGATGGACGCCTACCGACCTTCCAGCATGATCGATTATGTCGAAGGCCGTGAAGTCGAATTCGATGCCATCTGGGCAGAGCCTCTACGACAAGCCAAGCTGGCGGGTGCGGATGTGCCCCACATGGAAGCCCTCGCGTCCCGCATCCAGGAGAGGCTTCGGGAGAGACGCTAGCGGATTCACCCGATTCACCACGCCCGCCTCACGGGGCAAAAGGAAATTCTTGGCAAGGTAAGGAGGAAAGCTAGCGTCGCAGTGTTCTGTTATTGGAGTCCTTTTTTGAAAAGGGGTTTGCTCCTGGCGACAGCACTCCAAAACCCACCAACCCGTATTGATGAAAATCGACCATCCCATTGCCCACCGTCGGGCCTGCTTGCGAATCGTTCTTGGCCTGTTAGTCGTTTGGTTCGCGGTGAGCTTCGGGTGCGGCATTCTGTTCCGCGATTGGCTCGATGCCAATGCCCCGTCCATCGGTCACGCGCCCTTCGGATTCTGGATGGCCCAGCAGGGATCGATCATCAGCTTCATCGTTCTCCTGGTCGTCTACGCCATTCTGATGAACCGCCTCGATGCCAAGCACGGCTACTCGGAAAGCAAGTAATTGGAAACCCACAAGATGACCCAGGATACACTCAACTTCGTCTTCATCGGCCTTTCCTTCGCGCTCTACATTTGGATTGCCGTCAAGAGCCGTGCTGCATCCACTTCGGAGTATTACACCGCGGGAGGGGGTGTTTCGCCACTCGCAAACGGTATGGCCACGGCGGCGGACTGGATGTCTGCCGCGACCTTCATTTCCATGGCCGGCACGGTGGCGATCAGCGGTTATGATGCATCACGCTTCCTGATGGGATGGACCGGTGGCTTCGTGCTGCTGACCATTCTAATGGTCCCCTATTTGCGGAAGTTCGGCAAAGCAACCGTGCCGGACTTCATCGGTGATCGCTACTATTCGAAAGTCGCGCGCGCCATTGCGGTGGTCTGCGCCATTTTCATCTGCATGACCTACATCATGGGACAGATGCGGGGCGTGGGCGTGGTCTTCTCCCAGTTGTTCGGAATTGGCATTCCATCCGGAGTGATCATCGGAGCCACCATCGTCTTCTTCTACGCAGGTCTCGGTGGGATGAAGGGCATCACCTACACTCAGGTCGCGCAGTACTGCGTCATGGCGTTCGCCTACACGATTCCGGCCATATTCATCGCCATCGCGCTGACAAACAATTTCATTCCGCAGTTGGGTCTCATCGGGAACTACACGGCAGGAGAGGAGACCGTCCCTTTCCTTGAAAAGCTGAACAGCATCAACACCGAGTTGGGCTTTGCGGAATACACTTCGGGAAAGATGTCGACGATCAATATGTTCTGCATCACTGCGGCGCTGATGTGCGGCACCGCCGGTCTGCCTCACGTCATCGTCCGGTTCTTCACGGTGAAAAGCGTCAAGGCCGTGCGCATCTCCGCGTGCTGGACCCTGCTGTTCATTGCCGTCATCTATCTAACAGCTCCTACCATCGGGGCCTTTGCGCGGGTGAATCTCATTCAGAAGCTCAACGGAACGAGCTACAGTGAGGCACCAGCCTGGTTCCAGGAGTTTGAAGCGACCGGTCAGATGGCATGGGTCGACAAGAACGGGGATGGAAGGATTCAATACTCCGGCCCGGGAAAATCGGAGGCCAGTACCGATAGTGTCTTCCAAGGTGCTGCGCCATCGTACCCCGCCTACGACGCGCCTGAGAACCAGCGCATCGGAGCCAGCGGAGAACGTCTCCTCGCCAACAAGGCCGACGATTCCAACCCCAATGAACTGTGGTTCGGCAACGACATCATGGTGATGGCGAATCCCAGCATGGCAAACCTTCCCAAGTGGGTGATCGCGCTACTGATGGCCGGATGCATCGCTGCCGCGCTTTCGACGGCTGCCGGACTCCTGCTGGTGCTCTCCACCTCCATCTCGCACGACCTGATGAAGAAGATCATCAAACCGGATCTGAGCGATAAGGAGGAAGTGAACTACGCCCGGATTGCCTCCTTCGTCGCTTTGGCGGTGGCGACCTACTTCGGAATCAACCCACCTTCCGCCTTCATTGCCAAGACGGTGGCCTTTGCCTTCGGCCTGGCGGCGGCCTCGTTCTTCCCGACACTTCTGATCGGGATTTTTTACAAGCGCATGAACAAGGAGGGCGCGATGGCCGGCATGCTTGCGGGGGTTTCATTCACCATTGGATATATCGTCTATTTCCAGTTCCTTGGCGGCCATAAGGAACATCTGCTCTTTGGAATCGAGGCGGAGGGAATCGGCTTCGTTGGCATGCTGATCAATTTCGTGGTGTCCTTCGTCGTCTGTGCCTTCACCCCGGCGCCACCTCAGGAAGTTCAAGACATGGTTGCCAGCATCCACATTCCCAGCGGCGCTTCTGAGGCGTCGCACCATTGAGACAACGAGCCAGACGGCTTCATCTCTCGCACCAAATGCTTCATCGCACGACCCATCCCTCGACCACCGACTCCACATGATCTCGACTTTTAAATCCGCCATCCTCTTCGCCATTTCCTTATCGACGATTCCAGCCCATGCGGATTTCGAGAAGGGCATCGCCGCTTATGAGGCCAATGACCTTCCGCTTGCCTACAAGGAATTCCGGGCATCGGCGGATGACGGTCATGCCGATTCTCAGTTCAATGTCGCCCTGATGTTCGAGCAGGGAATCGGGGTGGAGAAGGATGAAAAGGAGGCGGTGAGCTGGTACCGGAAGTCCGCCGAGCAGGGCAACCCGCTCGCGCAATTCAACCTCGGAGTGCTCTACGAAAACGGTCGGGGGACCAAGGTCGATTTCGAGAAGGCCAACGAATGGTACCGCAAGGCCTCGAAGCAGGGGGATCCCCTGGCGATTGGAAATCTCGGAATGCTCCATGTGCGGGGTGACGGAGTCAAAGTGGACAAGGTAGCCGGCGTGGCCTTGTTGTTGGTCTCGGTCACGCTCGACAACTCTTCTGCTAACAACGCCCGAAAGAATATCTCCGGCACCCGAGGACTCACCCCGGACCTCATTGCCGAAGCGCAGGCACTTTCCGATAAGATGATGGATGGAAAGGATCTTCTCGTGCCGCTGGATGAGTATTTGAAGAAGGACGAGCCGAAGAAGCTTGAGAGCAAGACGGAAAACGCCGTTCCAAAACCGTAAGTTGCACTCTCTGTTAGCTATGCTATCAGGGAAGCATGTCTGAAGCCAAACCTGTCATCACCGCCCTCCGCCAAGTAGTTGCCGATTCCTATGCTCTTCTTGGTCAGACCCACCTCTGCCATTGGAACGTGAGGGGGCCGGGGTTCTTCGCCCTGCACGCGGCTTTTGAAGAACAATATAACGAGATCTTCGTCGCCGTGGATGAGATTGCCGAACGGATTCGCGCGCTGGGAGCCTTGGCACCTGGCGGACTCTCGAAGCTCGCGAAACTCTCCGGAATGGAGGAAATCGCCGAGGACGTTCCGGCTAACGAAATGGTCGCTCATCTGGCCAAGGCGAATGAGAAAGTCATTGAGAGCCTGAAGAATGCTCGCGAGGCCGCTGCGGATGCGGGCGATGATGAGACGGAAGACTTGATGATCGCTCGCACCCAGGTGCACGAAAAGGCGGTCTGGATGCTCAAGGCATACCTTGCCTGATGCCTTATTCGCCACTCCGCCGATGATCGGAAGTTTGGGAGTGCTATTTTCCGAGCAGGAGATTCAATCCTCCGATGAGTGAAGCGATCGGACTGGTGCTGGGGTCGGGTTTGGGTTCGTTGGCGGACCAGGTGGATGTCCGGGAAACAGTGGCATTTTCAAAAGCTGGCCTGCCCGTTTCAACGGTGCCAGGCCACGAGGGAGCATTTCTGTTAGGCAGCTTCGCAGGCCGGGAGGTGGTGGTGATGCGAGGGCGCGTTCACCTTTACGAAGGCCACTCCGCACAGGCGCTCACTCAAGGCGTCCGATGGATGCACGAGCGGGGAGTCGGAAGCCTGATTCTTACCAATGCCGCCGGTTCGGTGAATGCCGGCTTCGAGGCGGGTGCCTGGATGATGCTCTCCGACCATCTCAACCTCACGGGAACTTCGCCGCTGGAAGGCGCTCCGCAGTTTGTCGATCTAAGCGAGGTCTACAGCGAAAGCTGGAGGGACCGGCTGCGTCGGAAAGCCGAAGCGCGTGGGATGAACTTGTATGAAGGAGTTTATGCCGGTCTACGAGGACCGCAGTACGAGACGCCTGCCGAAGTGCGGATGCTGCGCATGCTGGGAGCAGATGCCGTGGGTATGAGCACGGTGCTCGAAGCCATTCAGGCGCGCGCCTTGGGCATGCAGGTCCTCGGCCTTTCCTGTCTCACCAACTGGGCGGCCGGCATGCCGGGCGCCCAGTTGGACCACCACGATGTCGTGGAAACAGGTCAGCGTGCTGCGGCGGAAATGGTCGCCCTGCTGAAGGACCTTCTCGGCGACCCCGCGTAGTTAGCGTTTCGCGGTGCTCCGCTGGGGGAGGAATGGTGCGACGAATGCCTCCTCGAAATCGAAAACATCATCGAAGTCCTCGAGGGTGTCCGAGTCCTGCCGGCCAAACATCTGTTCTTCAATGAGTTGGAACACCATCTCGCCGATATTTCGCGAAGACGTGATTCCCCACTCGCTCATCAAGGTGCCGGACATCGGGCCGAATTCCTGCAACGCGAGATCCCGAAATCCAAATAGGAGTTCCTGGCCCGACACGTGACGGGCATTTCCCTCGTTGGACTCAGCGGCACGCTTGAGCGTGAAATCGAGCGAGTCCTTCAGGAAAAGATAGGCGTGAGGGTCGAATCGTTTGTCGCGCTTGAGAATACTCTCGATGGCGTGTTCGAACTGCGCGGCTTGCATGGCGGTATTTTGGACAGGGTTTGGCGACTCGTCAAAACCTGATAGAGCCGGAGGGAGTCAGCCAACCCCGAGGATTTCGAGGGCCGCCTCGAGAGGCATCGGAGAATCCGGGGCCCAAAGCAGCGGGCGGAGCCAATCTTCCCTGCGAAACCAGGTCTCCTGGCGCTTGGCATACTGACGGGTGGCGGCTTGGATTCGCTCGGTGCATTCTTCCCGACTGAGCCGGCCCTCGTTGAGCGCGGTGATTTCACGAAAGCCAATGGCTTTCTCAAAGGTCGACGAGGCTCCGGCAAGATTGCGGACTTCGTCGGGTGCGCCGCCATCGAGCATTTGAGTGGTGCGGAGGTTGATCCGACGGTGGAGGTCGGGGCGCTCGCGCTGAATAAAGAGACCACGGAGACCGGCGGTGACCTCCCGAGTGATCGTCTCCCAGCGATCCCGGAGTGCGGAGCAAGGCTGTCCGCTCAGCTCGCAGATCTCAATGGCGCGGGTGAGGTAGCGTCGGTTCTGAAGGTCAGTCCTCGACGCTTCGACCGGGTCAAGGACTTGCAGTCGAGCGGCAAGTTCCTCGAGTGAAAGGGGAGCGAGGGTCTCGCGATAAGCATGATCCCCCGTTGGCAAAGGTGAGGGGCCGTGGGTAAGAAATTTCAGATATAGGCCC
Organism: Haloferula chungangensis; assembly: GCF_042664875.1. NCBI lineage: Bacteria > Pseudomonadati > Verrucomicrobiota > Verrucomicrobiia > Verrucomicrobiales > Verrucomicrobiaceae > Haloferula > Haloferula chungangensis. Next base: position 854,458 of record NZ_JBHTBS010000001.1, on the reverse strand, counting down.
GAACCACCCGTAACGATGGGGACGGCATTGCGGGAAATGATTTCCTCGATGACGGGAAGCGCGAGGCTGCGGTAACGCATGGCATCGCAGGTCTGATCGGAGGTGAGAACTCCGTAGAGATGATGGGGAACGCTCGACTGCTCTTCCGCCGATGGGGCTGCTGTCAGGATTTCCAGCCCCTGATAGAGCTGAAAGGCATCCGCATTCACAACTTCACCACCGAGCTGCCGGGCGAGCGCAATGGCGAGCGAACTTTTGCCCGAGGCGGTCGGTCCGCAGAGGTAGATGGGATGAAGTGATGGCATGGCTTCCGGTGAGGAAACAAAAAACGCCCCGCCCGGACAAGCGGGCGGAGCGTTGAAATGAGGCTACTGAATCAAGGCTTGAATTCCTCGACCTTCGGCTCCTCGGCCGGAGGAGCTTCCTCGATGGTCGGGGCTTCCTCGGCTGCCGGTGCTTCTGTCGCAGGCTTCGGTGCTTCCTTCGGCTCGTTGGACTCCTCGTCCTCACCATCGGCCGGGCCTTGTGACTTGGCTCCATTCACCACAAGACGGCGTCCCATGAAGAACTGGTCGTGAAGAACCTCCACGGCGCGTGTGGCTTCGTCCTTATTCATCATGTCGATGAAGCCGTAGCCTTTCGAACGATGCGTCTGACGGTTGTAAACGATCTCAACCCGACGGACATTGCCGATGCCTTTGAAGAGCTCTTCGAGATCGCTCTCGGAGGCTTCGTAGGAGAGGTTGCCAAGGTAGAGTCGATTGGACTCCACATTGATGTTTTCCGGCGGGCGGCGCTCACGGTGCTCGTCGTTGTCGCGGGGCTCGCGACGGGATTTGCGTGGCTTGCGTTCGCCGCGTTTCTTGGGCTCGCCCGACTCCGCGCCGCCTGTGGCCACGCGGGTGTTGGATTTCGGCTCGCCGCGCTCAGCACGCTTCGGTGGAACGGGCTCTTTGTAGAGGCCGATCGATTTGAGCAATTTCTGCCACCAGGTGAGGGGTGCTGGTTTCGGCTGACGACGCTCGTGGGTGCGGCCTTGACCGTCTTGGCTCTCACGACGACTGCCACCGCGGTTGCCGCTGCGTTGACGGCCGCCTTCGCGGTTGCCGCCATCGCGACCACCTTCGCGGTTGTCGTTGCGTGGGCTACCGTCCTGATTCGTGCGACGGTTGCGATTTCTGTTTCTTCCGCCACGGGAGCGTCGGCGTTGGCCGCCGCTGCCCTGGCTATCGGATGTTTCGTTTGACATGTGTTTGTTGCATTGTGGCGGGTCCATGCGGTCCGATTTCCGCTGGCAGAGTCTTTATAGGAAATGTCTCTGATCGGCGGTTGGCTTCCCGGCGGGACTTCCGGCTTTTTGTTGCCGGGGAGAATCAACCCTTGCGAAGCGGGACGGTGATTTCTCCGAAAAGACCCGGGGGCGGCGCGTATGCGACCCGGTATTGAAAGTCGGGGACTCCCGTCCATTTTCTGCGGATCCGAAAGGTCCCCCGACGCGCGGGAAGCTAAGGGCTGGGGGGGGCATGGCAAGGCGCGAATTGTATTCTCAGGCTTTGGGGTTGAGCCGGGCTGGTCGCTCGCTACATTGCGGGCCGTCGACCATGATTCGTGCATTTATCTGCCTCGCTGCCGCTGCCTGTATTTTCAATCCCAAGCTGGCCTCAGCACAGGGAAACGACGCCATGATGGTGGTCGAAGCCCATTCGGGTAAGGTGTTGATAGCCAAGAACTCCACCGTGAAGCGGCCGGTTGCCAGCTTGACCAAGATTGCGACTGGTGTGATGGTCGTTGACTGGGCGGAAGCCGCAGGAATCGATCTCGACACCCGGGAAGCGGTGGTTCCTCCGGCCGTGGCGACCAGCCCTGGCGCGAATCCGATGAATCTTCAGCCGGGAGAGCGTCTTACGCTGCGAAATGCCCTCTATTCTACGCTGCTGGGCTCTGATAACATGGCCGCGCTGACCCTCGCCGACCACGTGGGCAGGGAGTTTCTGGCGCGAAAAGGCCGCTCGGGCGATCCGATCGCAGCCTTTATCGTCGAAATGAACCATCTCGCCGAAGCTCTGGAGATGAAAAAAACCACCTTCATCAACCCCCATGGGCTGGAAATCAACGGCAAGGCGGGGCTTTCCACCGCTGCCGATATGGCCAAGCTTTCGATCTACGCGATGCGCCGACCAGGCTTCACCTTCATGTCGCGGCAGAAGGAACGCAAGGTGTCGGTGACGGGGGCTGAAGGCGCGCGGGCCTTCAATCTCAAGAACACCAACGAGCTCGTCTCCGATGTCATCCTGGGGGTGAAAACCGGGACGACTCAGGCCGCAGGTGAATGCCTTTCCATCTCGGTCGAACGCGACCCTCTGATTCGGACCAAACCGGATGGCAGCAAGGGCGTGACGCCGCGACGCCTGATGATCGTGCTGCTCAACACCCCCAATCGCTTTGACCGGGCAAAATCCCTCATTCCATCCGGATGGGCCGTCTACGACCAGTGGGTCAACTCAGGGGCTCCCATCAAGGATCGCAATCGCGAAATCCTCAATGTCCCCAATCCTCGCTGAGGGCCGCCATCCCGAGCTGAACGCGATCTAACAATTTCTAACCACAATATTTGACCATGCGTATCGGAATTCTAAACAGTGGGGGTGACTGCCCCGGACTCAATGCCGTGATTCACGGAGTCGTCGGCGCAGCCGATCAGCTCGGATGGGAAGTGATCGGCTTCAAGGATGGCTTCGAAGGACTGCTGCCTCCTGGCGACTACAAGGTGCTCAAACCCAAGGATACCATCGGGATCGTCAAGCTCGGCGGGACCATTCTTGGAACCACCAACAAGGGGAATTTCGCGGCGAAAATCGGCAAGGGAAACGTCTCCGAAGTCCCCGCAGAAATTGTCGCCAAAGCAAAACGGACCCTCGATCAGCTCGAGATTCGCGCCCTGATCATCGTCGGAGGCGACGGCTCACTCACCACGGGATTGCAGCTCTACCGCGAAGGCTGGCCAATCATTGGGGTGCCGAAAACCATCGACAACGATCTGCAGGCGACGGCGATGACCTTCGGGTTCGACAGCGCCGTCAGCACCGTGGTTGACGCGCTCGACCGACTTCACACGACCGCGGAAAGTCACAAGCGTGTGATGGTCCTCGAAGTGATGGGCCGCCATGCGGGATGGATCGCTCTGTGGGGTGGCATCGCGGGTGGTGCGAATGTCATTTTGTTGCCAGAAATTGCCTTCAGCACCGATAAGGTTGCCGAGGTGATCCGTCAGCGCGATGCGCAAGGATATCACAGCACGCTGGTGGTCGTCGCCGAAGGAGCCAAGCTGCCCGACGGTGAGATCGTGACACTCAATGAGAACACCGGGGGGGAAGTCCGGCTGGGAGGCATTGGGGAAATTGTGGCCCACCGGATTGAGAAACTCACCGGTAAGGAAACCCGTGCCTGCACCCTTGGTCACCTCCAACGGGGCGGGGCACCCACCGCGCTCGACCGGATTCTCGGCACCCGCTTCGGCGTGATGGCCATCAAGCTGGCGGAAGAAGGTCGCTTCGGTCGAATGGTAAGCTATCAAGCCTATCACGTGGACTCCGTGCCGATCGAGGACGCCGTCAACCAGCTCCGCGTCGTCGAGCCGGATGGCGAAATGGTCGGAGCCGCCCGCGCCATCGGCATTTCCCTGGGTGACTGATTTCCCGAGCAAATTTATTCAAAACCAAGATGTCCATAGATCCACTACTGCAACTCCTTCGCCTCAAGGCCCGCTACACCCACAAGGAGTTGGCGGAGACGCTTTCCCTGACCGAGGATGATGTCCGGGCTCGCATCGCCGCCTGGGAAAAGGATGGAACCATTGCCGGCTATCAGGCGGTGGTCGATCCCGACCGCGCCGGAGATGATGATGTCTCCGCCTTCATCGAGGTGAAGCTGACACCCGAGCGGGGTGGTGGCTTTGACCGGCTTGCGATGCGCATCGCGCGCTTCGAGCAGGTAACGAGCTGCTATTTGGCAAGCGGCGGCTACGATTTGATGGTGGTCGTCGAAGGTCGAGATCTGCGTGAGGTGGCTCGCTTTGTTTCCGAAAAGCTGAGTACGATGGATGGCGTACTTTCCACCGCGACCCATTTCCGTCTCAAGATCTACAAGGAGAACGGCTTCCTTTTTGAGAAGGTTGATCTGCCCGAGCGCCTTCCGGTTGCTCCTTGATCCTCTGGTTTCGAAAGGAAACAAAAAGCCCACTCGGAACCGGAGTTCCGAGTGGGGTGCCATGCCCTGCATCGGGCCATCCAAGGAAAGCGGAGCTCTATTTTACTAGGGCTGAGCGGAAACATAGAGCTCCGATCCCTTCGCAAGGACTGTGCTGGACTCGAGGTGGAGGCCGTTCAGGGCATTCAGTTTTGCGGGTTCCATGCTGTGGGCTGCAGCAAAGTCCCCGAAAGTGATTTCCTTATCGATCCGGACGGAGCGGATCTTGGGTTGGTTGCTCACCGGCTTCGACGAGGTCTCCGCTGCCGGCGAAGGCGCTGGCTGGGATTTTGGCGCGGGTGCGGCCTTGCTTGCGGCCACCGGAGCCGAAGCTCCGGGAACTAACTGAAGGCTCTGACCGATGCGCAGCGCACGGGGATCCACCTTCGGATTGGCGGCGGTGAGCGTTTCAACGCTGAGACCATACTTGCGGGCGATGCCGAAAAAAGTTTCGCCCTGCTTCACGGTGTGAGTGCCCCCACGATTTGCAGGACTCGATGCGACCATCTCGGCACTGCTGCCCGATGATCTGCTGGGTACCACGGCGCTTTGAGGGAGCTTGAGCTTCTGTCCGGGTCGAATGAGACCGTCGACTTTGAGGTTGTTCAGGTGCGCGAGGGACTCGGCAGTCGTGCCGTTCTTGCCTGCGATTCGGCTCAAGGTGTCGCCTTGGGAAACGGTATAATAAACAGGCTTCGACGCGGTGCTCGGTGCGGCAGGCGCCTGGGTATCCACCTTCGGAGAGGGGTTTGCCTTCTTGGGAGCATCCATCTTAGTGGCCGTCTCCAGAAGACTGCGAAGACGGCTGTTCTCCTCCTCAAGTTGCTGGATCTGACGCTCCTGTTCGGAACAACGCCTTTCAAGAATCGCCGTGCTGGTTTCAGCTCCTGCCGGCTGAACCAGCGAGAGAAGGGGCAGAAGGGCGAGCAAAGACAAGTTCTTCATAACGCCGCGAAGAGTTTCAAAAACTTTTGCTTAGCGCAATTTAAATTTAAGAAAACCTAAGCAAAACCACGAGTGGTGTGGGCTACGATTGATGCGTTTTTCCCAAAAGCTCCCACTGCGACGTCTTGCCGCCAATTAGTTATAAAAAGAGAGCAGTCAGGAGTCCGTGCTCTGGTCAGGGGTCGCTGCGGATGTCGTGGGATGAACCACTTCGACCGGCGCGCCGTCGGGGGCGTAGGGGAGGCGGGTCACTGAAAGCCACTGACCCTCTTCAAGACCCTCGCGAACGATGAGCGTTTCGGCGTTCGACCAGATGGGGGCGATCTTGGTGCGCTGGATCGCCGGCTCATCACGGTTCACGAGATAGACGGTGTTGATGCCGCGGAGCGCATCCCGAGGGATGACGAAGACCTTTTCAAGAATGTCGCCTTCGATGGTTGCTCGAACCGGTTGACCTACACGGAGGGGGGGCTTGCCGCTGATTTGACCGAAGGGGTCATCGATGCGGGCGATGGCAAAAAGTTCGCGCGACGACTCATCGAGGGTGCCCTCGGAGCGAACGATGCGCGCTTTCCATGTCGTTGGCTCCTCACCGGGCGTGGCGCCAAGGGCGTCGGCCAGAGTGACCGCAACTTCCGGATCGCCGGGGTGGGTTGGGAGGTCGACAAAGGCAAGTTGCTCAGGGGTAAGCGGAAGCCGGATTTCGGCAAAGTCCGTGGCAAAGATCGCGCCGAGTGGCGTGGAAGCCCCGACGGCCTCTCCCAGGCCGATGACCCGGCTCCGGACGCGGCCATCGAATGGGGCCCTGACCTTGGTGCGCAGAAGATTGCGTTCGGCTTGATCAAGGTCGGCTCGGGCGGCCTCGACATTGGCGCGGGCTTCCTTTAACTGGGGAATTCTGAGAACCAGCTCAGAGGGCTCGTCTTCGTATCCGAGATCCTCCCAGTTGAGCCGGGCTTGCCGGGCTCGCGCCTCTTCCTGAGCGAGTGCGGCCTCGGCCCGGGCGAGCCGGGATGAAGCACCGGATTCCGCTGCTTTGAAATCCGCAGGGTCCAGCTCGAGAAGCACTTCATCCATCTTGAAGAAAGCACCGTCTTCAAAGCCTGAGTGAATTTTGACAACCGTCCCTGAAACTGTCGGAGTGAGGGTGGTTTCGTGATGTGCGCGAACCACTCCCTGGCTTTCGAGAATCAGCGGGAAGTCGGTGCGCCGAAGCTCGGTAACTTCGGACCTCAATTTCTGCTCGCGCGAATGGCTGATCTTCGGTGACTCCACGGATTTCGAAAGCTGAAAGGCTGCGAGGCCCCCAAGCAGGAGAATCAGAATCGGTATGAGGATGCGGATGAGCATGGAGATGATGCGGGCGGCGGGAAGATGCTCCCACGACGATGATTTGCCAAATACGAAGAGCGGAGAGTGAACCTTGCGGGGAATTTCCTGGGAATCACGCGGTCTTGAAGTCGCCTCCGAGGGCCAGATGCAGGTCGATCCGGTTCTGAAGTCGCTCGTTTCGAAGCCGGATCAGGCTGGCTTTTGCGTTATTGTTTCGCCGCTGAGCTTCAAGTACGTCGAGAATGTCGGAGCCCTCGATGCCGTCCGCGTAGTCACGAGTTGCCTGTTTCTCGGCAAGTGCGGCCTGCTTGACTTCCTGAATGAGGAACTCTTCCTGAGCGCGAAGCGAGTCATCTGCGGAGAGTGCCGACTCGACTTCCCGGTAGGCGATGAGGGCGGTCTGCGTGTAATCCGCGATCAGTTCCTTGTTCCGTTCGACGGCGGCGTGCGCGAGGTTGGTGAGCTCACCGCCGCTGTAGACGGACTGGGCGACGCTCGCAGCAATCGACGCGGCCAGCCAATTGGGGTCGAAGAGGTCCTGGAATTGAGCGACCGAATTTCCGCCGCTTGAGGTGAGCCGGATGTTTGGCAGAAGGTTCTTCCGGATCGCATCGGCGCGTTTGGCGGATGCGTAGATCCTTGCCCGTGCCACTTCGAGGTCGGGCCGGCGCTCCACCATGTCGGCGGGAATCCCTGCCGGGACACTCCGCTTCATGTTCGGCAGATCGGATCCAGCACTGGATCTGCCGGATGGATATTGACCGGACAAGGTCTCAAGTCCGCGGGCGGCATCGTCCCGTTCCAACCGCCGAGCTTCGAGGGCACGACGGGCGGAGGCCACGTTGGTCCTGCCGAACTGAACATCGAGCGAACCCTGCCCCGTGCCGATGTAGTTACGCTCACTGATGCGGAGGTTACTTTCAAAGGAATCCAGAGTGACCTTCGCCAGCTCGAGTTGTTGCTCGGCGGCAATGAGGTTGCACCAGGATTTCGCGGTGCTGGCAGCGAGCGAGAGGCGGGCTCCCCGATAGAGGGCACGCAGGGCATCGACGTCAGCCTGGCTTGCCTCGTTGAGATCCCTCAAACGCTTCCACACATCGACTTCCCATGACGCAGAAATATTGAGGCCGTAGCGCTCGGATTCGGTGGTCGGGGCGGAGCCATTGCCGGCCATGCTGTAGGCACCCGACGAGGAGAGTGCGACATTTGGCAGGGTTCTCGATTGCCCGGCGATGCGGATGTACTCCGCCTCGCGCATGCGCGCCGCTGCCGCAGCGAGATCGCTGTTGTAAGCCATCGCCCGCTCTACGGCTGCAGTCATTCCAGGGTCGGAGAAGTCCGAGAGCCAGCCTTGGGTAATCTTGCCCTCACGTCCGCTGGAGCTGGCCTCCCAGGATGGCGGCGATTGAAGATCGTGTGCCTCACGCGGAGACTCGAATTGAAGCGAGTTGCATGCCGTAAGACTCGTCAGACAAATTATTAGCCCCCAGGTGGCTTTCGGGGAATTCCGTTGCATTTTCCAATAACAGATGATGATAGTCGGCCCGCGTGACGAATAAATCCAAGGCTTCTACGGTTCTGATTTGCCTCCTCTATCTCTTTTGCGGTGGCGGGCTGGTAACAGCCGCCGACAATGCTGTCACTGAGGAAAAACCCCAAAAAGTCGAGCAATCAGAATCCAAACCCAAACCAGAGTCCGAGCCCAAACCCAGCGAGGAGAAGAAGGCAGAGGAACCCGATGACGCCAAGAAGGCGGACGACTCCAAGGAGCCGGCGAAGGAAGAAAAGACTGAGCCCGGCGACAAGGAAGAACCCAAAAATGCCGAAGACGCGGAAGCTGTCATCGCCGTGGCCCGACCCGTCTCGGCAGATCCCGTTCAGGTCTATGGATGGCGGGAAAATGTGATCGTTTCCGATGGGAAGATTGAGGAGGAGCTCCAGGCAAAACTGGATACCGGAGCGCTGACCAGCTCAATTCATGCCGAGGAAAAGGAGCTGTTTGAAAGAGATGGAAAAAAGTGGGTGCGCTTCATCGTCACGGATCCAGGCGAGAAGGATTCCCAACGCCTTCGGATCGAAGCACCACTGGTGAGAATTGCCTTGATCAAGGAGCCAGCAGGCGAGTCGGAAGCCCGCGAAGTGGTCCGCCTCGGATTCAAGATCGGCGACCGCAAACTCAAGGCGGATTTCACCCTGAACAATCGCTCTAACATGTTGAGCCCTATCCTGATCGGCCGGACGACGATCAAGGAACTCGGCTGGGTCGATCCAAGCCGCGCTTACCTTGCCGATAAGAAGGTGATGCGTTGATCGCGTTCCCCATACGCATCTCCATTCTTTTATGGCTTCTCGAATCAAGCTGATCGCCATCGTTCTGACCCTGACCCTGGTGGGGGGAGGAATCGCCGCCTACAAACATGTCAGGCTCGGAGTCCCATTGATGGTGGGAAACAAGCCGACCGAGTGGTTGGTGGAAGCCAAGGTCAGCTTCATCGCCATCGGCAAACCGGTCAACGCGCGGCTCTCGCTGCCTGCCGTCGCCATCGACGAGAACCTTGGCTCCGATGCGAGGTCGGCCGGTTACAGTTTCATCGTCGAAGAGGACAGCGGCGAGTATTCTGCCATCTGGTCGGCCGACGAGAAGATCGACAATCAGGCGCTCTACTACCGGGTTCGCTTCGGAGAACGAGGCGTAAATAGCGGAGGACCGATCCCACATACCGGCGAACTCCCGGTTCCGGATGATCCGGGCCTCTCCGGATCATTGCGCTCCGCCGCCGATAACGTGGTCCGTCGAGCCAAGGAATTGTCGTCGAGCCCCGATACTCTGTTTGTCGGTGTCTTTCGAGAGATTACGGCGATCGGGTCATCTCCGGAAATCGCCCTGCTCAAGCGTCACTACGAAAGGGAAGCAGGCGCGAATGCCCTGACTCGGCTGGGGATCGATCTGCTGAACATGGCCGGGGTGCCGGCGCGGGTCGCTTACGGAGTCAAACTCGAAGAGGTCCGCGGGGCGCAGGATCCGATCTGGATGGTCGAGTATTTTGACGGAGCCTACTGGAAGGTGCGCGATCCCAATGAACCCGCGTCGATTCTCGATCCACGCGACGCTTTCGTGTGGAACCGTGGAGGTGAGCCGCTTCTCGACCTCAGTGGTGGCGAGAATTCGCAGGTCGTATTTACGATCACCCGGGACCAGATCCCGTTAGAACGTCTCACGGATCTTCGCGATTCGAGTTTGCTGGTTTCGACCATCTTCGGTCTGCCTGCGTCCGAGCGCCAGGTCTTCAGTTATGTGGTGCTGATTCCCCTGGGTGCCTTCGTCGTCGTGGTTCTGCGGAACCTCGTCGGAATTGCCACTCTCGGAACCTTCATGCCGGTGCTACTTGCCTTGTCGCTTCTCGAAATGAAATGGCAGCACGGTCTGGTGATGTTCATCGTGATTGTCGGAGCAGGCCTCTACTTTCGGTTTGCTCTTTCCCGTCTCAACCTTCTTGTGGTGCCACGCGTGGCAGCCTGTGTGGTGATTGTTACGCTGCTGATGATGGTGCTCAGCGTGCTCAGCTGGCATCTGGGAATCCGCGATGGATTGAAGATCACGCTCTTCCCCATGATCATCCTTGCCTGGACGATCGAACGCATGTCGCTGATCTGGGAAGAGGAGGGGAAACGCAACGCGATGCTTCAGGTTGGCGGTTCTCTGTTAGTCGCCGTGATCGCCTTCTTTTTCATGAGGGAACGTCAGGTTCGCTACTGGGCATTCTATTTCCCGGAGTTGCTGCTCGTGCTCCTCGCCGGCATCATTCTGCTGGGCCGCTATACCGGATACCGCTTGAGCGAATTGATTCGCTTCAAGAGCTTCAGAAACTACGAATGAACCACTGGTGGCATCGCTTTTTCCTGACGCCCCGTGAACTACGGGAGATGGGTGTCGTCGGCATCAACATGCGAAACGCGCGCTTCGTTCTGCCGAACAATCCGCGGCGACTGTATGAATTGGTCGACAACAAGATCCGCACCAAAGCGCTCGCGGAAGAGAAGGGGATTTCCGTGCCGGAGACCTACGGGATCATCGGCAACCCCTACGACATGAGCCAACTCCACAAGATCCTCGGAGACCGCTCTACCTTCGTCATCAAGCCCGCCCGCGGCTCCGGAGGAAAGGGCATCCTGGTCATTTCGGGGAAGGAAGACGGCATGTTTTATAAGCCAAGCGGCACCCGGCTTTCACTCGATGAAGTGAAGCACCACATCTCCAACATTCTCGCCGGCCTCTTCAGCCTCGGAGGACGCCGCGATGTGGCATTGATCGAATACCGTGTCACTTCCGCCAAGATTCTAACAGACATCAGTTTCCAGGGAGCCCCTGACATCCGTGTGGTCATGTTTCATGGCTACCCCGTGATGGTGATGCTCAGGGCATCGACCCGCGAGTCGGATGGGAGGTCGAATCTTCACCAAGGCGCTCTTGGCGTCGGTGTGGACATCGCCACCGGGCGAACGATTCGCGCGATTCATCACGGCAAGCCTGTGACGCTCCATCCCGATCTCAAAGTCCGGCTCACCGGTGTGCAGCTTCCCGAGTGGGATAAGATTCTCGATAACGCCGTCACCTGCCATGAGATGACCGGCCTCGGCTACCTTGGAGTGGACATGATGATCGATGAAGACAAGGGTCCTCTGATGATCGAGGTGAATGCCCGTCCGGGTCTCGCGATCCAGATGGCCAATGGCGTCGGGCTTCTGAAACGGCTGCAACCCGCCGCCGAACGGGCGGCGAAGTTCAAGCATGAATCCCGTGAGGCGAAAATCGCCTTCTCGAAGAAGCACTTTGCCGCGAAGATTACCGAGCCGGACACGGCCAGCGCCTCATGATTGAAGCTCACAACCTCCACCGCAGTTATCAGATTGGAAAGAAACTGATCGAAGTGCTTCACGGGATCGAACTGTCGATCCACAAGGGAGAGCGGGTCTTTCTCTGCGGCCCCAGTGGCGCAGGGAAGACGACCTTGCTATACACCCTCGCCGGGTTGGAACGTCCCCAACAGGGACATGTCACGATTGCGGGCACCGAGCTTTACTCGCTCAACCCGAAAAAACAGGCGGCTTTCCGCAATGCGAACATCGGCTACATCTTCCAAAATTATCTCCTTCTTCCTGAGCTGACCGCTTTGGAAAACGTGATGATTCCGGGTGCCATCGGCGGTGAAGATGCTGCCGACAAGGCCATGGAGGCGCTTGAACGGGTCGGCCTCTCCAAGCGTGCCGATCACCTGCCTGCGGAGCTTTCCGGCGGTGAACAGCAACGAGTGGCCATAGCTCGAGCCGTCGCGAATCGGCCCGCCGTGCTTTTTGCCGATGAACCGACAGGAAATCTCGACTCCCGGAATAGCGGCGAGGTCATGGAGCTTCTCATGGGGCTTGCGACGGAAAGCGACACCACTCTGGTGGTCGTGACTCACGACCCAAGTCTGGCCGACCGCGGGGATCGCAAATTGGTCATCAAGGACGGCAGCATCGAGTCGACCTAACAGTCCCGCAAATTTCGACTGCCACCGGGCCCAGAGGCAGTTTGTGCTTAGCTCTAAGTGGCCGCCATGATTCTCTCCACCATCATGGCGATTCCTGCGGTGGCGATCAGGACCGAGCCCGAGACACGAGCGTAGGCAAAGTTCTTTTCCTTCCACCACCCGAAAACCGCAAAGGCCAGCGCCAGCACCAGCACTTGCCCTAATTCCACTCCGACATTGAAACCGGCGAGGCACGCGACAAGGGCGTCCGGGCGGTCTTCGGGAAGCAGCGGGGTGAGCATCCGGGCAAAGCCCAAGCCATGAATCAGCCCGAACACGGCAATCAGGGCATAGCGACCCGCCCCGAGCTTTTTCAGAAACAGGTTCTCAATGCCGATCCACGCGATGCTCGCCGCAATTGCCAGCTCGACCCACAGCTCCGGCAGCTGCACCCAGCCAAGCACCGCGCAGCCGAGTGTTAGAGAGTGGGCCACGGTGAAGATGAGACTCTGAGCCAGCAGCGGTTTCCAGCGGGGAACAAACAGGAAGATCCCCAGAATGAAGAGCACGTGATCCAGTCCGTCAGGAATGATGTGACGGAAGCCAAGGACGATCCATCCGCTGATTGAAGGCGTGACGACCTCAATCGCATCCGAGGCATCCCGCTGCAGCACCGCCTCTTCGTAGCCGCTGATGACGGGAATCGTCTCGTCGCCAGCTTGAACGATCAGAACCACCCCGAAGGGCTCCTCCCACCCGAGACTCAAGGTCTCACCCATGAAGTCGCCCGTTGCCCGAACTTCAATCATCGGCAGCATTTCGGCCATGCCTTCCTCAAGGAAACGTGGTGGATCCGCATCGAAATCGGGAAACGAGATCCGCCAGTCCAGCGGACCGGATTCGGATCGGATGCTCAGGCACTTTCGCAGGTAGAGTTCCGTTTCCCTTTGAATCCGCCGCCATTCCTCCGCTCCAAGTTCCCGCAGCCACGCCAGATCCTGGGCGGCAACATCTTCATCGCCCCTGAACTCCGGCAGCATGTAGGCCGCATCGGCTTGAATCACCGCCTCAAAGCGCCCGTCATCCGCCGAGATCTGCAACGTCATTTCAGCAATCTGATGCGCCTGAGCGCTGGCAATCAGCATCAAAAAGACGAGAGCAAGGAAGCGGAACACCTCGATAGGGTGAACCGACCATGCCGCAGCACAAGTCCGGGCTTTTCCATCGCGGGCCGGAATGGCATGAAGGAGCCATGCCCGACGCCGCGCCACTTTTGCTCAAGAACGTCCGTATTGTCTCCGCCGATTCCCCCGACTTCCGCAAAGCGGATGTCCTGATCGATGGAGGGGTCTACAAGGAGATCGGCAGTGAGGTGACCGCCCCGGAAGGAACCCGTGTGATCGATGGAAAAGGGCGGCTTCTGATGCCGGCGATGTTCGACGCTCATGTGCACTTTCGTGAACCCGGCGGCGAAGCCAAAGAAGACATCGCCAGCGGCAGCGAAGCGGCCATCAATGGAGGAATCACCGGTGTCGTGATGATGCCGAACACCACTCCCTCGATCGATTCGGGTGCCGTGGTCAAGATGGTCCTTGATAAGGCCAAGCAGGTTTCCCGCATCCCCGTCTACACCTCGGGCTGCGTAACGAAGGGACGCGAAGGAAAGGAACTCGCAGCCATCGATGCCATGCGCTCGCTCGGCGTCACCATGCTGACCGATGATGGTGATTCGACGAATGATGCCGCCGTGCTCTTTCGCGCCATGCAGTATGCCGGAGAATTCGGGATGTTCTTTGCCAGCCACTGCGAAGTTCCCGAGCTTGCCGGTCCGCGTGCCCTCAACGATGGACCGATGGCCTACAAACTCGGCATCAAGGGAAGCCCCGCCTGCGCCGAGGAGATCATCATTGATCGCGACATCCGCCTGGCGCACGCCGCAGGTGCCCACATCCACATCCAGCACGTGTCGAGCAAGCTCGGCATGGAAACGATCGCCTGGTGGAAGGCGAGGGGAGACGTGAAGGTGACCGCTGAGGTTTCACCTCACCACCTGATGTTCACCGATGAAGACATCGGCGACTACGACACCCATTACAAAATGAATCCGCCTCTGAGGACTCGCGCCGACAATGAGGCATTGTTAGAAGGGCTGAAGAGCGGCGTCTTTGACTTGCTCGCGACCGATCACGCACCGCACACGCCCTTTGAAAAGGCACAGGATTTCACCGCCGCGCCCAATGGCATCACCGGACTTGAGACCGCGCTCATCTCGATGTTCGACCGCTTCGTTGCCCGTGGTGAACTCGGCTGGGATGTGCTCGTCAAACGCTACTCGGCCGAACCTCGCGTCATGATGGGACTGCCCCCGGTCCCCGTTGAAGTAGGAAGCACCGCAGAGTTCTTGCTCTTCGATCCTGAAGGCGAAACGAGTTTCAGCGTCGACTACATGAAGTCCAAAGCGCGCAATACTCCCTTCCTCGACAAGACGCTCAAGGGACGGATCGACCTTGTGGCCCTCGCCGGCGAACTGCTCCTCGAGCGCTGAGGTCGATGCTGGGGGACCTGTCACGATCCCTTGCTTGCGGCCCATGAAACAAAGTGGAAGGGTGACTCAATGATCCGTGAAATTCGCAGGCGTGACTTCATCGTGTCCGGCGCAGGCTGGCTTGGAAGCATGCTGGCCGCACGCGCTGTCGAGGAGAAGCGGGCGAAAACCATCTCGATCTTTCACACCACCGATCTGCATGGCCATATCGAACCCACATTGAGCTACGATGGCCTCGGCGACGTCGGAGGCATCGCTCGCTGCGCCACCCAGATCCGGCGCTGGCGCAAACAGTTCCCCGACTCGATCCTTGTCGATGTCGGCGACGTCTATCAAGGGACCCCCGTTGGCCTTCAAAGCGATGGTCGCATCATGATCGATCTCTTCAACCGTCTCGACTACGACGCCTGGGTGATCGGCAATCACGACTTCGATTGGGGGCGCGAAGTTCTCGAGGGAAACCTCCAGCACTCAAAAGCCAAAGTCCTCACCGGAAACCTGCGGATTGGCCACAAAGCGGTCGGGCAGATCGACGGCGCCTGGAAAAACGTGCTGCCCTGGACGATCCGTGAGACCGCTGGTTTCAAGATCGGCCTCGTCGGACTAACAACTCCCGGGATGCCATTTTGGTTGGCTCCTGAAACCCTTGGAGGAGTCGAAGTTTTCGACCCCGCCGAGTCCCTCAAGCAAAGCGTCGCCGAACTCAAGAGCGAGAACGTCGATGCGATCGTGGTGATGGGCCACATGGGTTGGCGTTGGGAAGAGGATTATGCGAATCCCGTTCCCAGCCTGCTCAGGAACATCGAAGGCGTGGACGTTTACCTTGCTGGCCACAGTCACCAGGACCGGGCGACCTGGTATGAAGGGAACACCATCTGCTCCCAGGCCAGCTACTTCGGAATCCACTGCGGCAGAGTCGATCTGACCTTCGATCTGGAGAGCCGCACACTGATCGAGCGGAAAGCCTTCACGGTTCGGATGGACGGACGTTTCGAGTTGGATCCCGCCGTCATGGATACCGCGAGGCCACAACTGAAAGAAGCGGCCGAAACACTCACGAGAAAGGTCTGCACCGTGAAGACGGAGATTCCTCTCCGGGGCGAAGATTCCCTGAGAACGATCTTCTGCCAAGCCTTCGCATCTGCGCTGAAGCGAGATGGCACGGAAGTCGATGGAGTCTTCCACGGAACCTTCGGCTCAGGCCCGCTCGAGGCTGGTGAGGTGACGGTTGGCGATTGCTGGAAGCATCTGCCTTACGAGAACCTGCTCATCACCGTCGAGCTGGATGCCCGCGAACTACGCCTGATTCTGGAGGAAGAGGATCTCAACAAATCTTCAGACAGGGTCCTGTGGCCCTTCGACCTCGAGCGCAACTCCAGTGGCGAAATCCAAGAAATCCGCCTGAAGGGAGCGCCATTGAAAAGCGACAAGCGCTACCTCATCGCAATGAATTCCTACGACGCCCAGTCTGGAGGAAAATCGATGATGACGCTGCGCAGAATTACGCAGTTAAAAAGCTCCAATCGTCAAATGACCCGAATCGCCACCCGGGAGGCGCTGATCGATTGGTTCCTAGAGCAAGAAATAATCTAGCGGGAGCCGTTTCGCCATTCAGCAACGTCTGCGAGTCCAAAGGCCGAGCGCAAGCAGGATGCCAGCTAGGAACGGAGTAGGTTCTGGAACTTCGGACAAAGGCGTTGGTATAACGAAGCCACCGCCTGTAATCGGATGGAGTTCGCCGCCACCCGTTGCAATTAGGTTCTCTACAATAAATGAACCCTCAACCGTTGAGTTGCCCTTTCTGAAATCGCTATTAGGGGCAAGCAACATACCGACGATCGAAGTATCAGCCTGGAAGTTAACGTCACCGCTAATGTTCCAAAGTATGTTATCTGCCCATGGATTAGAGGAGGTGCTGCCGTCCCCGAAAGTGGTGACAGTTCCAATTCCTAAAGCGACGGGATCCAGATTGTAATTAAAAACGCCATCGCCGGTAGTCCCGACGATGTTAAAAATCACGAGGTCGTCAGCCCCAAACGGCCATCCGCCCGACAATCCGTTGGTGCTCTTTCCATCGAGGTCACTTGCATTGACGTTGTAAATGAATACCTCGCCGCTGAAAAGAGTAGGTAGGGATATGGACGTCGTAGATGGTAATTGCAGGGTATTGCTTGCAATGGTCGCATAGGCGGATCCCCCAGCCGCTGCTGCGATGTCATTAGAGAGATTCCTCAAATCACTGAATGCTTGAGAAACGTCTACTGATTCTGAATAAATATTTCTTGGGGTTATTTCCGGTCTTGCGGTCAAGTTGGTAGCGATGCTTGACGCATTAGCACCGGAGTAGACCACGCTTCCAGAGGTCTTAATCGGTTCCGGATTGCTATTCCCATACGTGATATTACCTCCAACTGCGAGCACAACGTCGTTCGCCACATTGGTACTGCTTCCTACAGTATAGGCTCCGTCCCTAAGTTTCACATTGTAGGGGCTGGTGCCAGTTGTGAAGTTTCCCCCGACGATAATAGCGCCCTCGGACTCCCCACCGGAATTCTGTTCGATCGTGAAGTTTTTTTCCACGAATGCGCCTACTCGGAATGCATCTTGTAAGGTGTAAGTCGCGGCAGCGCTTGCTCCTACAGAACCGATTGCAACAGATAAGAAAACGGAGGAAAACTTCATGACTATTTTATGGGGGGTGAAATTGCGGGGGCTAAGTGGGGGGGTAGAGCGCTGGCAACCATTCGCAAGTTGGCAGAAATGGCTTATAGAGCGCGCGGCGCTTATATCTGGAAAAATCAGTCGGTCAATAGGAAATTGGGGCATCACCCAAGATTTCGTTCGCGTTGCGACCGAAATTTGCCAGCCTGATTACTCCTCAAAAGCTAATAAAGTTGGAAAAAATCGCCCTTCCTCACTGACGAGGAAGGGCGATGGGGGGGGGGCTTCGGACTTGAGAGCGAGAGGGTCTTAGACCTTTTCGATGGTTTTCTCGGTGGTCGCGTCGATGATCGCGAAGCGCTCGCGGTGGAGCGATGGATCCGAGCGGAAGATCAGACGACCGGAGTGACTGCGCTCGAGCTCGACGAGGAGCTTGCTGTCGTCGGTCTTGAAGCGATTGAGGACGTCGGAGTTCACCACGACGATCAGGTCGCCGCTACCCTGTTCGCGCTGTTTGTTGATGACGGTGACAAGCTTGCGCTGGATCTCGACGCTCATGGTCATGGTGGTCTTCACGCGGCCCTTGCCTTCACAGTAGGGGCAGGGTTCGAACATCGTGTCGCGCAGGCTTTCATTGAGACGCTGCCGGGTCATTTCCATCAGGCCAATCGAGGAAATCTGCAGGACCTGGGTCTTGGCCTTGTCGCGTTTCAGACGCTCACGCATTGCCTTGTAAACGGCCTGCTGGTCACGACGGTGACGCATGTCGATGAAGTCGACGACGACAAGGCCGCCAATGTTCCGGAGGCGGAGCTGGCGGGCGACTTCTTCGGCGGATTCGAGGTTGGTTTGGAGGATCATTTTCTCGACGTCCTTGGCGCCACGGTTGCGGCCGGTGTTGACGTCGACCGAGATCAGCGCCTCGGTTTCATCGATGACGATATAGCCGCCGCACTTCAGCCAGACCTGGCGGGAGAATGCCTCATCGATCTGCTTTTGGATTCCGAGGTTTTCAAAGATGGGCTGGTTGCTGGCGTGGTAGTGAATGCGACGCTTGGCGCGCCGTGAAACGCGTCCGGCGACTTCACGGACGAACTCGGTCGTCTCTTCATCATCACAGAGCACCTGGTCGACTTCATCGGTGAGGAAGTCGCGAGCGGTGCGTTCGATCAGGCCAGGTTCGCGGAAAGCGCAGACTGGGGCGGGCTGGGAATCGCGCTTTTCTTCGACGGACTTCCATTGCTCCAGAAGCATGGCGAGATCGCGGACGAAGTGTCGGGCGCGGGTGCCGAGTGCGACGGTGCGCATGATGATGCCCATGCCTTCCGGCACGGAGAGCCGCTGCATGATCTTGCGCAGGCGGGCGCGCTCCTTCGGGTCATCGATCTTGCGCGAAATACCGAACTGCTCGGTGTAGGGCATCAGGACGAGGTAGCGGCCGGCGAGCGAGATATTCGTGGTAACCCGTGGTCCCTTGGTGCCGATCGGACCTTTGGACACCTGGATCATGATTTCCGAGCCGATCGGGTAGATGTTAGGAATATCTTTCGAAGTGATCTTCTTCTGCTTCTTGGGCTTGTTGCCGCGCTGGATTTCCTCAAGTCCGGAATCGAGGGCGGCGGGGATGGCATCCCAGAAGTGAAGGAAGGCGTTCTTCTCAAGGCCGATGTCGACGAACATGGCCTTAAGACCTTGTTCGATGTTTTTGACGCGGCCTTTGAAGATGCCGCCGACGATGTTCTGATCGCCTTCGCGTTCGACGGTGTATTCTTCAAGGAGGCCGTCCTCGAGGAGGGCGACGCGGCGTTCGAGCTTCTCGACGTTGATGATAATGGTGTTTCCCTGTTTTGGATTCGGCTTGCCGATTCCCAGGATGCGCTTGATGCGTTTGATCATATAAATTGAGTGTCTAAAAAATGTTTATTCGGGTTCCTCGACGAGGATGGCGCGCGGGATGTCGCCTTCTTCGTCCACTTCGGGAGTGATGGTGGGTTCTGGGGTGATGGTGGGTTCCGCAGTCAGCGTGACGGCGGGACGAACTTCTACAGAATCAGCGGCTTCATCGCCGGTCTCGCCAATCTCGGTGGCATCGATGGCGGCGAGGACGTCCTCAGGTAGCTCGATTTCAAGAATCGGCTCCTTGTCGCCGTAGGCGGTTTCGAGGGGGGCGAGCGGCAGTTTCATGCCTTCGTCGCGAGCCAGCAGACCTCTCAGGATCAGATGGACGAGCGGGCCGCAAACCGCGCCACCGGACTTCCCGTTTTGCACGAGGACGACCACGGCATATTTTGGCTCATCATATGGGGCGAAGGCCACGGTCCACGAGTTATGGGATGGCTTTCCGTCGTCCGCCGTCTGAGCGGTGCCGGTTTTGGCGGCTACTTCCACGTCGGGAATCTTTGCGCGGCCTGCGGTGCCGCCGGCCTCGTTGACGGCTTTCCACATGCCCTTGCGGATCAACTCGAGGTCGGATGGCGCGACGCCTTCCTTGATCAGGTCCACGCGTAATTTGGGTTTATCTTCGACAAGAAAGGTGCCGTTCGGGAGCTTGGCGTGTTTGACGAGGCGCGGGGTGTAGTATCTGCCGCCATTGGCGACGCAGGAAACCATGGCGCAGAGCTGCAGGGGAGTGGCGAGTGAGTCGCCCTGACCAATGGATAGCTGAGCAACGTCTCCGGAGGTCAGTGAGCGGCCGCGGTTGGCCTGCTTCCACACCTTGCTGCCCGGGATCCTGCCGCCGCTTTCATTGGGAAGCGGGACGCCGGTGGGGCTGCCAAAGCCGAGCATGTGCAGGCCGGCGACCAACTTGTCGGAACCCATGGTGTTGCCGAGTTTGAAGAAATATGGGTTGCAGGATTTCTGAATGGCTTCCGGGAGACTTAATGATCCGTGTCGGCCTTTGCTTTTGTTCCAAAGCCAGCACGCCGGTTGGTAGTTGCCGTAGGAGACGTAACCATCGCAGGAAAAGCTGCGGGTCGCCAGGCCGTTCAAAGCACCTGCCAGCGACGTGCCGAGCTTGAAGGTCGAGCCCGGGGTGAATCCGGAGATACAGCGATCGGTGAAGGGAGAGGAGGGGTTGTCGAGGTAGGCCTTGTAGACATCGCCCTTGATCGACGGGATGAAATCATTGGGGTCGTAGTCGGGGACCGAGGCCATGGCGAGGATCTCACCGGTTCTGACATCCATCACCACACCGGCAGCACGGCCAGCGCGGCGCAGCACATTGGAGACCAGGAATTGCGCCCGGGCATCGATGGTCAAGGTGACGTCGGCACCGACTTTCGGTTCGCGATAATCGCTGAGGCCGGTGATCTTGCCTTTCTCATTCTTGATGTAGGTCTTGCTTCCTTCGGGACCACGCAGCAGGTCGTCGAAGGTGGCTTCGATGCCCAGCTTGCCCTGTTCTTCCCCGATGTAATGATTGAAGCGGCGCTTGGCATCCTCAGGAATGTCGCCTTTTTCCCACTGCTGGGTGTAGCCGAGCTGGTGAGCGGCGAGGGCCTTGTAGGGATACTCACGCTGGGGGCGGACATCGAGGTAGACGCCCGGGACCTCGAGGTTGTGCTCGGCGAGTCGGGCGAACTGTTCGTAGTTGAGCTCGGTGTTGTAGGAAAAGGGGACGAGCCCGCGGTGGGTCACGTAGTGGGTGCGAAGGGCGTTGGCGTTGTAGCCTTTGGCGACGCCATGCTCGACAAGCTTGGGAATCACCCAGGTGTTGACGATCTTCACGATGTCGGTCTCTTCGGCGAGACGCGGCATGCCCTTTTCCGAAGTCACGATGTCGCGCTTGGCATCGAGCTCGTGACGGCGGCGGTAGGATTTGTGGATTTCCTCGAGGTCGAAGTAGACCTCGTAGTTGCGCCGATTGCGGGCGAGCTCGACGCCATGGCGATCGAGGATCGCGCCCCGGATTCCGGGTTCGCGGACGGTGACCTCGCTGTCGCCGGGCTCGAGCGACTTGTAGTAAGCCTCGTCGGTGATCTGAAATTCGTAGAGCCGCGACAAAAGCGCACCGAATCCGAACAGCACGAGGGCTGTCAGGAGGTAGATGCGCAGGCGGTGACGCGGTTCCATGTTCTAGATCAAGCGGTGAGGGTTCGGGGTTTTTCCTTTTTCAGGCCATCCATGCGAATGGTGTAGCCTGACCAGTCAGCAAGCCGGAAAAGCAGCCAGAAGATAAGCGGAGAAAAAGTCATCGTGATGGCCGAGGAGCAGGCAATCTTGAGCAGCACCGTCTGATTCATGACGAAGCCGCCACGGATGAAATTGATGAGGAAATACTCGACGAGCAAGTAGAGGAAGACGGCGACGCCGGAGAGCATGGCTGAAAATTGCCATTGCCCCTGGCGGAAAAGCGGCTGGATGCCATGCATCAGGTAGCCCATGAAGCCGTAAAGCAGGATCGAGTAGCCGAAGCGAAGTTGCTCGACGGTGCGGGTGTAGACTTCGGGGTCCCCGCCATGGGGTCCGATGGTATTCTGCGCATCGGTGAGAAAACCGCAGACAAAGGCGAGGAGAAGCATCACCGGAACCGGGACCGTGACGGCGGCGCACAGAAAAACCAGGGCCAGCAGGAGGAAGCGCGATCCATAGAGCACCGTCAGCGACGGGATGAACTGCTGGGCGATCACCGCCACGAGAACCAGTACGAGGATCGAGAAGGTGTAGCGAATCATGGTTGGACCTTCTCCGGGGTTAAAACGAAGACTGTCCCCAAATTCTGGAAGTCAACGGAGGGGGTGACGATCGCTTCCGTGTCCAGCGAGCCTGGCTGCACGGATTCGATTTCCCCCAGTAATAGGTCAGCGGGAAAGAGCCCGCCGCGACCTGTTGAAAAAATTCGCATGCCCTTGCTGATCCGCGCATCCCGGGAGAGAAAGCGGAGCCGCAATTTCGGAGACCCTTCATGGACGCGCTGTCCGCTGAGGATCCCTTCTTCAGGGCTGCCTTCGACCCGTGCGGAAACCTGGCAGGCTTCATCGGTGAGTAGAATGACGCTGGAACGGTAGTCGCCGAGTTGATCGATCTTGCCGACGAGTCCGCGGTCGGTGACGACGGTAAAGGCGGCGGCGATGCCCGATTTCCCTCCACGGTCGATCTCGACCGTCTGCCACCAGGTCGATGGCTGACGCCGGGTGATCCGGGCGGCGACCACATCGAACTTGGTGCGTTCCTTGAAATCCAGCGAACGCCGGAGTCGGACGTTTTCGGCTTCGATGGTGCGCAGTTGGGATTCGATCAGCTGAAGGCGGCCGTAGTCCTTGCGCATGGCCTCGACTTCCGCCTCGAGGAGTTTTGAATGCTCGACTTCGTTGGTGAAGTTCCGGGCCTGGGTTTCGAGGGCCGAGCCTGCCGTGAGGAAAGGGGAGATCGCGCGATAGTAAGTCGCCTGGATTTCGCGCACCGAGCGCTCATTTTGTGTCAATGCCCACGCAGCCCCTCCGAGGAAGAGGAGCAGAGCCAGCAGATTGAGCGGCTTCATCCCGAATGAGGAAAGGCCGGTCCGGAGACCGGTTAACGCGAGTTGTTATTGGTGACACGCTTCAGGACTTCGAGCTCCTGAAGCATCTTACCCGTCCCTTCTGCCACGGCACTGAGCGGATCTTCGGCGACGTGGACCGGCAGGCCGGTTTCCTCGCGAAGAAGCTTGTCGAGTCCGCGGAGCAGGGCTCCACCACCAGCCAGCACGATCCCGCGGTCGACAAGGTCGGCTGCGAGTTCCGGCGGGCAACGTTCGAGCGTCGTGCGCACGGCATCGACGATCGTGGCAAGAGGGTCGGCCATGGCCTCGCGAATTTCCTGCGAGGTGATGGTGACGGTTTTCGGCAAGCCGGCAACCAGGTCGCGACCCTTGACTTCCATCGTGATCTCCTTGGCGATCGGTGCTGCGGATCCGAGACGAATCTTGATGTCCTCTGCAGTGCGCTCCCCGATCATCAGGTTGTAGCCACGCTTCATGTAGGAAATGATGGCGTCGTCGAGTTCATCGCCTGCGGTGCGGACCGAGCGGGCATAAACGATGCCGCCGAGGGAGATGAGGGCGACTTCCGTGGTGCCGCCGCCGATGTCGACGATCATGTTTCCGGCAGCATCCATCACCGGCAGTCCGACGCCGATTGCAGCGGCCATGGGCTCCTCGACGATGTGGACTTCGCGGGCTCCGGCTTGTTCAGCGGATTCTGAAACGGCGCGGCGCTCGACTTCGGTGATGCCGGATGGCACGGCGATGACGACGCGCGGATTGTTGCGACGCCCCTTGTTCACCTTGCGGATGAAGTGGCGGAGCATGGCCTCGGTGACCTGGAAATCGGCGATCACGCCGTCTTTCAGCGGGCGGATGGCGATGATATTGCCCGGGGTGCGGCCGAGCATGCGTTTGGCGTCATCGCCGACGGCGAGAACCTCGTTGGTGCCGGCTTTGACGGCGACTACCGAAGGCTCGCGGAGGACGATTCCTTGGTCCTTGACGTTGACGAGAGTGTTCGCGGTGCCGAGATCAATGCCGATATCATTGGAAAACCAGTTTCCGAAAAATTTAGAAAACATTCTGAAATTGAGAGAGTTGAGAAAATTGACGGGTGATTTGCAGGTCCATTGACCGCCGTCAAAAGAGGGAAGTCAGTTGATTGGGAAAATTTCTCCGAAGGCGCTCCTTTGGAGGGCCGAAAATATGCGTCCCAGCCTCCCTCCCGGTCAAGCGGGAATGCCCGATTATTCAATGATTCCTAGGGACTTCTGAGCCCCGGAGGAAGGGGGCTCAAGCGCCTGCAAGCAGCGGTCCCGAAACCGAGTGACGGGTGAGGAATTCCTGGGCCATGTCCATGTAGGCCTTTGACCCCAAGCCTGTGGGATCGTGCTCAAAAATGGTTTTCGCGTGGCTTGGCGCTTCGCCAATCCGGATCGTCCGAGGAATCACGGTCTGGTACAGCTGATCCGGGAAGTAGTTGCCCACCTCCTCGACGACCTGCTTGGCGAGATTCGTGCGCCCATCGAACATCGTCATCACAATGCCTTCGAGCTCGAGGTCGGGATTCGCTCCGGACTCCTTGATCTGATCGATCACGTGGACGATTTTCGCCAATCCCTCCAATCCGAACCACTCGCACTGAAGCGGGATCAGGATTTCGTCGGCCGCGGCCAGAGCCGAGGTCATCAGCACGCCGAGTGAGGGCGGGGTGTCGAGAATGCAGAAATCGAAAAGATCGTTGGGCTTGAGTCCCTGCAAATGGGTGCGGAGGCGGGTCAGGTGGTCTTCGCTGCGGGCCAGCTCGATTTCCACACCCGCCAGGTCCATGTGGGAGGGGATGATCGAAAGGTTTTCCCGTCCGGTCGGCTGGATCTTTTCGCGCACATCGGCGTGCCCGAGCAGGGCTGGATAGACGCTCGCCTCGCCATCGACCTCGAGTCCGAGTCCGCTGGTGGTGTTCGCCTGTGGGTCCAGATCGATCAACAAGACCCGCTGTCCGCACAAGGCGAGGGCAGCGGAGAGATTCAAGGCGGTCGTGGTTTTTCCCACGCCACCCTTCTGGTTTCCTACGGCAATGACTTTCATCTGGATCGAACGCTCCTAACGGGCGAGGAGTCTTCCGGGACAAGGGCACGCTGGCAAACAAAACCCGAACACAAGATCAGGAATACGATGGATTGGAGCGAAGAACGCATTCGGAAGGAGACGGGATGGAAGGCTTTCCGCGAGGGACAGGCCATCGCGAGGCATGGAAAAGTCGCGGGATTCAAGCGCGGGGAAAGTCTTCTAACAGGGGCCTTCAAGGAAGGTCGACGGACCATCCGCACCGTGGCCCGCACCGGCGACGTGCTCTCCGTGGAGTGCGGCTGTGCGATCAATCGCGAAAGCGGGGAGATCTGCTCCCACGGTGTCGCGCTCCTGCTGACGGCGATTGCCGAAGCGCCTGCCGAGATCGAAGAGGCACCCGAGCCGGTGCTCGATGGCGAGCTGATCGCGAGCGCTGTTAGATTGCCCGAGTCGCTCGGGAACATGCTGTCGACCGGCCGACTCAGCGCCCAGATCGACCGCCATCAGTCGGATCCCGATCAAGCCGATGCGATTTTCTCGATGTGGCTGGCGCGAAATGCTCCAGGGGGCAAATTTCCCAAGCTGCTTTCGCTGAGCCCCGATCAGGTCGAGGAGTTTCTCGCGGCACTGGCCGGTCATCAGCGAGTGAGCGCTGGAAGCAAGCGGGTGCTCGTTTCCGAGGATCGACTTCCGCCACTTCGGCTCAGCCAGAGTGAGCATCGCGGAAACCGGGTGATTCTGAGCTTGGCCGCAAGCGCGGATCTCGCGCCGATCCGCTGGGGCAAGACGCTCGGGGCGGCAGCTTCTTCGAAGGAGGCCTGGCTCCTTGGGCGACTTCCCGTCGATGCGCCGTCGCTCGTTTGGCGCGATGAAGCGGCGGAGTTGATTTCGAGTGGTGAGTTGGAATTGTCGCAGGACGAGTTTCTCGAGAACGCCGACGCCTGGCTCGATCTCTTTCAAAGTCCGCTGCCGGGCTGGCTCGGCCGACTGCGCTTCGAGCCGGCTGTTCCCCAGTTTTCCCTCAAGCTCGAAGGCTCGCTCAACGCGCTGGATGCCCGCGCGGAATTCTCCTACCTGGGCCTCGAAGCTCAGGCGCTGAGCGCCAATCTGTCGGTCGCTCCGGGACTTCCGAAACTCGATGGTGAAGGGGTATTAAGAATGAGGGACTCTGCTGGCGAGCAGCGCGGAGTCCAGCGCTTGATCAAAGCCGGATTCGCGGAGGGCAGTCGACGAGGGGAGTTTGTCCTGAGGGACCCCGACAAGGTTCTCGCGTTTCTTGCCGATGATCTGCCGACCTTACAGAGAGCCTGGAAAGTGACACTTGGTGACAGGTTGTCCCACGTCCTGAAGTCGCTTCACGTGATCCGACCCAAGCTCGAATCGAGCCAGTCACTGGCCTGGGAACTTTCCTTCCAAACCGATGCCGGCAAGGGAGTTCCTGAGCAGAAGATTCGTGAAATTCTGCGGTCCGGCAAGCGCTCGGTGAAGACCTCCAACGGGGCCACGGTGGCCATCAGCCGCGAAATCCCTGAAGTGATCGAGCCTCTCATGGCCGACCTGGGAATCGTCACCCGGGAAGGCAAGATTCAAGCTGATCGAGCGCGGGATATCTTATTTAGGACTTACCGTAGAAATAACCAAGATGGTCTGATTGCCAACGAGAAGGAAGAAATAGAGAGGGTTCGTATTCCGGATGATCTGAATGCGGATCTCAGAGACTACCAGCAGGTAGGATTCAGCTGGCTGGTCGATCGACTCAGCACGCTTTCCGGGGCCTTGCTTGCCGACGAAATGGGCTTGGGGAAAACCATCCAAACTCTGGCTTCGGTCATCGCACTAAAGCAGGCGGGCTCAGCTTCGACGCTCATTCTCGTGCCGACCTCGCTGCTTGGGAACTGGCAGGATGAGATTCAGCGCTTCGCCCCAAAATTGAGCTTTGTGGCCCTTCACGGCTCGGGTCGGGATAAGCTGCGGGACGAAGCGCTCAAGGCTGACATTATCCTCACGAGCTATGGGACGATGTGTCGGGACCTCGCGTTTCACCTGAAGCAGGACTATGACCTGCTGGTGGTCGACGAGGCCAGTTTGCTGCGCAACCCTGATAGCGAGGTCTCGCGCGCCGTGGCCAAGCTGAACGCGCAGAAACGTCTGGCTTTGACCGGAACCCCCGTGGAAAACCGGCTACGAGATTTGTGGTCGATCTTCCGGGTCGTGGCGCCCGGCTACCTCGGCTCGAAAGCTGAATTTGAAGAGCGATATCAGAGTGGCGACGCCGCTGATCCCGGCTTGCACGATCGCCTGAGGCTTCGAATTTCGCCCTTTGTTCTCAGGCGAACCAAGGCCGAGGTCGCGAAGGACCTGCCCGAAAAGATCGAGATCGATGAGTGGCTCGATCTCGATAAGGATACGCGTCAAACCTACGCTGCGATCGCCAAGGCGGGTCTGCTTGAGATCGAGGAAATGGAGGCAAAATCGGGCGGGGGACGCATGCACCTTTTGACGCTCTTGCTGAGACTCCGGCAGCTCTGCCTCGATTCTCGACTGATCGACGACGAGGCCAAGGAGGGCGCCAAAACCCAGCGTCTGATCGAGATCCTTTCTGAGCGCCATCAAAGCGGAGGGAAAACGCTCGTTTTCAGTCAGTTCCGTAAATATCTCGGGTTAATCCGTAACAGTAAGGAACTCGCGGATTCGAAGGTTTTTTCGCTCGATGGATCGACCCGCAACCGAGGCGAGCTCGTGCGAGAATTCCAAGCGCACGATGGTCCGGCGGTCTTTCTGATCAGTCTGAAGGCGGGTGGCTACGGACTCAATCTGACGGCAGCCGATACCGTGATTCACATGGATCCTTGGTGGAACCCAGCGGTCGAAGCCCAAGCAAGTGACCGTGCCCACCGGATTGGCCAGACCCAGCCAGTGACGATCTACAAGCTGTTGACGCGTGACAGCGTCGAGGAGCGAGTCAGGCGACTGCAGGCGTCCAAGCAAGGCGTGATCGACTCGATCAGCGGCGATGCCGCACCCGCAAACTGGAACGAAGCGGACTTCAGGTCCTTGCTGGATTGAACTCGATGGATGAGCGACGGGCCGGAATGAATCGAGAGAGCAGAGCGACCAGACAAGAAGGCAAAGAACTCAGGGCAGCCCCATTATAGATTCCGCATTACATACATTGTAACAAGTAACGATGCGGACAAGCTGAGGCTGCACCATTCGCTCAATTTCTCGGGATTTGGCTGTAGATGTCGAATTTCCGTCTTTCCCGAGCTTCCAGGTCCTATTCGCCACCAACGGTCACACTGACTGGCACCTTGATCTCCGTCAGGTTCTTCCAGTAACGGATCGAAACCTCCAGGCTGTCACCATCCGCCTTGCCGAACGAAAAGGTTTTCGTGTCGCCGCTCCAACTGCTGCCGCTGGAGTCCAGCTTTTTGCCGCCATCGGTGGCGCTGATCTCGATGATAGATGCGTAATCGCCCTGAACCTTGATCGAGGTTCCGTTGCCGGCAAACATTCCGCCTTTGGCGATCGAAACTTTGAATGGTCCGATTTCCACGGCCTTGGCGCCTTTGCTGACGGTTGCGCTTCCTTCATCAGTTTCACCGCCTGTAAGCATCACGACGCTGCCCTTGATCGTGGCACCCTCGATTTTACCCATCAGATCACCGCGGATTTCCACACTGAATGACGCGAGATTTCCGTCCTCGCCGACTTTGGGAAACGAGCCTTCTTTCCAGCTGGCTTTTCCATTGCTGGATTTCGAGAGCTCCTTGGAATCCCGGCTGGTGATGCTGTCGATCACGACCGAGTCCTCCTTGAATGCCACCAGGCTTTCGCCTTTGACCAAAAATGCCAATTGGGCGCCGTATTTGTGGCCCATCGGTTTGACGTCGAATGGCACCTCGTCGCTGAGGCTCGCGCCGACCTGATACTGGACCAGGCTGACTTCCGGCTCGGCCGCGTCCACGGTCTTTGCGGCGAGACTCAGAGTGATGGGAATCAGAATTCGATTCATGGGAGCTTATCGAGTCAGCTTGGCAGCGGTGGCGGCATCGATGGTGAAGGTTCCTTTCTCAAATCCCTTCGCGGTGCCGCCTTCTTCGACTTTGTATTCGTAGGCGATGATCGGCTTGGTTCCGGGGATTTCGGACATCAGATAGACGCGAACTGCCAGCGCCTCCTTGCCGGTCGATCCCTTGAGCGGCTTCACGCTGAACACAATATCGTTGGGTCCGTCCTTCGCACCGCCGGCAACAATTTCTGCTTCCTTGGCGTTTTTGAAGCTGTGGCGACTCACGCGGTTCACCTGCACTTCGACTTCGCGATTCGGGCAATAGACATAGACTTTCGCGATATACTTCGCGGCGTTGACGGCGATCGGTGTTTGCGGAACCATGCCCGTTGCCTGGAATTCAGGAGTTTCCTTCACGTAGGAAAGATTGCCGGCGGCGAGCTCCTTTCGCACGTCGGGAAGCGCGGTCAGGTTGACGAAGTCAGCTTTGTCGTATTTCCAACGACCGCTCTCATTGATGAACGAAACCACCATGATGTTCTCGGTCGGCTCTCCACCCACTCCAAAATCGATTTTGCCGTAGAAAGCGATTTTCGCCGTCGATCCGCGCTGCGAAACGTGGATCGTTTTGAGACCATTGAGTGTTGGCGGCGGTGTCGGGGTCTGGAAAACCGATGCCGGAAATGCGCGCTTTTCCGAAAGGATCCGGTTGCGAACCTCCATCTGGCGGTGGCTTGAAGTCAGCGACTGCCACATTCGCGCATCTGATTTCACCATGGCCTGTTGCCAAGCCTGATAGGTGCTAATGAGGTTGGTCGCCAGAGCTTTGGTGTCTTGCGCGCTGGCGAAACCTGCCGTGAGCAGCAGGCACAGAGTGAGGATTCGTGCTGTCATTGGCAAAACGATTGGACAAGTAGTGGCCGGACACAACACAATCCTTTCACGGCGAAGCACTCGACGGTGAGTCCTGACGTCCCCCTTTCTCGATGAGTCTTCTTTCGAAAGTGCCCCCAATCGGTCAAAAGCGGCAGGCCGAGATGCTGAAATCGGCGACCTCCCTAACTTACATGGAGACCCCACAGGGTCCGCTTCAGTGCCACTTTTTCGGGCCCGACGATTTTGAACCCGGTCAGCGTCGTCGACCGCTGGTGATCTTCCTGCACGGCGGATTCTGGGATGGCTCGATGCCCACGCAGTTCGTGCCTCAGTGCCTGCATTTCGCCAGCCGCGGAGCGATCGCGGTTGCTGTGGAAACCCGGGTGGAATCGACTCACGGCACGGGCCCCATGGAGTGCCTTGAGGATCTTCAAACCATCCTGAACTGGCTCAACGAGCGCTCCGAGGATTTCGGGATCGACCTCGAGAAGGTCGTCATCGGTGGCGCCTCGGGCGGTGCCTTCCTCGCTCTGCAAAAAGTGCTTCCCAAGGACGCTGGCGAGTCCTCAGCGATTCACCCGGCCGCCCTGCTGCTTTTCAGTTCCGTCCTTGATACGACCCGGCCCGAGCACCTGAAGCGCTTTCCGGACAAGAAAACCGCGAAAAAACTTTCCCCTCTGAGAAGCATCCGAAAAGGCCTGCCGCCGATGATCCTTTTCCATGGAAAACAAGACCGGGTGACTCCCTATGCCGACGCGGAAAAGTTTGCCCGGGTGGTGAAACGCAAGCGCAACAAGGTTGAGTTGATCGACTTCGACAAGGCCGAGCACCCGTTTTTCAATTTCAATGTTTCCGAGCTCTACTACGAGTTGACGTTGAAGGCCGCCGACCGGTTTTTGGTCGCCCACGGGATTCTTCCTGAGGAGGATCCTGCGATGGAGCTTTCATGACACAGATGGGGAGCCTCTCGCGCTCCCGAAGATCCTGCCTCCCTGCATCGGCTCGTGAATTTCCGTCAATCGGTTTGCAACGGGCCTAATTCCTGCTTGGCATTGCCTCGATGCTGCCTTTAAGTCCCGCCCCCGTGGTGGGCAACCGCCGGAATGCGATTTTTGGGCGGTAACTGCGGGCAACCAGACTTTCGCTTTCCCTGATGAATCCATTCTACCACACGAGCACCCCGTACGTTCCAGGTTCCCTCCACACGCTCACTCAGGAGCACGACAACTGCGGTATGGGCGCCATCGCCCAAATCCACGGAAAGCGTAGCTACCAGGTCCTCGACTTTGCCCTCTGTTCGGTCTGCAACATGACCCACCGTGGCGCGGTCGATGCGGATGAAAAAACCGGTGACGGATCCGGTGTTCTCTCCCAAATCCCCTACCCGATTTTTCGCAAGGCGGTGAAGGCACTTGGCGGTACTCTCGAAAATGATTCCGATCTCGCGGTCGGTGTTTTCTTTCTCCCTGCCGATGATCGTGGGGCTCAGGAGCAAATCCGCTCGCTCGCAGAAGATGTCATCGCCAAGCGTGGTATCGCAAAGATCGGCTGGCGTGAAACTCCGGTGAATCCGGATGCCCTTGGCAAGCTGGCCCTCGCCACGCAACCACGCATCGAGCACTTGCTGATGAAGAAACCGGCCGGCTGGGATGGAGATCACTTCGAGCGCCAGCTTTTCCTCTGCCGTCGCCAGATCGAACTGAAGACCCGTGAGGTGCGGAACTTCTACATGCCATCATTTTCGGGCCGATTGATTTCATACAAAGGTCTCGCCATGCCGGCGGCATTGCGCGGGTTCTACAGTGACCTTCAGGACTCTGATTTCGAGACGGCGATCTCGCTCTATCACCAACGCTTCTCGACCAACACCTTCCCGGCCTGGCCACTAGGTCAGCCATTCCGGATGATGTGTCACAACGGTGAAATCAACACCGTGGAAGGCAACCGCAACTGGATCGC
Source organism: Haloferula chungangensis (assembly GCF_042664875.1). NCBI lineage: Bacteria > Pseudomonadati > Verrucomicrobiota > Verrucomicrobiia > Verrucomicrobiales > Verrucomicrobiaceae > Haloferula > Haloferula chungangensis. The sequence goes on along the minus strand of NZ_JBHTBS010000001.1, from coordinate 822,839 downwards.
AAGCCGCGAAGATTACTTTGAATCCGAAGTTTGGGGCAAGGATGTGGATCTCCTCAAGAACCTCGTCAGCCATCACGAGTCCGACTCGGCATCGCTCGACCACGCCCTTGAAGTGCTGGTCCTCTCCGGTCGTTCGCTCGAGCATGCGATGTGCATGCTGGTCCCGCCTGCCTACCGCAACGACGAAGACATCTCCGACGACCTTCGTGCCTTCTATCAGTACATCCGGTCGTTCTCCGAGCCATGGGATGGTCCTGCCGGATTGGTTTATACCGATGGCATCAAGCTCTGTGCCTCGCTTGACCGGAATGGTCTCCGACCTTCGCGCTACAAACTAACAGAGGACGGTCTGCTTTACGTCGGTTCGGAAACCGGTGCCGTGATCATCGATGACTCCACGGTGATCCGCAAGGGGCGCCTCGGTCCGGGTCAAATGCTTTCGATCGACACCTCGACTGGCGAGGTTCGCAACGATCGCGAAATCAAGGAAGCGTTGGCAAAGCAGAAGCCCTATGCTCGCTGGATCGACGAAAACCGCCTCGAGCTTCGCCGCTTCGTTTCTCCGGAAGCGCTTGCTCCAGCCGAGGACTTCAGCTCCCTGGAGTTGTCACGCCAGCAGGTGGCTCATGGCATTTCCCTTGAGGAACTCGACATGGTGTTCCCACCAATGATCAAGGCTGCTCAGGAAGCGGTTTTCTCGATGGGTGACGACATTCCGCTCGCTGTTCTTTCGAGCTATCCACGCCTTCTCTTTACCTACTTCAAGCAGCGCTTTGCCCAGGTCACCAACCCACCGATCGATCCGATCCGTGAGTGGGCCGTGATGACGACCTCAGCGGGTCTTGGCGTTGAACAAAACTGGCTCGATGAGACGCCGGAGCACTGCAAAATCGTCAATCTCGATTCAGCCATTCTTTTCGAACACCAACTCGAACGCATCAAGCGACTCGAAGAAGAAGGCTTTCCTGCCGTCGTGCTCGATACCACATGGCCTGCGGTCGATGGTGCCAGCGGCATGAAAAAGCGCCTCGACGAGCTCTGCCAAGTCGCGACCGAAGCGGTTGATGCCGGAGCCAACATTCTGATTCTCTCGGATCGCCGGACATCCAACGGGCAGGTCCCGATTCCATCGATGCTGGCAATCGGCACGATTCACCATCACCTCATCCGTGTCCGCAAGCGTTTGCGCTGTTCCCTCGTGGTAGACTCCGGCGAGGTGCGCGACACCCACCAGGTGGCCTGCCTCTTCGGCGTCGGAGCGACCGCCGTCTGCCCTTACCTCGGCTTCGCCACCGTCCGCCAACTCGTGGCCGCCGATTCCGGCAAGGGCAACCTTGGTGATGGCATGCTCGCTGAAAAGGCGATGTCGAACTACCGCAAGGCTCTGGAAAAGGGTCTGCTCAAGATCATGTCGAAGATGGGCATCTCGGTGCTCAACTCCTATCAGGGCGCTCAGATTTTCGAAGCCATCGGCATCGGCAAGGACGTGATCGATTTCTCCTTCTCAGGCGTGCAGTCAAAGATCGGCGGCATCGGCTTCGAGGAAATCGCAGCGGAGTCGATCATTCGTCACCGCGCAGCCTTCGAAATTGAGGTGCCGGCAGGCGAGACGCTCAATCTCGGTGACCCGGGCTACAACCGCTTCCGCAAGGCCGGGGAACGCCACGCGTTGACCACCGAAGTCATCAAGAATTTCCACAGCTATGTGAAGAGCGGAAAGCCGGAAGACTACGACGACTACGTCAAGGCGACCCTCGAGAATCACCCGATGACGATCAAGGACCTCTTCGAGTTTGTGCCGGCTGCCAGCGGTCCGGTTCCACTCGATGAAGTGGAGCCCATTGAAGACATTCGCCGCCGCTTCACCTCGGCAGCGATGTCACTTGGTGCGCTCTCTCCGGAAGCCCACGAAACGCTCGCCATCGCGATGAACCGCATTGGTGCCAAGTCGGATTCCGGCGAAGGCGGTGAGGACCCGCAGCGTTTCACTCCGTATCCGAATGGCGACATGGCTCGTTCATGGATCAAGCAAATCGCCTCGGGTCGCTTCGGGGTTTCCGCCTACTATCTCGTCAATGCCGACGAACTTGAAATCAAGATGGCGCAGGGAGCGAAGCCTGGTGAAGGTGGACAGCTTCCCGGTCACAAGGTGAACGCGCTGATTGCCAGACTGCGGAACACGCAGCCGGGCGTGCAGCTCATCTCCCCTCCTCCGCACCACGACATCTACAGCATCGAGGACCTGGCGCAGCTGATTCACGACCTCAAGGAAGTGAACCCGCGGGCACGAGTTACGGTAAAGCTAGTAGCAGAGACGGGTGTTGGAACAGTCGCGGCAGGTGTCGCCAAGGCAAGCGCCGACACCATCCTGATTTCGGGGCACGACGGAGGAACAGCCGCCTCGCCGCTTTCATCCACGAAGCACGCTGGTTCCCCATGGGAACTCGGACTCTCGGAAGCTCAGCAAACCCTGCTGATCAACAACCTCCGCAACCGTGTCACGCTGCGCACCGATGGCGGTCTCCGCACCGGCAAGGACATCGTGACGGCGGCCATCCTCGGCGCTGAAGAATTCAACTTCGGCACCATCGCGATGATTGCCATGGGTTGCGTCTACGTCCGCAGATGTCACTTGAACAACTGCCCGGTCGGTGTTGCCACCACCGATCCGAAGTGGCGCGCCAAGTTCAAGGGCACGCCTGAGATGGTGATCAACTTCCTGAATGGTGTCGCTCAGGACGCCCGCGAGATCATGGCCTCGCTCGGAGTTCGCAAGCTCGATGAACTCATCGGTCACCCGGGCTTCCTCAAGCAGCGCAACGTGCCTGATCACCCCAAGGCGAATACCATCGACCTCGAGCCGGTGCTCAAGGATGTCATTCCCGTGCTCGCTGAAAGCCAGGGCAAGGAGCCCTCGAGCTATTCACGGATTCGCACTCAGGAACGCAATGATGGCATTGCCAAGACCTCCCTCGACCTTCAGATCATCGCCGATCTCAAGAGAGAACTCGGTGTCGACCCTGAGGCCGTTCCCAACGAGGTGGAATACGGTGAAGCGTCCTACGACTTCAAAGCCCTCGAAGCCATCGGTCTCCTGCCCGATCGAGCTGCTGTCGAACTGAGCTATGACGTCGTCAATACCGACCGAAACATCGGCACTCGACTCTCAGGACGGATCGCTGAGGTTCACGGAAACTACGCTTTCAAGGAGACCACCGCGGTGACCCTCAACCTGCGCGGATCGGCAGGCCAATCGCTTGGCTGCTTCCTCGTTTCCGGTGTGAAGATCGACCTCGTAGGGGAAGCCAACGACTACGTTGGCAAAGGCATGGCCGCGGGTGAAATCATCGTTCGACCTCCATCCGACGCCAAGTTCGAGGCCGCCAAGAACTCGATCGCAGGCAATACCTGCCTCTACGGTGCGACGGGCGGAAAGCTCTTCCTCAATGGTCGTGCTGGAGAACGCTTCTGCGTCCGCAATTCCGGTGCCACCGCCGTCGTCGAAGGCGTCGGTGATCACGGCTGCGAATACATGACGAACGGAACCGTCGCGATCCTCGGTCGCACCGGTAAGAACTTCGGCGCAGGAATGTCCGGAGGCACCGCCTACGTCTACGATGTCGACGGCCGCTTCTACTCCCGAGTCAATCCCGAGATGGTCGTGGTCCTTCCGATCAAGCGTAAGGTCGACATCGCCGAGTTCAAGTCACTGCTCGAAGAGCACGTGGCAAAGACCGGCAGTCCTCACGCCAAGGACCTCCTCGCCGATTGGGAAAACAGCTTGGACAAGTTCGTCCGCGTGATCGCCAAGGAGCGCGCCGCTCTGGAAGCTGCGGAGGAGGAGCACGAAGCGGCTTCGAATCCGGCTCGGACACGCTAACACAAGACGTATCGTCACCTTTTGAGAGAGGCTCGGGTCCACCGAGCCTCTCTTTTTTGCCCTTGATTCGGATTAGACTAAGCTTAGTCTAGTCGGATGAACATCCATGAAGCCAAAACCCACCTTTCGCGTTTGGTCGAGCGGGCGGCAGCTGGCGAGGAAATCATCATTGCGAAGTCCGGCAAACCCATGGCGAAGTTGGTCCCTTACACCCCACCGATCTCTCCGCGCAGCGGTGGCTTTCTCTCCGGTCAAATCTGGGAATCACCCGATTGCTGGGAGCCCGATGAAGAGCTGAGTCAACAAATGACTGATTCACCGCTCTTGCCTGATTCTTCGGCAAAGGTCGCGGACGAGGAAGCTCCCTATTCTGCCGAAAAATGAGACTCCTTCTCGATTCGCACACCTTGCTTTGGTGGATGGATGATCCCACACAATTGAAGCCTGCAGCTCGCGCCGCCATCAGCGATCCCTCCAATCTGGTATTCACGAGCGCAGCCTCCATTTGGGAGCTCGGACTCAAAGTTTCAAAGGGAAAGCTGCGCCTCCCGCTGAGCTTCCATCAACTTCTGCAGGAGAACGGGATCAGCGAACTTCCCTTTACGTCCGAACACGCCATTGCCTCGACGACCCTCCCGCCTCTCCACGATGACCCCTTCGACCGCGCGCTTGTTGCCCAGTGCCGACTCGAAAGCATGACGCTCGCCACGCGCGACTCCCTTCTTGGTGACTACGGAATCGCCATTTTGTCTGTCTGAGCAGACGACTCCACACTTGCCATCGGCGCTCTGGCTCACTATTCCGCCGGCAACATGGCCAGCACTCCTATCATCAGCCTCCGCCGCGGACATGCCGTCCGCCACAATGGCGACGTCTGCGTTGTCATCTCCCACGAACTCAAGACGCCTCCACGCATGGCGTCCTACGTTCAGATGTCGATCCGCAGCGTGGCTTCCAAGAAAGTCTCGAACCTCCGCATGACGTCGAACGATTCCATGGAGTCGGTGATGATGGAGCGCATCCCTCACGAGTATTCCTACAAGGATTCGGCCGGCGACCACTTCCTCAATAGCGAAACCTTTGATGACGTGGTGGTTCCCGTCGAAATCGTCGACGCCGTCCGCGATTATCTCATCGAAGGTCAAGCTTACACCCTGCTCTTCGCCGATGGCGTGGTCGCCGATATCGAGCTTCCACCTTCGATGGAAATGGTCGTCGCCGAAGCCCCGGAAGGCGTCAAAGGCGATTCGGCGAACAACTCGAACAAGACCGTCACGATGGAGACGGGACTCGTCATCCAGGCGCCCCTTTTCATCAATCCCGGCGAGAAGCTTCTCATCAAGACCGAAGACGGCTCCTACATGAGCCGCGCTTAAGGCCTGACTCCGCATTTTCTACGATTTCAGCGGCTTGGGCCTGACTTTGTGAAATTTTTCACAAAGTGCGCTTGCCGCTGGTCGGGGGCTTTTTCATAGTCCTGCCCGTCGCGGAGGGAATCCGCGCCACCCCTTGCCACATGAGCGATAACGCCGCTACCGCAGAAGACCGACTTCCCAAGGATCTCGCCGCCGAGAAGGGCCTCGTCAACGTGCAGATCGATGGCGTTTGGCGACAGGTCCCCAAGGGAACCCGCATGATCGAGGCCTGCCGCATGTTTGCGGTTGAGGTCCCTCATTACTGCTACCACCCCAAGCTTTCCTCACCGGGAAACTGCCGCATGTGCCTTGTCCAGATGGGCATGCCACCGCGTCCAGCTCCCGGCGCAGAGCCTAGCTACGATGAAGATGGCTACCAGCCCATCGGCTGGATGCCTCGTCCGGTGATTGCCTGTGCCAATACGGTTGGCGAAAACATGGGCATCCGGACCTCCGGCGAACTCGTCGAAAAATGCCGTGAAGGCGTGATGGAGTTCCTGCTCATCAATCACCCACTCGATTGCCCGATCTGCGACCAAGCCGGCGAATGCCGACTCCAGGAGCAATCCGTCGGCTACGGCCGCGGCAGGTCGCGCTTCGTCGACATGAAGGTGAAGAAGCCGAAGAACGTCGACATCGGCAGAAACATCCGACTCGATGACGAGCGCTGCATCATGTGCAGCCGCTGCATCCGCTTCATGGATGAAGTCGCCGGTGATCCCGTTCTCGGATTCACCCAGCGCGGCACCCACACCACTCTAACAGTTCATCCGGGTCGTCGACTCGATCACAACTACTCGCTCAACACCGCAGACATTTGTCCGGTCGGAGCCCTGACATCGAACGACTTCCGCTTCGACATGCGTGTCTGGTTCCTCAAGGAGACCAAGACCATCGACGTCAATTGCGGCACTGGCGCCAATATCGTCGTCTGGACTCGTGGTAATACGATCTACCGGATCACTCCCCGTCAGAATGACGAGGTGAACTCCGCCTGGATGCCGGATTCGCATCGTCTCAATTTCCACTACATCGATTCCGAGCAGCGTCTCACCGAACCGATGATCAAGCAGAACGGCAGGCACCTTCCTGCGGTGTGGCCGGACGCCGTCAAAACCGCAGCCGCAGGTCTCAAGAAGTTCAGTGCAACGCAGGTGGCCGTCATCGCTTCGGCCCGCATGACCAACGAGGAGCTCTTCCTTGCCAAGACACTTGCGGACGAGCTCGGCACCGAGCATCTCACCATTGTCCCCCGAAATGGTGAGGGCGACGGCATGCTGATCGCGGCCGACCGGAACCCGAACACCGTCGGCACCAAGCTCGTCTGGCGTCGCGAAGACCCGGCTTTCCGCCTCGAGTCGATTCGTGAAGCTGTCCGCTCCGGTTCGATCAAAGCGCTCCTTGTTCTTGGCGAAGATCTCACCGCCGAGGCAGGCTTCACGGCGGAAGACCTCGCCAAGCCGGAATTCATCGCTTCAATCCAGCTTCTTGCCGGTCCCACCGCTGAAGCCAGTGACGTCATCCTTCCTGGCGCGGCCTTCTCCGAGAAGCGTGGTTCGATGGTGAATGTCACCGGTCGTCTCCAGCGCCTCAATCGCGCCACGGAACCACTCGGTCAGGCTCACGATGACTGGGAGATTTTGCGCGATCTGATCTGCGAAGTCATCAACAAGTCGATCGCTGACGCGGACTACCCGCACCTGATCGAAGACATCTTCAGGGACATGTCCGGAAACGTTTCCGAGTTCGAAGGCCTAACACTTTCAAAAATCGGCGATCTCGGCCAGGTCGTCACCGAAACCGGTGTGACCATCCCGCTTCTGGAAAACGAGCGAGCCCGTAAGGCCGCAGGCGAAATCGTTGGGTAAACCCGTTGTCAGTTAATTGTTATCAGTTCGATGGGCGAAGAAAGCATCATGAGTTTCGAAGATCAGAAAGTCTGCCGGATGGCAAATCTGACAACAAATAACGGGTCACCGATCACTTAATCCAAATGGATCTTCTTTTTAACATCGCGATCATCCTGATCAAGGTCATCGGACTCACCTTCATGGTCGTCCTTCCCTTGGTTCCGATCTCAGTGTATTTCGAGCGCCGCTTTTCTGCGATCATCCAGGACCGCGTTGGTCCGAACCGCGTCGGAATTCCTCTAACCCTCTTCGGAGCCAAGAAGGATTTCTCGTTCTTCGGTCTCGTGCAGCCGATGGCCGACGGCCTGAAGCTTTTCCTCAAGGAGGACTTCACGCCGGTTCACGTTCGCAAGTCGTTTTACTGGCTCGCTCCGGCGCTCACGGTGATTCCCGCGCTTGTGACGGTCTGCGTCGTTCCCTTCGGCTCACCGATCACCATCAACGGGGAAGAGATCAAACTCGTGATCGCCGATCTCGACGTTGGTCCCCTCTTCATCTTTGCGATCTCTTCGCTCACCGTTTACGGCATCACGCTCGCGGGTTGGTCTTCCAATTCGAAGTTCCCGTTCATCGGTGGCGTTCGCTCGGTGGCGCAGATGATTTCCTATGAGATCTGTCTCGGACTTTCGATCATCCCGGTTCTTCTCTGGTATGGAGAATTGAACCTCTCGAACATCGTTGAAGAGCAATCGGCCAATGGGTGGTTGCTGCTTCCCTTCTGGGGAGATTCCGCACCCTGGAACAACGGGGGCGATTACTCCGCGTGGATTTTCTGGATTCCCGCCTTCCTCGCCTTCCTGATTTTCACGATCTCGATCTTTGCGGAAACCAACCGCATGCCCTTCGACCTTCCGGAGTGCGAAACCGAACTCGTCGGCGGCTACCACACCGAGTACTCGTCGATGAAGTTCGCGATGTTCTTCATGGGCGAATACGCCGCGATGGTCATTGGCTCAGCCCTCATCGTGACGATGTTCCTCGGAGGCTGGTCATTGCCATTCAACTGGGATTCCAGCCTTCAGGACGCTCAGGGCAATTGGGTATGGTTTTCCGGTCTCGTTCACCTTGCCGTCTTCATGACCAAGCTGGTCGCCTTCATCCTTTTCTTCATCCTGGTCCGCTGGACGGTTCCACGTTTCCGCTACGACCAGTTGATGCGTCTCGGTTGGGTGATCTTCTTTGAAGCAGCCCTCATCAACGTTTTCCTCGCCGCCCTCATCATCGCCGCACCTGAATTGAAAGTGGTCTCAACCATCATTGGAGCCGTTCTTCTGGTGGTGGTCAGCGCCGCCCTCATCTGGGTGCTCAAGGTTTCCGATAAGAAAGAAGCCCCGAATTCCGGTCATCTCGGATAACACCGAACGGATCCCCAATTTCCATGGCAGTCATCAAAGTCAAACGCCCCGAACTGAACGCTGGAGAAAAGTTCTATCTCGGTGCCATCGTCAAAGGCTTCTTCATCACCATGAAGCACGCCGTGGCCTCGCTGCGGAACAAAACCCGCGGTGCCAAGGACATGGCGTCCTCCGGTCTCGGAGCCACCATGCAGTTCCCCGAACAGAAGTGGGACGAGCACATGCCGGAATACTACCGTGGCGCTCCAGCACTCGTCACCGACGAGCAGGATCGCGAACGCTGCGTCTCCTGCCAGCTTTGCGAATTCATCTGTCCTCCGAAGGCGATCGCGATCACTCCAGGTGAAATCCCCTCTGACGATCCATGGGCCAAGGTTGAGAAGCGTCCGAAGGAATTCGAAATCGACATGACCCGCTGCATCTACTGCGGCATGTGCGAAGAAGTCTGCCCCGAGCAGGCCATCTACCTCCGCAAGGACTACCTGATTTCCGGGCTGAATCGTGCCGAGATGGTTCACGACAAGAAGCGGCTCTATGAAATTGGAGGAAAGAGAGTTGGCCTCGTCAACAAGTGGAACGAGCTGAAGTAGGCGGCATTCGAATACGCCCCCAATTAACCAAATTTCCTAATCCCCAATGTCTCTGCCTTTATTCTGGTTCTTCGCCATGGTCATGCTCGTTGGCGGCCTCTCCGTCATCTCGCTTCGAAATCCCGTCGCGGCGGCGCTTTCGATGGTCGCCTCATTCGTCGGGCTCGCCGGTCTCTTCATCGGCCTGAATGCCTACTTCGTCGGCATCATGCAGATTCTCGTTTATGCCGGTGCCATCATGGTGCTGTTCATCTTCATCATCATGCTTCTCGATCTCAAGACCGAGGAAAAGCAAACACCCAAGGTGGTTCCGATCGTCGGCGGCTTGGGCATCGTGCTTGCATTCACCATTCAGCTGCTCGGCATTCTCGGAGCGACGCCCCACAAGGCTTCGACTCCTCTGGATCTGAAGGCCGCTGCCGCCCACTATGCGGAGACCCACCCCCACGCTGGCGATCGGATTCCGAAGAGTTTGGAAAAGGGGCAACTTCCCGACGTGAACCTCGTCGGTGATGTCATCTTCACCCAGTACAATCTCCCACTTCAAATCGTCGGAGTGCTTCTTCTTGTGGCCACCATCGGCGTGGTCGTCCTTTCAAAACGCCAAGCGGTCTGACCTCACCATGGCTTCTCTCTATTCCTACCTTCTCGTCTCCGGGCTGTTGTTCGCCATCGGTCTCGCCGGTGTCGTCCTGCGTCGCAACATCATCGTGATCTTCATGTGCCTCGAGCTGATGCTCAGCGCTGCGAACCTGACGATCGTTGCCTTCTCCCGCTTCAATGGGACCCACGGCTTGCCTGACTACAACGGTCAGATGCTCGTCTTCTTCGTGATCACCGTGGCGGCCGCCGAGGTCGCCGTGGGCCTCGCCATCATCGTCGCCCTCTACCGCGCCCGTCAGACCATCCACACCGATGACCTGACCAGCATGAAGGGATAAAAACATCACAACCGCAGATTACGCAGATTATCCGGATTTTTGAATATGCCAACGAATGACTATACGGGGCCTGAAGCCGAACTTACAAGATCGCTCATTGGAATGGCGATGAAGGTTCATTCATGTCACGGCCCCGGGTTGGACGAGAAGGCCTATGAAAACTCAATATGCATCGAAATGGCTGAGATTCTCAATTTCGCCAAACCTTCTTTGGAGGTCCGTAGAATCATTCGTTCCCAACCATAATTACTTCGATAAGGATCATCCTAACAATCTGCGTAATCTGCGGTTCCCACTCAAATTTCCGTCAACCTGACTGATGACCAATCTCGCCTGGCTCCTCCTTTTGCTTCCCCTGATCGCTGCTGTTGCGAATCAGCTCTATCTGAAGCGCAACGCGTTCATCGCCTCGATGGTCTCCACCGGCTCGGCCGTGGTGACCTTTGGCATCGCCGTCATTCTGCTCGGCAGCGATGCCGCGCCAAATCCTTTCCACTGGATCACGATCGGCGACTTCAATGTCGATATCTCGATGAAGCTCGATCAGCTCTCCAAGGGCATGATGATCGTGGTGACCGGCGTTGGCATGCTGGTGCATATCTTCTCGCTCGCCTACATGGCGGATGACTCCGCGAAAGCCCGCTACTTCACCGGCCTCTCGCTTTTCATGTTCTCGATGACCGGCATTGTCTTGTCCGGCAATTTCATCATGACCTTCATCTTCTGGGAGTTGGTCGGCCTCAGCTCCTACCTGCTGATCGGTCACTGGTATCAGAAGGACTCCGCCGCCGACGCCGCCAAGAAGGCCTTCCTCGTCAACCGCATCGGTGACTTCGGATTCATGGTTGGCATCCTGCTCCTGTTCGGACTCACCGGCACGTTTGTCTTCGATGAGATGGGCGCTGGACTCGCCGCCTTCACGGCCGCCAATCCGGCAATCGTCGGAACCCTTCTCGGAACCGCGATCCTCTGTGTCTTCTGCGGAGCGGTCGGAAAGTCGGCTCAGATGCCACTCCACGTCTGGCTTCCCGATGCCATGGAAGGCCCGACTCCCGTCTCCGCCCTGATCCACGCCGCCACCATGGTCGCGGCTGGCGTCTACATGCTCGCCCGGGTCCAGCTATCCCTCGGTGAGGCGGCCTTTGCGGGATTTGCAGGGGAGACCATTGCATGGCTGGGAGCCATAACCGCCCTCGGTGCCGCACTGATGGCCACGCAGCAGGATGACATCAAGCGGATCCTTGCCTACTCAACGCTCTCGCAGCTCGGCTACATGGTGATGGCCGTTGGACTCCTCGGCGCGAATGCCGGAATGTTCCACCTCTTCACCCACGCGTGGTTCAAGGCCCTGCTGTTCCTCGGTTCGGGGGCGGTGATCTTTGCCTGCCACCACGAACAGAACATCTGGAAAATGGGCGGCCTGCTTCGGAAGATGCCGATCACCGGCTTCACATTCCTGATCGGACTTCTTGCCCTGATCGCTTTCCCGGGGACCTCTGGTTTCTTCTCAAAGGAGGGAATCCTTCATGCTGCGGATCACTACGGTCACATTGAGGGCAATTCGATGGTCTTCTTCTGGATCGCCGTTGTCGTTGCGGTTCTTACTCCGTTCTACATGACGCGCGCCTTCGTTATCGCGTTCCTCGGAAAGCCCCGAGGCAAGGATTCCGATCATGCCCACGAAGTGGGTCCCCTGATGTTCGTGCCTCTCGTGCTTCTTGCCGGACTTGCGCTCTTTGCGGGTTGGCCGTTCCTCAACAAGATTTCCCCGGACCTTCCCGAGCATGCCGGTCACCTTCAGTTCAATGGCCTCTTCTGGATCTCACTTGGAGCCATGATCATTGGCGTCGGAGCCGCCATCGTGCTCTACAGAGGCAAGGAGAAAGATCCTGTGTCGATTCCGCTGTTCCGCAACCGCTTCTACATCGATACCTTCTACGAGAAAGGACTCGTCCGATACCTCCAGGATGGTCTTGCCGCGATCATCCATTTCCTGGATGAGCTGCTCATCAATGGCATCCTCGTCGGAGGTTCCAGCCGACTCGCCGAGTCCTTTGGCAATGTTTTCCGCCGCGTGCAAAGTGGCAACCTTCAGGGCTACGCCTTCGCCTTCGGCATCGGTGTGATCGCCGTCATCTACTTCACCGCTTTCTGGAGGTAATCCCCAACTTAGAGATTTCCGATGCTCCTACTGCTCATCCTCATCCCGATCATCGCCGCCTGCGCGATCTTCACCGGCAGCAAAGCCAAGCTCACGGCTCAGATGGCTGGCGCCGCCAATCTTGCCCTCGGCCTCGCCGCTGTATTCACCTCCGGTGCCGGTTTCTGGAACTTCTCGGTTCCCATGCTGGAACGTCCGGCCATCAATCTGGCTCTCAGTCTCGGAACGGACGGCATGAGCACGGTGATGCTGCTGCTCTCGGTGATCGTCACGTTCGCCGCGCTGCTTTCCGGTAAGGCTCCGGAAGGAAAAGAGCGACTCTACTACGGCTCCTCGCTGTTGATTTCCGCTGGCGCGATCGGTGCCTTCATTTCGACCGATCTGTTCTTCTTCTACGCCTTCCACGAGCTTGCTCTGATCCCGACCTTCCTGATGATCGGCATGCTCGGTCGCGGCGACCGCAAGGAGGCTGCCTGGAAAATCACCATCTATCTCGGATTCGGGTCACTCGTTCTGCTCGCGGGACTCGCCTGGCTCGCAGCCGCAACCGGCACGCTCGACATGACGGCGATGTCGGCCGCCTCGATCGATCCAGACGCGCAGAAAGGAATCGCCGGACTGCTGATTGTCGGTTTCGGCGTTCTGGTTTCCCTCTTCCCTTTCCACTCGTGGGCCGCACCGGCTTACGCCAGCGCACCGGCACCCACGACGATGCTTCACGCGGGCGTCTTGAAGAAGTTTGGTCTCTACGGCCTGCTTCGTCTTGCCGTGCCCCTTCTCCCTGAAGGCATGCACGCCTGGGTCACACCGCTCTGCGTGCTGCTGCTTGGCAACGTTCTCTGGGTAGGTTTTGTAACGATCAATCAGAAGCGTCTCGACGGCATGCTCGGTAACTCGTCGGTGATGCACATGGGTTACATCTTCCTCGCGATCGCCGCCCTCGCGGGTGCGAATGGCGCGGTCAACGAACTCGCCAAGCCGGCGGCCGTCCTGTTGATGTTCGCGCACGGCATCTCGATCGCCATGCTCTTCGGCCTCGCCGATAAGATCGAGCGCAGCACCGGCACGCTGGATCTTCAGGAACTCGGTGGCCTCGCCAAATCCGCTCCCAAGCTCGCCTTCCTCTTCGGCATCGTCGGCATGGCAAGCATCGGCCTTCCCGGCCTCGCGAACTTCGCAGGTGAAGTGATGGTCTTCATCTCCTCCTTCAAGAACTACGATCCGGTCGCCGGTCTCGGCCCCGTCCAGATCACCTGCATCCTTTCGATCTGGGGCGTCGTGATCAGCGCCGTCTACATGCTGCGCGCCTATCGCAACATCTTCCAAGGCCCTGCCGTCTCGAACACCGAGTCGGCCGCCGACCTTACTCTGATGGACCGCATTCCTGCCGTCCTTCTCGCCGTCGTGCTCCTCGCCGTCGGCATCTTCCCGAACCTCCTTCTCAGCCTGCTCAAGTAACAGTACCGGCATTGTTACCTGACCATCGGAAATTTTTTACGCCATGCCCGCTTACTACCTCGAAGCCTTTACTGTAATTCTCGGCATTGTCCTGTTGATGATCGAGGCATTTGGCCCGAGTCACTCGAAGAAAGCTGTCGGAATCTCTGCAGCAGCCGGATTGGCTGCGATCCTTGTGCTGCTTTTCTTCGCGAAAGGTCCGAGTGAGGAAGCCGCTTTCGCTCCGATCTGGCAGAACTTCTATCAATTCGATGGCCTCGCCCGTTTCTACAAGGGCTTCGCTCTCGTCTGCACCGCGCTGGTCATCCTGATGTCGATCGACTTCCGCTCGGTGCTCTCGCGTTTCACGGATCATCCGGAGTCCGAGTCGGGAACCGGTGAGTTCTACGCGCTGCCGGTCTTCGCCTGCGCTGGCATGATGTGGATGGCTTCGGCGAAGGACCTTGCCGGTGCCTTCGTCGCCCTCGAACTCGTCACCATCACCTTCTACATCCTCGTCGCCTACATGCGCCGCAATGTTGGCTCGCTCGAGGCAGGTGTGAAATACCTCATTCTCGGCGCACTCAGCACCGGCTTCCTCGTCTACGGCATCGCCTGGATCTACGGCGCTACCGGCACCATGAACCTTGCGGAAATCGGAGCGAAGTTAGGCGGTCTCGAAAGCACGACGCCTCTGCTCTTCGGGGTCGGCCTGATTCTGGTGGCTCTCGGCTTCAAGATCGGTGCCGTTCCGATGCAGGTTTGGATTCCCGACGTTTATCAAGGCGCGCCGACTCCCACCACCGCCTTCCTTTCCGTTGGATCCAAGGCCGCTGGATTCATCCTGCTGATCCGTTTCCTCACACCCATCATGGAGAATGGATCTGAAATCGTGGTCAACTCCGTGAAGATCATGCTTTTGGTCATGGCGGGAGCGACGGTGATCTTCGGCAACTTCGCCGCCATCGCCCAATCGAACTTCAAGCGTCTGCTCGCTTACTCCTCGATCGCCCACGCCGGTTTCCTGATCCTCGCTCTTGCGGCCTGGACCAAGGGCGACGCCGAAGAGCTTGGCTCCGTCGGCGCCGTTTCCTTCTACCTCGCCACCTACCTTCTCATGACCTTGGCATCCTTCTTTGTCTTGGCTCAGATCAAGGTCCAGAAGGACTCGGAAATGATCGACGCTTTCGACGGCCTCGGAAAGCGCAGCCCGATGCTCGCCGTCGCCATGACCATCATCATGGCCGCTCTCGCAGGTATCCCGCTGACCGCCGGATTCTGGGGTAAGTTCTTCGTCTTCCTCCTCGCAGCCCAGGCCGGCCTCTGGTGGGGCGTGATCCTCGCTGCCGTCGGTGCGACCGCAGGCTTCTACTACTACTTCAAGCTGATCCGCTCGATGTGGTGGAACGAACCAAGCGAAGCATCGAAGCCATTCCAGATGCCGAAAATTTCCAGCTACTGTGTCGGCATCCTCACAGCCGCTGTCGTGATCCTCGGTATCTGGCCGCAGCCAATCCTCTGGCTGCTCGGCAGCCACTGATTCACCTGGCGATCGACTGCAGGGCGCGAAGTCTTTCCAGCGCACTGCCGTCCTCGACAAGGGTTCTCGCGAGTTCGATGCCGTCGCCGATATCATCGGAGAGGCCACAGCAAGCGATCGCCGCGCCGGCATTGAGCAGCACCATGTCGCGCTTGGGTCCGGTATCTTTCCCGGCCAGAATCGCTTCCAGGATCGCCGCGTTCACCTTGGCGTCCCCGCCTTCCAGTTCCCCGACTTCGGCGTGCTTCATGCCGAAGTCGCGCGGACGAATCTCCTCGTCCTCGATGTCCTGCATGCTGCCCGATTTGCAAATCCGGGTCGACCCTAACAGACTGACTTCATCCACTGACCGGCCGTCGCCGGTGGTTCCGTGGACGGCCCATGCGCACTCGCGACCGAGGCGCTGAAGAATCTCGGAGAATACCGGGCACAGTTCGCGGGAGAAGACACCGACCAGTTGGCACTGCGGCCGGGCGGGATTCATCAGCGGCCCCACGAGATTGAAAATCGTTCTAACACCTTTCTCGGCGAGTTGCTTGCGCACGGCGACCACGGCCTTGAAGGCGGGATGGTAGTTCGGCGCGAAGAGAAAGCCGACGCCGGCTTCCTTGATGCACTTGCGGAAGCCCTCAGCCGGCAGGTCGATGCGGATGCCCAACTCCTCGAGCACGTCCGCACCACCGCTCTTCGAGGTGATTCCGCGGTTGCCGTGCTTCAGCACATTTGCTCCGGCAGCGGCGACCACGAACATCGCCGTGGTCGACACATTGAAGAGATTCAACTTGTCGCCGCCCGTCCCACAAACATCGATCGTCGGTCCATCGAGCTCAAGTTTCTCAAGCTCCGGATCCACGGCATGTTCAAGAAACGCTTCCACGAAGCCCGCGATTTCCGCAGCGGTTTCGCCCTTTCTTGAAAGTCCTTCCAGCAGTCTTGCCTTCTTGGCGTCGGGGAAATCGGCGTCCAGCAAGAGCCCGGCCGCCACACCAACCTCAGACCCACTGAGTTCCTTGCCTGCGTCCAAGTGGTGAATCAATGCGTCCATAGCGAAATCCTAAACCCACAACGGATCGAGAGGCAAACCTCGATGTCTCAAAGAGTTCGCAGATCAGCCGAAGTAGGAGGGTTCGTTGCCGGGAATCCACTTGATGTTGCAGCCGCTGCTAGGTCGCGGATGGCTGATCGCTTGCTTGCCGGCCAGCATCGACTCGATGGCGGACTTCAAATCAGAGCCGTCAGGCTTTTGCCCCGATCTGGGCCGCGTGTCGTCCATCTGCCCAGCGTAGAACAAACGACGCTCCTTATCGAAGAGAAAGAAGTCCGGCGTGCAGGCCGCGCCGTAGGCTTTCGCGACCTCTTGGGTGGCGTCGTAGAGGTAGGGAAAATCCCAGCGGCTTTCGGCGGCAAACTTCTCCATCAATTCGGGAGCGTCCTGCGGATACTTCTCGATGTCGTTCGAGGAAATGGCCACCACCTTGAGTCCCTGATCGCGATAGTCCCTTTCGATATCGCCGAGAATCTCCGCCAGATGAATGACGTAGGGACAATGATTGCAGGCAAACACCACAAGCAGACCGGCAGAGCCCGCGACTTCACCAAGCGAGTGCATCGTTCCATCCGGCGCCGGGAGATTGAAGTCCGGTGCCCCATCGCCGGGCTTGAGCGAGAAGGTCGAAAGTGTTTCTGACATGCCATTTTCATTCCCCGGCGAATGCAGTCCGTCAAGCGGTGATTGGGTTGCCATCCCCTGCCAGGCCGACTACTTTCCCTGCAGCCGATGGAATTTCCGCCACTTACCCACGACGAGCGACTTCGCTACGCCCGGCATCTCTCGATCCCCGGTGTGGGCGAAGAAGGACAAAGGAAACTCAAGGCTTCGTCCGTCTTGATGATCGGCACCGGAGGCCTGGGTTCGCCAGCGGCGCTCTACCTGGCCGCTGCAGGCGTCGGGCGGATTGGGCTGGTCGACGACGACCGCGTCGACCAATCGAACCTCCAGCGTCAGATCCTTCATGGAGAATCATGGATCGGAAAGCCAAAGCTCGATAGCGCCGTCGCGCGACTCAGGGAGATCAATCCGCTGATCACGATCGATGCTCATGCGGAGCGCTTCACTCCGGAGAATGCCTCCGAGTTGCTGGAGCCTTACGATCTGCTCATCGATGGCACCGACAATTTCCCGACCCGATTTCTGAGTAATGACGTCTGCTTCTTCCAAAAGAAGCCCTGTGTTTACGGATCGATCTTCCGTTTCGAAGGCCAGGTCACGGTCTTTGCTCCCCATCTTGGCGGTCCCTGCTACCGCTGCATGCTCCCGACCCTTCCGGCACCCGGTGCCGCTCCAAGCTGCGCGGAGGCGGGAGTGCTCGGGGTGCTTCCTGGAATCATCGGAAGCCTCCAGGCGATGGAGGCCATCAAGCTCCTTCTGGGAATCGGTGAGGTTCCGCTCGGCAAGCTGACTTGCTACGATGCCCTTCGTACTTCGTTCCGCCCACTTCGTCTCGCCCGCGATCCGAAGTGCCGGCTCTGCGGCGATGCGCCTTCCCTTCACTCCCACGACAATCCCGAAACCCGATCATCCATCACTTGCAGCATGTCCGACTTTCCATCCATCAGCGTGTCCGAGCTCGCCGAAAAACTGAGTTCCAATCCGTCGACCGTGCTCATCGATGTGCGCGAGCCGGCGGAATATGCCGAAGCCGCCATCCCGGGCAGCACGCTCATTCCCCTCGGAGAGCTCGCCGACCGACTCGATGAAGTTCCGCGTGATGGCGAAGTCCTGGTGCACTGCAAACTCGGTGGCCGGTCGGCGCGGGCCGTCGCCTTCCTTCAAGAACAGGGAATCACCGGCGCCACCAATGTCGAAGGCGGTATCGACGCCTGGCTTCAGCGCTGAGCTCCGGCTTTCGACTCCTTCATCAGCCGATCGACAATCAGCATCAATTCCTTGGCAGGGATCGCATAGGTTTCGCAGCGGCTGAAGCGCGCGATGTTCATGCCGACGCATTGACCATCGAGATTGAACACGGGTCCCCCCATGAAGTGCTTGTTGCCGATGATGTCGTGCTGCATCACCCGCGGAAATCCACTGCGGCGCTCGGAATACTCGCCGCTCATCATGTCGTTTCTCGAAGCCTCTTCGCCGAACAGGTCGACTCTGCCCGATAGCTTCACCTTCAGCTCGATCTCCTGATCCTTTCTGATCACGAGGATCCTGATTTCGTCTCCCACGCGACGTTCCTTGAGTTCATCCGCGACTTCAGCGCGGGTCTTCACCTTGGTGCCGGCCACCTTGATGATCTGATCATCGACCTGCAGTCCCGCTTCCTCCGCGCCACTTCCTTCGGTGATTTCGGCGACGATCAATTCGTTCTCCTCATCATCCTTCAGGGCCACGCCGAGCACCGTTCCCCCTTTTGCAAACACCTCGCGTTCATTCGCTGCCACCACTCCGACCTGAACTCGACGATTGGATCGTGTCGTCGCGCCATTCGCAACCAGCCAGGTGCCATGCGCGTGTTCTTCCAGCGGGAAGAGCTGAACAGGAACCAGATTGGATGCCTCGATTTTCAAAAGGGCAACATCCCACACGGGATCTTCCGCGACGATTCGTGGCGAACTGAAGGTGTCGCGATCGACCGTTACCGAAAGACCTTCCATGTCACCCAGCTCACTGGCTTTGGTGAGGACATGTCCATCAGGCGAGACCACCGTGCCGAAGATGACCTCCTCGCGGCCACGCCGGATCACCGCGCTGCTGCTTTGGAGGAACTCACGGACCGGTTCGAAGGCCTGATGAACGGCCGGGCCGGCGGTGCGGTAGGTGAATTCCAGGCTCTGGGCTCCGAACGACGATGCGATGGAGCCTGCCAGAACGAAGAGGGTAAACTGCTTAATCATCACGGTTGCCGAGTCGCAGGGTCAGAGTTTCGATTTTGCCCTTCCTGATGACTTCGAAGACCACCCGTTCGTCCGGGGCCTTCTCCTTCATCAGGTCCTTGAAATCCTCACGGGTCTTGAGTTCAACGCCGTCCATTTTCAGAAGCACATCGCCTGCCTTGATTCCGGCTTTTTCCGCCGGTGATTCGCGACCGACCTTCTTGACCTTGAGACCGTCCTTGTCGTGCGTTTCGGCCAGCAGTCCCAAAAACCCCTTTCCTTTTTCAGGCCGCTTCGCAAAGGGCCCGTCACCGATGAACTCGCTCTTCGACATGCTGTCCCAGTCCTTGAGGAATTCCTTCATCGGAACGTGCATGTTCTCCGGCAGGCGGTTTCCAACCCGCGAATGGATCGCGATAAGCTGACCATCCAGATCAAACAACGGCCCCCCCGAATCACCACCGATCAGATTGCAGTCGGATTGGTAGGTATCGTCCATGATCCGAACCAATCGCCCGATTCTAACAACGCTTCCTCGGTCCTTGTCGAAGCCACCGGAATGCCCGAGAGCGAAAACCCAGTCACCCAGACGGGTCCCGTCATTGCGGTCGAAATTGACAAAGGGGTAGCTACCTTCATCGATGATCCTCGCCATCGCCGCATCGTTCTCGGAGTTCAGCCCGAGCGACTCGGCCTTCACCTTGCGGCCATCTTCAAAGATCACCGTGAACTCCTTTCCGACTCCAGCCGTGACGTGCGCCGCCGTGAGGATCAGACCCTCCTTGGAAATCACCACACCGCTGCCGGATCCTTCGCCAAGATCGATGCACACCGTCGCTTTGCGAGCCGCCGGCAAAACCTTGATGAGGTTCTGTTGGATGACTTCGAGGTCATGACGGTTCTCCGGTGCCTTCTTATCATTCACATAGGATCGCTCGGCAAACGATGGAGAGGCCACGGCGACCGCAGCGATCAGGGGAATGAAGCGAATGCAACTCATGAAGCTTGGCGCAGTTTAGCCTTCGATTTCTCAGTCCGCAACCCCCCGATCGCAGTCAATTCGCTCGAAAACGGCCAACCACTCCCTGCCAACGCGACTGGGGAACGCCCGATCCGGTACTTTGTCCCAACGAAGAACAAACTCCGGTTCCAACAAATCAATGATCTCAGACCGCTCCGCTCCATAAGGCGGCGGCTCGGGAAGCTCATCCGGAAGCCATGGCTCAAGGTAGAACACCCCCGTCAGAAATCCCCCCGGACGAATGAGTCGCGCACAAGCTGCGGCGTAGCGAACCCGATCAGCAGGGTCGATGGCACAAAAGCAGGTGTGCTCCCAAATCGCATCAAAGGCCTCGGACGACCAGTCGAAGAAGCTTCCGCTGACAAACTCGGCACCCTCGGTCGGATCCAGCTGGCGCGCATGAGCCGTCGCCGCCGGTGAGATATCGAGCCCGGTGGCCCGTGCCCCCGCCCGGGCAAGCGCCCTGACATCTTCCCCGGATCCACATCCGGGAACCAGCACGCGCCGGCCTTTCAAATGGTCGCCATATTCCGAATCGAGCAGCTCCAGCAATGGCGGGGCGGCTTCCCCGTGATCCCACGGCGTGTCCCCTTCCCTCCATCGTTCGTCCCAGTCGGTCATCGGCAATATCCTTCGGTATGGTTAGATCCCCCCAAAGTAGTCCGGGGCACCGGAGTGCTGTGTCGACGGAGACTTGGTGGTGCTGCCGAATCCAATCACCGCTCCGACGCCCGCGGCGTGTTCACCGCCGAGCCGCGGCGCGACATCGAATTCCGGGAAACGGTACCTGGCACGCCTCCTGGCAGTCCACCAGGCGCCGATGGAGATCATCAACCCGGAGAGAGAGACGGAAATGATCGCCCCCCAGTGAAACCAGAAGACCGAGAAGGATTCCTTCCACTGATCCAGCCTCGAGGGCTCGTCAGGCTCAGCCCTTGCGAGCGGCGATTCGGCCGGGGCCGGGACGCTTTCATCAACCAGACCCGCGGCTTTCTCGATCCAATAAATTCGGATCGAGGTCTGCACACAGAATGCCTCAAGCTGCGAAATGGAATCGGAGCGCTCGGCCGCCGCCAGTACCGAACTTTGAAGAATCCGGCGGCGCTCGGCATCCGAAACCGCGTCGGTTAGGCCGGGACTCAGGAAAATTTCCGCACGGGAAGGCGCTCCAAGGTAATAGAACAGGTTCAGCGACGGCTTGCCCTCTGTGAAAAGTCGCTCGCCAATTTCCTCCGCGCGGACTTCGCCGGGAATCTGCTGATCGGGGCCGAAGACATAGACATAGAAGTCGATCTTCGAATCGGCCGAGTGGTAATCCAGAAAGGCTTCGCGATCCCGCCGAGCCGAGGGATGCAGCAAACCCTGAGGGTCGACGAGGAATCCTTCAGGTCGATCGGCGAAGTAGTCATCCAGGAACTCGTCCGGAATCTCATGGTCCGATGCTTCCTCGCCCATCTCCTCCGTCCTTGGCAGGGGAAACCCGCTTGCTGCTTGCGGCCCGTCCTCCGCCTCGAGCGTGAGCAAATCGGCGCCGGGAAGCCAGTCTTCCTGGGAAACCAACTCGCGTGACTCCGTCGACCAAGCTGGCAGACTCGGAACCCCGTCCGCCCCCATGGCCGTCGACGCCAATGCATAACAAAAGCTCAAGACCCTCACGGTGCGACCCCCTTCTTCCCAGACTTCCGGTGTCCGGCACGAATCCGCTCGGCGACCTGCCGTGCCGCCTTCGGGGCAGCCACTCGTTTCTCGAATCGCTCGGGATCGGACTTTGCCTGCCGGCATCGCTTGGCGAGAACTTTGGAAAGCTGATGAAGCCCGCGCACGATCCCCTCGCTGTAGCGCCCTTCCACCCAGTAGGCGTGAGCATGGCGGAGGAACAGGAACGTGTCGTCGGCATTCAGAAAGGCATCGAGGGCATAACCCCAGGTGAGGCCGGCCGATTTCGCATCCGGATCGATGGTGAGAAGAATCCCACACTCGTTCGGACGATCCAATGGGACATCCTTGAAGGCCGCCCGGTTCAGCAACCAGAAACCGAATTGCCTGACATCACTGCGGCCTTCCGTGCGGCTCGTGCAGACGGCAAAAAACAATTGAGGAAAGCGCTTCTCGAAACGATCCATTGCAGCCTCCACCTTTTCCCGCTCCCGGCTCCGCATCAGGCCCGCCTGATCTTCGAGCCGGCGAATCACGATCTCTTCGGAGCCGTAACGCTCGTCCGCCGAAGTCATATCAAACCCACAATGCGGGCAACTACTCGCTCCCCGGTGGATGACTTGAACACAGCGTGGGCACTTCATGGTCGACCCCTGAAATCTAGGCAATTTCGAGGTCTTTGGTCAAAGCGAAAGATCAAGACTTCTTAATATCCTGACCGCTATCCCCCGTCCTTGGGAGAACTCTCTTCTCGTCTTATCGAATTAAAGCGATAAATTCATGCAGTTTCTGCTTGGCAAGTATCGGCAGGCGTTGCAGGGTCCGCGCCCGCCCGTGCTGCTACGGGTTTTCAACGAACTTTTATTATGGCCGTCGCAATTCGCCTCAACCGCCAGGGAGCTAAGGATCGCCCCTATTTCAAAATCGTCGCCGTGGATAGCCGCAAGCGCCGCGATGGACGTTATATCGAGCAACTCGGTACCTACGACCCAATGAAGGAAGGCGAAAACTACATCATCGACCTCGAAGCCGCTGAGAAGTGGCTCGGAGTGGGCGCCAAGCCGTCCGAAACGGTTGCCAGCATCATCCGCAAGGCCCGCACTTCGGCTGCCAAAGCCTGAGTCTCGCTGGTCTGAAATTTTCCATGCCGCACCCCGATCATCGGGGCGCGGCATTTTTCGCGTACTTCTCCAAGCGCGCGCCGATGCTCCTTGAGCCCAACGCAAGGCCGCCCCGCAGCCACGCCACCGCCCACTTTTTTTCCTCCGGTGCCCGCCGGTTCTTGCCGTGCGGGTGTTTTGTGTCTGGATAGCTCCGCCGTCAGGCTCCTATGGATTACGCCACTCTCATTTCCCAGCGCCGCCGCCGATTCGCGGAAGTTTCCGAGTCCATCGAAGACCCCTCGCTCTTCGAAAATGCGAAACGGGCCACCGAAGTGATGCGCGAACACCGACGGCTGAAGGAAACTCTCGAACTCTGGGACGAACTCGAAAGCGTGCGCAGCCAGATCGTCGACAACCAGGAGCTGGCGAAGGGCGACGACGAGGAACTCGCGGCAATGGCAAGCAGCGAGCTCCCGGAACTCGAGGCCCGGGTTCCGGTTCTCGAGGAAAAACTTCAATACGCGCTTCTGCCGGCCGATCCCGATGAAGATCGCGATGCCCTCATCGAAATCCGCGCCGGCGCGGGAGGCGACGAAGCTTCGCTCTTTGCGGCCGAGTTGATGCGCATGTACCAGCGCCATGCCGAGAATCTTGGATGGAAAACCGAGCACCTCGGCAGCAGCCCCTCCGATGTCGGCGGCTTCAAGGAAGTGGTGCTGCGCGTCAGTGGCGACGAAGTTTTCCGCACGCTCAAGTACGAGAGCGGTGTCCACCGCGTGCAACGCGTCCCGGCGACCGAAACCCAGGGACGCATTCATACCTCGACCGTGACCGTCGCGGTTCTTCCGGAAGCCGAAGAAGTCGACGTCCAGATCCGCCCCGACGAGCTGCGCATCGAAGTCTGCCGTGCCGGTGGTGCCGGCGGTCAGCACGTCAACCGCACCGAGTCCGCCGTTCAGGTCTTCCACCTTCCGACCGGCTTGATGGTGCGCTGTGAAGACGGTCGCTCCCAGGGTCAGAACAAGGAGCGCGCGCTTCAGATCCTCCGCAGCCGCCTCTACGAGGCCAAGCAGCGCGAGACCCAGGAAAAGTATTCCGCCACCCGCCGCGCCCTGATTGGCTCCGGTGATCGCTCGGAAAAAATCCGCACCTACAACTTTCCTCAGAGCCGGATTACCGATCATCGCATCGGTCTAACGACTCACAATCTCGACGGAATCCTCGCCGGCGATCTCGCTGAGATCACCTCAGCGCTTCAGCGGACCGAGATGGCGGAGCGCTTGGCCGAAGCCGAGTCGGGCGCCCGTGTGTGAATCGCGCAATTATTACGCACTCCACTAGGTAAAAGGCTGGGATTATGCTAGCAGTCGATCCAATTTGGCTGCGTTCGCCTGCATTACGATGAGTTCCGCTGTTCAGATCCTCCATAAAGACCGTATTCCCGCCACTGGCTGTCTCGTGATCCCAGGTCGCTTGGAGGCGAGTGAACTGCCGCAACTCATCAGCCTCTTCTCAGGCCGGCCCATTACCTGGCTGATCGAAGAATCGACCGATCTCGATCCGGAGATCGGCGCGCTGCTGGCAGACTCCGGATCTGGAGCTGCGTTCTCGGACGATGACAATGATCCCGCTGCGGCCGGCGAACAACTCAAGGCATCGATCGCCAAGGAAGGCGTGCTCATCTTTGTGCCCGCCAAGCAGGCCGCCCGATCTTCGATCCCCTGCCACATCCCCGGCAAGACGCTGGCAACCCTCGGTGCCTTCGGTCTCCCGGCGCTTCCGATCGTCATCGATTACCCGCAGGAAACCGCGCTCTGCATCGAACGCCCGGGATCCCTTCCCCGGGCCGTCATCGCCATCGGCAAAGTGATTCCCGCCAAGGACTCGAGCGGCTCAGCCCTCCGTCAAGGCCTGCTCGAGGCGGCCGAAGAATCCTTCTCATCCCGCTCCTTCCTCAAGGGCTCGCTGGCCACGGCGCTGCTCGAAGGACTCAAAAAACACGGGGGTCGCAGCAAGGTCTACGACGGATCCGATGATTCGACGCTGGGCTTCGATCGACTGCTGGCCGCCGCCCTGGTGCTTTCCAAACACATCAAGGAGGAAACCGACAACGCTCGCGTCGGAATCATTCTCCCTCCCGGCAAGGCCGGCCTGGTCGCCAACCTCGCCGTGATCTTCGCCGGCAAGACTCCGGTAAACCTCAATTTCACCGCCAGCCACGAAGCCATCCGCTCGGCGATGCGACAGGCCGGACTCGATCGCTACATCACGGCCGATCCATTTGTTAGAAAGGTCGCCTCCTTCCCGTGGCCACCGAACCGCGACCTGATTTTCATCGAACGCGTCCTTCCGACGCTCAAAAGCAAGATCATCACCTGGACGATCCTCTCGAAGATCCTTCCGACTGGCGTCATTGCGACGCTCTTCGGCATCGGCAAGAAGAAGAATCACGACGAAGCCGTGCTGCTCTTCACCTCGGGATCCTCCGGCGAACCGAAGGGCGTCGCGCTCACTCACCGGAACATGCTGGCCAATGTCTGCCAGTTCTCCTCACGTCTGGAAGCTCCGGAAGGCTCCAAGCTGCTCGGCTGCCTGCCGCTCTTCCACTCCTTCGGCACCACAGCCACCCTCTGGTTCCCGGTGATCGAAGGCGTCGACCTCGTCACCTATCCCAATCCGCTTGATACGAAGCGGCTCGGCGAACTGATCGTTCAGCACGGCGTCAACATCCTGCTGGCGACTCCGACATTCCTGCGCGGCTACATGAAGCGCGTCGATGCGGAACAACTCAAGTCGCTCGAACTGGTCGTCACGGGTGCCGAGAAACTCCCTGCGAGTCTCACCGAGGCCTTCAAGGAAAAGTTCGGCATCGAGCCTCAGGAGGGCTACGGCCTGACCGAGACCTCTCCGGCGACCAACGTCAACCTTCCCAATCCCCCCGCCGAGCCCGGCAAAGGCCTCATTCCCTCCACCCGTCAGGGATCCGTCGGACACATGCTTCCCGGCCTCGCCGTGCGACTCACCAACCCCGCCACCGACCAACCCTGCCCACTCGACCACCAGGGCATCATCTGGTTCAAGGGCTCCAACATTTTCCCGGGCTATCTCAACAACCCGAAGAAAACCGAAGAGGTGCTCACCAAAGACGGCTGGTTCCGCACCGGCGACGTCGGTCGCGTCGATGCGGATGGCTTCCTCTTCATCGAAGGACGCATCTCCCGATTCTCGAAGATCGCCGGCGAAATGGTGCCTCACGAAACCGTGGAAGCGGCGATCAACAAGGCCCTCGGTCTCGATTCCGAAGCCGAACGGAAGATCGCGATTGTCGGGATTCCCGATCCGCAAAAGGGAGAGGCGATCTACCTGCTCTCCACGATCGCCGGTCCGGCCCTCGAGCAGGAATGCATCGACCTTCGCTACAAACTCATGGACGCCGGACTGCCCTCGCTGTGGTGTCCCAAGGCCATTGTTCCCGTCCATGAAATCCCCGTTCTCGCCTCGGGAAAGCTGGACCTCAAAGGCTGCGAAAATCTCGCCTTGAGCGATGCCTGAAAAGATCCCCGACCCCGACGCACCTCCATCTAACAGCGAGGCTCGAGCATCGCCGCCCACCCACCAGGGCCGACGCAAAGTCGGCTGGATTCTCTTCCTGACGCTCCTCGCTTTATCCGGCCTCGTCTTTTACTTCGCCCTGTTCTGGGGCTGGGCAGCCGGCGCCGGATCCCCACCCCATGCCGCGCAGCTGAAGGCTGCCGGCCATCTCGCCACCGGACTCTCGGGCGGGCTCTTTCTCGGCGCGATTCTCACACTTTTCAGCGCCTGTCGCAGACGTTGAGCGGCGCCCAACGCCTCTTTCCAAATTCCGTCCCTCATTCTCCTAGCCGACCCCGGCATCCTCCGTAAGACTCCGCCGCAAACCGATTTCCCTAGCTCATGAACAACTCCTTCGGCCCGCCCGATCTCCCGCCACGCAACGTCCAGCAGTTCCCGCAATTTCCCAAAATGCCGGGCCTCCCAAAGTTCCCCTTCTCGCCCAAAGCACTGCTGGTCATCCCGGCAATCCTGCTCGTCCTCATCGGCATCTGGAGCTCCTTCTACACCATCCAGGCCGAAGAACAGGGCGTCGTCATGCGCTTCGGAAAATACAGCGATACCGTCGACCGTGGACTCCACTTCAAGATTCCCTTTGGCGTCGACACCGTGCAGGCGGTCGCCGTCAGACGTCAGCAGAAACTCGAGTTCGGATTTGGCACCGCCGGAGCGAAAAACCGCTCCCAGGTCTCCAATCGCGATGAATGGCAGTTCGAACGCGAGATGGTCACCGGCGACCTCAACGCGGCGCTGGTCGAGTGGGTGGTGCAGTACCGGGTCGACGACCCCAAGGACTACCTTTTCAATGTCCGCGACCCCGACGAAACGCTCCGCGACGTCGCCGAATCGGCGATGCGTGAAGCCGTCGGCGATCGCACGGTGGACGAGGTCCTGACGATCGGACGTCAGGATATCGAAGCGGAGTCGCTTCAGAAACTCAAGGACCTGACCACCAAATATGGCATGGGCCTGACCATCGACCAGGTCCAGCTCAAGGACGTCAATCCGCCCCGCCCGGTCCAGAGCTCCTTCAATGAAGTCAATGAGGCCCAGCAGCAGAAGGAGGAGGCGATCAACGTCGCCAACGGACTCTACAACCGCGCCGTGCCGAAAGCACGAGGCGAGGCCCAGCGACAAATCAGCGATGCCGAAGGCTACGCCACTCAGCGGATCAACGAGGCCGAAGGGGATGCCGCCCGCTTCACCGCGCTCTACGACGAGTTCGCCAAATCTCCTGACATCACCAAACGGCGACTCTATCTGGAGACCATGGGCGAAGTCGTTCCGCAGCTTGGCCGAAAGATCATCATCGACGAGGAAGCCAAGCAGATCCTCCCACTCCTCAACCTCGACGACAGCAAGCTTCCCATCAAATAAGTCATGAGCAATTCCACCTCAAAAGCAGCCGTTGGCTGCCTCGGCATCATCGCCGCCTTCGTTCTTCTGATCGTCGCCACGGGCTCATTCTACATCATCAACGAGCAGCAACAGGCCATCGTCACGCAGTTCGGAAAGCCCGTTGGCAAACCCGTCGTCGATGCCGGCCTTAACTTCAAGATCCCCTTCATTCAGCGCGTCAACATCATCGAAAAACGCATCCTCGAGTGGGACGGGACGCCGAATGAAATGCCCACCAAGGATAAGACCTACATCCTCGTCGATACCTTCGCCCGCTGGAGGATCGATGACCCGCTGAAGTATTTCGAACGCCTCCGCGATGAACGAAGCGCGATCTCGCGGCTTGATGACATCCTCGGCAGTGAGACCCGCAACACCATTGCCAAGCACGACCTGATAGAAGCTGTTAGAACGACCAAGAACCGCGAAGTCCGCCAGGCGGAAGAGCTGGTGGAAGCGGACCGTTCGGGCAAGGTCGGCGTCCTCAGGCCCATCCGCTTCGGTCGCACCGTGCTCGAAGAGGAAATCCTCAGCAAGGCGGCTCCCAAGCTCGCCGAGTTCGGCATCGGCCTCCTCGACGTGCGTTTCAAGCGCATCAACTACAACCCCTCGGTCCAGCAGCGCATCTTCGAACGCATGATCAGCGAGCGCAAACAAATCGCCGAACGCTTCCGCTCCGAAGGCGCCGGAGAAGCCGCCAAGATCCAGGGCAACATGGAAAAGGAACTGCGCGAAATCGAGTCAGGTGCCTACCGGACGGTTGAAGAAACCAAAGGTCAGGCGGACGCCACCGCGACCCGCATTTATGCCGATGCCTACAACCGCACGCCCGAGGCCGCCGAGTTCTACGGCTTCACTCGTACTTTGGACGTCTACCGCAGCGTGCTGCAGAAAGACACGACGCTGATTCTCTCGACCGATTCCGAGCTCTTCCATCTGCTCAAGTCGGCGGACGACAAGCCTGAGCCGTAAGTCAGAGACCGAGAAACGCCCTGCCGAAGAGAAGCACCAACGGCAGGGTGAAGAGACTCAGCACCGTGCTGGCGACGACGATTTCCACCGCCACGGCCGGTCGGCCGCCATACAGCTTGGCGAGCAGGATGGGCGTCATCGCGGCGGGCATCGCCGCCTGCACGATCAGCACCTGTTTGAGCTCGATCGGCGCCCCGAAAAATTTCGCGCCGCACAGCATGATCAACGGAATCACCGCGAGACGCAGCACCGAACCACCGATCGAAGCCTTCACGCTGAATCGCTCCTTGCCGATCATGTCCATCATGATCCCGCCGGTCACGAAGAGCGCCATCGGATAGGCCCCCGCTCCCAGCCACTCCAAGGTCGTCCGGAGCACGCCGGCCTGCGCCTCTCCGGCATCGTTGATCCGCATCCCATCCCAGTCCAGCGCGACCAACAGCAAGCCGACCACCACCGCGACCACCGGTCCGTTCACCAGGCGCTTCCACGGGATCTTCTTGTCACCGGAGATCAGCATCACGCCGACAGACCACACCGCCAGTTCGACGCCCAGGTTGTGCACGAAGAGCATCGCCATCGCGCCGGTGCCGACCCATAACTGCTGGATCACGGGGATGGCGGTGTAGCCGAAATTCTGGATGCCGCTGGTCACCGCGAAGGTTCTCCGTCCATTGCCTTTGGCATATCCCAGCCAGCCCGCAACGAACCAGGCCAGGCCCATGCCCACCACGGGAAAGAGAAAGCCGAGACCAATCCCCCAGGCCACCGATGACGGCACCTTGACGCTGCTGCTCCCCAGGATGTTGTCGAGGATGAAGCAGGGATACATCACGTTGAACACGAGGTGGAGAATCGCGTCGTCGTATTCGCGCTTCGTCAGCCCGACCCGCCTCATGCCCGCCCCTACCAGAATCAGCAGATAGACCGGCAGTAGCTGCTGAATGATTCCCCCTGCGCCTTGCACGGCGGCAGACTCCCTGCCCCGCGGCGACTAGGCAAGAGCCGATCATTCGCCGCTCCGGAAACTCCCTTGACGCCATGCCTCTTCTCCTCCGGAATCCTCCCATGCCCTACCCTGACAAGGATTTCCTTCTCCACTCGCCCACCGCGGTCCGCCTCTTTCACGAAGTCGCCGCAGACCAGCCCATCTACGACTACCACACCCACCTTTCCCAAAAGGAAGTCGCGACCAATCACCGCTGGTCAAACCTTGCCGAACTGTGGCTCGGAGGCGACCACTACAAGTGGCGCTTGATGCGCGCCAATGGCATCGACGAACGATCCATCACCGGCGACGCTTCGCCGCGTGAAAAGTTTCAGGCCTGGGCGGAAACCATTCCCTACACGCTCCGCAACCCGATCCACCACTGGACCCACCTCGAGCTCCAGCGCTATTTCGACATCGACCTGCTGCTCGGACCGGACACCGCCGATACCATTTGGGAAAAGGCCAACGAGCGACTCGCGCAAGATGAGTTCTGCGTCCATGGCATCCTGAAAAAGTTCAAGGTCAAGATGATCGGCACCACCGATGATCCGGTCGACCCGCTCGACGATCATCTCGCCATCGCGGACTCCGGCATCGACACCCGTGTCACTCCCACCTTCCGTCCCGACAAGGCATTCGCCGTCGACCAGCCGGAAAATTTCAACGCCTGGATCGACAAGCTCGAAGCCATCACCAACACGGACATTTCCCAGCTCGACGATCTGCTCAACGCGCTGCAGGTCCGCCACGATGACTTCCATGCCGCAGGCTGCCGCCTCTCCGATCACAGCTTCGACCACTGCCCCGCCATCCCATGCGATGATGCCGATGCCTCGATCATTTTCGAAAATGCCCGCAGTGGAAAAGCCGGCAGCGCGGAAGAGCGCGAAAAGTTCAGCTTCTATCTGATGCTCTTCCTCGGCCGCCTCGATGCCGCCAAGGGCTGGACCAAGCAGCTCCACCTCGGCCCCTTCCGCAACGTCAACCCCCACGGCTTCAAGAACATCGGCCCGGATGCCGGCTTCGATACCATCGGCGACTTCTCGCAAGGACGCCCGCTCATCACCTACCTCGGCGCACTCGCCGAACGGGATTCGCTTCCCAAGATCATCCTCTACAACATCAATCCTGCCGACAACTACCTCTTCGCTGCCATGACCGGCGCCTTCCAGGGCGGCTCGATCCCCGGCAAGATCCAATTTGGCTCCGGCTGGTGGTTCGCCGATCAGAAGGAAGGCATGGAGATGCAGCTCAATGCGCTCTCGTCGACCGGACTGCTCTCACGCTTTGTCGGCATGCTCACCGACTCGCGCAGCTTCCTCTCCTTCCCGCGCCACGAATATTTCCGACGGATCCTCTGCAATCTCATCGGCAGCGAAGCCGACCGCGGCGAGCTCCCCGACGACTTCGAGGCCCTCTCCCAGCTGGTCAGCGCCGTCTGCTCGGGGAATGCGGAAACCTACTTCAAGTGAGTCCATCCTCATTTCTTACGATAGACCCCACAACCCAGCCACGTACTCATTAATCCGCAATGATCCTAAAAACCCTCCTCGCTCAGTGTCTCCTCGCAGGCATCCTGGCCGCCGCCCCGACGAATATCGTCTTCGTGATCACCGATGATCAGGGCTACGGCGATCTCGGCTGCACGGGAAATCCCATCATCAAAACCCCTAACATCGACAAACTGGCCGGTGAGTCGTCCGGTCTGAGCGACTACCACGTCGCTCCGACCTGCTCGCCGACCCGTTGCTCGCTGCTTACCGGGCACTGGACGAACCGCACCGGCGTCTGGCACACCATCAATGGTCGCTCGATGCTCCGCGCCAACGAAGTGACCATCGGCCAGATGCTCAAGGATGCCGGCTATCAAACAGGCATGTTCGGCAAATGGCACCTCGGCGACAACTACCCCTACCGTCCGGAAGATCGCGGCTTCACCGAAGTCTACCGGCATGGCGGCGGCGGCGTCGGCCAGACCCCCGACGTGTGGGACAATGCCTACTTCGACGGCTCCTATTTCCACAACGGCAAGATCGTTCCTGCCAAAGGATTCTGCACCGACGTCTTCTTCGAACAGGCCAACGCCTTCATCGAGAAATGCGCGAAGGAAAAGAAGCCCTTCTTCGCTTACATTTCCCTCAACGCCCCGCACAGCCCGCTGCATGCCCCCCAGAAGTATCTGGACATGTACAAGGACCAGTCACCGAACATCGCCGCCTTCTACGGCATGATCACCAACATCGACGACAACGTCGGCAAGACCCGTGAACTGGTGAAGCAGCTCGGGATCGAGAACGACACCATCTTCATCTTCACCACCGATAATGGAACGGCTGCCGGAGCCAGGATCTACAACGCCGGCATGCGGGGTGGCAAGGGCAGCGCCTACGATGGAGGCCACCGCGTCCCCTTCTTCGTCCACTGGCCCGCCGGCGGACTCACCAAAGAACACGACGTCAACGAACTCACTCACGTCACCGACATCGTCCCCACCCTGCTCGAGATGACCGGAGTCGATAAGCCCAAGGACATCAAGTTCGACGGCGTCTCCATCGCCGCTCTGCTCGATCCTGCCAAGGAGGTCGAGTGGCCCGAACGCTACGTCATCACCGACTCCCAACGCGTCCGCGATCCGATCAAATGGCGGAGTTCCGCCGTGATGTCGAAGCAGTACCGCCTGATCAACGGCAAGGAACTCTACGACATCGCCGCCGACCCCGGACAAAAGAAGAACATCGCCAAGGACCACCCGGAAGTCGTCGCCCAGATGCGCGACTTCTACGACAAATGGTGGGCCGAACTTGAGCCGACATTTTCCGAAACCACCGAGATCTACCTCGGCCACCCCGATCATCCGACGGTCTCCCTAACAGCCCACGACTGGATCCAGGAAATCCATCCGCCATGGCACCAGGGCTCGATCCGCTCCGCCAACATGGAGCACCCGGACACGGAAAAGCTCCTCCATGTCGGCCACTGGGCCGTCAAGGTGATCACCGATGGAAAGTATCAGATCTCGCTGCGCCGTTGGCCGCTCGAATCAGGGGCCGCCATCAATGCCAGCCTTCCTCCCGGCGAGAATGTTCCCGGCGCGACCAAAGCCTTCCGCTGCCAACCCGGCAAGGCCATCGGTGCAAGCAAAGCCACCCTCAGAATCGACGGCAAGGACCTGGAGACCATCGACATCCCCGAGGACGCTGCCGAGGTCAGCTTCACCACCGAGTTGAAAAAGGGCTCCCTCCAGCTGGCTCCCTACTTCCACGTCAAGGACGGTGAACTGGGTGCCTACTACACGATCGTCACCAAAATCGACTGATCCCGACCCCGCCAAGAATTTCCAGGAATTTGCTCATTTTCCCCTTGCCTCCGAGGGCGACGCGACTATTTTCCCGGCCCGTCGCCGAGTGCGGCAGGAAACGCCTCGTTAGCTCAGTTGGTAGAGCAGAAGACTCTTAATCTTTTGGTCCTTGGTTCGAATCCAAGACGGGGTACCACTTTCAAAAGCCTTGCAGGTCAAAGACTTGCAAGGCTTTTTCTTTGACGAAAGCGCCATCGAAAATGCCATCGAAAGCAGCAGCCTAAGCTGAGAAGCGAAGCTCTCTTCACGATCTTTCCGATCAAGGGATTCCCAGGCGCCACCTAAGCAGAGCATTGCTGGAGCACTGCCATCCTCCCTCCAGGCCCGTTTTACCAAGTCCTCCTCCCCGACCGGTCACGACCAGTCACGACCGCTCACCACTTCCAGCGCGGGAGCTCAGCCAGGCCGGAAACCCGACCCTGTTAGACTCCCTCGGATACCCGACCCAAATCCTTCGCCGAGATTTTGCCGAGAAAACACCAGCATCCCCCCGCGCTTGTCCCACCCGAGGCCCGAAGCTCGGAAAAACCGAGCCTTCCTCGCTTTTCGAGCGACTTCCGCGGGATATCCATTCCACGAGTGTTAGAAAGCCTGAGAGTTGCCTGTCCTTATCTCATTACTCATCTTTTTCCCGCCCGATCCTCGCCACTCGCACTTTTGCCCCCATGTCTCTAACCATCCTCCACACGGCCGACTGGCAGATTGGCAAGCCTTTTGCCTCGACGCCGGATCCTGACAAGCGTCGGCGTCTCCAGCAGGAGCGTCTGCACGCCATCGATAGAATCGCGCAGCTCGCCGGCTCGGAGTCCGTTGATCTGGTGCTCGTCGCCGGTGACCTCTTCGATTCTCCGAGCCCGACCAAGGCGACGGTCTCCGCGACCTTTCACGCCATCGGCCGCATCCCGGCCCCGGTCATTGCCATCCCGGGCAATCACGACTTCGGCGGGCCGGGCGGGCCGTGGAATCAGGACTTTGTCCAAAAGGAAGCCCGGGAACTCGCTCCGAACTTCCAGATCCTGACCCAGGCCGAAGCCCTCGTCCTCGAGGTGGCCGTGATCTTGCCGGCTCCCCTTGAGCATCGACAAAATCTGTCCGACCCAACCGCCTGGATCCGCACGGCCTTCGACGACGCGGACTTTCCCGCCGATCGCCCGCGCATCGTCCTCGCGCATGGCAGCGTTCAGGGCTTCTCGTCTGCGGGCGACGAAGATGAAGCGCAATCGTCCAATCTCATCGAACTGGCGAAATTGCCGCTCGACGAGATCGACTACATCGCGCTGGGCGACTGGCACGGCACCAAGCAGGTCGCCGACAAGGCCTGGTATGCCGGCACTCCGGAAATCGATCGCTTTCCGAAAGGGGACGACAACCGTCCCGGCCACGTGCTGATCGCCAGGCTTGCCCGCGCGGCCGCCGCCGATGTCCAATGCATCCCGACGTCCCAACTTCAATGGAAGCAACTCGCCATCCGCTTCGATGGCGAATCCGGCATGGCTCAGCTCGAGCAGGAGTTCGCCGACACCGTCGGCACCGGCGCCGATGGTGTGCTCCTCCAGCTCGAACTCAGCGGCGGCCTCACCCTCCGAGAGTCCCTCCGATTGCACGAACTACTAGAAACATGGGAGTCGCGCCTGGTGCGGCTCAAACTGCGCGACACCGTCGTCGAAATGCCGTCCGACGATGAGATCGCCCAGCTCACCGAACGCCGTGGCGACCCGCTGATTTCACGCGTCGCCGCCCGCCTCGTCGAGCAGGCCGCTGGCAGCGACGAGCAAGCGGCGGTCGCCCGTCTCGCCCTGCGCGAACTCTACCAACTCACCCTTCGCCACGAATCCTCATGCGCCTGATCTCCCTCCACGTCCGGAACTACCGGGTCCACCGCGACACCCGGGTTGAGTTCGATGCCTCCCACAACCTCATCGGCGGACCGAATGAAAGCGGCAAGAGCACCCTCGTCGAGGCCGCCCACCGCGCCCTTTTCTGCAGCCACCGGCGTGGCGGCGGCGTCCAGAGAAACATGCAGTCGCATGCGGGTTCCGGCCCACCCGAAGTTGAGCTGGAGTTCGAGCAAGACGGCACGCGCTACCATCTGAGCAAACGTTTCAAAGGGGCCTCAACGGCCAGTCAGGCCGAGCTGCGCAGCGATCGTAATGACCGCTGGAGCGGCGCGGATACCGAGAAGAAACTCGCCGAGCTTCTCGGCTTCGACGAACCGCTCTCCGCCGGTGCCGCCATCCAGTCGTGGGCCCACCTCTGGATCCGCCAGGGCGACTCCGCCAACGACCCGACGGTGGACTTGAACAGCGAGCAATCAACGCTGCTCTCCCGCCTTCAGGCGGAAGGCGGCGCGGCCTTGATGCAGTCGGATCTCGACGCCGCTGTCGGCCAGCGCTGCGCCGAGACATGGGAAGCCAACTTCACCAGCAACGGCCAGTCCCGCGCTAGCTCCGAGCTCAAGAAGGCCGAAAGCGCGCTCGCCAAACAGGAGGAAATCTTTGCCGAACGCAGCGCCACCGCCAACAAGTTGGAATCGGCTGTTAGAGAGCACGAGCGGGCGACCCGACAACTCACCGAGATTGCCAAAACCCTGCCCGAGCTCGAGCAACATGAACAGCAGGTGCTTCGCAAGATCACCGAAGTCGAGAAGCTTCAGAGCCAGAAAGCGGACCTCGATCGCGAGCTCGCGGATGCACGCAAAACGCTGGCCACCGATACCAGCGCCGATGGACGGATTCGCCGGCTTGCCGAAGACGTGGCGCGTCTGAAGAAAGCCATCGACCCCCTCACCGCCGAGGTCCGCAAGGCGCGCGAAGAACGCACCGCCGCCGAGGGCGAATCCAAGAAGCTCGTCGCCCTCGTCGAGTCCGCCGCGGTCGCCACCAAAACCGCCCGCCACCGCCGCGAGCTGGTCCAGCAATCGATCGAACAGCACCGCGCCCAGGCCGCGCTGCACAAGACCCGCGAGCGCCTCGAGCAGATCGCTTCCCTGCAGAAGGAACTCACACCCCTTCAGCAGACGCTCGCCGGCATGCCGAAGATTGCGGCACGGGATCTCGATCGACTGCGCACGCTCGAAAGCAAAGTCGCCCAGACCCGCGTCTCGCTCGAGGCGATTGCCGCCGGCGTCGAGTGGACCAGCGGCGACGGCACGCCGCTTTTGGACGGCGAGGCACTGGAAGCCGGGGTCGCGCGCACCATCACCGAAGCCTGCGACCTTGAAGTCGCCGGCCACCGCTTCCGTATCCGCCCCGGTGGTGGAGCCAGCTTGGAAGAACTCCGCAGCTCCCTTCAGGCAGCCGAGGAAAAGCTCAAGGACGCCTTTGAGTCACTCGGCGTGAGCGACATCGCCCACGCCTCCCGCCTGCTCGAAGAGCGCAGCGTTCTCGACAGCCGGATCCGCACCATCGAATCCAAACTCGAAACCCTCGATCCCGACGAAGCCCGCCAAGAAGCCGCCCAGTGCCAGCGCAGTCTCTCCGAATGCGAGGCCGAGATCGCCCGGCTCAGCCCTCTAACAGGCGACTTCACAAAGCCCGCCGATCTGGATAGCGCCGTCGAAGCCCTCAGCGAAGCCAAGCGCCTTCTCGATGCCGCCGAAGCAGAAGAGAACACCGTGCGAGGTTCCCAGCAAGCCAGGCACGAGGCGCTTCAGGAGCTCATCCGCAAGCTCGAAAGCTCGGGCGAAAAGCTGAGCAGCGCCACCACCGACGCCAATCAAGCGGGCACCCAGCACGACACCCTGGTCAAGGAGCACGGCGACGAAACCACCCGCCGCGAGCGCATCGCAGCGATGCAGCGCAAGGTCGAGAGCTGCCAGGACCGCGAAGCCCGCCTCGGGGAGCAGCTCAAACAACTCCAGCCGGATCTGTTAGAGCAGGATCTCAAACGTCATCGCCGCTCGATCGCGAACCAGCAGGAGCTTCGCAGCCAGGCGCAGTTGTCTAAAGCCGAGAGCGCCGTCGTCCTGAAAAGCGACGGCAGCAACGACCCCTACGCCGCGCTCGGTGAGGCCCGCGAAGCCCTCGCTCGTGCCCGGGAAGCCCACGCCTCCGCCAAGCGTCGCGGCGACGCCATCAGCCTCCTCCACCAACTCTTCGAAGAAGAGCAGCAGCGTTTCTCCGACCAGCTCACCGAACCGCTTGCAGAGCGCATCAGCCTCTACCTTCAGTGTCTCTTCGGTCCCGAGGCCCGCGCCCGGATCAGCCAGAGTGGTGGCGACTTCTCCGGTCTCGAGCTTGTCCGCCCCGGCGGCCCCTTCGAGTTCGAGCAACTCAGCGGCGGCACCAAGGAACAACTCGCCGCCGCCGTCCGCCTTGCCATGGCCGAGTTGCTTGCCGAAAGCCACGGCGGCTGCCTCCCCGTGATCTTCGACGACGCCTTCACTAACAGCGACGCCGAGCGCATCGCCGGCCTGCAGCGAGTCCTCGACTTCGCCGCCACCCGCGGCCTCCAAATCATCGTCCTCACCTGCACCCCCCTCGACTACACCAGCCTTGGAGCCAAAAACATCTCTCTCGAACCATCCATATCGCATTAGTCCTCACTCTCTTGGTCTCGCCATTTCCTTGCCTCTTTCTCGCATGAGACGCCCAAATGAACAGTGCCCAGATCCTCTCTCCCTGCCAAAAGCCGGTCCTGGTGGTGGACCGGGACCGACCAAGTCAGCGACCAAGTCACCGACCAAGTCGCCAAGCTTCTCCTCGCCCTAGCCGAAGGAACCCTCAGCGCACTCGAGATTATGAAGCGTCTCGGCCTCAACCATCGTCCCACCTTCAGGAAGAACTCCTCAATCCAGCCGTCGTCCAAGGCTACGTCGAGCTCACCGTTCCGGAAAAGCCGCAGAGCCGCCTTCAAAAATACCGGCTCACCCTAGCTGGGCGCGCTCAACTCCATTGATCGCCTCCTTTCTCAGGCAATTCATGCAAGTAGGCGCTTACCGCTCATTCTGCCTTCTACGATCCGCGCTTGTGGCGTCTGCGGAAGGTTCGCCTCAGGGCCACCTCTAGAACAGACTTCAAGAAAGACACCTCTGCTAAGAGCATTGATCATCGCAAACACTCTTTCCGATGCCACTCGAAATGTTTGGGGTCCGGACGGAGGCGGGAGAGAGCGTGGAAACACAATGGCTGATTGTGGAATGACGAGAGCAAGCGACCATGAGGCGAGCTTTCGGCGAAGCGACCCAAAGCGACGTGCACAAACAGGTCATCTCCTTTCGGCACGACCGTCCATAGCCCGGCGTCGAACATCCAGTGGGCGTCGGGGGTGAGGGCGAGGCCGTTGCGGGGGTCGTCGTTGCCGCTTTGGGCGTGCTGGTGGATGTGGGCGGCCTGGACGATGGAAGTGGTTTCCGTATCGAGTCGGTAGCCGGTGAGGGCGCAGGTGAAGTAGTAGCCACCAAGCACATCGCTCTTGAAACGGCTGTCCCGGCCTTTCTTCTGTCGGGCTTTGTATTCGGCCGCTTGCTCCCTCAATGCACGGATCTCCGCGGACCGAGGCACGGGTAGTCCGAGGCGGGCGCAGAGCATGACCTGTTCGGCCGGGGTGAAATAAATCGTAACCAGCGCGGTGCGGACCTTGCTCCGGAAGTCGGAGTCCTGGAGGCAGGCAAAAAGGTCAGGATCGAGGGAGCAAAGGCGAGTCGTTGCTTTCGCGGCGGAGGGTTCACCGGCGGCCGTGAAGCGCGACCAAACCTGGTCGCGATCGCTCCCCAGAGCATGAAAGGGCATCGGAATGTCGGGCTGGTTGCGCTGGCGCTCGAGAACGAGTTCCCAGTAATCGCGAAAGCGTGAGACAAGACGCACGTCGAATTTCACCCAGCCGTCCGGAATGTCTCCGGACTCGATGAGGTCGATGACCGTGAGGAGCATCAACGGCTTGTGGGGAGCGATGCCGCGCTGCCTGGTTCTCGCCACATTGAGGTTGCCGAGTTTTCCAAGCCAATGCGCACAAAGGTTGCGATCCATGTCGACGATTCAGCGTTTGTTAGATTTCCGATTTCTTGGCGGCCACCCTCTTGACGACTTGCTTTTAGCAACGAATGGTTTTTCCGGCATACCAGACCTGATGTTCGTTGCCCTCATCCTCGGACACCCGCGTCAGTTCGGCTGGTGGCGACGGGAGGAAGAGCCTTTGCTCTTCGGCGTGTTTGAATAAGATTCCGAGTTCCTCGTGGAAATAGGTAGCACTGCTTTGAAGGCGCGAAACTCCCTCGCAGCGGCCTCCGAGGTCCGCAACAAGTGCTTCGAGCGGGATTCCCGCAACAGCCTCGCTTTGAATCATAGGTAGGCATTAAGGCATATCGGTGGATCGATCAACGAGGATCAACGGACAGCGACAGAAGGGAGTAAGGAAGGCCTCGCAGAGCGTCGCGGTATTCAGTCGCGGTCATCTTCAGCAGATACCCTAAAATCCAGATAGCCCCTCGGTCCACGGAATTGCGCTGGATTGGAGAGTTCCATCGCTGGGGAAGATGCCAGGCGAAAGGCAAATCCAAGTCGATCCGAAACCTCCAACACCCGCCTCAGCGCAGCGTGGCGATGTCGACTTTGTCCATGTCGGTGAAGTCCTGATTTTCGCCGCCCATGGCCCAGACGAAGCGATAGGCGGCGGTGCCGCAGCCACAGTGGATCGACCAGGCGGGCGAGAGCACGGCCTGTTTGTCGGCGACCCATAGCGGCCGCGTCTCCTGGGGCTCGCCCATCATGTGCAGGACCGCCTGCCCTGCCGGCACATCGAAGTAGCAGTAGACTTCACTGCGCCGCAGATGGGTGTGAGCGGGCATCGTGTTCCAGATGCTTCCGGCCTTGAACTCGGTGAATCCCATCACCAGCTGACAACTCTGAATGCCGCCCTCATGGATGTATTGATTGATGGTCCGCTCGTTGCACTCCTCCTTGCTGCCGAGTTCAACCCGATTGGCGTCGGAGGGAGTCGCCTTGCAGGTGGGATACTCGCGGTGGGCCGGATAGCTGATCAGGTAAAACTCGGCTGGCTGCGATTCATCGGCACTGCTGAAGATCACCTCCTTGCTGCCACGCCCGACATAAAGACAGTCGCATTTTTCCAGATCGTGGTCGACGCCATCGACCATGACGCTCCCCTTCGCGCCGAAGTTGAGGATTCCCAGCTCCCGACGTTCGCAAAAGTATGCCGCCCGGAGTTTATCGCAGGCGTCGAGCTTCAAAGCGTGGGCGGTCGGCACGGCGGACCCGACGATGGCGCGGTCGAGCTCGGTGTAAACCAGGCGGAGTTCTCCAGGGGCAAACAAGTCCTCAACAAGGAAGTGATCGCGCAGGCCTCCGGTATCGAGGATGGAGGTTTCATTGGGAGATGGGCTGTGGATGACTCTCATAACGCAGACTCTGGTGAAAATGATTGAGGTGAAAATTGAGGGAGTTGCCAGGTCGTCAGGCGGCTCCAGAGGCATCGATCGCGAAGCTCTTGCGATGGAGCCTAATGAGCTCGCGACCCCACTTCGATCGCAATCTTCGCCTGAGATTGCCAGGGCGATCAAGCTAGGGAAGAAATTGGACCAGGATGGATGGGATCAATAGGATGAAGGCAACGAAATGCAATATCTTGGTGATCATCGTCCTGGTTGAACCTCAATTCTAGCCTGAACTGTGAGCCATGATTTCAAAATCCTACCCACCTGTCCCGCCATAGCCTTGGCGACGGAGGATCCGATCCATCTTGGTCCGAAAAAAATTCAGCTGGAGCCGATTCTCTCCCTGACTTGATCGTCCTGCTGAGATTGCGAGGACGATCCCACTCGGAAGTTAGCGGGCCGGGATGGATCGGTTCGAACGAATAAACGCCACGGAATCCAGCGGCCTTTTCCTCACGGATGGGTTGGGTCGGGCGTCGGTCTGAATCCTTCCGACCATGCCGGTGAAATCCTCTCGATCCTGTCCATCGTGTCTGGCGATTCATCCGGAAGTGGGTTCTCACGCTCGCTTGACCGGCCTTCAAAAGTCGCCCCTCCCCCCGCGCTTCGCCATCGCCCGCGATCAGCCCTCCGTAGACTTCCGTCCATTTTTCAGCGATTTCACGCTTTCGCATCGCCGGATCGTGGAATTTCGCGCATCTAACTTGTCGATGCTTTCGATTAGGAATCTCACCAAGCGCTTCGGGCTCCAGACGGCTGTCGATCAGCTATCACTCGAAGTGCCCGAGGGACAAATCGTCGGACTCCTCGGTCCGAACGGAGCCGGCAAATCCACGACGCTCAAGATGCTGACCGGGCTCCTTGAGCCGACCGCGGGAACCGCAGTGATCGCTGGACACGATCTGCTTACCGAACCACTCGTGGTGAAGCGCAAGGTCGGTTTTGTCCCGGACTCCGGCGCGGTGTTCGAGTCTCTAACAGGGCTCGAGTATCTTGAGATGATCGCGGCCCTTTACGGCATCGATTCCCAGAAGGCCCGCGAGCGCATCGAACAGTTCCTCAGCTTCTTTGAGCTGGGTTTTGACACGCTCACCGACAAGCTGCTAGGCGCCTACTCGAAGGGGATGCGCCGCAAGGTGGTCATCACCGCGGCCCTGCTGCACAACCCGACGGTGGTCTTCTTCGACGAGCCACTCGATGGTCTCGACGCAAATGCGGCGGTGGGTTTCAAGGCCCTGATCCAGACGCTCGCCCGGGAGGGAAAGACCATCGTTTACAGCTCGCACATTCTCGACGTGGTTGAGCGGGTCTGTGATCGGGTGGTGATCATCGACAAGGGGCAGCTCAAGGTCGATGGAGCACCGGCGGAGCTTGTCCGCGAGCACGGAGCGCGGAGTCTCGAGCACCTGTTCACGGACCTGACAGGAGGAAGCGATCTTGAACAGAGGGCGAGCGACTTTGCCCGCACATTCCGCGGATGAACGAGGCGCCCCCTATCTCGAAGGTGCTTCGCAAGCTCTACCTGACGCTCTTTTTGCGGGGTCGTGGGGCGCGCG
The DNA here is from genome assembly GCF_042664875.1 of Haloferula chungangensis. Lineage (NCBI taxonomy): Bacteria > Pseudomonadati > Verrucomicrobiota > Verrucomicrobiia > Verrucomicrobiales > Verrucomicrobiaceae > Haloferula > Haloferula chungangensis. The sequence goes on along the minus strand of NZ_JBHTBS010000001.1, from coordinate 780,695 downwards.
GTCTGGACAAGGACAAGGCTCCGAAATCGATCGGCAGCAAGCTTGCGCGAAGCCTGATGCTCTACGCCTTGATCGGCCTCACCGTGCTCTTCAGCGGGAAGAGCGACTTGTTTTTCCTGTCACTGCAGCTGCACGGCATGACGCTGGTATTCCTCGCCCTCTTCGTCACGGCCTCGGCCGGCGAGGTGCTATTCAGTGAGAGTGAGCCGGAGATTCTACTACACCGGCCAGTGACCGCTCCGCAGTTGCTGTGGGCGAAGGTGCGGGTGATGGTCGAGGTCAGCCTGTGGCTGGCGATCGCGTTCAATCTGGCGGGCCTGGTGCTCGGGGCGCTCGGCCCGCAGGGAAACCTCGCCTTCCCGCTGGTCCATCTGCTGAGCACGCTGATGTCCGCGCTGTTCTGCTGCGGGGGCATCGTGCTCGTCTATCAGCTTTGCCTGCGGCTGTTCGGGCGCGAGCGTCTGGAAAACCTGATGACCATCACCCAGGTGCTGCTTGTCATCGCGGTATTCTGCCTCAGTCAGATCGGCCCGCGGATGATGAACTCGCTGCCGGGCGAGCTCGATCTGACGAGTCTTCCCCCATGGATGCTGCTGCTCCCACCGGCGTGGTTTGCCGGGTTCGACGCCTTTCTAACAGGTCAGACCAACATGATTTGTGCCGCTCTCGCCATCGTCGCGGTGGGCGTCTCGGTCATCATCCCGTGGCTGGCGGTGGTTCGGCTGGCAGGCAGCTATCAATCCGGGCTTCAGAGTCTTTCACAGGCGCGACCCCAGAAAGCGCTGGCAGCGGGAAAGCAGCCATGGATCGAGCGCATCAGCCGTCTTCCCCTGCTCCGCGACCTGCTGCGTGACCCGCTGGTTGCGGCGGGATTCCGGCTGGTGCTTGCCCACCTGGCGCGCGATCGTGACACCAAGCTGCGCTTCTATCCCGGGCTGGCCCCGATCCTGGTGATGCCGATCGTTTTCCTGATCCCCGGGGCCGGGAGCATGGACTCCTCGGCGGGCGTGGCACTGGCCGGCGGCTACCTCGCGACCCTTCCGCTTCTCGCCATGAACCTGCTGCAATTTTCCAGTCACTGGCAGGCCACCGACTTGTTCCGCTACACCCCCATGCCAGGGCCCGGACCGCTGGTGCATGGGGCGCGGCTGGCCGTCATGAGCATCATCGCCGTGCCCGCGCTGCTGGTTCTCAGCCTCGCCGTTTTCCTGATCCCGGGCGGATCGACCAAGCTCGTGATGCTGCTCCCCGGCATCATTGCGATGCCCGTTTACGCCTATCTCGCGGGAGCATGGGGAAAGACGATTCCCTTCGCGCGGCCGAGTGAGGAGGCGCGATCCGCCGGTCGAGGCGCGTCGCTGGTCGGCATGATGATGTCGTCCTTCGTGATCTCCGGCATGGCGATCGTCGCCTCCCAGATGGGACTGCTCCCGTGGTATCTGTTAGGCGAAGCCGTCTTCGCGATCGGGATCTGCCTGCTGCTTCACAAGTCGATCGATGCGCTCAAGTGGCCGCCGGCAGAATAGCGGGCTTCGCTTCGTCGCGAAGACATGAAAATGACGGCTCGCGCGAGGAGACCCCATCAAAGAGGAAGTCCCCCGTCGCCGCCTTCCATGTCGCCGCCTTCTTCGAAGTCGACTTCGCGGACGCGCTTGCGATCGCGCCAGTATTCGACCTGCTTGCGCAGCGTTTCCCGCAGGTTCACGGCGTCGGCGATGGCCTCCAGCTCCACCTTGGGATGGGAGCGGTCGGAGGTATCAAGATAGAGCGACGAAAGCCCGAACATGCGGAACCAGAAAGGACGTTCCATGCTGGTGTCCTTGACTCGATAGAGCTCGACTTCGTCGATCGTTTGATTGAGCACGCCAGAATAAAGTCGGAGGCGTTCGGTGGTGAGCTCGTAAACCCGGCAGCGGACTTTCAGGAACTCCCAGAGCATCCACCCGAGGGGCAGCACGATGGCCGCCCATGCCGGAGGAAAAAAGGTCCCGCCCACGGCGATGCCGCCAATCAGCAGGAGTCCGACCAGGAACTTACCCAGGTTCAGCACCTGTGACGGGCTGCCTTTCCAGAGGATGTCTTCATTCATACGGCGAGAGCATCTCCTGACAAGCGCTCGGAGGCGAGTAGAGAAATCGCCCGACTTTGGAGCCGGGCGATCCAGATCACTTGCTGCCGTTGACGATGATGTCGAGGAAGCTCTGAGGCTCCAACGCCGCACCACCGATCAGCGCGCCATCGATGTCCGGGCAGGCCATCAATTCCGCGGCATTGCCTGGCTTGACGCTGCCACCGTACTGGATGCGGATCTTGGCAGCGGACTCGGCGCCGAATTGCTCGGCGACGAGCGAGCGAACAAATGCGTGAGCTTCCTGCGCCTGCTGGGCACTTGCGGTGACACCGGTTCCGATCGCCCAGACGGGCTCGTAGGCGATGACCGTATCGAGAAGATCGCGCTCGGTGAGATCCTTCATGCCGATCGAAACCTGGCGACGAAGCACTTCTTCCAGCTTGCCACCCTCGCGCTCCTCGAGCGTTTCACCGATGCAGAAGATCGGACGAAGGTTGACTTCGCGGGCCTTGAGCATCTTGGCGTTGATGGTTTCATCGGTCTCGCCATAGATCGCGCGGCGCTCACTGTGACCGAGGATCACGTAGTGAAGGTAGAATTCCTTGAGCATCATCGCGCTCACTTCTCCGGTGTAGGCACCCGAGTTGTGCTCCGAGCAGTTCTGAGCAGCGAGGGCCACGGCAGAGACGTTTCCAAACTTCTCGGCAGCCTTGGCGAGCGAGACGAAGGGAGGTGCGATGACGATGTCAGCAGGGAATGTCTTGTGCTGGATCTTGGAAAGGAAGCCGTCGGCGAAGTCTTCGGTCTCGGATGGACCTTTGTTCATCTTCCAGTTGGCGGCGAAAATCGGTTTGCGGATCATGAGTAGTCGTTGTTAGGCAGTTTTTAAGTCACACGGCTTTCAGGCATCAGTCAGCGCCGCAACTCCCGGGAGGGTTTTCCCTTCGAGAAGCTCGAGGGAAGCACCACCGCCGGTGGAGATAAAGGTCATCTTGTCGTCGAGGCCGAACTTGTTCACGGCCGTCACCGAATCACCACCGCCGACAATCGTCACGCCCTCATTGGCGGCCATCGCTTCCGCAATCGCACGCGTTCCCTTGGCAAAGCTGTCCATTTCGAAAACACCCATCGGGCCGTTCCAGATCATGGTCTTGGCCTTGGCGACCTCTGCGACGAATTCCTCGATCGCGACGTCACCGATGTCGATGCCTTCCCAGCCTTCCGGAGTTTCACCGCCCTTTTCATATGGCTCGGTGCACTTGGTTTCGGCGCCTTCCTTGAACTCCTGGGTCACACGGGTGTCGGCAGGAAGAAGGAAACGCACGCCCTTGGCTTTCGCGTTGGCGAGAATTTCGAGTGCCAGGTCCAGCTTGTCGGCTTCCACCCGGCTGTTGCCGACTTCGTAGCCCTGGGCCTTGCGGAAAGTGTTGGCCATCGCGCCGCCGATCAGGAAGGCGTCGGCCTTCTCCATCATCGAGTTGATCACCTGGATCTTGTCGGAGACCTTGGCACCCCCCATGATGACGAGGAATGGCTTCTCAGGGTTCTCAAGCTTGCCGACGAGATACTCGAGCTCGCGAGCCATCAGGAATCCCATGGCGCTTTGGGAAACGTGGTGAGTCACGCCTTCGGTCGAAGCGTGCGCACGGTGAGCGGTGCCGAAGGCATCGTTGACGAAGATGTCGGCGGAGCCAGCGAGTTGCTTGGCGAAGTCCGCATCGTTGGCTTCTTCCTCGTTGTGGTAGCGGGTGTTTTCCAAAAGGAGCACCTGACCGGCTTCGAGCGATGCCCGCATTGCAGCGGCCTCTTCGCCGATGCAATCCGGAGCGAGCGCGACCTCGCAGCCAAGAAGCTCACCGAGACGGGCCGCAGCCGGCGCCAGTGAATACTCCGGCTTGGCCTCACCCTTCGGACGACCAAGGTGCGAACAGAGCACCAGTTTTGCACCCCCATCGAGGAGGTGCTTGATCGAAGGAACCGCACCCTGAATGCGGGTATCATCGGTGATCTTGCCGTCCTTGAGCGGGACATTGAAGTCCACGCGCATCAGCACTTCTTTCCCCTGAACGTCGAGACCTTGAATCGAAAGTTTAGCCATCGGCGGGAATGCCGCATATCTTATAGGGTCGAGTCAAGCCCCGCTTGATTCTCTTTCAAGGAATCCCGCTCGCGAAAATTGCCGATTTTTGGAGTTTCATGCCTGCCACTCCCATCGCAAACATCTCGGCATGCTCGACCGAATCCTCGCCAAACGCATTGTCCCTGTTGTCGTCCTCGATTCCGCCAATGACGCGGAACCCCTTGCAGAAGCGCTGCTTGCTGGCGGACTCGACATCATGGAAATCACCTTCCGCACCGCTGCCGCCGCCGAATCCATCGAGCGCATCGCCAAAGCTTTCCCGGAAATCCTGCTCGGAGCCGGCACGCTTTTGGAAACGGATCAAGTGGTCCGCGCCAAAGAGGCCGGAGCGGTTTTCGGTCTCGCACCCGGCCTGAATCCCGAGATTGTCGCCAAGGCCAAGGAGATCGACCTGCAATTCTCGCCCGGCATCATGACTCCCTCCGATGTCGAGCAAGCGCTTTCGCTCGGCTGCCAACTTCTCAAGTTCTTCCCTGCCGGAGCCGCCGGTGGTCCCGAGATGCTCAAAGCCCTGGCCGGTCCCTACGCCCACACCGGCGTGAAGTTCGTGCCGACAGGTGGGATCAGCTCGAAGAACCTCGCCGACTATCTTGCCCTGCCCGTCGTCGCCGCCATCGGGGGTTCATGGATGGTCGACAAGAAACTCGTCGCCGATGGCAACTGGTCGGAGATCACCCGATTGACCAAGGAAGCCCTGGCCGCCGCCGCGGCTGTTGGAGCGGATTGAGAAAAAATCTCGGGATTAAGTAAAAAACCTCTTGCGCAAGTCCGGCGGATGGGTAGTTTCCCGGCCCGCCCCGAAAGGAGCGGCACAAAACAAAATCGCGGGGTGGAGCAGCCAGGTAGCTCGTCAGGCTCATAACCTGAAGGTCATGGGTTCAAATCCCGTCCCCGCCACCATTCTTTAAGCCCTGTAAGTCAATCACTTACAGGGCTTTTTGTTGCCCGGATGGCGAGGGCGTGAATACCCCTGAAATGCGGGTAAATGCGGGTTTTAACGCGATCTATTGCAGGAACCGTTGCAGGAAAATCAGCCTGCAATTGCATCGATGGCGCTGAAGGCGATTCACTTCGTCAGACTCAGACCACCATTCTCCCTGCAACAGTCTGTTGCAGGGATATCGAATTGACACTGAGAATTCGAAGAGGGGGAGGATTGCGACATTCCCCCCGTAACGTGCGCGCGAAGTGTGCGGAAAACATTCGATCCGTTGGGGTCGGAGCATATTGGGGAGACATTTCGGCATCTCAATCACTCCTCGAATTTCGAGACCAATACACGCGCGCGACGGGGACCGTGTCGCAATTGCTGCCTATCCGCGTGCCCTGCCATATCGGGGAACCCGCCGGGTGCCCTTCCCCGTTGGAGGGCGCATCCCGCGAAACGGATGGTTCAACCAATTCCGATAATTGCGTCTGGTTTCTCCGCCGCTCCAGGCGGCGCGGAACCTTCTGGCGAAGCCCTCATTCTTAGCAATCCAGCGATAGAGGGTAGAGCGATGGATTCCCCCAAGACGCGCTGCGGTCTTGAAAGTATGCCCAGCCTTGGCGGCGCGGAGGATCAGAACCTCCACCGCCCAGCGCTCTTGAATTCTCCGGTTCATGATCGTGTTGACAAAGACGAAGTCAAAGCTGCCAGAACCTCCAATGGTGAACTCGGCAGAAGATCTTTCTGACTTCAGCAGCGCTCGCCGGATGATGTAGTTTCTCGTCGGCCGGGAAGTCGGAATCAGAGCATGCTCGAACCCAAGCCATCGCCGCTTTCACATCACGGTGTTTGAGTAGTCGATGGGCACTGGCGCTGGCTCCTGCTTTGCTGCGAGCGTTTGGATAGGTGGCGAGGTAAGCCCGTCGAGCATTGCAGGCGGAGTAGTCGATAAGGTACGCAAAAACGAATTTCCAATGTCGGATCGAGATTTCAGGCGGGATCTGAAAGCGCCACGGTGGGTGTTTTGCAGTGGATGTTTTGCTAAGTTTCAAAACGATAACAGAGGGCCTTCCGATCTTCGGATTGCGGGTTTCGATTTCCACCCATCCCAATTCGGCAGCTTGCTCAACCTCCCACGGGAAGATCGTATGGCTTCGATACAGGTTTCGAACCGTGTTACGGCCGCCGGTTCGGTCGAGGAGGTCCAGCATCCTATCGAGACGTTCCCGGCAAAGAATTAGAGGATAACGCATGGCGGGTAAGTGGGACTGAAGTGGTAGATGTTAGGAAGCTTTGTGTGAGGGTAAGACTTTGCTCGGGCTTTCTTCGGAAAGAGCGGTCCACCCTCCCCCTCCCTCCCTTACAGGGAGAGGGAGGGTTGGAGGGTTGGACGATCCGCTTACCCTCCGGAGGGTGAATTGAGGGTAGGTCGAGGGTTGGAGGGTAACCTTGGAACGAGGGAGTAGGATCCCGATGGACTTTTCACTGCTGCACCTTCGACCTGGTAAGTGGTGATCCGCTTCTCGGCGGTCTTTTTCGCGATCCCAACTCTCTCCATGATGCGGGCAACGAATTCCGAGTAGCTCAAGCTTTCGCCACCATCGAAGGCCCTCTCCACTTCCTCTCGAAACTTCTCCTGGCGTTGGTTCGCTTTGATCTCCCCCGCGCTTCCGGCCGAAACGTGCATGCCGGCTTCATCCGACCATTGGAAGCAAAGCCCGGCGGTCTTCGGAAGATGGCAGTGACGAGCTCGATCTGTCCAGACGGTGGTAATGCCAGTGGTGGCATCCTTCGCCAGCCGAAGCGGAGTCTCAGCTTTGCGCTCTAGCTGGCTCCCGAGGTGGCCCCGCATCTTTCCGGCGTCGCCGCTGCCAGGGTTCTCGTGGAGGACCGTGATGGTGGCGCAATCGTACCGAATCGAGTCTCGGTGAAGCATGTCCACAAATGCGAAAGACTCCTCTGGGCTGTTAGGATCCCTAACTAGATCCGCGATGCCATCGATGATGATGGCAAACACTCCCCCGAAAGTCTCTTTGGCGTCGGCCAGAGCGATTTCGAGACAGTGTAGCCGCGATTCTTGGGGGATATCGGTGACACAGTAAGAACGGAACCATGGTGGAACCATGTTCGCCCCCACCCGGTTGACCGCCCGGCGTATCAACTGGTCGTGATCAAAGCGGCTTTGTTCGGTATCGAAGTGAATGACTCCGTATCCCTTCTCGTTCTCGGCACTGAAGCCGAGAGTATCGGCGTCGCTGCGATTTCCGTCCATGATTGCGGCGATGATGGCTCCGATGACGGCGCTTTTCCCGGCCTTGGCCGGTGCTTGAATGTTGGTCAGGTTCCCAGGGGTGGATATGACGTGCTTGCCAAGCTTGAGAATCGGGATCGGCCGAGGTGGTACCGTGGTATGATCAAATACTCTCTCGCCGAGCATTCGGCGGAAGTCATCTTTTGTCAGAGTTTCTGCCTCCGCATTCTGTTTCGCCTCGACCTGCTCTTGTGTCGGTTCGAAGGCAACGACCTTCACCGCTTGAACAAAATAGGGATCGGCGGCCGTGCCAATGTTCACCATTCCTTCCCCCGGTTCCGAGACCGCCGTGGAAACATCTTCATCGCTCATGAGAAGATTACCTCCGGTTGGATGATGTCAGCCAGGTCGGTCAGGTCCTTTCCCCGGGGTTGGAGTCTCACCACGTCCACCTTACAGCCCAAGTTGAAGAGCTTTGACTCCCAGTGTGCCGCCATCCTATCTCCCGCACCATCAGCATCGGGAACGAGTCGGCAGTGTCTTCCCCGGAACCACGGCACAAGCTCGGAATGGAGTTCCTTGCAGGAAGCACCGAGAAGCGCCATAGGCTGCCATGAATTCGTACCGCCGTGATTTCTTCGATAACGGTAGTAGTGGCTAATTGCAGTAAGAAGATCACGAGGGCCTTCCGTGATAAGGATGCCCTTCGCATTCGGACTCCTTTTCAGAAGATCCGCTCCGGGAAGCCACTTCTTCTCTACGCCCTTCAGCGGGTAAGCCTTGGACTGGCCAAATGACTTTCCATCGCAACGGCGAATCTCTGCGGCTTTGTTTGCCGTGTCAGTGATGGCGTAGCAACGGATTCCATCAATCTTGAGGAAACGGAGCATTCCCAACTGAACGGCCACCATGGCGGCGTTCGGATGAAGGTTCATCTTCTTTGCGAAAGCGTTCCAAGTCTCCTCGGTGCCCTCGACGAGTTCACCGGGCCAGATGATTTGCTTCTCTCGTTCCGGCTTCGTTGTCGGCGCGGGCGCTGGTGGCGCATCTCCGTGATCGATGCCCAGGCGTTCAAGAAACCACGCCCGCACCTCGACCCAATCCCCTCCCAATGCGTGATGGACGAATCCGACGCCATTCAGATTGAGGCCCTGGCTACGGTCGGCAAACCAACGATCATCCTTGGAAATGTCGCAACTCGGATTCGAGTCGGGGCGGAATGGCGAAGCGAACTTGGTTCCCGGACGTGGCGGGTTCCCGGGTAGCCGCAACATGGACCAGAGTGCGGTAATGGTGTAGGTGGCATTCGCCTCCGCGAAGATGTCTTTCATGGTGTGCAATCGAGGTTGCGGCCTGACTCATGAAGGGGTAATCTCTCGGCAGCTAATCACTTCCGCCGGGTCGATCTTTTCATGAGGTCGGCCCGGTTTGTTAGCGGGCTTCGATCGGATCGATTCGGAAACGACGTTCAAGGGCGGCTCGGACCTGATCGGGATCGAAGTAGGTGCGGCGTCCGATTTTGTGAACCGGGATGAAGCCCTTTGCTTGCCAGGCGCGGAAAGTGCGAAGGCCAGGGCGGGAGGTTTCGACTGGGAAGACAATCTTGATGCAGTCTTCTGCACCGACGAGTTGCGGGTGGCTTGATGAAGTAACCATAGGTCATCACCATGCCACGAGAGACATTAAGATTTTGATCGCGCCGACCCCCTTCAGCTCATGATTCACAGGCAGAACTTCAAGGGAGCGAGTCTAGTCCTCAGTCACTCCAGCTAGGTTCTCAGTTCGTGGACTATGGTTTTCCGGATTTGATAGATCTTTCAGCCTCCAAGCCCTTTTTCACACATTCTTCGAGAGAAGCCGCCACCGCTAGGCACGTGTCGTGGCTCTTCATACTCAGTCTCCAAGTGCGAAACTCCTCCAAATAATAGGATGCCGAAAATCCGATTGAAAACCCTTTAGATCTTTGGCGCTCAAGGACTGCGGGGATCACGGCCTCGTCAATTGGGAACGAATCCGGCTCGCTCCAATCAGGATCATCCCTTGCCTCGGCAGGTGGATGCCGTCCCCAATAGTCCGCATGTTGATCGCGTCGAATTTTAGCAGTGAGGAATGCCCGCCACCAGCGCATACGATCATCCTCACGAGCGAGACCCACGACGGTCTCGAGGTAACGATTGAACGGGATTCGGCCCTCGGTGTCGTTCCACTCCGTCACGCGGGGCATGAAGTGTGTCCCGACCTTGAGGGGTCCATAGAGCGTAAATTTTTCACGGAAGGCTGCGCTTGTATCCTCCAATCGCTTTACAATCTCTTTTCTTTTGCGTGCGGAGGCGTCCCAAATAGAAGCAGCTAGGGCAAGTCGACGCTCCGCTTCCTTGCATGCCAGATTTAAATGATCCTCGGGAATCTCATTGCCTACCATCGCGGCAAGTTGGCAGAGCTGCCATTGTGTCGGGGGCTCAGAATAACCGTGGACCTCTACCAGAAATCGACGGAGCGATTCGATAGCTGGATCCGAACTAGTTGAGGGCTCTGGCTCTGATTTACTCATTTTATGATCTGTTTCTCGAGACTCGGATTAGTCTGATTTTCTCACACGATCCGGGTCTCAGTAACTCGATTAATTCCACGCCCGCCGCAACAGGAGCATGGATGGAAAAAAGGTACGGAGTCGCAGCCATCTCCTCCACAGTAGTCGCAAGGTTGAGCAACGCAGACGACTCGTTTGTCACCCCCGCATGAGACGCAATCAGGGTCATTCCCACAGGTTATACAGTCAGTGAAAAAAATAATCTCGCCGGTTGATGCCTTCCATTCCGTGACTTCCCTAGTTGAAGAATAGGCAATTGGTTCTAGGCCCGGAGGGCGATCTCTTGAGGCCATCCATTCTTTGGGAGCGTAGTGCTCTACATCGTCATTAAAATAGCCCTGTCCGTCGCAGTTATGACAGGGTTCTGGTTCTGCATCATCTTCCTCCGTGTAATAGAGACGACCCTCGCACTCGGCACAAACGACATCACCTGCAAAAGTTTGTCGAATTACGGGAGACGAACCTTTCCCGTTGCAGTCCATACAAGCCTGAATTTCGCGAGTCACTACTGACTTCATGCCTCCGCATTTTAGACAAATGGCATGCTTGCCTTCTCCATCAGATATGTATCCAAGTCCTGAGCAAGGGGCGCAGACAGAAAGCTTTTCAATTACCGTGGAACCTTTCCCCGAACATGCTTCACATGGGAGCAAATCGACTCGTCTCGGCCCCGTTGGGTGCCAGTTTGGATCAATGGTCTGCCCTATTGTATTTTTCATGATCGACTGACTCCTCAGGAATTGCCTCGTAGATCGCCTTGGACAAAACACCGAAAGCGGCATCGCCGAACTCCTTGTCGTCCATGTAGCGGGTGACGATCTTGTCGTTGTCGGACATCCGTTGGATCATGAGATCCTCGATCATCTGCCGCAGCCCGAGCTGAAACTTGTCGAAAGGGTTCGCTTGGCGAAGCTTCACGACCTTCTCGGAGTTCTTCGCCTTCTCCTGAATCTGTTCGAAGAAGAACTTATCTTCATCGGTAAACTCGGTGCCGAAACGATCGTTGAGCACCTTGATGATTTCAGACAGCGGAGCCTTCTCTTCCTTGGCTTTGCCGGTGCCGACATCGGTCGGGCTTTTCACGCCTTCGGCTTCACCTTCCTTTAGCGCGATTTCCCCCGAGTAAATTCGTTGCAGGCGGTAATATTGGAGCCCGATCTCGTCGCCGAGCTTCACCTGATCGGTGTCACGGTCGAGAGGAAGGTGCGGCAGCAGAAAACGCCCGTAGCTGTAGAGCATCTCCAGCGCAGGATCGACGTAGGGCATGATCTGACTCAGGAACGAGTAAAGGTTCACGTAACCCTGCAACTTCCCGCGAAACTCCGCACGCTGCTCCTCGGCCTCCATCGCCTTGTAACGGTCCACCGCCGGTTGCAAATGGAGCTGCATCGACGCGTGATCTCTGGCTGTCTGCTTGGCGACCGGTTTGTAGAACACCTTCGCGAAGGCTTCGACCTCGCTGTCGTGGTAGATCTGGGCGGCGTCGAGCTCGTGCTTCAGGCCTTCGAGCTGATGCGGGTCCGAGCCCTCTTGCAGGCTGGTCGCGTCGTAGTAGGGCTTGAAGGCTTTGTAGATGTCTTCGGCGTCGTTGACGAAATCGAGCACGAAGGGATCCTCCTTTCCGGAGGTCATCCGATTGAGCCGGGACAGAGTTTGCACCGCCTGCACACCGTCGAGGCGCTTGTCCACATACATGGCGCATAGTAGCGGCTGGTCGAAACCGGTCTGATACTTGTTGGCCACTAGCAGCACCTGGTAATCCGGCGAGGCGAACCGCGCGGGAAGCTGCTTTTCGCTGATCGGGTCGCCGGTCACGCAATCGAGGTTCATCTTGGGCTCGGTGAATTCCAGCCCGCTATCTGGATCCTTTACCGTACCGCTGAAGGCCACCAGTGAGCGCATGTCGCTGATCCCGTGCTCGGCGAAGTAGGCGTCGAAGGCCTGCTTGTAGCGCACCGCGTGGAGACGGGACGAAGTGACCACCATCGCCTTGGCCCTCCCGCCGAGATGACCGCGCACCTTGTGACGGAAATGCTCCACCATCACCTCGGTCTTCTGCTCGATGTTGTGCGGGTGCAGGCTCATGAACTTTGCCAGCGCACGCGCCGCCTTTTTCTTGGGCAAATCTGGATCGTCCTCCACCGCCTTCACCAGCCGGTAATAGGTCGAGTAGGTGGTGTAGCGCTTCACCACATCGAGAATGAACTTCTCCTCGATCGCCTGACGCATCGAGTAGAGGTGAAAGGCTTCGGGCAATCCACCGCCATCGGGGCGTCCGAACAGCTCCAGAGTCTTACCCTTCGGAGTGGCGGTGAAAGCAAAGAAGCTGAGGTTCTTCTGACGACCGCGCGACTCCATGATCTGGTTAAGCCGGTCTTCCCAATCCGGTTCTTCCTCGGAGTTCTCCTTCCCGCTCGATCCGAGGATCGCTTTCAGCTCGCGGGCGGTCTCGCCGGTCTGACTGGAGTGGGCTTCATCGACGATGATCGCGTAACGGCGCTTGGCGATCTCCGCCTCCCACGCCTCCGCTTGGGCGATTTCCTCTTCGGTCGGATTGTCCACCCGCTCCGCGCCCGCCGCATGGAGCAGGCCGCGCAGCACGAAGGGAAACTTCTGGAGTGTGGTGATGACGATCTTGGTGCCGTCGATTAGCGCATTGGCCAGTTGCTTCGAGTCCTGATCAATGGCCTTCACCACTCCCTGCGCGTGCTCGATCTGGTAGATCGCATCCTGGAGCTGGCGGTCGAGCACCTGCCGATCGGTGATGACCACCACGCAATCGAAGACCTTGGCGTCGTCTACATCGTGCAAGCTAGCCAGCCGGTGGGAGAGCCAGGAAATGCTGTTGGTCTTGCCGCTGCCGGCGGAATGCTGGATCAGGTAGTTCCCTCCTGGGCCTTCGAGACGAGCGGTCGCGACCAGTTTCCGCACCGCGTCGAGCTGGTGGTAGCGCGGGAAGATCATCGTTTCCTTCAGCACAAGACGGTGACCGCCGTGTCCGTCTTCGACCTTCTCCTCGCGCTTCTCGAGGAAGATGAAGTGGCCGAGGATGTCTAGGAAGCTATCGAACTGGAGCACGTCCTCCCAGAAATAGCCCGTGCGGTAGCCGGAGGGATGCAGCGGATTGCCCGCGCCGCACTGAATCTTCCCCGGATGGCTGCCGCGGTTGAAGGGCAGGAAAAAGGTCTTCTCGCCAGCAAGCCGCGTCGTCATGTGGACTTCGTCCGGATCGACGGCGAAGTGGACCAGCGCTCGCTTCTTGAAACCGAAGAGCGGGGCGTTCGGATTCCGGTCTTGTTGGTACTGCTTCACCGCGTGCCGCCAGTTCTGGCCAGTGCCGGGGTTCTTCAACTCGATGCTGGCCACTGGCAGGCCATTGACCGCCAGCAGCATGTCGAGCGTACGGTTGTCGCCCGGATGACAAGGCACCTGGCGGGTGACGGTGAGCCGGTTCTTCCCATACTGCTCCAGCACCTCGAAGTTGGCACCGTGGGCCGGCCGGAAGATCGCAGCGCGGAATGTCTTGCCGTAGAACTTGAACCCGTGCCGGAGCACATGCAGCGAGCCCTTGGAATCCAGCTCCTTCGCCAGTGTGGTGATCAGCAATCCCTCCAAACCGTTGCCGTGGAGTTTTTCCATCTCCGCCCACAGCTTCGGCTGGGTCTCTTGAATGAAGGCGAACACCTGTGCGGGAAACAGCGCCCGCTCCTTGTCCCACTCCGCGTTCGTCCCGGGCTTCCATCCTCCCTTCGTCAGGAGGATTTCTTCCACGTAGGATTCAAAGGCGGTCTCGGTGGTTTGGCTCATAAGGGTTTCAATTCGAATACTAAAGCCGTCCTCTGGATATAGGCTGCGTGCCCTGATCGAAACAATTTGAAGCTGCTTTGAACTGGCGGATCAATTCGGAGCGGACTTCCGGCCTGTCATGAAACACGGCCATCCAAATGCTAAAGTGCCCCATCTTCGAGGCGTTGCGAGCAATCGATCCTGGGCTGAATGCTCCATCAGAGGCTAGGTAGTCCCGTCTATTCTCAGATGCTATCTCCCACATCTCCTTCCTCTTCTCCATTCCGTCATATGCGATATCTTCGCCGTAGTTTGCTGCCGCTGCTGGGCTCTTCATGGCCCCGATCATATTCAGGGTATCGCCCGCGGCTTGGCTAAGATCCGCCGACAGACCTGGCACGACTTCAACTCGACCATCGTCAAAATAATGGAAGGCACACATTGTGTTCTCGCGATGTGGCCATACGTATCTCCCCTCCAAATCAGTCTGTCTCGCTGATCCGAGATGATGATGCTTGTAGGTATTGCATGTGGAACACGCGACTAAGAAATTGTCCCACTCCCGCTCGAACTCAGGATGAGGGTCTTTGGGGTAAATGTGTTCGATGTGGAGGCTCTGTGGTGATCCAGGTTCTTCGCAGTATGAGCATTGAAGCCCGAGCCGAAGCAGAAGCTCAGGCTTGGCATCAGGGTAGCGGGCTAGGGTGCCAAGAGATTGGCCTTTATCGACGGGCTTCATGTCAGTCCTCGGATCCAAAACGCGCATCGGTTTTCAGTGCAAGAAACGCCTGATAAGCTGGGTTTCGTGCATAGCGGTTTCCTAAACGATCTAGCCTCTCCCTAAGAGCATTGATCTCGCTCTCATTCGAAGTTCCTGCTGCATAGACCGCTCTCAGGTAATCCTTGGCAGCTTCAAGCTCTTCCTCATAACGAACGCTGGTCTGTCCCTCCACATCCATCGCTTTCTTCGCAATCTCCTCGATACCTCGGTCTGCGACATCGCCAATTGGCCTTCCTTCGATATTCTGAACACTACCTGGCGGTGTCGCCTGGACTATGAACGGCGAATGCGTTGTGGCTATGAACTGACAATTCTGAAAGAGGTGCTCCAATGCTGGCACGATCTCCCGCTGCCACTTGGGGTGTAGGTGGACATCGATCTCATCGATCAAGACGATAGCATCGCCCTTCCCAATATGTTCAGTGGGGAATTGAAGTGAGAGTTGCCTCGCAATGTCGACGAAAAGCGAAAACAGCCGCTGCTCTCCATCAGATAGTTGACTCAAGCGGAGAGGGCCAACTTTGCGTCGGATCATGATGTGAGGTGTAAGCTTAACTTCTAAAGACGCTGACTGGAGTCGCTTCTTGGCGTCCTCCGACATTCTCATTCGATCCCAAATCTCTCTCGGATCCGGGAGATACCCCTCACTCGACTTGCGTTCACGTTCGCCGGGATTAAGAACCACGTTGGATTGATCGGGCCAATCATACGGCCGCTTGCGATGGCGTAGCCAATCTTCGTGGAAAAAGCGCAGGGCTGCAGAGCGAGCCATCTCCTCTAATTCTGCATCCACAATCGGATCCCATTTCTCATCTTTAGGAACCACCAGAGAACAATCGTAAGGCTCGAAACGCCAATAGAACTGATGGAAATCTGGGTCGAATGTGGAGAGCATCTTGCCAACGAAGCTTCTGACGGACTCACTATTCCCGAAGCGGGATTCGGTTGAACGTGGCCGTGGTCGAATTGATTCTTCCATTTCCATCCGATACAGGAACTCCTCATCGCTACGGTATTCTTCACCCTTGGGACTTCGGATTCGCTTGGCCTGCCTGACCTTCATCCCAGGGCACGTCGCCTCGTTCGATGCATAGGAGAGAACCAGAGGGCGCTGGCTTCCGCGGGGTGATCGTTCAGTGCGTTCCCAAAGCTGCTTGTGAATGGAGAATTGCCGAATGCGATAGCTTGGTGATTCGACTACAGCATTCACTTCTGCATGACTGGCGTGGAGCCGAATATCGTCGTCCTCTAACCAAGGCCGCCGCCCCATTTGGCCAGGCGCTCCAAGGGCTGCGAGCAACCCACGCAGAATTGTTGTCTTTCCTGCTCCGTTCTCGCCGACGAGCAGGTTGAATCCAGGCTGAAATTCAAAGGTCCGTTGATCGAACTGGCGAACATTGGTCAAGGTGATGCTTGAGAGGTGCATGGCGTGCTAAAAAGCTCGGAATTAGGTACTAATCGAAGACGTTCGGACGTCAATCTTCCCGGTGACGGCGGCGGTGATGAGGGCGCTGCGGTATTCCTTAAGGCGCTCGATGGCGGCCTCGACCTTGCCGACGAGAGCGTCGAGTCTTGCGGCTTCCTCGTCGAGGTATGCGGCGATGGCACGTTGTTCTCCTATTGGAGGTTGAACTAACGGAAAATTGTAAACTTGGCCAAGTCTCAGGTGGGTCACGGTGCTTCCTCCTGCCTCACCCTGAATGTAGGTCTTCGCAGCGTCGCTGTAGAAATACAACAGAAGGTAGCGAGCATCCAATTTCCCAGCGGTCACGCGAAAATACATCATCCGTTGGCCCATGCAGACGGGATACTTGCCATCGAATAGCGCAGCTTCTCCTGCCGGAGCCTCTCTCGTGAAGAAGACATCGTCCTTTCTTGGAGCTCCTCGTAAAGTCCACTCCTTGAAGTTCACTCCATCTGTTCTGAGCGCATTGTGCAGATCAATCTTCCCGTTCTTCACGTCGGTGGTTCGTAGCACAATGAAATCCCCGTCCTCATAGTAGTCAGGCGTCCGGTTTTTGCAGTCTACGATTCCGTCACAAATGTGCTTCGCACGGCGAACCTCCCAATGCTCCGGCACGTCTCCGAGCCAGTCGATGCCGGAGGGTTTGAGGGGTGAGTTGAGGGGGAGCTTTTGGCCGGCGAGGGCTTCGAGCTTGGCGAGGGTGGCGGGCGGGAGGTCGGCAGGGAGGCCGCGGGTGACGGTGCGGGAGATGAGCGCGTTGCGCTTCTCCTTGAGCCGCTCGATCAAATCCCGCTTCTTGCCCACCAACTCGTCGATCCGCCCCGTCTCACGATCCAGATACGCGGCGATGGCGGTTTGTTCGAGAAGAGGTGGAGTTGGTATTCTTATTCTCCTTAAGTCATCTTGGCTCAGATTTGGCTGACCTCCGCCAGTCGAGAGAGAGATCAAAATAGGACGCCTCATCCAAAGCCAGTAGTAAGCAAACTTCGAGTCGAACAACCTGGGCTCGGCAAAAGCACAGCAAGCTTGGTTGACTGTTGCGGGAATTCCTAAAATGCCCAGCCGTCCGATGGTCGCCCCATACATGGCAAACAAGAGCGTTCCGATCGGGTAAACCCGCAGTGCGGTGTAGATCGACAGCGCCTCTTTCGATAGAGCCTTTTTCGTCCCAGTAATCACGGTTTCGCGCAATTCCGACGTTGTGACCCAAGGAGTATCTCCGTCATAAAACTCACTAGAATCACTCTTAGGTGTCGTCCCGCTGCCAATTCTCGAAAAGCCAAACGTGATCTTTTGTGTTACCCAATGTTCCGGCACATCGCCGAGCCATTCCACGCCGCTGGGTTTGGTTTTCGGGTAGGGTTTCATGCGGATTCTCCGCCGTAGGCGGCGTTGAGGTAGGGTTTGGCTTTTTCGAGGTCGGCGAGGCTCTGGATAAGGAGTTCCAAGTCGCCGGTGCCCCAGTGGCCGATGCTGCGGACGTCGCGGGTGAAGCCCTCGACGTGGGGGTGCTCGTCCGGGTTCAGGTTCACATAGATCCGCAGCACCTTGTTCTGGAAGACGACGGTGGCGAAGTTCCGCAGGCGCTTGAAGGCGATGTAGAGCTTGAGGTCCTTGCGCTGCACGTCGTCGCCGAGTGAGCGCAGGTAGCTTTCCAGTTCGCCGAAGATCTCGGCGATGCCCGGCGGCAGGTCGGCGAGCCATTGGGCGACGGTCTTGTCGGTGGATACGGTCTTGACCGTCTTGTCCTCGGCGGCTGGGACCTCCAGCGGGGTGGCGGCGCTGACGGCATTGGCCAACTCCAGCAGGAGCAGGTCCGCGCCGAAGCGGCGGTAGCGGATCAGCTCGATGTTGCGGTTGATCTGCTGGACGGCGTGGCCGTCGTATTTGGTGAAGTCGGCGGCGATGCAGATGAGCCGGGGCGCGGACCAGTCGATGGCGGCGGCGGCTTCCATGCCAAATTGTTCCAGCACGAGCAGCTTGAACTCGGCCTGATGGTCCATGAGCCAGTCGAGGTAGAACAGGCCCTGGTTAATAACGTTCTCGCTGGAGCTGCGCTTGTATTCGAGGATGACCGGGCAGTGGTTCTCATCCAGCCCGAGGGTGTCGATGCGCCCGGCGTGGGTCTTGCCGGTGGAATACTCGCTGGCGACGAAGCGGATGCCGAGCAGCGGGTCGAGGTTCTGCTCGATGAGCGTCTGGAGCGGCTTCTCCAAACGCGAGGCCGAGCCCTCGATGGCGCTGGCCTTGCCTTGGTCGAGACGGAAGAGACGGATGTCGCTCATGGTTGTGGCTCGCGGGGTTTCTTCGGCCTCGGGAGCTGCTTCAGCTCCTTGGCGGTTTTCTCGAATTCCGCATCGATGCGCTGCGGTCGGGCATCCAGCAGCTTGCGGTAGTGTTGATACTCGCGCTCGGCCTTCGCCTTCGCGTCCGGAGCGGAGATTTTCCCCGCGTGGTCGAGCAGTTCGCGCCCGGAGATTTTCAGGAACTCATCCAGTTTCGTAACCCAATCCTGCATCGACATCACCTTGCGCTCCAAGGCCTGGAGTTCGGCGTATTCGATGTAGAGGTTCACGATGCGGTTCAGCACCTGAAGCTCGTCCTCGGTGAGGTAGTTCTTGGCGATGCTGACGTCGTCCTTCCGCACGATGCCTCCCGGCCGGGTGGTCTGGAGCCCCATGAAGGGTTTGTCCGCATCCGCCCGCTCCACGATGATCTCGGCGGCGGTATGGCCGTGGGTGGCCCAGTGCATCTTGTTCTGTACTGTGGCAAAAAACCGCTGCGACTGCTCGGCATCCGGCGTGTAGTCGACACTGGTCGCGTAAATATCCAGGACCTTCTGGTAAAACCGCCTTTCCGACGAGCGGATGTCGCGGATCCGCTCCAGCAGTTCGTCAAAGTAGTCCTGCTGTCCCTTGCCTGGCGGATTCTTCAACCGCTCGTCATCCATGGTGAAGCCCTTCACCAGATACTCGCCCAAGCGTGCCGTGGCCCACTGCCGGAACTGGGTGCCGCGGTGGCTGCGGACCCGGTAGCCGACCGCCAGGATCGCTTCTAATCGATAATGCCGGAGCTTCCGCGAAACTTCCCGGTCTCCCTCCAATCGAACTTGTAAGTAGTCCTTACAAGTTGCCTCCTCCGTCAGCTCTCCCTCGGCGAAAATCGCCTTGAGATGCTGGGTCACGTTCTGCGGCGTCGTTTGGAACAGCTCTGCGATCTGCGCCTGGGTCAGCCACAAGGTTTCGTTCTCCAGCCGGCACTGGATGCGCGTGCGGCCATCCTCGGTCTGGTAGAGGATGAGTTCGGATTGGGGCAAGGGGTCGTCGCTCATGCCGTCACCTCCTTCAGCAGCTTCAGGATATCCGTTTCGAGCGCCTTGATGTCGGCGGAGATCACTTCCAGCTCGCGCGGCGGTTCGTATTGGTAGAAGTGGCGATTGAGCGGGATTTCGTAGCCGATCTTCGTCTTGTCCTCGTCGATCCAGGCATCCGCCACATGGGGCAGGACCTCGCGCTTGAAGTAATCGTGGATGCTCTCCTTGAGCGGAACCATCTCGGTATCGCGCAGGTCGGTGTCAGGCTCGGGTTCGCCGTCGCGCTTGGTGCAGATCTCGGCGGTTTCGTCGCGTTCGCCAAGAGCGGCGAGCACGGCCTTGAGTTCCGGGGCGCTGAGGCGGACACCGCGTTTCTTGTCCAAGTCACGAAGGGCGAGGAGGAACTCCTTGCGGTCCTTGAAGAGCTTTTCCTTGGTCACCTCGCCGAATGCGATGAGCAGCTCGCGAATCTCCTGCTGGCGCCGCTGCCCCGCTTCGATCTCCGCCTGACGCTTTTCCGGGTCCTTCTTCTTGCTGGAGGCGAGGTTCTTGAAGGTGGTGTTGTCCTCGAGCAACTCGATGCGCTCGGCGCTGGCCTGGAAGCTGAGCCGCAGGGGGCGCTCGACGGTGATCTTGTGGTAGCCGAAATCCTCGTTATCAAAGACCTTGCTGACCACGCGCTCCCGGTCGCCCAGATCCTTGGTGATCGGATGCTTTTCCTTGAACACGCGGGTCTCGCCGTCGGTGAAGGTGCCGAAGATCCGGGACAGGTCGCCGATGTGGTCGGGGTCCTTCTCCTTGTCGTCGGGATCACCGATGCGCCGGCGTTTGTTGCCGAGGCTTTTCTCCATCTGGACCCAGAACTGTCGGGCGTCGATGAGCTGCACCTTGCCCTTGCGCTCCTTCTCCTTGCGGTTGGTGAGCACCCAGAGGTAAGTGGAGATGCCGGTGTTGTAGAAAAGCTGTTCGGGCAGGGCGACGATGGCCTCGAGCCAGTCGTTCTCGATGATCCAGCGGCGAATCTCGCTTTCACCCCCGCCGGCATCCCCGGTGAAGAGCGGCGAGCCATTGAAGACGATGGCGATGCGGCTACCGCCATCCTTAGGCGCGCGCATCTTGTCGATCATGTGCTGGAGGAAGAGTAGGGCGCCGTCATTGACGCGCGGCGTGCCAGCTCCAAAGCGGCCGCTGAAGCCGAGCGAGTCGTGTTCGTTGTCGATGTACTTCTTCTGCTGCTTCCACTCCACGCCGAAGGGCGGATTGGCGAGCATGTAGTCGAACTTCCACTTGTTGCCCTCCCCATCGCGGTCGAAGCCGTCCTTGGTGAAGGTATCACCGAGGATGATGTTGTTGGCTTCCTCGCCTTTGATGAGCATGTCGGACTTGCAGACCGCCCAAGCTTCGTCGTTCCAGTCCTGGCCGAAGAGCTTGGGCTGGGCTTCGGAGTTGAGCTTCTTGATGTAGTGTTCCGCCACCGAAAGCATTCCACCGGTGCCGCAGGTCGGATCGTAGATGGTTTTGACCACGTGGCTGCGGGCGAGGTCCTTTTCCGGGGAGAGAAGCAGGTTGACCATGAGCTTGATGACTTCGCGGGGCGTGAAGTGCTCTCCCGCCTCCTCGTTAGACTGCTCCGCCCCGATCCGGATGAGTTCCTCGAAGACGTAGCCCATTTGCATTTCGTCCACCCGCTCGGGCGATAGGTCGATCTTCGCAAACTCCTTGATGACGAGGTAGAGCAGGTCCTTTTCCGCCATGTAGGCGATCTGTTCGCCAAACTTGAAGCGCTCCATGATGCCCCGGACGTTGGGGGAGAAGCCGTTGATGTAGCTGTTAAGGGAGGGCGCGAGGTTGTTGGGGTCGTCCAGCACGCCGTTGAGACCACTGTCCTTGGTCGGTGCTCCGATCGTCAGCTTCGAGAGATTGTAGAACGGGACGCCGGTGATCTGGGAAAGACGATGGCGGATGATATTTTCCCCCTTGGTCTTGATCTTTGCGTGCTCGGCCAGCACCTCGGGCTTCGTCGATTCGAGGATGCAGTCAAAGCGCCGGAGGACGGTGAGCGGCAGGATGACCTTGCGGTATTCGTTCCGCTTGTAGGGGCCTCGGAGGAGGTTGCAGATGCTCCAGATGAAGTTGGCGATCTGGGTGTGAGATTCAGTGGTCATTATGGAAAAAAGGCCGATCAATAGGCGGGGTCGGAAGCGTGCTGCAAAGGGTGGGACATCCGTAGGGGGAAGGAAGGAGGAGAATGATAAGATTAGGGAACGAATTTCACGCCGGCGAGAGTCCAGCCTGTGACATCGGTGGTGGCGTGGGTTTCAGGCTGTGGGCTGAAGACGAAGATGGTTCGCGTCGAGGTTCTTCCCTTCTCAGTGATGTAGGGCTCGCGTCGGTAACCCGTGATTGTGCCAGACAAGAACGCCGCCTCAGCTTTCCGGCGATGGAAATGGACGGGATGGCCGATGACAGCCTCAGCGCGGGCGATCGAGACACGCCAGTGGCCCGACTCCATGACGTCGGAAGCCACTTGGTAAGGTTGGGGGAATTGGGGGCCTTCTTGATTTAGAAGGTGGAGGCTCGGCATGGTCGGAGCATGAAGCAATTTGATCAATAAGGTCAATGGAACGAGGCAAAGAAGTGCGACAGCTGACCGTTGTGGTGCGCCCCGATGCGCCCGTCTTCACCCTCCTTACCCACATTCTAGCTTCCCTCGCACATCGCCGGGAACTTTATGCCGTCATTTCGATCACGCCGGGCTGCTTGACGGGAATCGACTCCGCAATCACAGCACCCGCACGCACCCCATGTGGAATGACACTGAAAAACGTCTCCCCCTCCTCCCGAGGGTGAACATTGAGATAGTGTCGACGGACGATCGATTCCGAGTTGCCTGCTTGGAGAGCTGCATCTCCCACTGAACGATGAAGGGCAACATGGTAGGAGATGAAGGAGTGCCTCGCCTCATCGTGATCTAGTTTGAAGTGTTTCCGAACCTGTTTCGCCAAACGATCGAAATTGGTGGGAATGGTCGGAAGAGGTGCGACTTTCAACCACGCGGAGAGGTTCTCGGAAATCGTCACATGGCGTTCGTGTCCGGTCTTGGAAACCTTGGCCGGGATGGTGATCGTATTAGTCTTCAGATTGATCAATTTCTCTTCCTGTCCATTCATGCGTTCGATTTCACCGGGGCGGATCCCTGCGAAGTAGAGCAGCGCGTAGTAGCGAAGCATCACACCACCTTTCCAACGGGAGAGAACGCGGAATAGTCGGAGGACTTCCTTCGGACTGGTGGTGGCGGGCTTGGCTTCCTGCTCTTCCCTCACCTGCCGTGCCGAGAACTTCCGGATTGGCGTGACGGGGTTCTCGAATGCAAAAGGCCGATTGCTCGCGACATCCGCCACTGTCGTCCATTCAAAGAATGAGTGGAGGATGTTTCGGTAGTTGTTCCAGGTCTTGCGAGTGGCCTTGTTGGTGCCGTCCTTGGCCCTCAATCCACGCAAAAACTTCTCGACCGATTGGGCTGTCACTTCATGGGTGAACGGATTGTCGGTCTCACGAAGGAATTGATCGAGGACGCTCTTGATGCCTTTGAGGGAACGCTCACGAATGGCGTCGCGCTCGCGGTCATCGCGGTAAAGATCCATGGCTTCCCGAAGAGAGATCGTGAACTCCGGCGGCCGGTGGTGGCGAAGGAAGAAGTCGAGCGCCTCGGTGAGAGTGTAGGTCGATCCGAGACGATCGAAAGCTTTCACAGCCTGATCGAGCTGGTCGTCGCTGAGCGGGCAAAGCATGAGCCGCTGCTTTCGTCCTTCGTTCTTCAGCTCGACCCGCTTCAACGCAGCAAAGGCTTCAGCTTTGAGGAGATCCTTGAACTGCTTCCGTTGCCACTTGCCGTCTTCCTTCCATCCTTGAACCAGATGGGACGTGTAGCCTCTGGCATCGACGTGCGGCCGGATCGTGATCGTCGAGGCCGCGTGCTCGTCAGCGGTGACACGGGTGCGTTTCGCTTTCCTGCTCATCACCGCACTTCATCGCATTTCTGAGCGGACAACAAGCATCTATTGCAGGAAGTGACGCAGGAAAAAACCTGCACCCTTCTACTACAATGCCTCACCTCAGGCTCATAACCTGAAGGTCATGGGTTCAAATCCCGTCCCCGCCACCAATGAAGGCCACGGTTTCCACACCGTGGCCTTCGCCATTTCTGGGCCAAGCCTCCATAATCGTGAGTCCTGCCCCTTTCCGGATTGAGGCACCGTAAGCGCGAAACGTCAGCGATTTGCTTCTCGTTTCGAATGCCTCGACGATGCAGCTCGGAACTCCCGGGATTTCGACAGCCTCTACCACGCAATTGTCGAGCTTTCCTTAGAGCAAGCGCGAAAGCGAGCTTCCGCGCTTGCCGATCTAACAAGGCGTCGGCCCAGCATGAGCGATGACTTCATGACCGACCTATTCGTGAAATTCCTCCAGCATGATCTCAGGGATCTAACAGACGAGCTCCAAGCATTCGCGAGTTCCGGCCCTCAAGTTAATGACGGCAAGGGATCAAGCACTTCCAGCAGCAGTTTCAAAGACCTCCGGCACGAACGCTACCACGCTGCCCGTGAAGTTCCCGCGCTCTTGTCCGAACCTGATGCCGCCATCCGCGCCCACATGTGGATCGCCCTCATCCTCACTACGGCCACCGCGACGCCCCCTTGGACCATCGAGCGCCGCGAGCCCTCGCCTTCAGAGAACTGGAAGCACTGCCGGCTCCTCAGCGGGCTGAAACGCTCAGCGTCATGCTCAAGTCGCAAGCTCCCGGGACCCTCCTCCCAGAGAAAACCCGGGACTGGCTGGGAGAATTGTGTCACTGATTTCTCGCAACGCCGAGGTGACCACGACTCTCCAACAATCCGAATGGCAACGACTCGCCGCCGAGCACCGTCGGCGTGCGGAGCGCTGGACGGTTCCGGCGAGGCAGCGTCACACTCATGGCGTACCTCATCCCATCGAGGACTTTCTCTTCACCTACTACTCCTTCACTTTAGGCAAACTCGAAACCTGGCACCCGCCCTTCGGATGCTCGCTTGAAGCGTCGGACAAAATGGCCCCGCAGTTCGAGCGGGCACCCTACCGTCGGGACGGCC
The DNA here is from genome assembly GCF_042664875.1 of Haloferula chungangensis. Lineage (NCBI taxonomy): Bacteria > Pseudomonadati > Verrucomicrobiota > Verrucomicrobiia > Verrucomicrobiales > Verrucomicrobiaceae > Haloferula > Haloferula chungangensis. The sequence continues at coordinate 756,241 of NZ_JBHTBS010000001.1, read as the reverse complement.
AACAGATCTTTGCCGATCCTTCCGCCCTGTCGGAAAAGGCCGTGGCGCGTCTCGTCTGGATTCGCGAGCTGCTTGTGCAAACCCAGAACCGTACGCCCAACTTTTCCTGCCACGGCATTCACGAATGGGCGATGGTTTACCGTGGCCATGAGATCCGCCACGAGGCGTCCACGCCCCTGCGTCTCCGTCAGAGCGAGATTGATGCGATCGTCGAGAGCCGCCCAATCGCCTGCAGCCACTTCGACGCCTTCCGCCACTTCAGTCCGGATGCCCGCGCCTTCAACCGCTTCCAACCCAGCCTCGATGCGCGACCCCATCTCGAGCAACCCGGCTGTGTCCATGCCAACATGGACCTCTACAAGTGGGCCTCCAAGTGCATGCCGTGGATTGGATCGGAGCTGCACATCGAGTGCTTCGAGCTCGCTATCCGGCTCCGTGAACTCGACATGCGCGCCAGCCCCTACGATCTCACCGCCTACGGTCACCGCCCGATCGCCATCGAGACCGCGGAAGGTCGCCGCGAGTATGAGGCGCTGCAAAAGCAGCTCGCCAGCGAGGCTCGCCCGCTTCGGGAAAAGCTGATTGGCCATCTCGACCCGCTCCTTTCCATCGTCCAGCGGTCACCCGGTTCTTGCCACGCGGCGGCTGGTGCTTTACGCCCCGGGGCGTGATTCCCAACGTCCTCGCCGAACGCTACGCCTCCCCCGCCCTGCAAGCCATCTGGTCCGCTGAGGGCCGCATCGTCCTGGAGCGCGAGTTCTGGATCGCGGTGATGAAGGCCCAGCGCGACCTCGGTCTCGATATCCCTCAGGAGGCCATCGATGCCTATGAAAAGGTCAAGGATCAGGTCGACACCGCCTCGATCATGGAGCGTGAGCGGATCACCCGCCACGATGTGAAGGCACGCATCGAGGAATTCAACGACCTCGCGGGTCATGAGCACGTCCACAAAGGCATGACCTCGCGCGACCTCACTGAGAACGTCGAACAGCTTCAGGTCTTCCGCTCGCTTCAAATCATCCGCGACAAATCGATCGCGACGCTTGCCCGCATTTCGAAGCGCTCGCAGCAGTGGGCCGACCTCGTCATCACCGCGCGCACCCACAACGTCGCCGCCCAGCCCACCACCTTCGGCAAGCGGCTCTCGATGTTCGGTGAGGAAATGCTCTCGGCCCATGCCGCCATTCAGGACCTCGTCGATCGCTATCAGGTCCGCGGCCTCAAAGGCGCCGTCGGCACCCAGATGGACCAGCTTTCGCTCTTCGAAGGTGATGCCTCGAAGGTGGCGGCTTTGGAGAAAAGTGTCGTCGCCCACCTCGGCATGCCCGCCGTATGGACCAACGTCGGTCAGGTCTATCCGCGCTCGCTCGACTTCCGCGTCGTCTCCGCTCTAACAGATCTGGCAAGCGGTCCCTCCTCGCTTTGCAAAACTCTCCGCCTGATGGCTGGTCACGAGACCGCCAGTGAGGGCTTCGCTCCTGGCCAGACCGGTTCCAGCGCGATGCCGCACAAGATGAACTCGCGTTCCTGCGAGCGCGTCAATGGCTTCCACGTCATCCTCAAGGGCTACCTGACGATGGCCGGCGGTCTTGCCGGTGATCAGTGGAACGAGGGTGATGTTTCCTGTTCCGTGGTCCGTCGCGTGATGCTTCCCGATGCCTTCTACTCGATCGATGGCCTCTATGAGACCTTCCTCACGGTGGTTGATCAGATGGATGCCTATCCCGCCGTCATCGCCAAGGAGAACGCCCACTACCTGCCGTTCCTAATGACCACCACGATCATGATGGAAGCCGTGAAGGCCGGCGTCGGACGCGAGACCGCCCACAAGGCCATCAAGGAGCATGCCGTTGCCACGGTGAACGACCTGCGAACCGGCAAGGTCAGCACCAACGATCTCGTCCGTCGTCTCGCCGACGACGAGCGTATCCCGCTCGACCAGGATCAACTCGCCGCAATCGTCGCCACGGGTGAACGTAACGCTGGAGCCGCCGCCTCCCAAATCGTTGCCTTCGCGGATGCCGTGAGCAGCCTGGCTTCCGCTCACCCCGAGGCCGCGAACTATCAGCCGGGCGGCATTCTTTGATTCGACGTCTCACTGATTCGCTAACCTCCATTTCAACCATGGTCGGCAGCGGTTAGACGGCTGTTAGTCGGCTGTTAGTCGGCTGTTAGTCGGCTGTTAGTCGGCTGTTAGTCGGCTGTTAGTCGGTGGTTAGACGGCGCACCGAAGATCCGGGGCCGGCAACGGCAGAGCACGTGCGCTGGAAAGATGGGGCGACTACGAAAACGCGTAGGCAGCGGCCGAAAGACAGTAGATTCCGGCGGTTTCGCTGCGCAGCACGGCTGTGCCCAGGGAAACCGGAAGGCAGCCGGACTCCCGAGCCGCCGCGTATTCCGTCGGGGAAAAATCGCCCTCCGGGCCGACCAGGAAGATCAGCTCTCCACCTTCGCCGGCCTCACTCAGGCATTCCTTGAGCGGTCTCGCGTTCTCCTCGAGGGAGGCGATGAGCCGCGAGCTCGTGGCGGACTTTTCAAGAAAGGGCTCCAGCTCGAGGATTGGCAACACGGTAGGAACACGGCTCCGCCCGCATTGCTTGCATGCCTCGATCACCGCCCGCTGCCACTTCTCCTCCTTGCCTTCTCCGGCCTGGACCACCGCATTCCGTGTCGAGAGCGGTTGGATGTCCGTGACCCCGAGCTCCACCGCCTTTTGCAAAAGCCAATCCATCGCCTTGCCCTTGATCACCGCCTGGGCGAGGACGACCCGGACCTTGGGTGCCGACTCGTGCCGGGCTTCACCGAGATGAAGCCCCACATGGCTCTTTGAGACGTTCAGGATCTCCGCGACCGCGCTTCGACCAAGACCGTCGAATACCGTGATCGAATCCCCCACCTGCGCGCGCATCACACGCGCGCAGTGCTTCGCCTCATCACCTGTTAGAGCCGCGTCAGCGCCCCATGCCGTCGGATCGAGGAAGAAGCGGGGCATAGGCCGTCAGAAATCGAAGAAGCGTTTGGCCTTGGCGACAAACGACTCCTGCATCGGTGAGTTATGTTCGCCGATCGACTCGGAGAACTCGCGGAGCTTCGCTTGTTGCTCGCTGTTCAGTCGGGTCGGGACCTCGACCTGCACTTCGACATGCAGGTCACCTTTCTTCGGACCGTTGAGCACCGGCATGCCGCGCTCACGCAGGCGGAACATCGTTCCTCCCTGGGTGCCGGCTGGAATCTTGATCGAGGACTGACCGTCAAGCGTTGGAACCTTCAGCTCGCCGCCGAGAGCCGCGGTGCTGAATGGCAGCGGCATTCGGCAGAACAGATCGCGTCCATCGCGCTCAAAGACATCGTGCTCCGCGACATCAAGGAAGACGTAAAGATCGCCTGCCGTCCCGCCACGCACCCCGGCGTCACCATTGCCCGATGACCTGAGTCGCGTGCCTTCCTCGACCCCGGCCGGGATGCGAATCTTGATCCGACTCGGCTTCTGCACACGGCCGTCGCCCTGGCACTTGCCACACGGATCGGTGACGGTTTCCCCAGCGCCGCGGCACTCGGGACAGGTCGTCTGTTGGACGAAGATGCCGGCCTGTCGGGCGACCACGCCCCGTCCGCCACAAGTCGTGCACGGACGCGATCCACCGCCACTCTTTGATCCGGTATTCGAGCAGCTGTTGCATCCCACGTAGTGCTCGATTTCGAGCTCCTTCTCCACACCGCTGGCCGCTTCCTCCAAGGTGATCTCGAGATCATAGCGCAGATCGCTGCCACGCTGCTGATTCGAACGTTGACGACGGCCGCCGCCGAAAAACTCTTCGAATCCACCGCCGAACGCGCCGCCGAAAACCTGCGAGAAGAGGTCCATCGGATCGTGGAAACCCCCGCCTCCGAATCCTCCTCCGCCGCCACCGCCGGCAAATGCCTGGTGGCCATAGCGATCGTATGCTGCCCGCTTGTTCGGATCACTGAGGGCCTCGTAGGCCTGGCCCAGTTCCTTGAACTTCTCCTCGGCTTCGTGATCGCCCGGATTCTTGTCCGGGTGAAATTTCACCGCGAGCTTGCGGTAGGCCTTCTTGATTTCCTCAGGGCTGGCGTCGCGCGCCACCCCCAGGACTTCGTAAAAATCGCGATCTGCCATCGTATCAGTTCTCTTCGGAATCCGATTCTTCTGCGGACTGAGCGACGACGACCGTGGCCGGACGCAGCAGGCGATCGCGAAGCATGAAGCCCCGGCGCATCACCCGGATGATCTGGCCGTCATCGACGCCTTCCGCGACTTCCTGAGAAACGGCTTCGTGGACGTTTGGATCGAAGGCCTTGCCTTCCGATTCGATCTCGGTCACGCCGCAACTGTTCAGGAACTCATTGAGCTGCTTTCGGACCATGTCCATTCCGACGTAGATCATCGAGCTCTGATCCTGAGCTGCGGCCTGCATGCCCATTTCGAAGTTGTCGAGGATCGGCAGCAGCTCTTCGAGCAGCGATTGGTTCGAGTATCTGACCGCCTCTTCGCGCTCGCGAGCGGCGCGCTTGCGGTAATTCTCGTGGTCCGCGGCGGTCCTCAGCGCGAGCTCTTTCCACTTCATCACTTCAGCTTCAAGCGCGGCGGAATCATCCCCCTCACCAGCGCTTGACTCCTCTTCAGCGGCTTCGAGTTGGTCGGAAACTTCGATCTCCTTCTCTTCGGCCGGCTCGATATCCGGGTCGTGCGAATTCATGGCTGCTACCTGTCACCTTCCGCCGCAATCGTCAACCCCTGCAAATCGCTCTCAGCGCTTCTCGACCGCAAAAAGTGTGATGTCGTCCATCTGACGCGATCCGCCCGCGAAGGCCGCGAGATCCCGCTGCACGGCATTGACCGCGGCTTCAGCACCCAGCGCCGCGCTTTCGAGGAATGTCGCTTTCAAACGCTTCATCCCGAATTCATCCCCGGCGCCATTGGTCGCCTCGTTCACTCCGTCGGTGTAGAAAAGCAGCAGATCGCCGGAGTCCATCTGGAGTTCCAGCACCTTGGTGACCCGTTCAAACACATCGCCATCGTCGATCCCCAGCGCCAGCCCCGGCGGCTTGACCGTCTCGATGATTCCCTTTGCCGCCCGGTAGAGCAGTGCCTCGTCATGACCGGCTCGCGCCACCCGGATGAGACCGCTTTCCCCATCGATCACTCCGTAGAAAAGGCTGATGAACATGTCCTCGCGAATGTCCGGGAAAAGCTGACGATTCACCCCGCCGAGCACTTCGGCAGGATCCGATTTCCCCCAGGCCTGGGATCGCAGCACGCTGCGGCACATCGCCATCAGCAGTCCGGCGCCGACTCCCTTGCCCGACACATCGGCAATCACCACGCCGTGACGTCCGTCGCCGAGGTCGAGATGATCGTAATAATCCCCACTGATGATGCGCGCCGGAACGTTCGTTCCCGAAAGGCGGTAACCCGGCACGATCGGCTCCCCTTGGGGAAGCAGCACGCGTTGCACTTCGCTGGCATTCCGCAGCTCGCTCTCGAACTGACGTTTCTCGGTCGCCTCGCGATAGAGCATCGCATTTCCCATCGCGAAAGCCGACTGCTCCGCAGCGGAGCGGAAGACCGCAAAATCGTTCGCCGAAAATCCGTGTTGTTCCTTGGTTCTCGTCACGGCGAGCACGCCCAGATCCTTGCCGGCATGACGCAGCGGGGAAAGCATCGCCTCGACCCGCTCGCCACCGCCATCGGCAAAGACGTCCCGGAATGCTTCATGGTAACGGATGTCCGGCACATGAATCGCCAGCTCTGATCCGAGCGCCGCACCGAGCAAGCCCGTGTCCACCGGTGCTTGAAAAAGACGCAGGTAACTTTCCGTCGCCCGTGGGTCCAGCTCGGACTTCTTGCGAATCTTTGCCGGCACGCCGACGAGTGGCGGGCAGTCTTTGGAAAGGTACTTGGGCTGGAGGAGCTCACCGACGTCGTCGAGCAGATAGATCGCGCCTCCACGGGCCGAGACGACTTCATTCACCCCATCGACAATCATCTTTGAAAGCTCGAGCTGGGTTGTGTCTTTGCCGATCGCCATGCCCAAGTCATGGAGGTACCGGAACATGCGCTCTTCCTCGCCTTCGATGGCGACCAGTTCGTCGCTGGTGCGCTTCAGGCGCTGCCGGAAAACCCTCACCGTGACTCCCAGACCGATGACAGCAACCAGCAGCAGAGTATAGGGTATCAGCCGATCCATGGACGCATCTGGTTCCCCCTCAAGCCATCAGCTCTCCTTATCGGAGTGCTTGGCTGCGTCCTGCTCGAGCACCTGGAGGACCGTCGCAAAACGTTTGGCATTATCGTCGCTCGTGGCCGCCAAAGTCTGATGGGACTCCAGCACGTGCTGGGCGCGGTCCTTGATGTCGGGCAGCCGATTCAGCCGAAATGGCGTCAGTTTCCCCCTGATTTCCTCTTCCTTGCCCACCCAGGAGGCATCATCAGGTGCGATGTCCAGGAGGCAATCGAGGCCGAGTCCCTCGAGCGAGCGGCGATTTTTTTCTCCGGGCGAAGCGATCATGACGGCTCCGCCATCTTTGCCGACCCGGCTGGCCAGTCCGGCAAGGAAGCCCATGAAGGTCGAGTCCATCCCGGTACAAGCTTCGAGGTCGATCACAAAATGGGTCTCCCCTTTGTTTCGATGCTTCTCTGCGCATTCCTTCAAGGCCGGGCTCTGAAGGAAGGAACCTTTCCCTTCGCAACGGATCCAAGTGAACTCATCGAAGGTGCCGAATGAAATGGCGATTTCCTGACTCACGGGGTGTTTTTTGGCAGTGATTGCCAACTGCTTTTACTTATGCCCCAGCAGGGCCTGCGGTCAACCGTGCATCCCACGAAATCGTCATTCCCAGAGGTAGGACTGGCGACTGGACACCGCTTCACCGCCCCGCAGCAGGGTGCATTTCCATGCCAGCACCCGACCGCCTTCCAAATAATCATCGCCGATGATCTGAAACTCCGCCTTGCCCTTCCGGGTCTCGGCACTGAAATCCTGCACCTTTTTCAGCACCTTGCTGGCGGTAGCCGCCTGCTGATACTCAAAAACCACCCGAACGGGTCCGCCAACGGCATCGTCTTCCCAGTAAATATCATAGTAGATCCCGAGTCGTTGCTCCTGCTCCCGCACGCCGACCGCGCCATACATCCGCCGCATTTCCTCTGAATCGATCCATGCTTCGCCATCTCCTTTGAGACTCACCTCCCGGATATGATAAGGGCGGACATCGAGCGCTCCCGGTGAACTGCAGGCCGCCAACAAGCCGAGGCCGAGCAGCGGCAGGTGTTTCCAAACTCTCATCTGGCGCCATTCAAGCAATCCCCACGTCCTTGCCAACACGGAAAGCTGCAAATCCTAACGGAGAAAAGCTTCCCGAGCGTCGCCAAGGGCTCTAGCCTCCGGCCATGGACGACGTGGTCCTCACCAAGCTCGATAACTTCATCCGCCAAAAGGGGCTGCGTCGCACGCCTCAGCGCGACGCCATTGTCCGTTTGGCTTTCGCCTCCGACGAGCATTTCACCTCCGAGGAGCTCTTCGAGCGTGTCCGGAAAAAAAACGTCAATGCCTCCCGCGCGACCGTCTACCGCACCATTTCCCTGCTCGTCGAGGCTGGGCTGCTTCACGAAATTGACCTCGGGGGCGATCAGACCACCTACGACCCGAACTTCAACGACCGCCCGAGCCACAACCACCTCGTCTGCATCGACTGCGGCAAGGTCGTCGAGTTTGAGGATTCCCACCTTGAAGTGCTCAACGACTGCATGACCCGGCGACTTGGTTTCCGCCCCGCCCGCCAGTCCATCAAGATTGAAGCCTGCTGCGAACAGCTCCGCACCAAGGGCTCCTGCCCCAACCTCATCCAGGCCCGCATCAACTCCAAGCGCCTTCCAAAGAAGCGCTGACCGAACGATGACCCCACCGCCTCTTCCAAAACCCATCGACTTCCGGATTTTCCACGGAAGATCCGCGGGGGGTATTCGTCTGGACTCCGCAAATTCCTTACAGGAAAGAGTGGCCGACGCTCACATCCAGGCTCGGGATTGGATCAACGCCAATCTCCACCTCGAGATCGTATCGATCACCAGCGGGAATCCCTCGTCAGGAGACACGATCAATGCGACCACCGTCACCGTCTGGCACCGCGAACCGTGACACGACTTTCCCGCCAACTTATCCCGATCACTCCAATCCCCAATATCTAACACCCATGTGGAAAGGCCGCTTCGCAAAAGAGACCGCTGAACTTGTCCAGCAATTCGGAGAATCCATCTCCTACGACTGGCGTTTGTACAAACACGACATCGCCGGCTCGATCGCCCACGCCCGTGCTCAAGTCCAGATCGGACTCCTCACCGACGAGGAGTTCAGCGCCATCGAAGCCGGACTCCGTGAGATCGAGGCCGACATCGATGCCGGCAAGTTCGAGTTCAAGACCTCGCTCGAGGACATCCACATGAACATCGAGGCCGAGCTGACCAAGCGCATCGGAGCCCCCGGTGCCAAGCTCCACACCGCGCGCTCGCGAAACGACCAGGTCGCCACCGACACCCGACTCTATTGCCGTGCCGAAATCGACCATCTAACAGGCTCAATTTCCCATCTCCAGGGCGCCCTGCTCGACCGCGCCGAGAAGTACGCCGCAACCGTCCTGCCCGCCTACACCCACCTCCAGCGCGGACAGCCCGTCACCGTCGGCCACCACCTTCTCGCCTATGTTGAGATGCTGCAACGCGACAAAAGCCGTCTCGCCGACTGCCGCAAGCGCCTCAACGTCTCGCCGCTCGGTTCCGGAGCTCTCGCCGGCTCCACCATCAACCTCGACCGCCACGCCGTTTCCGAGGAACTCGGATTTGAAGGCGTCACCACCAACTCGATGGATGCCGTCGCCGACCGCGACTACATTGCCGAGCTCATTTTCGCCATCTCGCTCTGCGGTGTCCACCTCTCGCGTCTCTCCGAAGACCTCGTCCTCTGGACCTCCGCCGAGTTCAGCTTTGTCAGTCTTTCCGACGCCCACACCACCGGCTCCTCGCTAATGCCGCAGAAGAAGAACCCGGACGTCTGCGAAATCACCCGCGGAAAAACCGGCCGCCTGTTAGGCAACCTCGTTGCCATTCTAACAGCCATCAAGGGCCTGCCGCTGACCTACAACCGCGACCTTCAGGAGGACAAGGAGCCGCTCTTTGATTCGATCGACACCCTGAGCCTGAGTCTCGCGGTGAACGCGGAAATGATCTTCGCCATGGAGTTCCGCGAAGACAAATGCCTCGCCGCCGCCAGCGACCCGATGCTCCTCGCCACCGACCTCGCCGACTGGCTCGTCAAACAAGGCATCCCCTTTCGTCACGCCCACGAACTCGTCGGCAAAGCCGTCGCCGAAGCCGTCAGCACCGGCACCCCGCTCGACAAGCTCGACCTCAGCAAAATCGACGCCGCCTACACCTCCGACGCCCAAAGCGTCTTCAATCTCCAAACCGCCCTCGCCGCCCGCACCAACCCCGGTGCCCCAAGCGTCGACAACGTGAAGCGTGAGATCGAGCGATGGAAGACGACGATCTAGAGGACGGGCCTTTTAAAGCCGCGTGGGTCCACTACAAGAAATTGGAACAGCGTTCCCGCTGGTTGTTCTGGGGCTACGTTCCTTCGGTGGGCACCTTTGTCGTTGTCTATTCATTTTGGTTTAAAGCTCCATGGCCGATCTTTTTCGTTGCCGGCACCTGGGCTATTATGTGGACGACCGTCGCCAACAAACTTTACCGGTGGCAGTGCCCGGAATGTAGGAAGCTATTCTTTACAAGTGATTATTTTCGAAAGCCGCAGGCTAAAAGATGTCTCCACTGCGGCCTGCCAAAATGGCAATGCACCCCAAACAAATCAAAGTAGCCGGCGTAACCACACTGCCTTTCGTCCCATCGGGACGCCTCATGATAGCCGTGGGTTTTCAACCCACGGACAAGCACGCCTCGAAGACCGCGTCGCGTAGCGACGCTTCATCTCGGTCGACAGCTCCACGCCCTCCCATTCCGCCAATCCTCACCCATATGAATCGTCACGACGCGACGATCCTTCATCACCAATCAAACCGGGGGCTCGAAGCCCCCGGCTAACATCGACGGTCCCGACGGGACCCTGTATTTCACGCCACCTTCCGCGCCCCGCACCAACCCACCACCAGCACCGCTGCAGAAAGGATCGCCACGATCCCGCCAAACAGCCATCCCCTAGGACGCTCGCGCTTCAAGCTGAGCTGCAACTGCATCGGCTCGTTCGTCGTCACCTGCAGGCTCCGCGAAAACCTCAACATCCGCCCCTGCCCCGGCAACTGAACCTCCAACGACCCCGGCGCCGACTCAACCTCCAACTGCTGCTCGACAATCCGCTGCGCAATCGTCTTCAAGGAACTCGTCACTTCCGCCGAGTTGCCGACCATCAATCGATCAAACTGCTTCGGATCGAAATTCGATTGGCCCTGCAGAATCGGGTTCTCCTCCGCCGCCTGTTCCAGCTGCGCATTCTCGACCTGACTTCCATTGAATCGATTGTCGAAGTAGTTCCGCTGACGACGCGTGTTCAATCCGAGCACCGCCTGCTGCATCTTCAGATTCCGGAACTGCACCCGCGCATCTTCGTTCGAAGCCTCATCCAGGAAACCATTCCGCGCCGCCTTGCCTAACACCTGCCCGGCCTTGTCCTGCTCACCGGCCCGCAACCAGGCATACCCCTGATCCAGCTCGGCAACCGCCTCTGCTTTCCCACGCGTCCGACGCGCATCGACCATCGCCAGATACGCCTTCAAACTGAGCGCTTCGGATTCCTCCTGCTTCACCAGTTGGAAATCCCCACGGCTATCCGCCAAAAGCCATCCTTCAGGCACAAACACGTCCCAGATCAAGTTCTCTAACGGAACCCCAAGACGAGGCCCGTGCAACATCCCGCGCTGATCGGACTCATGCGCGTAGGAAAACTCCACCAGCGCCGGTTGGTTCGCCACGGGCGACGGTGTCACATAGAACAGCCACTTCGATCCACTGCGCACCAGCGGCACTCCTTCACCATTCACTGCCAGATTGAAAGGCGTCACGCCTTCCGGCAGCGCCAGCTTCAGCGTCGCCTTGGCACTTGCTTGGATCCGCAACTCCACCGTCGTGATCGAACTACCCTCCGATGAAATCAGCGTGCGAAGCACGCCCTCCTTCACCCGCAAACGCTCGGACTCGGCCAGCGCATGACGCGCCACGCTGATCTCCAGCGCGCCTTCCACCTCCGCGACTCGATAAAGGAAATCCGCAAGGTCACCACGACGGTCACCGCGCAAGCCCGAGGGCACACCATTCCAATCTGTCTTCTGCCAGCCACGCGGCGTGCTGCTCACCGTCGCATCCAAGCGACCTCCCGTCTTCACCGAAACAAAGAACGACGACTGACGCGTATCGATCAACTCCAGCGGCATGATCTGCGCCTTGTCGTCCTTGCTCTGACGCTGGAACTCGATATCCACCGCCGTCTCTCCCACGACTCCACGTTGAAAACGAATCTCCCAAAGATTCTCTTCACCTTCCACCGGCACGAAGTCACCCACCGCAGGACCCGTCGCACGAACCGTCGCCGCCGCACTTTCATCCAGACCCGGAAGCCTCACCCGCAAGGTCTTGCGCGCCGCATTCTCGATCCGATAAATCACCCGCGCGCGCGTCAGCACCTGTCCTTCACGCAGCGTGACTTCCTGCAATGCCTGCGCCGTCACCCACGAATCCAGTTCCTTCACCGCCAGCGAAAGCGCCCAGTCAGACTGCAGCAATCGAAATGCCAAGGCACCCGGACGCGGCACACCTGCCTCACGCGGATCGAGCTGCGAGACATTCGAACGCGAAACCGCCCGCACCTGAAGCCCACGATCCGGCACCACTGTTAGAGTGCCCCGCTGACGCGTCGCATCCCGCAGCAAGAGACGTGGCACTTCCCACGACTCCAGACTTCCCGGCGATGGAGCACTGAGGGAAATCGAGAAGGCCTGTTCGCCAAGCGTCCGACCATTGAGATTCAGCGATATCAAGCGCTTCCCGTCCGACGGCGACTCCGTCCAGTGACTCAAGGAAGCCCCCGTCACCGACTCCACTTCGAGACCTTCCGGAATCTCCACCATCAATTTGAAAACCCCGGCCCGCGTGATGTTCGCAACCAGGTCCGCCGCCAACACCATTCGGTCCGCGCCCAACGAAAGCGTTTGGGTCATTTCCGCCCGGATCTCAGGAGCCACCGAAGTGACCTTCAAACTCACCGAAGCTTCTTCCACACCATAACGATAAGCCTTCTGCAGCAGCGCCAGCGGCTCCGACTTGGCATTCCGTGGAAGCAAGCGCGCATCGAAGTCATCGAGGTTCACCGCGCCCATGCCTTCGGTCTTGATCCCTTCGGCCTGCGCCTCGCCGCCAAAGGCAAGACCCAGCATGCCAACCGCCCCTTCGCTTCCGACGACACGCATCGGCCGCAATTTCAAATCCACCGGAAGACTCTCGGTCGCCCGCTGCGTCGCCACACTGAAAGCAAATGGTTGTTCCTGCCCCGGCTCCACCGCAACCGACAACTCGCGCGTCTCAGGATTAAAGCGCCAGCGACCCACCGGCCCATCCTTCACATCACCGACGGTAAACTCCTCCGGCACCATGATCACCAACTCACGCACGACGCCACGAGCCGGACGAATCGCAATGCGATGCAAGCCATTCACCACTCCAGGCCCGGGCACAAACAGGTCGGACACTTCAGTATAAAACTGCACCTTCTCGCTGCTCGCATCCCGCTGCATCGGACGAATCGAGATCTTCGACTCATTCCCCACCCCCAGCACGATCACCGCGCCACTCACGCCGTCCTGATCGGATCCGATCTGCGTGACCCGAGCCGCATTCGTCGCATCAAAACTCCAACCCGCCTCGTTCATCTGAACGCGAATCTCCTGAGCCGCCGCCGCACCGGTCGGCACCACCCAACCTTCTCGCGGATTCTTCACCCCCATCTCGAACTCACCTCGACCGGTGAAGACCCCCGCCTGCTCGGCAACAATGAAGTAACCGCCCTTGTCTTTCTCGGCCTTCAGGCCAAAGCCCTCGAAGCCTGTTAGAACGGCATGCGAGTCAAGCAAATGGAATCGCTGCCCAGCCTCATCAGCCCGCACACGAATCGCCAGTTCCGCCTTCAAGCGTCCCTCATCGAGCACCCACTTCTGCGTGATCGATTCTGCCGGGCTCGATCCCTCAGGAATCTCCGCCTCAGCCCGTGGCATCATCAAACTCAACAAGATCAGTGAAGCCGCCGCGACCGATGTGGATCTCATCCCCTTCAAATACCCGACCGCCCACGGAAGCACCGCGCCAAGCAACAGCGTCAGACCAAATACCGCGAAGAAGAGCACCGCACCGCCTCTTTGAGCAAGCAGACCGCAGGCTAACAGCGCGATCCCACCGCCGACACAAAGCGAAACGTATTTGTCTCGCCCGACCGCACGCAGCAGCGCCCAGCCAAGCAATCCAAAGCCACCAAGCAGCAGCGCGATTCCCGGACCACTCACCATCGATTTCCATGCCTCGACATTCGCCACCTCGACCATCAAGTCGTCGCCCACCAGCACCGCTGGAGCCGTGTATTCAAGCGTGCCAAGGCTCGTCCGACGCTCATGCATCGCTTCATTCGCGAGCATAAATGACCAGAGCATCGCACCGCCCATCGCCACCAACCCGAGCACTCCAATCGACTTGATACGTCGCAGCACAAATCCCAGCGCTGCGAGAAACAGTACCATCAGCGCCGCCGTTCGGCCACGCGTGGCAATCCACTCAAAACCCGTCTCCGTCATCACCGGACGCACCAACTCCGCCGTGCCGCCATTGGGAACCAGGCGACGATCCTCGTCACCAGTCACCGTCCAGTTCGCCACCGCCACCGCCGTGCCCACGCTTGGAGCCACGAGCGCCACCGACTTGCCACGCTTCTCCTCCCCATAACGAAGGATCACTTCGATTGGCTCATTCGGATCTGCCTGTGATGGCAAGGGAATCAGAGTCTTCGTTTCATCGCGGCGCGCATTCACCCGCTCTCCCGATACCATCGTCTCCCAAAGCTTCGCCTCCGCCGGAAGTGTAACTTCGAGCGTCGTCGTGCCCTTCGAACGTGCATAGAAACGCGCCGTCGTCGCCACCTGACCGTTACGAGAAACATGCGTCTTCAGCGAGGAAAAATCGATCACCTCCCCGACCGGCTCATCCACATCATACCAGCTCACATTCATCGTGATTTCCGGATCCGCCGCCGTGTATTGCCAGGCTTCCAGCGTGGGAGCACTGGAGAGCAATCGATACTCGGCCGGCAACTCGGACGCATCAATCCGCAGGATCGACCCCTTGCTTTCGCCAATCGAAGCATCGACTTGAAGCGGACTCGTCACCTGAATGTATCCGCGCTCCGACTGCACATCGAGCGGACGTACTTCACCCGGATGAATCTCCCCACCGCGAGCACTCATCGGCTGCTCGAAGGTCACCAAAATTGTCGAGGCGCCAATCGCCGGGCGAACCAAAGGAACGATCAACGTGTCCCCTTCGCGACGCCAATCGCGACCGACACTCTGACCCGTCACATCGATGTTTCCGATTCCCTCCGGCACCTTCAGCCGCCATTCGCTGGCCGGTGCACCGACCACAAAGTAGTTCAGCACCACGCTCCCATAAGCCACGCCTTCCTTGAGCGAGTAGAGGTGGAACACATCGGCCTGTACACTCTGCCCAAGCGCCTCGACCTTCATTGTTGCCGACCACTTCTCTTCACGAATCCGGAAGCCCTGCTGAAGCCCTTCGATCTTCTTTGGAAAGTAATCGACCGGCGTCTCCGCGAGTCCGCCATTCGCTCCCTGCACGATCCGGTTACCCGGTGCCGACGCCACGCCGATGAATCCGCGACTCGACTTCGCCTCACGATGCTCCAGCACCGGCAGCGTCCAATCCCCCGTCTCGGCCCCTTGGTTCTTCTCCAATCGAAGACTGACCAACTGTCGGCCAGAAACTGCCGCATTAAACAAGATCTTCAACTCACGCACTCCGCCCATGGCTTCACCCGCAACGCTGTAGTCCGCGACACTTGCGCCACTGACCTCAGCCACGGCAAATTCCTCCGGAATACCAACTGTCCATTCACGCAGCGGAGCTTCACGAATATCCAGTTCAAGATCACTGAGGATCTTCCGATCGGTCTCACCCATCTCATGAATGGTCACTTCTGAAATGCTTACCTCCGGCAGCACCTGATCCGCCGCCACCGAGTAGTCGTAGCTCGCCGACGGAAAACGATAAACAAACACCTGCCTCAACCCCTCCGCTGCTTTTCCACCGGGAAATTGATCCGGCGAAAGCTGCATCATCCCCTTGGCCGCGATGATCTCTAATCGCACCGCCCCTTCATTCGCAACCCGCAGATAACCGCTATGACGTAGCGCGCCTTCCGGCACAAAGCGCATCGGTTGAGCTTTCACTGGAAAACCTCCAAGCGGTGCCTGTGCCTGCACCGTGAGTCGACCATTCCCTTCAATCGGGCGGCTGAGCTCGATCGCCAGATAGCGCTCGCCGTTCTCCTCGATCGGATTCCAGCCAAGCACCTGCTCGCCCGAAACCGCGAGCACTTCGCCCGCCCCTTCAATCTTCATGCGGATCGAGTTGATCTTCCCCTGCAAGACCTGAAACCCAATCTCCGACGCCTGCCTAACAAGTCCGGCACCCACCCGCACCTCGGCGATCTCGGACGACGAAAAGAACAGAGCGCCATCGTCTTCCTCCGACTCCTCTTTCCACGCCAGCTTCGCCTGCCCTGCGGCATTGAGGTGACCTTGCCAGACATTGCCGCGCTGTTCAGGAACCACCGGCTCATCTTTGGAAAACGAAACCTTGGCCCCGAGACCGGAAATCCTGACCGGCACCACCACGCCCGCAGGCAGCCTGAAATCAAGCATCTGCCAATCGCCATTCCGCTTCACCGCCACTTCGAAAGGCAGCGACATCACCTCCGCCTCTACTCCGAGCATGTCTCCAACCAGTTCATGATACCAGGCATCGCCGCTCTTCGTGAGTCGCACATGCCAACCATTCCCCGAGGTCGTCTCGCCCAGTGCCACGCCCTCGAAAAGCTTCAGCGCGGCATCCTCATGATTCACCTGCACCCGGGCGCGCAGCACGAAAGCCACACTCTCTCCATCCTCGCTGACTTTTCCGTCCAGCACCGGATCAATCAGTTCAATGCCTGCCAACTCTCCACCCTGAGGAATCACCAACAAGCGAAGTCGACCGGCGCCACTTCCTTCAAATTCAATCGCATCGGAATCAATCCGACTCAGAGCTGAAAGCCCCAGAACCTTCGCACGAAAACCCTCCGCTTCCTTGAGAACCAGTTTCGATGAAAAGCCCGCCGCCTTTCCCAGACCCGGCAGCAAGAGATTCACCACCTCGCCACGATTAAACTCATGTTCGAAGAGCACCTTGAACGAGAACTCTTTCGGCCCATCGATCTTAGGAAGCTCAGGAACCATCGGAACCAAGGTTTGAAGGCTGATTCGCCCCTCTTCAAACAGCGGCCTCGGCTCCGGCTTTTTCAACTTCGGCTTTAGGTCAAGAAAGCGCGAGCCATCTGACTCCCGCCGTACCGACCAGGAAAGTGACTCCGATCCCGTCACATCCTTCACCTCACCTTCACCTTCCAATCCAATGGTCAACATATCCGGACGACCCTGCAAGATCCTCACCTTCAAATTCATTGCCCCGGAAATTTTCTCACCCATCGCACTCGCCGTCGTTTCCGCCTCCACCGAGTAAAACAAGGGAATCGGCTGCCTCACCTTGTCCACCGGCAACACCGCCACCCCATCTCCCACACCCTGAGCCAAGGCCGTCGCCGCCAGGAGGTGGCACGCCCCCGTGCCGCAAAGAATCCGGCCTAACAAGTTCTCAAGACCCAAGCGACCAAAGCGCCGCTCTTTCGAATTTTTCCTAACAGCTTTCATAATGGTTCCTGGGTGGGGTGATTGTCTTTCTAGAACGCCGCCAATCGCGGCTCTTTTTGTAAACTCCGGGTAACTTAGCGCCTCATCATCCGCTCCAACTGAGCGACGCGCTCGTTGCCATGATACTCCGCCTTCACTCGAGCCATCACGCCGCGCAGCTGCGAGTAATCGACCGCCTCGGCCAATGGCGCACCGCGCAACTTCTCCGCCACGAAGGCCGCAATCCCCGCCAACTGGATGCCGGGCTTCGCCTGATCAAAGGACGGAGCCTGAGGATCGTAGGGAATCGGCCAGCTTTGCTCGACCATTTCTCCGGTCGCCGTATCGCGGAAGCGAATACTCACCTCGCCAACCTCGCCCTGCCCTTCCGGCAAAACCTCAAACTGATAGAGCGCCACACCCGCCTCCTCCGATGCCATCTCCGCCGCATCCACGGCGTCATTGCGGAAGTCCTCCTTCTTCAAGCGATGCTCCTCGAATCCGATCAGCTTGTAGTTCCCGACACGCGACGGATTGAAAACCACCTGGACCTTCACGTTCTCCGCCGCCGGACGGAACGCACCCGCCAACTGCTCCGCAAACCCCTGATCTGCGTCCTCCGCATCATCGACGACATAGTAGCGACCATTGCCATTGCGTGTCAGGCGTTCGAGCAGGCGATCATTCAAGCCATCCGCGCCAAAGCCCGCCGCATCGAAGGCAATTCCCTCATTCCGCAACTGCTCCACCTTGCCATTGAGCGACTCCGGATCCGCATCGCCCAGGTTCGCCGCACCATCCGTAAAGAGCACCACCCGATTCTGCGCACCTTCCTTGAACTGCCGCTTCGCCAGCTCTCCGCCAAGGTTAAGCGCCTCCTCAAGATTCGTGCCGCCTTCTGCTGGAGTCTGCGTCACCAAACCGTTCAAAGTCACCGCATCCTCGCCATCGACCCGATCCGCCAGCAGTCGGGGCTGACGCGAAAAGCCTGCCACGGTGACCGTATCCCCTTCCTTGAGCAGGGAAGTCAGACCTTCGACCGCCCGATTCAATCCCAGCGCCCGGTCCTCGCGCTCCATCGAACCGGAGTTATCGAGCAGAAGTGTTAGATTCAGCGGCTTCGACTGGGCACGGCCCTCCGCGCCTGTCCGAACCGCAATCCGCAACAGATTCCGCTGAGGAAAGGCCGGATGCGCGCACTGCTCCACCGCACAGGCCACCGGCTCATTCGCTGTCGGTGCCGGATCGCCGTAATCAAAGGCATTGTAGAATTCCTCCGGCCTCACGCTTTCCGCCGCCGGCACCTCGCCGCGCTCCATCGCCGCCGCCGCGAGCTTGAACGAAGCATCGCTGACATGCATTGAGAAGGTCGAGAAAGCCTCATCCGCCGCCGAGATCTCAGCCATGGCATCGAGGGTGGCGGAGTTGTCTTTCAGCTCAGGGGAAACGACCTTCGGTTTCAGTTCCTGTTTCGGAATTGGCTCACCGGCTTCGATCGCGGCATCAATCGCGGCCTTCTCCTTGAGTTCATCAACTCGCATTTCAATCTCCTTGAGAAGTCGCTCTGAGGTTTCCAGTTCCGCAGCAGCATCATCAAAGCCATGGAGGCCGATCCCCTGTTGAACTGCCTTCTGCTTCTTGTTCCTTTGAACTTCTTCTGGTGATAAATTCGACTTACCGCGCGCAATGAGTTCCTGATTTCGCAAAATAGTCGTAAGAGTCTTCCGCTTGTCTTCGACGGCATCGCGCTGCTTCTGAAGAGCATCTTCAAGCCCAGCCAAACGACCATCACCGTTGCCAACTTCACGATCCAGCAGGTCCAACTTCAATGCACGGAGCTTCGCCTCGGAGGCTTCAAACTCAGACTTTGCTTCTTCAAACCCATGGATTCCGATTCCTTGCTGAACCGCGTTCTTCTTCAACTCCTCATTCCTCTTGGTGGCAGCCTCCAAGCCATCGCCAGAGTACCCACCTTCACGACCCCCGCCATTATTAAGCCCGCGATAGATCAACTCCTGGTTACGAAGAATCGTCGTCAGAGTCTTCCGCTTGTCTTCCACGGCATCCTCTTGCTTCTGGACCTCATCCCGAAGTCGCGCCAACTCCTGTTGGGATTCATCGCTGACCCGTGGATGCTTCGCAGCTTCGATCACCGACTGCCCGACTCCCTTCTTAAGCCCTTTCAGCCGCTGTTCCGCCGCGCTCAGCGAATCATCAGCAAGTTCCCCAGGGCTCTTTTCGGCCTTATGCGTTTCGGGAGCAATACTTCCATCCAAATCGGCAAAGCGAAACTCATACATGTTCTCGTACCCGACGTGCACCTCACCCTCAAAACCGCCCGCATTCTTCGCGATCACAGGCTCTTCCTCAGGCACGGCCAACTCCCAACTCTTGTCCACCTCCATGAGCAACTCCGCACGCGCTTGATCATAGGACGCACGGTAGTAGTCACTCTTCGCCGCATTTACTCTCTCAAGACCCCGGCGCGCTGCCGTATTGTATGGATCCTTTCGAATCACCTCGGCGTACTGCTTTTCGGCCTCATCGAATTTCCCGAGCTCGAACGCTCCCTCCGCATGATATAAACCACGGCGAACTTCCCCGAGTTTCTCTTCCCCGTTTCCAAGTGCTGCCGCATTCGAGCGAATTGGGTCGTCCAATGCAGCCAAGGCATCCAGCGCATATTGATTCTCCGGATCTCGCTTCTTTGCGGACTCTAGCAACTCGCGCGCTTCGTCATACTGGCCTAGGCGTTTCGCCTCCAAAGATCGTGCCACCTCTGCATCGGCGAGCGATTTCTGGAGAAATATGCGACGTTCATCCAGCAAAGGCGCGTCTGGAAGAATCTCGATGCTCTCTTGATACTTTTGCTGTGCCTCTGCATAGCGACCATTCGCATACGCCTCACGAGCCTCATCCCGCTTTCGGTCGGACTCAACAACCACACTTGCCCGTCGCATGGTTTCGCGCTGGGCCAGACTCGAATAACCTTCGGCGACTTGAGTTGGCTTTGCTTCGGCGACTGTGCCACCACCCACCCTTCCCTCGTCGGCCATCAATCCTAAATCCATCTTAAGTCCCCCATTGATCACAGAACTATCGAGCCCATCAAAAGCTTCGACCATATCCTGACGGTCAACTCCATTTAAAGTGTAAGCGAAACCGAGAGACAAACGATCTGGGTTAGCCAGATAGGGCACCGCAATCGATTCTTCTTCATCGATTCCACCCTGCGAAAAGCCGGTATAGGTTTTGGTCCGGGATGCCCAATTGTTCTCACTCTCCAGGCCCAGATCGGAAGCCCGACCTCCCCACAGCGACTCACTCGACCGACCACTATCGGAATACAATACACCGCCAAGACGAAGATGCTCGCCACTGAATCCATCCATGTCGATCAAGCCTCCTGCATGGACTCTAGTAACAAATTCCGCTCCTGTTGCATCAAGCGGACGATCGCCCCGTTCCATCCACAAGCTGCTATCCGAGTCAGCCTCGTGCGCTTGCTTCTTCCCCTCTCCTGCGAAGAGATGACCGAGAGCGGGAAGGCTTTCCATTTCGGGCACCGAGGACGGAGTTTCTCCGAGATCATCGATTAATTCCGTCCGTAGCACCCGGGATCGATTTGAATCCTTTCCGGCTTGCACCTGTGATTCGTTCTTCGCCAACTCCTCACGAATCAGGCTTTCGCTTTTGAGCCTGACTTCTTTCCCATCCCCAGACATCCCGGCAGCCCCTGATTCAGAAAATGGATCGCCTGTCTGAGCACCGGCCAAATCCGAATCATTTCCGAAGGGCTGGTCAACAGGCACATCCGTGAAGTCCACAAGGGCACTCGCAGGCTTGGATGCAGGCAAGCGCGAGGGAGTTGCAGGAGTCACGGGTGAGCCGCTACGCTCATTCGATGTATAGCCGACAATCGAATCTTGTAAATCCGGCGGCTCATAGTCAGTCGGATAGTTGAAATTTCTAATAACATCCCCATCCGCCGGAGCGCTCGGTGCCATGTAGCTCACGATCGTTTTGCTCTCGCTCAGCACCGGTGCACGTTTCAGCAGCAGGGGCAGCGCCATCAAGGTGGCCATCACGCAGGCCGCGAACGCCAGCAAGATTCGCCGCCCAGTGAAGCGTCGCTTCTCCAATCGAACCACCGGTTCCACGCCTAACAGGTCCACCACCTTGCGACGCTTTACATCCGGCAACTTCCATTCTTCCTCCTCAACCAACTTCCCATCCGCTTCGATCAGTCGGTGCACCTCGCGCATCCGCTCCGCGAAACGATTCAAGTCCGCGTCATTCGCACAACGTTCCTCCAGCTCCGCCGCCTCGAAGGCCGAGGCCTCACCGAGCACCCAGGCCACGATGCGCGCCTCAAGCGCCTCGTCGCCGAGTGCCTCAAGGGGTTTGCGTGGTTCGTCTTTCATGGCAGTCTTGTTTAAAAATTGGAAAATTGATCATTGGAACTTCAACCCTCGGCACTCTCGATCCCCATTCGCCGGAGACTGTCCGCCATCCCTTTCAACAGGTGATGCAGCTTGTAGCCGACGTTTCCGACCGAGAGTCCGGTCTCTTTGCTGATCTGCTCGTATTTCAGATCCTGGTGGTATTTGAGATGGATCAGTCGGCGGTCACCGTCGTCGAGCTCGGCCAGCAGAAGTCGGACGGCGCCCGCGGCCTCGAGTCTCTCCAATGGACTCCCGGAGCCGCCGGCGGCATCCCACTCGGGAGGTTCGTCGGTCAGTGTTTCGCGTTTGTGATCGCGTAAATGGTTGAGCGCCAGATTCCGCACCGTCCGGTAGAGCCAGGCGCGGGCGTTGTTCACCTCGTCCCAGTGACCGTGCAGTCGGAGAAATGCCTCCTGCACGATGTCTTCGGCCGTCTCCCGCTGCCGCAGCATCCCGCAGGCGAAGCGCAGCAGAGGGCCTTCTTCGGCCTCGAAGATTTGCCTGAGTGTCGGTTTCTCCTCAGTCATCGGGCCAAAAGTCAGCACCTCAGCCTTCTCAGACCGGGAATCGGTCAAGCTGGAGGCAGGTTCCATGGAGTGCGGGGATCATTGCGTTCATACCTAACGACACGGCTCAGGGGAAATCCTTGGATCATTTTCTGTCAAACTCCCCTCTCAGCTGCCATTGGCGCCGATTTCCCTGATCGTGACATGAAAAACACCCTTTCCGTATCAGGACTTGCGAAAGATTCCTTCTCCCGCCAAGTATCCGCCCCCGTCCGATGTATTTGCTCAAAAAGGTCTTCCAACTCCGGGATAAGGCGAATCCCGATATGGAGAAGCCTTTCCTCGAACATCTCGAGGATCTGAGGGTCATGATCACTCGCGTGGTGCTGACCTTGATCATCGCCATGGCGGCCTGCTTCGCCTTCCAGAAGCACGTCATGGATGTCCTGCGGGCCCCTGTGGAGCAGGTCTGGGAGGTCAAAACCGCGGAAAAACTCCCCACCACCTTCACCGTCGCCGACTGGGAGAAGGCCAAGGAACTCGAACGCGCCGCCCTCGCCCTCAGCGATGCCGAACGCGAGGCTTTCCTCCAACAGATCGATGAGGGCGCCAAGTTCAACGTCGAATGCGTGCGGCTCGTCCGCGCTGCCAAAAAACTCGAGGGTGAAAACCTCAGCGCTTTCCTCGACGCCACGACTTCCGGCGACGAACTCCTGCGCGAGCAGGTTGACGCCCTGTTAGCCACAGGGGCCAACCCCGAGGCAAGCGGTGGACGCGAGCTCAACGACCTGTCGACGCTGCAACCGACGGAAGGCTTCATGCTTTCGATGAAGCTCGCCTTTTTCTCCGGCATCATCGTTTCGTTCCCGCTGCTGCTCCTCTTCACCCTGCAGTTCGTTCTTCCCGGCCTGCACGATAGCGAAAAGAAGATGCTCTGGCCTGCCATGGCTGTCGGCTTCGGGCTATTCCTTGCCGGGGTGCTCTTTGCCTACTTCGTCGTGCTTCCCAGAGCGCTGGTCTTCTTTGCTTCCTGGGATGAAGGCCTCGGCGTCGCCAGTGATTGGCGGATCGGGTGGTACATCAGCTTCGCCACCCAGTTCACGCTGCTCTTCGGATTATCCTTCGAGCTTCCTGTGGTCGTCATGGTTTTCGTCAAACTCGGCTTGCTGAGCTACGAAATGATGAACCGCACCCGTTCGTACGCGATTCTGGCCATCGTGGTCCTCGCTGCGATCATCACCCCGACTTCCGACATCCTCACCCTCTCCCTCATGGCCGTGCCGATGTATGTGCTCTACGAGGCCTGCATCTGGCTTGCTTACTTCGATGAGAAGAAGAAACGCCGCGAGCAGGAGGAGGATGACAAGAAGCACCTTTCCAAGCTTCTTGCAGATGAGGATGAAGATCATCCGCTCAGTGACTCCGGCGACTCTGAAGACGATCACTACGACCATGACGATCACGAGCTCGATCCTCATGAGACGGAAGAAGGCGAGGAAGAGGACAGCGGCGATGATCACCGTCCGTGGGACGAGTACTACGACGACCCCGATCGGCATCGGCGGGACGACTGAGCTGGCACGGATTTCTCCTGGATCTCCTTCTTAGTTCGACTCAGCCCATCATTCCCGGAAATTTCCGGTTGGTTTCACTGACTTCGAGGGGCTTGAATGCGCCCATGCATTCCATGACTGGCTTCGGCCGAGGATCCGCCACCACCGAGCTCGGCACCGCCACCATTGAGATCGCCTGCGTCAATCGCAAGCAGGCTGAAGTCGTCGTCCAAGCGGGCCGCGACCTCGCCACGATTGAAGGCCGCATCCGCAAGAACGTGCTTGAGAAAGTCTCGCGTGGCCGCATCCAGGTTTCCATCCAGATTGATCGGCCTGCCGGGTCGGGATCAAAGGTCCAGGTCGATGAAGCTCTCGCCGAAGCCCTTGAGTCCGCCTTCAAGAGCATCTCGGCGCGCATCGGACGTCAGGTCGAGGCCAGCGCCGCTGACTTCATGCGCAGCCCGGGGGTGATCACTTTTGACGAGAGCGGCATCGACCCTGAAGCCGCCTGGCTCGTCATCGAGCCTGCTCTCGAGGCCGCCCTGGCTCAGGTTCTCGAGACCCGTGCGGCCGAAGGCTCCGATCTTGCCAAGGACCTCAGCGCTCGACTCGACACCCTCGAGCACATCAAGAACCGCATCGCCGCGCTGGCACCGATGCGTCCCCAGCACTACCGCGAAACCCTTTTCAAGCGTCTCCGGGATGCGGGACTCGAACTCGACCTCGATGATGAGCGGGTCGTGCGTGAGATCGGGCTGTTCGCTGACCGTTGCGACATCTCCGAGGAAACCACCCGACTCGACTCGCACATCCGGCGCTTCCGGGAGTATCTGTCAGGGAGCGAGCCTGCCGGCCGCTCACTCGATTTCCTCTGTCAGGAAATCCACCGCGAGTTCAATACCATCGGCTCGAAAGCATCCGATGCCGATATCGCCCAGAACGTCGTCACCGCGAAGACCGAGCTCGAAAAAATCCGCGAGCAGGTTCAGAACATCGAGTGAGCCGGGGAAAGCGGATTTGAATCCCGCCTCTAGATCCGCGGCTTACAAAGTCGCTTTCCCTATTCCCGCAACCACTCCGCCGCACGTTTGGCGTAATAGGTCAGAATCATGTTCGCTCCGGCGCGTTTGATGCCCATCAGCGATTCCAGCGCCACCGCCCTGCCATCGATCCAGCCGGAGGCGGCTGCGGACTCGATCATGAGATACTCACCGCTGACCTGATAGGCAGCTACGGGAAGCACCGTACTTTCGCGAACCCTGGCGATCACATCGAGATAGGGACCCGCAGGTTTCACCATCACCATGTCGGCCCCCTCTCCCTCATCCAGCCCGACTTCCCGAAGCGCCTCTCCGACATTCGCCGGATCCATCTGATAGGTTTTCTTGTCGCCTGCTTTCGGAGCGGAATCGAGCGCTCCCCGGAACGGGCCATAGAAGGCCGAGGCGTATTTCGCCGAATAGCTGAGGATTGAAACCTTTTCGTATCCGGAATCGTCCAGTTCCCCACGAATCGCGGCCACCCGGCCATCCATCATGTCGCTGGGAGAAACCACATCGGCACCGGCTTCAGCGTGGCAGAGCGCCTGCTGGCAAAGCGCCATGACGGTTTCATCATTGAGGATCTCGAGACTGCCGTCCTCCTGCTCTTCCACCAGTCCATCGTGACCTGCGGAGTTGTAGGGATCGAGCGCCACGTCGGTGATCACGCAAAGAGCGGGATGCGCCTCCTTCAGTGCCCGCACCGCAGTCGGCACCAGACCATCAGGATTCCATGCCTCCTCCGCACCGGGTGTCTTGAGCTTCTCACTAACAGCCGGAAACAGCACCACCGCCGGGACTCCCAGCGCATGGGCTTCGCCAGCCTCCTTGAGCAATCCTTCAAGCGACCAGCGCTTGCAACCGGGCATCGAGGCGATGTCCTGATCCTCGGTCCCCTCGTGAATGAAGAGCGGATAAATGAAATCCGAAGCCGAGAGGCTCGTCTCGGCGACCAGAGCCCGGATGGCGGGTGACTTGCGGTTGCGGCGCGGTCGAATGTGCATGATCAGCTTGGCTTGAGTTCGTAACCTTCGGGCGCATCCTTCACCGTCCAGCCGAGTTCGGCAAGCCGGTCGCGCAGTTCGTCCGACTTCGCCCACTCCTTGGCCGAGCGAGCGGCCCAACGTTCGTCAGCAAGCGCCTTGATGTCGGCCGGCACCTCGCTCGCCGCCGCTTCCTCCGGAAGCTTCAAGCCAAGCGCACGGAGCACCCGATTCAGCCCCGCCAATGCCTTGGCTGCCTCCTCGCCCTCCAAATTCGAACACTCGCGAAGACCGGTGAATATCCCACCAAGGCATCCCGGCGTGTTGAGATCGTCGTTGAGCGAATCCCATGCCGATTGGAATGGACCGAAGCCCACCTCACCGAGCACGTGACCCTCTCCGGCACGCTCCGCCAGCCCCCGCGTGGCCTTGGCCAGTTTGGCAAGCGCTTCGCGCGCCGCTGTTAGAGAGTCGAGGGTAAAGTTGAGCTGCTTGCGGTAGTGCGCCCCGATCAGGACGTAGCGCACTTCCATGGCAGTGAAGCCCTTCCCGGCGAGATCCTCGAGGGTGTAGAGGTTTCCAACCGATTTCGACATCTTGCCACCATCGACTAACAGATGGGTGACATGGAACCAGTGAGCCGCGAACTCGCCGCCGCAGGCGCAACGGCTCTGCGCGATCTCGTTCTCGTGATGCGGGAAAACCAGATCCACCCCGCCGGAGTGGAGGTCGAAGTTTTCACCAAGATACTCCTGAATCATCGCCGAGCACTCGAGGTGCCAGCCTGGACGCCCCTCACCCCATGGCGATGGCCAGAAGTTCTCGCCGTCCTCGGGGCGACGCGCCTTCCACAGCACGAAATCAGCGAGACTGTCCTTCTCATACTCGTCGGCATTGGCTCGCGACTCTTGCGTCTTGCCGAGGGAAAGCTCCCGCGTGTCGAGACGGCTCAGCTTTCCGTAGTCGGGGAAAGACGAAATCTTGAAGTAGACGGAGCCGTCGTCCGAAACGTAAGCGTGCCCCTTTTCCACCAGCTTCTCGATCATGGAGACCTGCTGCGGAATGTGATCCACCGCGCCGGGCTCCACATGGGGCGCAAGGCAGTTCAGCGACTCACAGTCGGCATGAAAGCGATCCCGCCAGTGGGCTGTGAACTCCGCCAGCGGCTTCCCGGCTGCCTGCGAATCACGGATCGTCTTGTCATCGACATCCGTGATGTTCCGGACGTGGAAGGAACGCAGACCACCTGTCTCGATCGTGCGGCGAAACACGTCCTGCAGGACAAAGGTCCGGAAGTTCCCGATGTGAGCCGGGCCATAGACCGTCGGGCCGCAGCAGTAGAACCGAAAGGTCGAGCCATCGACCGGCTTGAGATCGCAATTTTGCCGTGAAAGGGTGTCGAAGAGACGCATCAGCGCTCTAGTAGCCGCCCCGGACGGGGATTTCAACCGTGACGACGCTTCAATCTTCCTCCCTCCTCCCAAGTCCCCCATCGGGAAATCGAAGCTCACGCAGAGCTAGGGGCTTAAACAATGATCACCAAATCTCAAGAACCAGACTTGCTGGTGGCGCGAGATCCCTGCTCGTGCTTACTTTCCCGACGTGAGCAGCAAGCGTGCCTCAATTCTTTCCGACCCGCGGACCAAACAGTTGTTCGTGGGCATTGCCGCGATCTTTCTGGTGTGCGGGATCGTGGGTTTCATCTGGTGGGGCGGCACGCTCCCGGGCTTCGTTGGCGAGTGGTTTGCCATGGTGCTCGGCATCATCACGACGCCCTTCCTGATGGAAGCCAGCTTCATCGTGCTCGGGCTGCTCATCGTGGTGGCTCTCAACTACTGGCGACTTCATCGGGATGGCGACGAGCTCGTCTACCTCGATCAAGTCGAAGGCGTGGGCAGCGACAAGCTGCCCGTTGGGGAACGCTGGGCGATCTATGGTGGGCAGGCCCCAAAAGGGGAAAGTCCTTCCCTGCTCGACCAGGCCGAGGGTGCCATGGAGATTGGCGACCACGATGCGGCCATCGAAGCCCTTGCTGCGATGGATGATGCGGAACGCGAGTCACCGGCCGTCCTGAAACTCAGGCTCACCCTCGCCCGTGCGACGGGAAAGGATGAGCTGGCAAAACGACTCGAGGCAAAGCTCGCGGAGTCCGCTCACTGACGCTTCGAAGCTTCCTCAAGGAAGATCTCGGCGAGGCGAAAGCTACGTCGACCGATCTCCTTCGCATCCTGATCGCTGACCAGAGCCAGGCCTTCCTCGCTGACTTCCGAAAGGAAGATTTTCCAGGCCTTTCTTTCGACCTGATCTGAATCGAGGGAAACTCGTGGGCCCGAGCGCTGTTGCGGACGGTTGTCATTGCCGCCGCCATCGTTTCCGCTGGAGCCTTCATCGCCGTCGGCGCTCTGGCCTTTGCGGCGACGTCGACGCCGCTTCTTGCCCTGGGCGTCCGAAGCGGGAGGTTCCACGATCGTAGCGACCTGGTCGGGTACTTCATCGCTGGAAGAAGTCTCGGCTGGTGGGTTCTGCCTTTTCGAAGAGATCCGGCGGATGGAAGGATTTTCGGTGGGAGTTTCGCCTTCCTCACGCGGAGGACGGGCATCGGGAGCAGGAGTTTCCTTACGCTCAGGCTTCTCCTGCGCGGCAGGCTTCTCCTGCATGGCGGGTTTTTCCTGCTCCGAGGCTTTCTCCGGCACGGTGGGTTTTTCCTGAGCGACCGGTGCCGAAGCTTCGTCGCTTTTGGGTTCACTGGCTGCCTTCTCCACGACCTTGGCTTCGGGAGCCTTGCTGCGTTTTTTGGCCGCTTTCTTCTTGGGTGTTGGGTCCTCAGGTTGGGTCTCAACCGTCTCAGGGGATTCTTCGCTCATCTGGAAAGAGCAAGACCGTTCAAATCACCCACGTCGAGCGGATTTCCAAACAAGTTTGGCTCTGCTGACAAAACTCGACCGCCTGCCAACGAAAAATGGCCCGCCGGGATGGCGGGCCATTTGAAATAAATCAGCGGAATTTGGAGATTACCAGAGACGGATGTCGTCGCGGTTCAGCTCGTCGTCAGGATCGTAATCGCCCTTTGACCCGGTCTTGGTCTGACCATCCGGACCACATGACCAGATGTCGAAACCAGGATTGGATGCATAGACGCGCACGGTTCCATTCGAAAGGGTGCGGTTGGTGCGGTAGCGGAAGGGCTCGCCCCAGGGGTCGAGGATCTCATAGTTCCCGGTAGTCCCCGATAGCCAGCCCTGAGTGTCGTTGTCAGGGTTGAGTTCGGCGAGATAGATCTTCGAATTGGCGGTGGTTGGAAACAGAGCTTTCTGAATCTCATCCGTTCCACCCGTGCCGTCATCCCTTGTGTTGGGAGGGTATTCTCCATTCTCGGAGTAGTAGTCCTCAAGCGCGAGCTCAAGCAATCCGAGCTGAACCTTCGCCTGCTCGACCGCCTGCTTCTGGTTCACGTAGCTCATCACACCCATGGTCAATCCCGCGAGGATGACCATGATGCTCACCACCACCAGCAGCTCCATCAGCGTGAAGCCGCGAGCCCGGTTCTTCGTTCCCTTAGATTGTTTCATGGTTTTTTCGAATATTGGTTCTAGTGGATCTTCGGTCTCGGATCGCAAATCATCCGTTAACCGATTGGATCACCTTAATCAATGGTAGGAACAATGCAAATACAACCGATCCCACCACGAGGGCCAGAACCACGATCATAATCGGCTCCAAGATCGAGGTCAGGGCCGTCACGGCGTTATCGACTTCATCGTCATACACGTCCGCAACCTTCAGAAGCATTTCGGGAAGCTGACCGGTTTCCTCACCCACATCGACCATCGAGATGACCATGCCGGGGAACACTCCGGAGGCTTGGAGGGGGGTCACGATCGATTCCCCTTCCTTAACCGCTTCGTGGACCTTCTCGATGGCTCCTGAGATCACCACGTTACCCGCAGTATCCCGGGTGATGTTGAGCGCCTGAAGAATTGGCACACCGGATGTCACCAGGGTGCCGAGGGTCCGTGAGAAACGGGCCACAGCGCTCTTGCGCTGGATGTCGCCGAAGATCGGCAATCTGAGCTTCAAGGTATCGATGGCCTTTCGTCCGCCCTTCGTTTTGCCCCATGAGCTGAAGCCGAGGAAGATCAGCACCGCACCAAGGAAGAACCACACCACGTTCGGAATGATCCACACATCAGCGGAGAGGAAGAACTCGGAGAATCCGAACACGATCTTGGAGATCAGGGGCAGCTCGGCATTGTCCATTTCCGCGAACATCTCTTTGAACTTCGGAACGATGACCAGCATCAGGAAGACAAGGATGGCGACGGCGATGAACATCACGATCACCGGATAGACCATGGCTGAAACAATCTTGTTTTTCAGCTTGTGAGCCTTTTCCTGGTATTCCGCGAGACGCAGAAGCACGACTTCGAGCACACCACCCAGCTCACCGGCCTTGACCATGTTCACGTAGAGCTTGTTGAAGATCTTCGGGTGCTGCGCGAGCGCTTCCGAGAAGGTCGAACCCGATTGCACCGAATCGGCGAGCGCGTTAATCGTGCCGCGAAGGGTCGGGTTCGGCTCCGCCTTGGAAAGCACGGTAAGTCCGCGCAGCAATGGCAGACCAGAGTCAATCAGCGTCGCAAGCTGACGCGTGAAAATCATCAGCACCTTCGGCTTGATGCGACCGCCGGTGACCCCCTTGGGGCTCTTGGGGTCGGCCTTCTTCGCCTTCTTTTTCTTTGCCGACTTTTTGCCGGAGGCCGTGAGCGTTCCTTTGCCAGCTTCCACGACTTGGAGGGGATAGTATCCCTGACTCTTGATCTGGTTGATGGCTTCGGCCTCGCTTGGCGCGTCCACGGTACCGGACATTTGTTCGCCTTTCGCGTCGGCGGCGGTGAATTGAAACTGGGGCATGGGTCTGATTTTTTAGAAAGTATTGTCTGGAAGATGAAATATGGGGAATCGGCTGGCGACTCGAAAATTCGAAGATTTCAGGTGTACTTGAGGACTTCCTCAATCGTCGTTTTGCCAAGGTAGATATTGCGCAAGCCGTCCTCACGAAGGGTCGTCATGCCATTCTCCATGGCCTTCTGCTTCAGGACCACCGTCGGTGCACGGTCGATGATGAGGTCCCGCACGGGATCGGTGATGTTGAGCAGTTCGTAAAGACCACCCCGGCCCTTGTAACCGCTGTTTCCGCAGGTTTCGCAACCGGCGCCGGTGAAGAAGTCCTTGTCTCCGAGTTCGTGTGGCGAAACCCCAAGCTGAGTGAGGATCGCTTCGTTCGGTTCGTAGGGTGACTTGCAGTCCTTGCAGATTGTCCGGACAAGACGCTGAGCGAGAACGCCCTCCAGCGAGGCCGCCACAAGGAATGGCTCACAACCCATGTCGACCAGACGGGTCACAGCACCCGGCGCATCGTTGGTGTGAAGCGTGGAGAGCACCAAGTGACCCGTGAGCGATGCCTGGATGGCAATCTGGGCCGTATCCATGTCACGCATCTCCCCCACCATGATCCGGTCGGGGTCCTGACGAAGGAAGGCACGAAGCACCCGCGGGAAGGTCAGGCCGATTGCCTCGTGAACCGGAATCTGAATGATGCCATCGATGTCATACTCAACCGGATCTTCAGCGGTTAGAAGCTTGTGATCGATGGTGTTGATCCGCTTCAGAGCCGCGTAGAGCGTCGTGGTCTTGCCCGCACCCGTGGGTCCGGTTACGATGAAGATGCCGTTGGGCTTTTCGATCGTGTCGGTGATGTATTCGAAAATGTGATCCGGCAGGCCAAGCGCTTCGAGCGAGAGGTTGACCGATGAGCGGTCAAGAATACGAAGCACGACCGACTCCCCGTGGTGGGTCGGCAGCGAGGAAACACGCATGTCGACCTGGCGATCGCCCACCTGCTTCACGATTCGGCCGTCCTGCGGAATCCGGCGCTCGGCAATGTTCATGTTCGCCATCACCTTGACGCGGGAAATGATCGCCATGGAGAGGTGGACCGGCGGCGGAGCCATTTCGTAGAGCGCGCCATCGACACGATAGCGGATCTTGAATTCGGTTTCGAAGGGTTCGAAGTGAATGTCCGAAGCCCGTTCCTTGATCGCCTGATACATCACGAGGTCGACGTAGCGGATGATCGGTGCCGAGTTCGCCTCGTTTTCCAGATCGGCCGCATTGACATCCCCTTCCGGGCCGCCGAATTCGAGTTGGCTGAGAATGTCGTCCATTCCCGCACCATCTCCACCGTATCCTTCGGCGATCTTTTCCTCGACGAGGTAATCGGGGGCCACGGCGAGCACCAACTCGCGGTCCAGCGCGAATCGGAGGTCCTCGAGGGTTTGCGGGTTCATCGGGTCGACAAGCGCGACGTGAAGACCTTCATCTGTTAGATTGATTGGCAGAGCGCCATGCAGTCGGGCGGTTCCCGCAGGAACCAGAGCGAGAAGCTCGGTAGGCGGTGTCCATCCACTGAGGTCGACAAGAGGCGCTCCGAGTTCGGAAGCGACCACGGGCCAGACGTCCTCCTTGCTTTGGATTACCTGGAAGTCGGCGAGGATCTCGGCGACATCCTTGCCGCTGTTTTCTACCTGGCTGAGGATATCCTGACCGAGGGAACGGTCGATCATCCCGCGACTAACGAAAAGGTCTATGAGCTGGTTGCTGTCCATGAAATTGGGTCTTGGGGCAAAAGTGGATCAATCGGCGTCGGACATCGTGACGTGAAGAACTTCCTCGGCGGAAGTCATACCGGTCAGCACCTTGCGGATGCCGTCCTCACGCATCGTGCGCATTCCGAGTTCACGCGCGCGGCGTCTGAGCTGGCTGGAGGTTAGGTTTTCGTTCACCATGTGGCGAACTTCGTCGTCGATCTTGAAGATCTCGAAGATTCCGGCGCGGCCTTTGTAGCCACCGCCACGGCACTTTTCGCAGCCGATCGGGCCGAGGATCGTGCTGCCACTGATGCGGCTCGGATCCAGATTCAGTCCTCTCATCTGCTTCTCCGTCAGCTCCACCGGACCCTTGCAGACCGGGCAGAGTTTTCGCACGAGGCGCTGGGCGAGCACCGCACGGACCGCTGAAGCGATCAGGAACCGTTTGATGCCGATATCGGCCAAACGAGCGACTGCCGAGGGAGCATCGTTGGTGTGAAGCGTGGAAAGCACCAAGTGACCGGTGAGCGCGGCGTTGATCGCGATATTCGCGGTTTCCGCATCACGAATCTCACCAATCATGATGATGTTCGGGGCCTGACGGAGCATCGAGCGGAGGGCCGCGGCGAAGGTCATGCCGACATCGGCCTTCACCATCACCTGGTTGATTCCCGGAAGCTCATACTCAACCGGGTCTTCCACCGTGATGATCTTACGATCCGGACGGTTGATGACGTTAAGGCAGGCGTAAAGCGTGGTCGTTTTACCCGAACCGGTCGGACCGGTCACAAGAATGATACCATCCGGCAGACCGATGAGTTCCTCGAAGGTCTGCTGGTCATCGGAAAGGAAGCCCAACTCGGGAAGTCCGAGCACCAGCGCGGACTTGTCGAGAATACGCATGACGATCGACTCGCCGTGGTTGGATGGGACGGAGGAAACACGGAGGTCGACTTCCTTGGTGCCAGCCTTGACCTGAATCCGGCCGTCCTGAGGGAGGCGCTTCTCGGCAATCGACATCGAGCCACTCATCACCTTGAGACGCGCGACAATCGCCGGCAGAAGCTTCTTCGGATGGTTGGCCACTTCGACGAGCTTGCCATCGATGCGGTAGCGAATGCGGACCGAGGTTTCGAGCGGTTCGATGTGAATATCCGAAACACCCTGTTTCATCGCTTCGGCGAGCATGCCCTGCACGAGTCGGATAATCGGAGCATCGTTGTCACCGGTCTCAACTTCTTCACCGCCTGTGACATCCATGCCACCGGTGTCCTGGCCGAGGCCGTAGAACTGCTGAAGGTGCTCGGTGATGCCACTGTAAGGGGCGCAGACGAAATTCAGTTCCCGGGAGAGAACTGCCGGGAGGCTGTCCATGGCCTCGAAGTCGAAGGGATCGGCGACGGCAATCGTCAGGTAGACGCCATCGTCGGAAATCGGGATCACCTTGTAGCGGCAAGCGATGTCGTTGGGAATCGCTTCAGCAACAGACGGGTCAGGTGGTGTTTGATCGAGACTGATCGCTTCGATTCCCGCATTTGCAGCGAGAACGGCTGCAATCGTGGATTCTGTTAGCTCAGTCTCAGCAATCAGGGACTCAACCACCGATCCCCCACGGGATCGGGCTTGTTCCAACTGTTCCTGAGTCACGGCGCCTGCCTCTACAAGCAGGTCGGCAAGATAATCTTCGTTCGAGAACACGGGTCTTTCGGGCCTTGGGAAATTGACTGGCTGTCCGGAGGAGCACACGTTGCGCCCCCGGCAGTGTCGAACATTGGTCAAGCTCCTCCCCGTTTGTCAACCAGCCGCAGGCCCCATTGGGTCAGCATTTGTGTCACCCACGACATGGTATGCACAAACTGGAGACAATGGAGCACTCAATTCAGTCCAAGGAGCTCCCGCATCGACGACAGTAGCTGGCATCGGGAAGATGCCCGTGGACCCCACATGAGGGGCAGGCCTCCGATGTTGGATTGCCAGCGCTCGCTCCGATCATCTCGGCGGTTACGATTCCGGTGGGTACCGCGAGAATAGCGTAACCCGTCAGAACGAGCAGCGATGTCAGAATCTGCCCCAAAGGGGTGATCGGAGTGATGTCACCAAAACCCAAGGTAGTGACCGTCACAATTGCCCAGTAGACCCCAACGGGAATACTGGTGTATCCCTTGATTTCGCCATCGACCACATGCGAGCCCTCGATCATGTACATCATGGTTCCGGCGATGAGGGTGATCGTCAGGACCGCCGTGAAGAATACCGTGATCTTCGCCCTGCTGGAATAGAGGGCCCCCATCAACACGTCGGCTCCTGCGATATGCCGCGCCATCTTCAGGACCCGGAAGACCCGAAGCAGCCGCAATACCCGCACGACCATCAGCGCGTGCCCCCCGGGGAAGAACAGACCGATAAAACTAGGGAGCACGGAAAGCAGGTCAACCACACCGAAAAATGACCGTGCATATCTCAGAGGCTTGTGCGAGGTCCACAGCCTCACCACGTATTCAAGCGTGAAAATCGCGGTGAAACCCCACTCAACCGCATGCAGGACATCGCCCCACCTCTGGTTGATTGATTTCACACTCTCGAGCATGACGGCCAGAACGCTCAACCCGATGCAACAAAA
Organism: Haloferula chungangensis; assembly: GCF_042664875.1. Classification (NCBI taxonomy): domain Bacteria; kingdom Pseudomonadati; phylum Verrucomicrobiota; class Verrucomicrobiia; order Verrucomicrobiales; family Verrucomicrobiaceae; genus Haloferula; species Haloferula chungangensis. The sequence continues at coordinate 721,422 of NZ_JBHTBS010000001.1, read as the reverse complement.
CAGGATCACATCGAACCGGCGACCCTCGGGCGTTTCGGCCTCAAAAATGATTTCGCGTAGTCTCTCGCGATTCTTGCTCCACTCTGCCATCGCCTGAATCTGCCCCGCTCTTAAAAAATCTACAAGCCTTGGCAATCCATGGGTTGCCGTTGTCGGATTCGGGGCTCATGCTCTGTCAGGGAATGGCTGACGAAGAGACGAAGGAGCAAAAGAAAGCAGACAAGGCATCACGCCCTCGCTGGCGGAAGAAGCGCTGGCGTCTGCTGCTCCTTTTCCTCGGATTTCTCATCTGGCTCGATGGACCCGGCTGGCGCTTCATTGGCGAGAAAGTCGCGCACCACTACATTCCGGGACTCCCGGAATCATTCGAACTCAGCGGACGTCTCACCGGCGGGCAAATTGGAATTTCGAGCTTCAGCTTGGGCGACATGGCCGAGTTGGAACTCATCGGACTCGATCAGGCATCGCTGAATTACAAGCTCAGCGAGATCATCAAGGGAAAGCTGGAGAGCATCAAAGTCCGCGGGCTCCACGCATCCGTCGACCTGGCTAAGTCCAAACCCAAGGAGGAAGACGAGGAGAAGCCGCCAACCGACATCGCCAAACTGCTCTCAGACCTCAGGGCTCGGCTCATCCCCATGGAGATCGAGATCATCGATGTCAGCGCCAACATCCATCGAGGCGATGAGCAAATATTCAAGATCGAGCCGACCTCGTTGACTCACCCTCCCGGCAGTCCGCACATCGATCTCGAACTTGGTGAGATGACCATCCTCGGCGATAAAGTGGTCGAAGCCCAATCATCACGGATCGACTGGCAGGAGGACTCGCTTCAGCTGGCCTCACTGAATGTCATGCCCGCCCTGGGCATTCGTGACCTTCTCGCGCGCTTCCATGGAGCCCAGCAGATGAGCTTTGCCACCGGCATCATCGTCGATGGTGTCCGATTTAATGCCGAGTCCGATCTCGTCACCGCGAGTCTCGAGCAAGAGGCATCCTCTCCCTTACTGGTCCACCAGGCGGCGGAGAAACTTGGATTCCCTATTCCCGCAGAAGTTACTCTGGAATCCCTCAAACTCGAGGCCCGCAATCTTTCCGGTGGACTCGAAACCCTTGATGCCGACCTGCAACTCAGCACCAGCGGAGTGAACTACGACGACTGGAGGTCTTCCCGAATGGCGCTCGCCGCAAAGCTGGAGGGCTCAAGTTTGAAAGCCGCTATCAACGGTGAAGCTCTCGGTTCCCCACTGGACCTCAAGGCTGATGTCGACCTCGACCGAGCTGGCGGCATGCTCCCAACACTAGCAGAAGTCGACTTCACCATTCCCAATCTCGAGAAACCGCTCACGCTTGTTAGAGACCGCTTCAAGCCTTCCGAAAATCCCACCCCTCCGCCGGCATCCTCCCTCAAAGGCAATGCCAGTCTGACATTTTCCGAAGGGAAGCCCGACGAGGCCACCAGCACGATCGCGATCGTCTCAAGCGAGGACGCCCCTCCGATCAATATTGAAGCGGCGTGGCAGAACGGAGGAGACGCCGACGCCAACATCCTGATTCCCGGGGTCAACATCGACGGCAGTTTCAGCCCGGAAGCAATGAGCTACACCGGCACCGCCGAGCTGACGGATTTCGATCCGCAGTCCCTCAAGGACTGGCTTGCCCCTTTCGACATCACTCTCCCCACCGGGATGAACGCCAGCTTCACATGGGAAGGCGGCGGGGACATTGAAAACATGTCTCATCACGGCGAGCTGGAACTCAGCTCGTTCGAATGGAAACGCAGCGCCGAGGAGCAAGCGATCAAGGTCTTCGCCAGTGCGAAATATGCCTGGCCCGAAAGCGTCGAACTCGCCCCTTTCAATGTTCAGCAAGCGGCTCAGAAGGTCGAAGGAGAGCTCACCCTGCAGGATCAGGTGGTCGAGCTTCGGAAACTTTCATGGTCGGATGGGGATGACACCCTGCTCAACGGCACCGCCACCATCCCGGTTCCCGAAGATCTCACGGACGTGAAGGCTCTGATGCGCGAAACCCGTCCGATCGATATCAACATCGAAAGCGTCGAGCTCCCTCTCACCAAACTGCACCCCTTCCTACCGGAAGAGACCCGCTTCCGGGACGACAGTCGTGCCAAGCTCAACATCAAGCTGACAGGGAGCATGGCGGAGCCCGTTCTCGATGCTCATCTCACCGCCAGCAATATTGGTCTCACCTCCCAGCCCAACATTCCCGGCATTGCGATCGACCTCAGCACCATCGGCCGTGAAAAAACCCTCAAAATCGAAGGTGACATCACCAGTGCCGAGTATCCGCCGATGAAGATCGACGCGGTGACCAACTGGAGCCCGGAGCAATGGGCCGAAGACCCGGAAGTCATCAAGCAGGCCAAGCTCGATGTCTCGGCCAGGATCTCCGATTTCAACGTCGAGGTTCTCAAGAAATTCGTTCCAGACGCACGCAAGCTCGCTGGCATCATCAACGTGGATCTCGAAGTGACCGGCACCGTTGGCGAACCCAAACCGCTGGGAACCATCACCATGACGGGAGCCGCCTTTGAAATGAAGGACCCCACCCTTCCTCGTTTTAAGGACGGCACCATGAAAATCGTCGCCACTCCTGAAAAGGTCGAGGTGGAGGAACTCGATCTCAGTGTCGCTGGCGGCACCCTGAACATCAGCGGGGCACTCGACCTCGTCGATAACAAGCCATCCAATATCGACGTTTCCATCGTTGGCAAGGAGCTTCCCGCGAGGAGAGACCGGTCGATGATCGTCCGCCTCAACACCAACATCTCGATTAAAGGCCCTTGGGAGACGGCCACCATCGGCGGAAAGATTGGAGTGGTTGACAGCCTGTTTTACAAGGACATCGAAATCCTACCCATTGGGGTTCCTTTCAATTTGCCCTCCGAGCCATCACTTCCAGCGGTCGATGCTCCTGCCGCAACCGAACCCACAGCAGGCGTCCCTGAACCCTTCCGCAACTGGGGCCTCGATCTGGATCTTGTCACGGACAGCCCCTTCCTCATCCGCGGCAACCTGGCGACCGGGCAGGTTTTTCTCGAAGCTCATGTGGGAGGCACGATCGCAAAGCCTCGCCCAAATGGAGGCGCCACGATTGTGAAAACCAAGGCCAACCTGCCCTTCAGCACACTTCATATTAACAAAGGCACCGTGGAGTTCCGGCCGGATGCCCCCTTTGATCCCATCCTGAATATCCGTGGAGAATCGACGATCCGGCCCTACGAAATTGAAGTCTACATCTACGGACCGATCTCGAATCCCAAGGTGCTCCCGACTTCGAACCCGCCCTTGCCGGACACCGAAATCATGACACTGGTGGCCACTGGCACCACCACCAGCGGATTTGCTGATCCCGAAGCCGCCACGGCAAGAGCCATGCAACTGCTCATTGAGGAGCTTCGACATGGACGGATTAAATACCTGAGGGGCCTCGGGCCTGTCTTGAAAGTCGTCGAGAAGGTTGATTTCCAAGTCGGAGAAAAGGACCCTTACACCAGCACCAAATACAACTCGGCGACCATCAATCTCGATGACAACTGGCTCATCCGGGCCGGAATCAGTGACGAGGGAAATACTCGCACCACCCTTATTTACCTCTTCCGTTTCCGCTGATGCGTTTTTTATCAACATGCCTTCTGTTCATCGCATCGAGCATCCCGATGTATGGCAAGACGGAGCTTCGATTCGAGGGGATGAAGTCGATTTCCAAGTCCGACATCGAGCGGCTGATCGGCGGCCGCTTTGAGCACATCAAGGCACAGCCAGCATCTCCCGCCCGCGCATCCGACAGCGCGTTCATGATCGAGCAACTCTTTCGCAAGAACGGCTTCAACGACGCTTCGGTCTCATGGCGAATCCTGAGCCCCTCCCTCATCAGGCTCCGGATCGATGAAGGACCACGAGACACGCTCGGATCGATCGACATCGAAGGTGAACTGGATGAAGAGCTGCGCGAGAAGCTCAAAAAGCTCTTCGAGCTCAATCCGATGAAGCGTCAGATCTCGTCATCCGGAGAACCCCCCTTTCGTGAGTCTGATATCGATGACGGCATCCACCTGATCAAAGCCGAACTCCAGAGTCAGGGCTATTGGAATCCCACGGTCACCGTCAAGGACCGCAAGACCAACAAAATTTCGAGTGCGACCCACATCCTCCTCCACATCGACACCGGGAAGCTTTACCGCATCGCCACTCCGACCTTCTCAGGTGAACAAGCCAGCGGAACCAAGAATGCCGTCGCCCCCTTCATCAACCAGACGGCCGACACTGCCAACATCAATAGCGTGCGGCTTGCCGTCACCGAATATTACCGGAGCAAGGGTTTCGTCAATGCCACCATCAATATGTCGCTCGAAACCCAGAACGGATACGTGCGACCCCTTTTCACCATCGTGGAGGGCAAGCGCTTCCGCCTAGGAAATGTCGCTTTTGATGGACTGGAGAAAACCAATCCCGAACGCATCCGCAAACGCATCGAACCCCTGCGCAACGCCTACCTCGATGGCAACCTCGTCGACAAGCGGACCCGACAACTGATTGCGACCGGGGCTTTCTCTTCCGTTCAGATCGAAACCGAGGAGGCAGGCGGCGACCGCCTGGACGCAACGCTCCATTTTGAAGAAACCGATGCGCGGGGAATATCCTTAACCGCCGGCTTCGGGACCTACGAAGGATCCATCTTGGGAGCCTCGTTCTATGACCGGAATTTTGGAGGAGAGTTAAGGAATTTCTCCGCTGGATTCGAGATCACCCAGCGCTCGTTGCTCGGTGACGTTTCTCTAACCGATCCATGGCTCTGGGGAACCGATGCCAAGGGAACCATCCGACTTTACTCGCTGAGTCGCGGAAATGAAGGTTATGACAACTGGACGACGGGTCTGGAGGGGAGCGTCAGCTACCCGCTCTCGGATCACTATTCCCTCCAGGCTTCACTGGGCACCGCCCTGGCCCGCACCACGACCGATGGCTTGCCCGTCGCCCGACTTGGTGAAACGGAATACAACAACAATTACCTCACCTTCAGTCAGCTGATCGATTACCGGGACAGCGCGGTCCTCCCCACCGAGGGATGGTACTTCGAGAGCCCCCTGACCGTTGGAATCGCAGCGGGAGAGGAATCCACCAGTTACTTTGGTGCTGGCTTCCAAAGCTCCTACTACAAGCCAATTGGCAAGGTTGGCCAGCTCGCCCTTGGTGCCCGGGCCGAGGTCATCGTGCCATCGGGCGATCAACTCCCCATTGACCTCCGTCTCTTCAATGGTGGACCCCGCAGCGTCCGAAGCTATCCGGAACGCGAACTTGGCCCCCATGACCGGAGCGGCTATCCGGTGGGTGGCGAAGCATCCTGGGTCGCCAATGTCGAATACATCCATCCTGTTGCGGGTGCCCTCAAGGGCGTTGCCTTCCTCGATTTCGGTGGTCTTTCCTCCGATTGGCAGGATTTCGGAATGAACGAAATCGATATCGCTCTCGGCCTCGGTATCCGCTTTGATCTCCCCATCGGACCGGTGCGACTCGAGTACGGACACAACATGACCCAGGACCCAGGCGAACCCAGCGGGACCTGGCACTTCGCCATTGGCACCACTTTTTGACATGCGAGTTTTTATCCCCACTTGTGAGACGGCTGTCTGCACCATCCCGGAATGGCATCGTGCCGACATGAAAGGCAGCGAAGAGGAAATCACCTCTCCTTCCGGATGGTCTCCGGGCGCCCTCAACCTTGCTCAAGGCATTGCCCAGAAGCTCCACGCGCAGCTTCTCCATGCCGACATGAGCCGATTGCTCATCGACCTCTCGAAGCATCCCGAAGACGATGAACGCTGGAGCCGATTCTCCCAGAAGCTCACGCCCGACCAGCGGCAGAGGCTCGATGAGCGGCAGAAGAAATACTACCTGGATACCTTCGTTCAGCGAGTGGAGGACGCCTTGAAACGCAATGATGAGATCATTCATCTATCCGTAGACACGCGTCCCAACCTCGGTGACACTCACATCGTCTTCAGCTACGATAGTCGTAGTAGCTCCGAGGCGGATTGGGTCAACGAATGGATCCACGCAATCCGCGCCCAACTTCCGGAGGTGGTCATCCAGATCGAAGGCACCCCGACCCGGAGCCTCGCCGGATACATGAGGACCCGCTTCCCCGCCAATTTCTCTTCGGTTCAGATCATCGTGAACCAAGCAACTTTCCTCGAGGGAAAACCAATCAAGTGGATCGACCTGAAAAAGGTGATCACCACCACCGTCCCCCGCTGATCGCCGCCAGTCACTAACGACCGAGCATGCTCTTGGTGTCGTCAATCGTCAGACCCCGCTGGCTTTTCCAGTCGGTGATTTCGGGTTGCTCGAATGAACTCTGGCGGGCATCGACATGGGCGTTCGAATATTTCGTGACGTTCGACTCACCACCTTCACGCGCCGCACCCGTCGCATGGGTTCCGGTGGCGTATCGGCTTCCCGAGGCGGAGGACGTCATGGTGTTTTCCAGCGCCCCTTGGGAGTTGTAACGGGAGCCCTGCTGGAAACGGCTGCCATCCGTGTCGCCGCCATAGATCTTTTTCTCGTAGTCCTTGCTCCCCCAGAACGATTTCTTGGTGTAGTCCTTGGCCGCAAAATCGCGCTTGGCGATTTCGCCCTCAAAGAACTTGTTCGCCCCGACGCTTCCTTCTTCCGCCGCCTTCTCGCCACCCTTCTGCATCATCGGGTTGGTCTTGGCGTAGCGTCCGATCATTTTGTCGGAATCGTCATCAAATAAATCACCCGATTTCTGCTGGAAACCCTGCTGGGGCGCAGGGGCCGGGGCAGCTGCCTCGCTCCCTTCATTGCCACAGGCCGCAAGGAATGCGGACATCCCTGCAAGTGAAAGAACCTGGATCAATCGGAGCATCTGAGCGGCACGCTGCCAGAAATCCCCCCCCTCCGCAACCGGGAAAGCCGTTCTATTCTCCAAGCCCTCGGGCATGAGCTCCTTCCCGGTCAATCACGACCAGCATCGGGCGACAGCAGACTTCGCAGTCGTAGTCCAGCTCAGCGGGCAGTTCGTCGGGCCCCGGGGATGCGACATCGAACCACTCAAAGCAAGTCGGGCACTGAACGCTGACGGTTTCCATCACCCACAAATACCCCCACACGGCACCACAGCAACTCTAACGCGATGGAAATTGACCCATGTAACGCATCGTGATAGGAATTTTTGCGGAGCGAAGCTCCCCCAAACTACTACTATTATCATGATGAAGACGTCCCATTACGCGCTACTTGCCGCTCTCCCATTCGCATTTGCTTCCTGCTCCGAGTCCCAACAGGCTGAAGTTGAACAAAAATCCGAGGAAATGGCCGCGGAAACCAAGGCTGCTGCTGAAGAAACAGCAGACAAGGCTGAGGCCGCTGCCGAAGACGCCAAGGATGCCACCGAAAATGCGGCCGCAGAGACGGGCGCAGCTGTCGACAATGCTGCCGCCGCGACTGAAGAGGCCGCAGAAGACGCTGCCAACTCCGTTGAAAGCGCGGCTGAAGATGCCGTTGACGAAACCAAGAAGGCCGCCGATGCCGCTGCTGAAAGCGCTGCAGATGGCCTCGAAAAGGCTGCCGACGCCGTGCGCCCGGAATAATTCTCTCTGAGAATATTCCTTTTCCCAAAGTCCCGCCCCCGCATTATCGGTGGCGGGACTTTTCTTTTAGTTTCGTTAAACGAAGGACTTTCGCCGCTTGCATTCGCTCTTCCTGCGTTGAACATCATCGCATCCACCGTCGCCAATGAATAAATCTTGGATTCTACTCCTCTGCCTGCCCGCTGCAGCACTCGCCCAAGAGCCTGCTCCGCCGAATCCTGCTCCTCCTTCAGGACTGATCGAAGTCAACCGCATCGCCGCCACCGTCAACGGATTGCCGATCACCGCCAAGGAAGTCGGTGTCATGCTTTCACCCCTGATCGGCCAGCTGATGGCTGAATTCCCGCGTCGTGGACCAGAGTTCGATCGACGACTCAAGGAAGCTCAGGACAACATTCTTCAAGAGCTCATCGACCGCCAGCTCATCATGGCCGAGTTCAAGAAGATGCAGCAGAGAGGAGCCAATCTTCCGGACAGCGTGGTCGACGCGGAGATCGACCGTCAGATTCAGACCCTTTACAATGGCGACAGCGAAAAGTTCCGCCAAGAGCTCTCCAAAGCTCAAATGGGCATGGGAAGCTATCGCAATTTGACCCGCGAAAAGCTCATTGTTCAGGCGATGCGGAGTGAGAAATTCAAGGATGCGCCCCCTCCAATTCCGGGTGAAGTTCAGAAGGAATATGCGGAGTCGAAAGATACTCTGCGGGACATTTCCAAGGACTCGATTACCTACCGGAAAATCTTCCTTCCCCGTCTGGACCCATCCAACCCCCTCGCGACCCCGGAGTCGCAGTTGAGTCTGGCCGAGACCCTCGCCGATGAGATCCGCAACGGTGCTGATTTTGCGGAGCTGGCCGAGAAGCATTCCCAGGATGCATTTGCCGCCAATGGCGGACTCCAGGAAGACGTGCCACGGCCTGACCTTTCGCCCGAGTTCGCCGCAATTCTTTTCGACGCCGAATCAGGCAAACTCCTCGGCCCGCTCGAAGACGCGGCAGGCTTCACCATTGCCAAAGTGGAATCGATCAAGAAGGGACCCGCCCCCCCGTTCAGCGATGTCAAAAAGATGATGGAGGATCGGGTCAGGGCCAAGAAGACCTCGGCCCGCTACGAAGCCTGGATCGAAGACCTTCGAAGGAAGGCGATGATCAACATCAAGCTGAAGTAAGCTCACAAGACTCGCGCTATGTCCGCACCCCGGATCCTCATTACCCTGGGTGATCCCGCCGGCATTGGACCCGAGGTCGTTGATAAGGCCCTCGGGTCCGGCAAACTTCCCGGGGGCTTTGACTTTGAAGTCATCGGTGACAGGGATCAGGGAATCGCCGGTCACCCGAACCTGGCCTCGGCAGCAGAGTCATGGAAGGCCCTTCAGTTGGCGGGCGAAAAACTCCGCAATGAGGCCGATGTAGTGGCTGTCGTCACCGCCCCCGTTTCAAAGGCACAACTCGAACGCGTCGGATTTCCATTTCCCGGGCAAACCGAGTATTTTGCCAGTCTCTTCGGCTGCAAAAACTACGCCATGTGCCTCTCTGGCGAGACCCTGACCGTGGGGCTTGCGGGGATTCACCTTCCGCTCCGGGAAGTAGCTTCTTGTCTAACACCCGAGTCCATCTGCTTGGTCGGGGAGCTTCTTGCGGACTTCGTCCGGCGGCGCTTTGGCTCTAACAGCAAGATCGCGGTTTGTGGGCTCAACCCCCACGCTGGTGAAGGAGGGAAATTCGGCGATGAGGAGACTCGGATCATTCAACCTGCCATCGATGAACTTGAAAGGCGCTTCCCTGGCGTCTTCAGCGGCCCTCATGTCCCCGATGCCATCTTTCGAGACGCCGCTCGAGGAGCCTACCAGGCCGTGCTGGCGATGTATCACGATCAGGGACTGATTCCCCTCAAGCTCCTTGATTTCGACACAGCCGTGAATGTGACGCTCGGCCTCCCGAAACCCCGAACCAGCCCCGATCACGGAACGGCATTCGATATTGCTGGGAAGGGCATCGCCCGACCGGATTCGATGATTCACGCCATCCGTCTCGCCTGCGAACTTGCTTAAGCCATGGACCTTTACGATGCACCCGCCGATGTCGTCCGAAAATCAATCATCGGACGAGGCCTCACTCCTGAAGCTCTTGCCACGATGGCGGGTCTCCCGACCCGCGAGCTCATGGGTTTTCTTAATGGCGATTTCGATGCACGGCTCGCTCGCATGCTGGCTCCGCTTCTCGAAATCGATTCCGCGGCGCTGTGCCACTTGCCGGACTACCAACCGGAATCCCCCGACCTTGGCCGAATTCGCCAATTCGAGGCTCCCTTCGAGGATGAGGAAGTGAACATCTGGTTCATCGAGGCTGATGGAACAACTCTCGTCATCGACTGCGGATTCAGGCCGAAGGATTTCGAGGCACAAATCGAGGCCCTTGGTGATCAGGCGATTCACGTGCTGATCACCCACGCCCACCGCGACCACATCGGAGGACTTTCGGCCGCGTCCCAAAGCATGCTTACCTCGATTCACTCTCCTTCGGGAGTCAGCAACTCAATTGCAGTTTCTGCCGGTGAGCTTCTTGAGCTCGGTCCTTTCACGGTCCAGGCCGTCGACCTCTCAGGGCATCACCCGGAGACTCTCGGCTACCTCATCAAGGGCCCCGGCGTTGAGGCATTCGCCGTTGGCGATGCCGTGTTTGCCGGATCGATCGGTGGTTGCCCCGACTCCTCCGCTTTTGCGCTCGCGCGCAGGACAATTGAGGCGGCTTTCTCCGAAATCGCGCCAGGGATGACGCTCCTTCCCGGACATGGTCCTGCCACCAGCTTGGGAAGCGAGATTCGATCGAATCCTTTTTTGGCCTCGTGGCTCAGGTGAACGCGGGTGGTTACCTGCGGGGACGTGTTCCCATGGCGAGCCGGATCAGAACGATCGGCAAGGCCGAGATCACCACGGCCGCCGCCGCGACCTGCCAACCGGGGAAAACCCTCGCCCGATTCGCTGAAGCACCTAGCAGCGCTTCCCTAACAACCTGCTCGGCTTCCACATAGAAGAACTCACGACCTGGAAACTTGTTGCCGGATCCTTCCTTCATCGCGACCTCACCGAACTCCGTGTGAACCGGGCCGGGACAGAGGGCCGTTACGCTAATCCCATGGGGCGCCACCTCGATTCGGAGAGCCTCCGAAAAGCTTGTCACGTATGCCTTTGTCGCGGCGTAAACGGCAAAGTCCGGAATGGGAAGGAGACTCGCCAATGAACTGACATTGATGATGGATCCCCCTCCGCCCGCCTTCATCAGGGGGACGAGTGCATGCGCAAGATGAGTGAGGGCCTCGATGTTCAATTTCAACATCGACTCGAGTTTCGGCCACTCCGCTTCCGAAAACTCCCCGTAATCGCCCATCCCAGCGTTGTTTACAAGAAGGTCGGGCTGGAGCTTGGCAGCGGCGATTTTCGCAATGACCGCCTCCCTGGCAGAGGGATCCGTTAGATCGGCGCTGAGCACGCCGACTTCGAGGCCGGCGTGCTCAGCCCGGAGAATCCGGGCGAGCTTTTCGAGCCGCTCGCCACGCCTCGCGATCAGAACCAGCGTTCGACACGCTGGCGCCAACTGGCGGGCAAATTCCTCACCAAGGCCGGATGATGCGCCCGTGACGACGGCACAACGGCGAATGTCCTGTGCGCTCATCCCCTTGGACCAAAGTTACTGCTGAGGCTGACCGTCCTGCTGAACCTGAACGATTCGCAGCGGCAGGCGCATCAGGAGTTCGTCATCACATCCGATATCGATCGAGAAGATCCCAGCCTTCGGGAAACGCAGACCCTGTAGGTTCATGATCAGGTTGCGGGTGAGGAAGGGAACGTTCGGAGGAAGCTGCACATCGAACTCAGGCTCGATGGGCATGTTTTCAGCGTCCAGAGACAGACCGTCTTCATCAATGATGTTGATCGAAAGCTTGTGGCGACCTGCATCCTCCTGCGTGAAGCAAAACCGAAGGGCCAGCGCACAGTTTGGGTGAACGACCGGCACGGCACGTGCGGCGAGTGTGTCAAAGGCACCCGTTACCACGAGTTTGCCATTGTAGTCGGCTGCGAAGTCACAGAGAGCTGCAATTTGGATATCCATAAATAATGTCGTATTCGATTGATCCCCGCTGAGCTGCAACGGGACGAGCCGTATTTGAAGCTTAAGCGGACCAAGGTCCAGCGCCGAAAGCTGGAACTGTCATCATGGCGATCAAGCTAGGGGAAGAAATGGGACCAGGATGGATGGGATAAATAGGATGAAGACAACGAAATCCAATTATCTTGGTGGTGATCGTCATGGTTGAACCTCAATTCTAGCCTGAACTGAGGGCAATGATTTCAAAATCCTACCCACCTGTCCCGCCATAGCCTTGGCGACGGAGGATCCTATCCATCTTGGTCCGAAAAAATTCAGCTGGAGCCGATTCTCTCCCTAACTTGATCGCGCTGGAACTGTCATCCAATTAGGGCCCGGGTTCGAATCCACCCGTCGAGTCCCGCAGTTCATCCTCATTGACGGGGATTGCCCGTGGTGCCACATCCTCCTCGATTTCCACTGGAACCGCAGCAGGTGCCTCAATTTCTTCCGGAATTCCATCGGGAAATGCTTCTTCGAGCTCAAGCGGACTCACAGGTATAGCGCGTAGCACTCCTTCCGTATCCTCCTGGACTTCCAATTCGTCGACGATCATCACCGCCTTCGGCGCAGGCGCAACCATCTCCTGGATCTCATCCTTAAAGCTGTTGAAAAAAGCGGGCACCATCGGGCAGGCGTTGCCGGAGCCGCTCACTTTCTGACCAGGCCGACCTTCGTAAAGACAGGCGAAAGCCAGCCGTGGCTGATCATAAGGAAGGAATCCGGCGAACCAGGCTACTCCCTGACTTTTTGATTCGGGACCCCACTGACCGGTGCCCGTCTTTCCGCAAACCTCCGTCCAAGAGAGTCCGGCAGATCGACCTGTGCCGCCTGCCACCACTTCGCGCATCCCATCCCTAACCGTATCCAAGGCTTCCTGCTCAATGCCGAGCCAGTTCCGACGCTCAGGCTGCGCGGTACGAATCACTCGACCAAAAGTGTCTTGGACCTGCATCATCAGGTGAAGCTTCGGCAAGGCACCGCCGTTCGCGATTCCGGCCATTCCCTGAGCGACTTGCAGCGGGGTCGCCAGAACCGCTCCCTGGCCGATCGACCAGTTGGCGGCATCCCCTTCCGTAATCGGACGACCGAGGGTCTTCTGCACATATTCCGCCGTCGGGATGAGACCCGACTCCTCGCCAATCAGCGGCAGCCCTGATGTCGTGCCATAACCAAGACGACGCGCCAATCCGAGGAACTCGCCGGATCCGACACGGTTTCCGACCTGGGCAAACCACGGGTTGTTCGACCACTTGATCGCATTCTTCACCGATAGATCCCCGTAAGGTGAGCGCGACCAGTTCCACAACTTGTGGTTCCCATAGCTGATGTATGCCGGACAGTAGACCGTGGTGCTCGGCGTAATGGTCCCCTCGTTAAGGGCCGCCAGTGCCACGATCGGCTTGAAGGAAGAGGCCGGTGGATAGCGGCCTTGAAAGGCTCGGGCGTAAAGCGGTTTGTCGTCGCTTTCGCGAAGCACATCATAGTCCTTCTGACTGATTCCGGGGATCCATTTGTTCAGATCGAACGATGGCTTCGAGGCCATCACAAGCACCTCACCCGTCGCGACATCGATTACCACGATGGCACCTCGCCGCGAGTGGCTATCCAGCACCTCTTCGGCACGTTTCTGCCAACGCAGATTCAGCGTCGAGACCACGGTGCCACCTGAACGCGGGCGACCTTTCTGGCTATTGAGCAACTGATTTCCGTTCTCATCGAAAATCATCTGCAGGGCCGCCGGTTTGCCCTTCAGCTCGTTGTCATAGATTTTCTCAAAGCCTGCACGTCCTTCCCCCTCGATCCAGAGAGGCTCCAGCGGATTGATGGGTCCGGTCTCCATCTTTCCCACCAGTCCGGTGTAGCCGATGATATGAGAGGCGACGCTCTTTTCGGGATAGTAACGCTGATAGACCGGCTGCAGCACCAGACCACGAGTCAGCTTCGGCTCAATCTGTGCCTTCTCATCCGCACTGAGGTGGCTTGAAATGTAGTAAGGTAGCCATCGGCGATGACGGTAGTGCTGATAGAGTTGTTCATCGCTAGGCTCGGAAACCGCTGGCCACAGCTGCTTGGCCATTTCGACCCGATCCCTGCCCCATGCGACGATCGCGTCCCGGTCTTCCTTGGGAAACTGCTCGTACTGCACCGCCAGTTGGTAGGCGACGCGATTCTGGGCGAATGGCTTGCCTTCCCGATCGGTGATCTGACCCCGTGGAGCGGGGATCTCCAACTGGATGGTCCTGGCATTCTTCCGATTGAAAATGGAGGCATCATCCGCAGAACTCGCCGCAACGTCGGTTGCCGAATTCAGGGGGTCAGGGTTCGTCGATACCACCTCTTCGGAAAACCCGGAGATGGCAGCAAAGACGAAAAGGAGGATGGGTATGAGTGTTCTAAGGGCCACGGCGACACAGGAAGCTAGTCCTGTAAATCAGGATCGGCAACGCTCAATCCCACATCGAATCCTCCCAATCTTCCGGGTTGCTGCCGATGCTTTTCGCGACCTCAACCGGCAAAAAGACCATTTCGTCCGCCCGTTTGGTGTCCGGATCGAGGGCAAAACGCAGGATTTTCCTCGTCGTGCCCACCCTTTCAATGACGCTCATGTCGATCCAGACATCCAAGCGTCCGTCCTCCTCGGGTTTCACCTTGAGCAGGCCTGGAATTTCGTAGCGGACCCGGCTCACCCCCGGTTCACCCTTCACTCGCCTAAACGCCTTGGAAAATCCCAGATGTTCTTCCGGATACCACTCATCACGATTGGTCTTACTCGTCTTGGTGCGAATGCGGTGCACGATCAGCTTTTCCTGAACACCGCTCTCCCCGAGAGCCTCGATCCTCCAGCGAAATGGTCCATCGAAGGTCGCGAAGCCGCCACCCACGACCATCGCGCTCAACATCATGTTCGGTCCCTTGGTGCCCTCTGGCCGGAACTGAACCCCCACCGTCGCCCCACCCAGCTCAGCCGTTCCCCCCATGGAAGAATAGGTGTGCTTCTTGGCAGATATTCCGACGCAGCCCCCAAGCAGCACGGCCAGTCCAGGGGTTAAAACAGCCCATTTCATCCCAGCTACCTAGCGAGCGGCTCGCCAGCTCGCCAGCACGGATTACCTCCCAGGATCCTCCGATCTCCAAGGTCAGCCCTGGCGACCGCCGTCCTCGCGAAGAATCCTGAAGGCCATCCGCCTGGGATGAGCGATCCTTCACCCGGGACTCGCCGGAGCATCGGTGTCAAACGCACACCGCAGCGCGATGTGACTGAATCAAACCTTCCAGCTGGCTCCCGAACTGCTCATGCTGGAATCAGATGAGCGAACTCCCGAAACTGGTCCAAGATGATCCCTGGCTAAGCCCTTACGCCGATCACATCCGCCATCGGCAGCAACGTCTGAGCGATGAGCTGGCACGGATTCGATCGACGACTGGCGGGCTGAGAGCGCACGCCTTGTCCCATCACTTCACCGGAGTCCATCTTCAGCCCGACGGTCAATGGGTCGTGCGTGAATGGCTCCCCGGCGCAAAAGCCGTTTCGCTGATCGGTGATTTCAATGGCTGGGACCGGCACAGCCATCCCCTTCTGCGCGCCGAGCGGGGAATCTGGCAACTCCGACTCCCGGGCGATGCCCTCAAGCATGGCGAAAAAATCAAGCTTCACATCATTGGGTCCGACGGATCCGCGCGCGACCGGATTCCCGCCTGCATCCTGAGAACCGCTCAGGACCCGGAAAGCCACGACTTTTCCGGCCAGATCTGGCAGCCGGAAAACGAGTACCAGTGGATTCACGAGTTCGATCCATCGGAAATCGATTCTCCCCTGATCTACGAAGCTCACGTCGGCATGTCCGGTGAGGAAGGCCGCGTCCACAGCTACCGCGAGTTCGCCAATACCGTGCTGCCACGCATCAAAAACCTCGGCTACAATGTCGTGCAGCTGATGGCCGTCCAAGAGCATCCCTACTACGGGTCATTCGGCTATCATGTCTCCTCCTTCTTCGCCCCGACCTCGCGCTTTGGCACGCCGGAGGATTTGAAATACCTCGTCGATACCGCTCACGGACTCGGACTGGCGGTGCTGTTAGACGTCGTGCATTCCCACGCCGTCAAGAACATGGCCGAGGGCCTCAACAATCTCGATGGCTCCGGCAACCTCTATTTCCACAGCGACGACCGGGGGGATCACCCGCAGTGGGACTCAAAGTGCTTTGACTACGGACGTCCGGAGGTCCGTCAATTCCTGCTCTCCAACGTCCGCTACTGGATGGAGGAGTTCCGCTTCGATGGCTTTCGCTTCGATGGCGTCACCTCGATGCTCTACTGGCATCGCGGCTCGACCGCCTTCGATCACTACGACAAGTATTTCACCGACGGAGTCGATGAGGACGCGATCCTCTATCTCCAGCTTGCCACCACCCTCGCCCAGCAACTCAAGCCCGGTGCCCTGCTGATTGCCGAAGACATGTCCGGCATGCCGGGGCTCTGCAAACCGATCACCGATGGCGGCGTGGGCTTCACCCACCGCCTCGCCATGGGCATCCCCGATTACTGGATCAAGCTGCTCAAGCACACCCGCGACGAGGACTGGGATCTCGATGAAATGTGGGGCACTCTCACAAACCGCCGATATGGTGAGGCCAACATCTCCTACGCCGAAAGTCACGACCAGGCGCTCGTCGGCGACAAGACCCTCGCCTTCTGGCTGATGGATAAGGAGATGTACTGGCACATGGGGGAAAAGGACGAGAACCCGGTGATCGAGCGCGGCATCGCCCTGCACAAGATGATCCGCCTGATCACTTTCGCGCTGGGTGGCGAGGGATGGCTCAACTTCATGGGTAATGAATTCGGCCACCCCGAGTGGCTCGATTTCCCCCGCGAAGGCAACAATTGGTCCTACCACTACTGCCGTCGTCAGTGGTCGCTCGCCGACCATCCGGATCTCAAATACAAGTTCCTCGCCGCCTTTGAAAAAGGCATGCTCGCCATGGCGAAAGAGAACAACCTCCCCCATCAACCGCCGGCAGAAATCCTCAACATCGACGTCACCAACAAGGTGATCTGCGCTCGAAGGGGAGCGGTGATCTTTGTCTTCAACTGGTCGCACGACAGCTCCGTGGCTGACTACCGTTTCAAGGTGCCCGGTGGCGGCAGGTTCAAGCTGGTGCTCGATACCGATCAACCCGAATACGGGGGTCACGACCGGCTCGACGCCACGGTCGTCCACGAAGTCGACGTGGACGACGAAATCAGCATTTACACCCCGGCCCGCACCGCGATCGCCCTTGCTCCCGTCGAGGCCTGATTTATTCCGGCGCGAGAATCGCTCGGGAATCCTCCATCAGAAGCCGACTGATCTCCGATGCCTCCATGCCACTCATCGCCCACTCGCGGGCCAAGGCGTTGTTGTGGTAATCCATGGCTCGTTCCGCCTCGGTATTGTTAGGCAATGTTTCATGGGCATCCGTGACCTGCTTGGCGAAGTCCGGCCCGAAGGCCCTCGTCAACTGGAAGCTCCAGGTCAAATGCCGGAACGCATCTTCAGGAAAGGACGCATCCTTCAACCTTCGTTCCACGGAACCTGCTTTGGCTCGCGCCGTGATCAACATGATCACCGGTGCCCGCAGGGGGTAAACCGACAGAATCTCCAGCTCGTCCTCGGAAATGACGACCTTGGTCTGCTTCGCGATCTGCCTCAGATCCTCCTTGTCGAAACGCAGACGCTTCGCTTCATCTGGCAGGGTTTCCGTGTAAAGAAGAGCGGATTCCCTTCCGTGCTCCCCAAGCTCCAACTCGACTTTCCCTGACAACTCAAAGTCCCTGACCAGTGAATTCTCCTCGAATAGGGCGCGCAGCCCGGACATCACCTGCCTGAGACAGGCCTCTGGATCCGTGATCGGCAGCGGAGCACTGAGAAAACGGGCTTCGTCAAAGGACTCAAACGGAACTTTCTGCGGCAGGTCCTCGGGATGAAAACCCAAACGAAAATTCTCCAGCTCCAAGCGGGCCTTTGGTGGGAATAGACCAGCCAGTTTCAAGCCCACCGTGTCGGCCTGAAATTGCGAACGCAATTGGTTCCGATTCTTGACGCCAAGATCAAAGCCCACCTCAACTCCCGGGATCTTCACCCTCACCGGTGACGTTACCTTGGCCTCATCGTGATTCAGGTCATGCAAGATGACACCGTGGTCAGCTGCCTTGGCGACCAACCGGGGCACCGCTTCATTCATCACGGAATTTGCAATCGCATTGCGGGCCAGCCAGAGTCCCAACAAGACGACTGCAAGCAATATGCCCAGTCCACCTAACAGCTGCTTCAGCCTCCTTTTCACGAAGAGGACGATCCCCCGACAGCACGCGAGGTTCAACCACGAATCCTCGCATGCCGTTATCCCGCCCTGAACCGCCCGTCGCGTCCGCTGCTCTGTCCTGGGTCCCGCTCCGCTACTCTTTCACGAAACAAATCCGCTGAACCCGTGGTATTCTCACGACGATGATCTCCCGGACACTTGATTCTCTCACCGCTCGATTGCTTGCCATGGGGCAGATCGGAGCTGCCATGCTGATGGCCCTCAGTCCCCCGGCAGACGCCGAAACCTTGCGATGGAATGTGAGGGAGCAATACGGAATCACCGCTGAGGGCATAAAGAAGGCCATCGATCGGGCGAAGCGGCATTTCCGGAAAGCACCCAACGATCACATCATACTCGAATTCGACGAAGGCCGATTCCATCTCCGGGGCAATGATTCCGATCACGGGACAATCGACTTGAGCGGAGTGCGGCCGGGCCCTGAAGGACGACTGATTTTTCAGGGTGCAGGGATGGAACGGACCGTGCTGGTTTTCAGTGACACCATCCATGCCATCTCAGGTCGCAGCGTGTTCCGCGTCACGATGGCCGATATGCACATGACCCGGCAGAACTACACCGTGAGCCAGGGAACCGTCGTTGAGGCAGGCATGGGCCAAGTGGTTCTGGAGATTCAGGACGGCTTTCCTTCTCCAGCGGACATCTTCAACCCGGAAAGCGACCAGGGCCGCTATCTTCGCCGCTACACCAATAGCAAGTCCGACCCGAAGCTTGTGGTGAAAGACAATGCACAACTGGCCTGGACGGAGGCGATTCCCCTTGGGGACAAGCGTTGGCAAATCAATCTTCGGAAGAAAAACCTGAAGCCGAACTACTCGCCCGGAGACCTGATCGGAATCAAATCAAAGCACGGCGGGCAAACTTACTGGCTGATGGGTGGCTCCGACTTCCTTTTCAGATCGGTCAAGTGGACCCATAAGACGCGCGGTGTTTTCCGGGGGGGCTTTGATCGAATCCAGATCATCGACTGTGTCACCGACCGAGCCGCACCCATCGCCGGCCAGACTCCCTGCCTGGCTTCTCCGGGTGGAGGTCCCCAGATTGGTCAGCCTTGGGATCCTCCAACGACGGGAAATATCGTAAGAGACTGTCGGTTCATTGCCTCAGGTGATGACGCCGTGGCCTTCTTCCACGCCACGGGCGAGATTTCCGGTTGCTACATTCAAGACGCCTTCGCCCGGGGAATTCTGGCGTCCAACAGCCCCAAGGCAGTGATCAAGGACAACACCTTGATCCGTTGCCCGGTTCAGCGCAGTAAAGACCACGCTCTGCCCAAAGACCTTTCAGAACTTGTCGAGTGAGGCTGCACTCCCTCCCTAAGACGTCGTCGCTCGCACCCTCTCAATCCCGGGTGATAAGTCCTAATCCGTCTCGCCACTGCCGCCCACGATCTTTTTCAGACCATAGACCAAACCGCCCGGATGTCCGAGCCAGGCAACCCGACCTTCCTGATCGACAATAACAGAAAGAGGAAGCGCCATATGTCCGCTGGCTTTCCGGAAACTGGCGGTCATGTAACCTGCGGGAATCTCCGAGTTATCATCCATTGCTACCCGATAATTCATTCGATCCCCCATTTTCGTGACGAAGCTTTTCACGATCTTCTCGTTCTGCCTCTCACTGACCGTCTGCCCAATGATGACGACTTTGTCCCCATACTCATCCTGAAGTTCCGTCAAATGAGGGATCGCTTTCACACAAGGCGCACACCAGGTTGCCCAGAACTCAATGACGTAAACCGTCCCTTTCTCGTAGCCCTTAACCGGTTCGCCTTTGAGATAAACACCCTGCTTCAGCGGGGGAGCCGGGTCTCCGATCCTCAGCTTCCGATCCCCCTCGTTCGCGGCTTTTTGCTGAGCATCAGCGGGAAGGACCGCCATGCCGACGGCCATCAGCACCGCGGCGATTGTCATGATATGGGAATGGGTTCGCATGGCAGCATTGGGTCGTCAATCGCGTGAATCATACGGATTCGGAGGAGGCCTCCAAGCGAGTTCTTCATCCCATCCGTCATCCTGTGACCGGAAGTTGCAGACATCAGGAGAATTCTCTTCGACTTCAAGATCGCCCCTTGATCTATTTCCCCGAATGAACCCAAAGCTTCCCTTATCCCGCCGCCAGGCATTGAAGACCCTCTTCTGCTCGAGTGTCGCCATGAACCTCAACTTGAGTTCATCCGCCGCGGCCGAGGAATCACTGGGTGGCGCGGAACTCGATCTGATCGCCCTCGGCGATTTCGGAAGCGGTGATGCGAAACAGCAGGCGGTTGCGCGGGCCATGATCCACTACTCGGAGATTCTGGGAAAGAAGCCGGATGGTCTGCTCATGCTGGGCGACAATTTCTATCGCAAGATGCCCGGAGGTCTTGAGTCCAAACGCTGGACCACCGGGTTTTCGGAGATGTATCCCTCTGAGCATTTCCCGAATCCCTGCTGGGCCATTCTTGGAAATCACGACTATCGCGATACCCGCGACAACGAGAAGGTCCAACTCGGTTACGCCGCGTCGCTCGATCGCAAGACCCGCTGGTCCATGCCGGGAAAATACTACCGGGTCGACCTCCCCGCCAGGAATCCTCAGATCACCTTGCTCATGCTCGACACGAATCTGGAGGCGGTCAACCGTCCCCTTCACGGCCCCAAGATCCCCTGCTGGATCACCCCTGAGGAACAAACCGCCCAAAAGGCATGGCTTGAAAAACAACTCTCCTCAAAGCGTGCCGCATTCACGGTCGTCCTCGGCCACCACCCCCTTTATTCCAACGGCAAGTATCAGGGCACACCTCCGCTCATCGACGAAATCGGCAAGCTCTTGGAGAAGGCCGGAGTCCACCTCTATCTGAGCGGTCATGAACACGATCTCCAGCATCTCGAACTCGACGGATTGAAGACATCATTTGTGATTTCCGGCGGCGGCGGAGGTCGTGTTAGAGGCGGAAAGGAAAAACATCCGGACTGCTTCTTTCAGGACGTGCACGGTTTTTCCCACCTCTCGATCAAGGGCGGACGCCTCCATCTCCGCCACATCGATGTGAACGGAAAAATCGTCCATTCGTTCAGCAAGGGAACCGACCACGATTGGAAGATCGGAGCCTAGAATTCCCTATCGCTGATCGATATCAGCGACATCTCGTTGTTGCCTCAATCGCTATCGCTACAAGATCAGAAATCCCGTCGGCAGAAAGACCAGGCTGCAAAGGCCACTAGGACGGCCTCGAAACCGAGCGAACTCCAGATGATGAATGCCGCTGAGTGTCTTGTTAGAGTCCGATCCAACTCCTGATCGCGTTGCGCCTCACCGGTCGTCATCGCATTCATCAGCTGGCTCATCGAGAAGTCCCGCGAGCCCTCGATCGTGATGTAGCGATTCAGAAGCGCGACCGTGTCGGAGGTTTTCGGCAGAAGCTTGTAGCCGGCTGACAGCGCCGGATATCGGTCCTGCCACTGCTGCTGCTCCTCAGCCGTCATCGGCATGTTGCCTTGGGCAGTAGGCACCTCGCCCATCTCGGAAGCCATCCAGCCGAATTCCTCGACGGATTTCGCAATCCAGGCACCGAACCACACGACGAGCGCAGCGAGCACCGAGGCCATCACCGAGCGAGTCCGGATTCCCACAGCGACCATCACCGACCAGAGATAGGAAAACATCAGGACGATCAGTGGCACCGCCCAGAACACCGATGGGTTCCAGGTCCCGACCCTCCAGCGAATCGCGATGAAGACGATCAGGCTGAAGACCGCGGTTTGCAGGACCGCGAACAGCAGACCCGACAGATATTTGAAGAAGAACAACCGCAGTCGCGAGATGGGTTTGCACAACACCGACCCGGCGCTGCCCTCAGCCATGAACTCGGGGAAAATCGGCGAACAAGTGATCAGCGCGAGAATTACCGCCACCCATGAAAGCCAAACTCCGACGATCACCGTACTAAAGATCCCGAGATAGAACATTTCCGCCAGGGGTGAGCCTTTTCGAATGAGATCATTCTCCAAGGAGCCTGCTCCGAAGAGGTAAGTGATGCCGTTCTCATCAAACCCAATGGATAGATAAAGCAGGGCTGCGACCGCCGAAATGCCGAGCGTGATCCAAAACAGCGCCTTGGCGCGCAGCAGGCGTAAAGCGTCGATCAGGATGGCAACAAACTGTCTCATGCCTCCTCCCTTCCCTGCGCTTCCACGGATGCCACGAAGACCTCCTCAAGAGAACTGCGAACCTCCCGGATCTCCCGGATTGCCGCCCCTTCCCTTCGTAGTCGATCAATCAGCGGTTGAATTCCATGCGCATCGTCGGCGAGCAGACTGATCGTGTCGCCTGCGACGCGCATGCCCACGGATTCGAAATGGCTCCTCAGTGGCATCGGCACCGGGCCCACGGTTCGGACTTCATAGCGGCTCTCCTGGTGAGTCAGGTCGGCGATGGATCCCTGCTCGATGATCCTTCCGCGCGCCATGATCGCGACCTTGTCGGCCACTTGTTCCACTTCACCGAGCAAGTGGCTGTTGACGAAAACCGTCCGTCCCTCATCGCGCATGCGTTCGATGATTTTGCGGATTTCAATCCTGCCACCCGGGTCGACACCATCCGTGGGTTCGTCGAGAAACACGATCTCCGGTTCATTGACCAATGCCTGAGCCAGTCCGATCCGCTGGCGCATGCCTTTCGAGTAAGTTCCGTTCTTGCGATCCGCCCACTCCTTCATTCCCACCAGCTCGAGAAGCCGCTCCGCCCTTTCCCTCGCCATCGACGCAGGCACCTTCGCGAGTCCCGCCGAGTAGGCGACGATCTGTCGACCTGTTAGATAGTCGGGAAAACGCGCATGTTCGGGAAGATAGCCGACTTTACCAAGCGTCTGGCGGTGACCGATCTTCTCACCCAGCATGCTTCCTCGGCATTCGGTGGGGCGGACGATTGTCAGCAGCGACTTCACCAGAGTACTCTTTCCTGCCCCGTTCGGACCCAGCAGCCCGAACACAGAACCTCGGGGAACCATCAGGGAAATACCCGCCAGGGCCTCGAAGCGGCCGTAGCATTTCCGCAGCTGCTCGATATCGATTGCGGCTTCACTCATGATGACGCATCCAATCCGGATTCGTCCCCGAGCGAAAGGAAAAGCATCCGCTCCTTTACCAGACCGATTTCCGCACTATACTGCCGTGCACGGGGAATCAGTACCCAGCCAAGTGCCTCACGACCCCATGAAAACACTCCTGTCCTTTATCGCCGTCGCGACCCTTTCCGCCTGTACCGCCATGTCAGAAGAAGACAAGAAGCCCGCCGCCCTGCCTGAAGTTCCTGAAGGCGCGGAAGTTGCCACCCTCGGTGCCGGATGTTTCTGGTGCACCGAAGCCGTTTACGATCAGATCGATGGAGTCTACTCCTCGACCTCCGGATACATGGGCGGCACCGTCAAGGACCCCACCTACCAGCAAATCTGCACCGGCACGACCGGGCATGCGGAGGTTGTTCAGGTGGTCTTTGATCCGAAGAAGCTCAGCTACGAGAAGCTGCTGGATTGGTTCTGGGCGCTCCACGATCCCACAACCCTGAATCGTCAGGGCGCGGACGTCGGCACCCAGTATCGCTCCGCGATTTTCTATCACTCCGAGGAGCAGAAGAAGACGGCCGAAGCCTCGAAAAAGGCCGCAGCCGCCGACTTCAAGGACCCTATCGTCACCGAGATCACCAAGCTGGAAACTTTCTATCCCGCCGAGAACTATCACCAGGACTTCTATTTCCAGAACAAGACGAACGGCTACTGTCGCGCCGTCATCTCTCCCAAGCTGGAAAAACTGAAGCTCAAGAACTGATCTCCGGCTTCTTTGCTCTGGACTCTGGTTTCCTCAGTCCAGAGGCTCCGCGCATGTCAAAATATGCCGGTGAAGAAGTGCTCGTTGTCCCCCGTTCGCTGCTCGATGAAATCGGCAGTTTTGAAGGCATCCGCACGGAAGGCATGGATGCCGCGATCGAGCGCCTGCTTGACCCCGCCAATCATTTTTTCATGGATCGCGCCGAGGCCGAGGACGATCCAAGCCACAAGCAGCTGATTCCCTATTGCGTGATCCGCTGCGGTTCACGGATTCTGAACTACACCCGCGGAAAGGCCGGCGGCGAAGCCCGCCTGCACGCCAAGCGCTCCGTCGGCGTCGGTGGTCACATCAACCCAGTGGACACCGGCGGTGGCCGCACTGGCCCGGATGCCTACCTCGCCGCGGTCGAACGCGAGCTCAGTGAAGAGCTCGTTTTCAAAGTCGAACCCCGCAACAAAATCATCGCCCTGCTCAACGACGAGTCGAATACCGTCGGTCAGGTTCACCTCGGCATTGTTCACGTGATCGAACTCGAGAGCGACGACGTGCAGTCAAACGAGGACGCCCTCGCCGATTTGAATTTCACCGAGCTCAGTGAACTCGCCGGCCCGATGTTCGAGCGTCTCGAAACCTGGTCGCAGTTCTGCGTCAGGCATCTCGCCGAAGCCTAACAAAAACCCTGACCAAAGGCTTCCTAGCCCACCGTCAGGTGGGCGCGGAATCGAAGGGTCGTTCGCAGTGCACCTGAAGGCGGAGCCACGAACGACTTGAGACGGCTTGCGGCGGAGATTACCACTCCGAGCCGAGGCCGTGCCTTCCTGCCAGCTCCAGCAGGTCCTCGCGCATCGGCCACTCATCGGGACGCTCGCTGACCTGGTGACGTTTGCTGGCGCCCTTCAGAATCATGCAGCCGGTATTGTCACCGATGGCTTTGATCTCATCGACTTCTTCAATCGAGAGTCGAACATCCGGCAAGACGGCAAACTCCTTGATCTGCTCTTCAATCGGTCGGGCATGTTCTCCGGCTTCCTGAATGAAAGTCGGAACCACACTTTCCACAGCCGGCTGACTCAAGTTCCAGATCGCTGCGAACTGCGCCATGTTCAGATCATGACGTGCCGCCACGTCCTTCATCTTTTCAATCTTTTCCAGGCCTCGCTCGACCCAGCCTTCCGGACGGTAAGCGCGATGATCACCTGCCTTCAGTTCGTGGCCGACTTCAATATCTCCAAAGAAAAGTCCGCCGTAATCCACGACTCGCGTCAGCACTTTCACGCCATGCTTTTCACAAACAGGAAGCGTCAGCCCAACGGGCCAGGGCTCGAGCGGGTTGAGAATCAGCATCGCCCAATCCATCACTTCGCCGTAGCGTTCGATGCAATCGATCACATCCAGCGTGAAGCCGTTCGCTGGTCCTGGGGCCAGTCCGAGACGATCCGTTAGACCGCCTTCCTTTACTTTACTCAATCCCCTCCAGACCGCCTCACTCGTGAAGCCGGTCTCATCCGGGTTGTGAAGCATCATCAGGTCGAAGCGATCGGCGCCGCAGCGCTCGAGCGACTTCTCTGTCGCCATCCGAATATACGACTCGTAGCCATCCTCACCGCGAAGATCAGGATCCGTGAAGCGCGGGTAACCCCGGCTGCCTTGACGCTGGCCGTTGTAGAAATCGTGACCCAGCATGCCGACAAGGCAGTAGCTCTCGCGATCGACACCTTTCAGAGCCTGACCGAGCAATTCATCCGCCTTGCCATTCCCATAGACATCCGCTGTGACGAAAGTCCGAAAGCCGGCTTCGTAAGCTGTCTGGATGCAGCCCATGTAGCGCTCCTCACTGAGTGTCTCACCAAAGTGCATGAAACGTCCGCCGCTCCATGTCCCGTATGCCGTCGTGGTCAAATCCATGCGCGGGAAATAGGTGGTCTTTCCTCCCGGGTCAACGGCGTGAGAGAATGCGCGGATAATCCAGCGCGATCCGCCAATGGCTCCCCAAGAAAGAACTCATCATCGTCCGGGAGCCACCCATCCCTCCTCCTCACCCACTTCCTCCGCCGTAAGCACGATGGAAACATTTAAAACATTCGATTTAAACTACCGATTCCAACTTGAAGTCGATGGATTTTTTCTGACCGTTAATTTGGATGTAACTATTGTTTCTCCAGCGTCTTACAACCCCGTTATGCGCTCGCTTCGAACAGTTGTTTTGATTATCTGTTTCACTGGAGTTCGCAGATGGATTCTTCCGTCGCGATCTCACCTATCCCCGTTTGGGGATCGGAGATTCGGAGCTTGGAACCCATCAGGATTCCTCCTTGTTTTCGACCTTGTCGGAGCGGCTTTTGACTACTAGTTTCCCGGCCCCATGGCTCGAATACTTAGCGACTTGACGTCACGCAGCGCTCTCTTGGCTGCTGCTGCTCTCTGCGTCTTTCCACTCGCTACCAGTTCAGCTCAGTCCCCCGTCCCCGCCGAGCGCCCCGCGCCTGCGGCATTCGATCCCTCGGACGTCTATTTTCAGGCGTGGCTTCTCGCCAAGGATTCGGAAAAGCTTGTTGAGGAAGGCAAGCACCTTGAGGCGCTCAACAAGCTTCGCCGGGCCCGCCAGATGTTTGGAGAGATATCCAAGAATTTCCCGACATGGAAACCCGAGATGCTTCAGGGGCGAATTGACAAGACCGTCGCCGATATCGCCAGGGTGACGCCGGATGCGCTCAAACAGGAGCAGGGCAATGATCGCGCGACGGCTGAACTCGAGGGCGGGGTCCGTCGCGGTGCCGGCACGCAGGGCCAGTCACCTCATGATTTGGAAATCGAGATGCCCGGCGGATCGGGACCGGTCGAAACGCTTGAGACGCGTCGCATTGCCGAACTTGAACAAGAGGCCGCACGCCTCAAACAGCAAATCGGATCCGCGCCTCAGGCAGGTGGCACACCCGCGAACCAGGCAGAACGGCAACGCGATATGGCCTTTGCCCAGTTGCGAAGGACCCAGTCGGAGCTCGATCAACTTCGTCGCAAGACAGGATCTCAGCCGATGCAGGAAGAGGTCCGTGCGCTGAGCCAGCGCATTGATGCGCTTGAGCGTGAGAAAAGCGTGATGGGTGAAGCATTGGGATCGAGCCAGGCTGAAACCAAACAGGCCAAGGCACAGATCGACGCCCTGCAGGCTGAACGTGTGCGCCTGATGCAGGAAGTCGCCGACCTCAGCAAGAATCTTGAGATCGAGCGACAGACGGCCAATGAAGTCGTCGCCGGCCAGCGCAAGCAATTGAAGCACTTTCAGGAGCTGCTCGCGAAAAAGGACAGCGAACTGGATGTCGCCAAGGGGCGCATTCAATCGCTGGAAACAGAGCTGGCCGAAGTCCGGGAATCATTTAACGAACTGCGCGAGGAACGCGACGACCTTCTCCGCGAACGTGATCAGATGGCTGCGCTTCTCAAGCTGAATGAAGCCGGACAGCTCCAGCAGGTCATCGACCAGAACATGGCACTCGATCGTGAGCTCCGCGAAACCAAGGAGCGCTACGAAACCCTTCAGGAAGACAGCGACGCCAGCAAGGACGACCTGTTAGAGGCGCTTCGGGATCTCGCGATCAGCAAACTGCGCATTCAGGAATTCCGTCGCGAGAAGACCGCACAGGAGAATCGCATCGCCGAGCTGCAATCGCGACTCCTGCGGGAAGACCGGGCCCTGGCCTCCGGCGGCGCTGATCCGGTGGAGACGCAGATGTTGCGGGATATCATCAAGAAACAGATGGACATTCAGGAGAAGCGTCGCGAAGCCCGCGAGATCCTGTTAGCCACTCTTGAGGAAAAGGGTGAGGCCGACGAAAGCATTCGGCGCGCAATGAACGTCTACAAGGGCACCGAGTTGAATCTCTCGCCGGAAGAGCTCCGGATGGTTGAGGACCAGCAGGTGGACGGCGTGATCATTTCCCGACATGCCAGACCGCGCTCCGAGGTGAACCAGAACATTGCCGGACTTGAAAGAGAACTGGAGCCCTACTCGAAAGCCGGAACCCGCGCCTATCAGAAAGGTCGCCTCCATGCCGCCCGCGAGGCCTTCGAAATGATCATCGATCGGAATCCGGGAGACACCGTGGCGATGTGCAAACTCGGCGTCGTCGAACTCGCCTTGGGGGAAACCTATTCGGCTGTCGACATTTTCCGCCAGGCCACCGGGATCACCCCGAATCTCCCCTATGCCCAGCAGATGCTCGGACACTCGCTTACTCAGATTGGAGAGAATGGAGAAGCACTGGTCGCTTTGAAGAAAGCCGTCGAACTTGCCCCCACCGACGCCAAAGGGCTCATCCTTCTCGGCAACCTGCAGTACCGCCTCGGCAATATTCAGGCGGCTGAAGAAGCCTTCAAGACGGCCATCGCCTGCAACGAAACCCTCGTCGAACCTCACTTCAATCTCGCCATCCTCTACGCCAATGAGGGCAAAAAGGAGAAGGCACTCGAGAGCTACTCCAAAGCCCTGGAGTTGGGAGCGGTGCCGAATCTCGATCTCGAGAAGAAGATGCAGAGGTAATCCTCCAGCCAGGAAATGCCCCGGATTCATCCATTCTTCACGGAATTTTCGAATCGCAACCAGGCGCAAGCAGGTTAAGCTCCAGGCAATCATCATGGAGCCGACCAACAAAAAACTGCAAAATGCGTGGTCGCGGGAAGCCGATCGCGTCTCCCGCCGAGTGAATCTTGGATGGTGGATCGAGTCGCTCACTGCGCCCCTTGTTGTTGTCGGTTTGATCGGTGCCTTTGTCCTCCTTCTGGTCCGTCGAGAAATCCCTGGAACTCCTGTATGGCAACTGGCCGCAGGCATCGCACTTGTCCTGCTCGCTCTCGCCGGAATTGCCTGGGCGATTGCCCGAGCCCGCTTTGAGAATCGTCAGGCATCCATGGTGCGCATTGAAGCCGCGATGCATCTGCGCAATGGTCTTTCCGCAGCCAGTGCCGGCGTTCGGTCCTGGCCGGAAGTTCCTGTTCGAGTGGATGCCGGACTTAGCTGGAACTGGCAGCGGCTTGTCATTCCTCCGTTGGCCGCCCTGCTCTTTCTCATGGCCGGTCTTTTCATTCCGGTATCGGCCCTTCCCGGCGGCGATGGCAAGGGCCCTCAGGAACCTGACACCTGGAAACAGGTCGAAGCCGATCTCGAGCGTCTCGGCGAAGACGAGATGATCGATGAAACCTACCTTGAGGAGATGAAGAAGAAGCTCGAAGAGCTTCGCGCCAAGGAAGAAGAGGAATGGTTCAGTCATTCATCGCTGGAAGCGACCGACTCGCTCAAGAAGCAGCATCAGTCCGAGTTGCAGCGCTTCGAGCGCGACCTGAATCAGGCAGAGAAGGCACTCGGCAACCTCCAGAAAAATGCGGGTGGCATGCCGCAGGAAAGAAAGGATCAACTGATGAACCAGTTCGATCAGGCGCTTCAGGGACTGCAAAACGGTGGCCTCAAACCGAATCCGGGACTGCTCGAACAACTCAAGCAACTCGACCCTAACAATCTCGGACAACTCAACCCCGAGCAATTGCAGCAGCTCCGTGAGAACATGCAGAAAGCGGGTCAGGCGTGCAAAGACTGCAATGGCGGGGGGCAGGGTAATGGATGGATGGACGAGCTCCTCGATGGTCAAGGCAATGGCCAAGGCGAAGGTGAAGGTAAGGGCGAGGGCCCGCCACGAAGCGGCGAAGGCCCCGGCAACGGCGGGGTCGATCGCGGACCCGGCCACGCACCTGGCGTGCTTGGCAAACGGGGCGAAATGCTCAAGGGGGGAAATCTCGAAGCACTCGAGGCCCAAGATCTTTCCCGCACCCTTCCAGGCGATCTTCTTCAGCTGCAGGACGGCGAACACCATGTCGATGAGTCCGCAACCGGAAGCTCATCTGGCGGCGGCATCCAATCCACCGGAGCCGGGGGCGATCGGGTGTGGAAAGAGTCGCTCGACCCCGAGGAGCAAAAGGCGCTGAAGAAATTCTTCGAGTAGTCCTCATGAAAACCTCATCGCTGATTCCATTTGTGAGCTGCCTTTTCGGCAGTTTAGAATCACTGACCGCAGAGGATATTCCCCTCCATATCGGCCCTGTATTTTCCAGTCCGGGATTGGGACTGAAACTCGACAGCGCTGAGATCCCCGGGGATGAGCTCAAGTTCCGGAGGGTTTTTTATGTCGATTCGAAGCGTTTGCCGGCGTCGATCGGGCCCCTGGATGGCAGTGGCGAGCCTGCTGTTTCAGCAGAACGGGCGATCCAGCTTATCACAAAGCAGGACGACCTTACCGGGAAGGCAATCGTGACCCGGTTGGAGTACCTCGTCTTTCAAAGCGATGACTACCTCGCGATCCCCTACTATCTGATCGAGTATCAATCCCGGAACTCAACAGAGTATCGCGTCGTCTTGATGGATGAGAGGATTTTGAAACCGCGCCTGGAGAAACAGTGATCCACGCGACTTCAAGTCGCGTTCCCCATGGCGCTCGAAGCAAGCGCCACTCCCTATCGCTTGCCGATCATCTTCGGCGGAATCACAAACATCAACACAGCATGCCATGCCGGTGGATGGATTTCGATGCCGACGAGCGATCCCTTTTTCACCTCCACCGAACTTCCCGAGCAACCTAACAGCCACTCGACCAGGGAAGAAAAATCAGGTTCATGACCTACGATCATGACGCGATCAAAATCCGAGAAGGCCCGCAATTCCTGCAAGGCCGTTTCCGGGTCCATTCCGCAGTCGAGCCATCCCTGCATGACGGGTCCGGGTATCTCCGCCGCTTCGCAGAAGGTCTCGGCGGTCTCGCGGGCACGGAGCCGCGGACTTGAGAGAACAATATGCGGCAGTCGATCGATGGCATGAAGCAGGCGCGCGGCACGTCTCGCCTGATCATGCCCCTTCTCAACCAATGCCCGCTGCGCATCGCCGCCCGGGTTTGAGTCCTCGGCTTTGCCGTGTCTGAGAAGAATCAATTCCATCATCTCACATGGTCATGCCTCCATCGACCGCCACCACCTGGCCGGTAATGTAGCGGGCGTCGGGACTGGCGAGGAAGAGGGTGACCTTGGCGATGTCGCTGACAGAGCCAAACTCACCGAGAGGAATCGAGCCTTTGACTTCCTCGCGAAGCTTCTCCGGAAGTTCGTCGGTCATGTCGGTGGTGATGAAACCGGGAGCCAGCGCGTTGCATGTCACCTTGCGACCGGCGAGCTCCCGCGCCACCGACTTTGTGAATCCGATCAGTCCCGCTTTGCTGGCGGCGTAATTGGCCTGCCCGGCATTTCCGATCAAACCGATGACCGAGGCGATGTTGATGATTCGGGGGTCCTCCGCCTTCATCAGGACGCGCATGAAGGACTTCACCGTGTTGAAGGCGCCTTTCAAGTTCGTGTCGAGGACCGTCATCCAGTCCTCCTCCTTCATCCGCATCAGCAGACCGTCACGGGTCACTCCGGCGTTGTTGACCAAAATGTTCACCGTCCCGAAGTCCGCGACGATCGTCTTTCCGAGCTCCTGGACCGCAGCGTGATCCGCCACATCGACCGCATAGGCCTTGGCTGCTCCCGGGTACTCGGCGTTGATTTCCTCGGCGGTCTTGCCGCAGCTCGACTCACTCCGGCTGACCACTGCCACCTTCGCGCCTTCGGCTGCGAAGGCCTTGGCAATGGCTCCCCCGATACCCCGGCCACCTCCGGTGACCACCGCGACTTTACCTTCAAAGCGTTGCATGTGCGGCCAGCCTGTCCTCCCGGGCCGCGCCTGCCAAATCCAAATTGCCTCACTGCTTTCTCAGCCCGTCCTTGCCCTGCCCCGATCGCGGTGCATTCTCTCCGTCGACATGGAATGGAACGCCGTAGGACTCACGATTCTCATCGCTCTGGTGATGCTTTGGAACATCGACTTCATCGTCACCTTGCTCAACCTCAAGGCGCTCTCTCCCGAGCTTCCCGAGGAGTTTGCTGACGTCTTTGACGCCGAGACCTACGCCAAAT
Organism: Haloferula chungangensis; assembly: GCF_042664875.1. Lineage (NCBI taxonomy): Bacteria > Pseudomonadati > Verrucomicrobiota > Verrucomicrobiia > Verrucomicrobiales > Verrucomicrobiaceae > Haloferula > Haloferula chungangensis. The sequence continues at coordinate 689,480 of NZ_JBHTBS010000001.1, read as the reverse complement.
CCCAGCAGTACACGCGGGAGTCCGCCCGGTTTGGCATCATCGAATCGGTGGCCTCCCTCTTCATCCTTCTCGCCTTCTGGCTCATTGGCGGGTTCGGCTGGCTCGATCAGCTGACGCGCTCGTGGACCGACAACGAGCTGCTCGCCGGACTTTACTTTCTCTCCCTGCTCTTTCTCGGCCACTACCTGATCAGCCTGCCGCTTTCCCTTTATTCCACATTCGTCATTGAGGAGAAGTTTGGCTTCAACAAAACCACGCCGGCCACCTTCGCAGGCGACCAGGTGAAATCACTGCTTCTCAGTGCCATTCTTGGTCTGCCGCTGGCAGCCGGTTTGATTTGGATTTTTGGCAATGTGCCCCATGCGTGGCTCTGGGCCTGGGTGCTCTTCACTGCCGTTCAGCTGCTCCTGATGTGGCTCGCCCCGGCCGTCATCCTTCCGATGTTCAACAAGTTCGAAGCGATGAAGGACGGTCCGCTTCGCGAGTCGATCGAACGCATGGCAAGAAAGTGCGAGTTCCCTCTAACAGAGATCTCGGTCATGGATGGTTCCAAGAGATCCACCAAAGCCAACGCCTATTTCACCGGCTTCGGAAAGACCAAGAAGATCGCGCTCTACGACACGCTCGTGGAGGAACAAAGCGAAGACGAACTGGTTGCCGTGCTCGCCCATGAGATCGGGCACTTCAAGTGCAAGCACATCGTCCAGCGGCTCCTCGTCGCGATCGCCCAAAGTGCCGCGCTATTCTTCCTGCTCGGACTCGTGATCGATCCGGACGGCACCTTCGCGCGAATGCTCTTCGATTCGTTCGGCGTCGAAACGATCTCCCCACACGTCGGTCTCGTGCTCTTCGCCATCCTCTTCAGCCCGGCCAGCCGGATCCTGGGCATTTTCTCCAACGCCTGGTCGCGCCGCCACGAATTCGAAGCGGATGCCTACGCGGCGAATGCCATGGAGACCTCCGAGCACCTCATCAGCGCCCTCAAGAAGCTCTCGGCGAAGAACCTTTCCAATCTCACCCCTCATCCCATGCGCGTGATGCTCGATTACTCCCATCCGCCCATGCTTGAGCGCATCCATGCACTCCGCGCCCGCAACCATTGATTCCCGAAACCATGTACGCACCCGATCCCCAGCGCTACGACGGCCGCATGCCCTACCCGCGCTGCGGTGAGTCCGGCTTGAAGCTTCCCGCCATTTCGCTGGGATGCTGGCACAATTTCGGACACATCGACGACCAGGAGGAAGCTCGTGCCATCCTTCGTCGCGCCTTTGACCAGGGCATCACCCACTTCGACCTGGCAAACAACTATGGTCCTCCCCCGGGAAGCGCCGAGGAGAATGTCGGACGCTTTCTGGCGGAAGATTTCGCAGCGCATCGCGACGAGCTCATCATTTCCACGAAGTCAGGCTATCTGATGTGGGACGGCCCCTACGGCAATTGGGGTTCACGGAAGCAGATGCTCTCGTCGCTCGATCAATCGCTGCGTCGGCTTCGGCTCGATTACGTTGATATCTTCTACCATCACCGCCCCGATCCCGAAACACCTCTTGAGGAGAGCATGTCAGCACTCGCGACGGCGGTCCAACAGGGGAAATCCCTCTACGTCGGGCTTTCGAACTACCCCTACAAACAGCTGAAAAAGGCGGTGCGGATGCTCGATGCGATGGGTGTCCCCTGCCTCATCTATCAGCCCTCCTACTCGATCCTCAGAAGGGATCCGGAACCTCGGATTCACCCGTGGCTTGAAGCGAATGGCATTGGTTCGATTCCATTCAGCCCACTCGCACAGGGCATGCTCACCGCAAAGTATCTCGAAGGCATTCCCGCCGGATCACGTGCCGACCGCGAGGAAGGTTTTGTGCAGAAAGAGCAGATCGATGCGCAGATGGAGACACTTCGATCCTTGAACCAGATTGCCGAAGGCCTGGGCATGCCCCTTCATCACCTTGCGCTGCGCTGGGTGATGGACCAGCCTGCCGTGACCTCGGCCCTGATTGGCGCACGCACCGTGGCCCAGCTCGATGACTCGCTTGCGGCCGTCGAGCGTGAGCCGCTCGATCAGCAAACCCTCGTCGCGATCGACAAGGTCGCGCCGCTTCAGAAATTATCAGGAGCCTAAAGCGAGCCGTCTCTTCACTCGGCTTCGACCGCGTGGAGAGTGACTTCAAGTTCTTCGCACAATTCCTGAATGCGCTCGCGCTCGAGCAGCAAGGTTCGCCCTGCCTCCACGGCAATCGCCATGACTCCTGTCTTGGCACAGACCTCGATGGTTTGAGGCCCGATCACCGGAACATCGAAGCGGAAGTCCTGATTCGGCTTGGAAACTTTCACCAGCATCACGTCCTTGCCGTGGCCAAGTTCGCCGCCACGGCGAACGCAGTTGTTCGTTCCCTCGAAGGCTTCCACCGCGAGCACCGTGCCGTGCCGGACGACCACCGTCTGGCCGATATCCAGACGACTGGTTTCCTTGGCGATCCGGAACCCGAAAGCCGCGTCATCGAGCTGTCGTTTCTTGAAAACGGGTCCAAAAACATGCCCCGCAGGAGGGAGCAGATCTTCAAGAAAGGTCGTTGCGGGAAGCAGTTCGATCGACTCCTTCTCAAGCTCGTTCGCCACGGCTCCGAAAAGCGTCTCGGCATTGCGCTCCTTGATCTTCGCGAGAACCATCAGCGTGCGGAGATCAGGTCGGAGGTCGAAGAGGTTCTTCGGCGCCACCTGGCCAACCATGATCACTTCCTGAGCGGCCTGTGATTTGAAAAATTTGATCACCTTCCCGAGCTGCCCGACGCGCAACCACGAAATCGCATCGACCTGATCCGCGAGTTCGGGACTCGCCTCACCCTCCACCGCAGCGGCCACCAGACGGATTCCCGGGGACTTTGCGCGTGCCGCCCGAATGAAAATTTCAGGATAAACTCCCTTTCCCGCAATGATGCCGATCGTCCTCGTGTCGTCCATGCCTCTTCACCTCTTCCAAACATTGAAAATAGCGGCTGTGGGACTCGAACCCACACTCCGAAGAACTCGATTTTGAGTCGAGCGCGTCTACCAATTCCGCCAAGCCGCCTTGGGAATGCGGCGGATACTGCGCACCCATGCGGACTCACGCAAGCGACAATTGAATCCTAATTGTCAAAAGCTGTCCGGGGGCAATTCCGGGCAGAAATGACAAGACCCCGCCCCGGGCAACTCCGGGCTCTCCCCCCAGATCACCTAGAGCCACACCAGAGCGAGGCTCGCGGAGTATGCAAATTCTTCGCGTCTGAGCAATACCGGATCTAAACGATTTGAGAAATCGACTCGGCCGCGATCGATGCCAACTCACCGGCTTTCGATCATTGCTGTCCCCGGTCTCCCCTGATTAGCTGAGTTTAGCGATCGATGAGCAAACCTGGACGCATCGCCCTGTTTGGCGGCACATTTGACCCCATCCACCTCGGGCACCTCAAGATTGCCCAACTGGCGGTTCAGGCCTTGGGTCTCGATGAAGTCCGCTTTCTCCCGTGCCGGATCTCTCCTCATAAAACCGACACCCCCCCGACTCCGGGACATCACCGCCTCGAAATGATTCGGCTCGCCATCCGGGATCTGCCCTGGGCCGTCGCTGACGACTTCGACCTCAAGGCACCCGAGCCCTCCTACTCCCATCTAACTGTCGCTGCGGTGAGGCGAGATCATCCGGACGCGCGGATCTTCTGGATCATGGGTCACGATCAGTGGGAGGCGCTGCCCCGCTGGAAAGAACCGCAAACGCTCGCCTCCGAACTGGAGTTCATCGTCTTCTCGCGCGACGGCAATCCCCGAGCTCGGGAGGGCTGGCAGCTCCATTCGCTCGAAGGCACCCATCCGGCCTCGGCGTCGACGATTCGCGAGTCCTTGCGCGCGGGAGCTCCCTGGACCGAATGGATACCACCGGCCGTCCTGAGTTACATCCGCAAACACCATCTCTATACATCCTGAACGACGGCTTGCAGACGCTGCATTTCGCTCATAAGCTCCGCTAAGCAATCCATTTCCCCACTCATGAAATCCCACCTGATTTTCCTCCTTTCAGCCAGCTTCTGCGTCAGCGGCCTTTACGCCCAGAGCGACTCGAATTCAGCACCTGAAGCCGCGTCGTCCGATCAGGCGATGCTTCCATGGCAGAAGGAATTCCTCAACCTGCCAGAAGATCAGCGGGTGGAATTCGGAAAACACATGAACAAAAGCCGTGAGCTTTTTGGTCAGAAGCGTGTCTTCGAATGCATTGAGGAACTCGGCAAGGCCCAGGCGATTTTCGACAATTCGCCCGATGTGGAAAACCTTCTCGGTGCCTGTCAGGTAGAGTTCCGCGCCTTTGACAAGGCCATGCAGCACTTTGAGCGGGCCAACGAACTTCAGCCCGGCGAGAAGAGCATCCAATTCAACATTGCCGAACTCTACTTCGTCACCAAGCAATGGGAAAAGGCCGAGGAAACGCTGGCGGCCCTCGTCGAGCGCTCAAAGGCCGAAGAGAGCAAGGGGCGCAGCCTGATGATGCAGCGTCTGGTGGAATTCAAGCTAATGCTCACCCGAATCAAGCTCGGCAAAATGGAGGAAGCCAAGCAGATGGCAGAGCTTTACGATCACCTCGATGACTCGCCCTACTGCTACTTCGCTGAGGCCGCGATCGCTTACCAGAATGAGGATGAACTGACCGCCGAAATGGCCATGGCTCGGGCGGGACGAATTTTCCGGGACCCGGCGATCATCTCTCCCTGGCAGGACACCATGATGGAGTTCGGCTACATGAAGAGCTTCTTCGGCGGCGATCTTCCCGAAGAGGAATAAGCTCAGTCTTCCGAAGGGCCCGGCATGAGCGGATAGCTTGTCACCTGCTCAAGGTGGATGCCGTAGAGTTCCGCAATCTCCTGCGCATCCGAAGCGTGGTAGATGTCGCGAAAGTAAATCTCACGCACTCCATAGGCGCAGAGCGTCTGCATGCAGGAGGTGCACGGCATGGTCGTGCACGCCACCAACTTGACCTCACCTCGGCGAAAAAGGCTGCAGAGATTCACCTCCGCATGGAGCATGTATTTTTGCCTCGCATCCCGGTCATCCCAGAAACCTTTGCTGGGATTGAAGCCAGGGGCCAATCCATTGTAGGCGGTCCCGATCACCCGATTGTCGAAATCGAGCGCGGCAGCTCCGACTTTACGATAAGGATCTTCGGATCGGAGCGATGCCACGTGCGCTAAGGCCATGGCATATTCTGGAATGGATAAGCGGGACACGCGCCGACTCAAACCATCCCTCGCCCCGTGGTCAACGCTCTGAGTGGGCGAGTTTGAGCGCCTCGGCCATCATTCGCCGAACCTCCGCTCTTACCGGGTCCTTGTCGGCCGCTGCCGCGGCAAGCATCGAGCGAAGTTGATCGTCGCCCACCCCTTCTCCACGCAGCCACATGCCGAAGCCGGCGAGTCCTGCCGCATGGCGCATTCCGAAGCTCGGCTCCTGCTGGACAGAGGGCACCTGAAACTCCGATTTTTTTCCATCCCGACGAACCACCACCCGACCAGGATCCCCGCTTCCGGCTTTCACCTCCAGCAGACTCAGTGTCCGGCGCTTTGCCGGGAGAACACGCGGGAGCTCGGCGTCACTCTGCTGGGAAAAGGAACCTAACACCCGACGACGGGTGTTCGCTTCATAAGTCATCTCCAGATCCACTGTATCAGCCCCGCCGCCCTTCAGCTGCACGCCAACGAGCCACGAATCCGGATTCCACGGGCACTTCATGGTCTCGATCGAAAGTCTCATCCCTTCGAACTCCATTCCCCCCGGAAGAACGGCGTTGTTGATCAACTCCTCGACCCTAACAGCATCTCTCGGCGGAAGCTGCTGCTTTTCCCGAACCCATCCACTCACCCAGCGAAGACTCGAAAAGCCGAGGACGACCGGCAGTCTCGTCGCAGGCCCCTTTGAAAAGTCGGACTGAGGACCCGTCTTCGGGAGATTCGCGGGTTCAGGCAGTGGAGCTCGATCCAGATGTCTCGCCACCTCACTCAGGAATCCGCCCGGTCGGGCTTCCAGGCTCTTGGCCTGTTCCACCATCGACTGGCTCCGGCTGGCGACGCTCGTCGAGTGCCCCACGACTCCGCTGGGGCCCGGCATCGGTAGGAGAGCAATCTCGTGGGTCACGATCCCGGCCTCGGCGATGCCGCCAGATCGGTCGTGCTCGACTCGACTCATGAGCACGGCGGCAAAGGCGACAGCGGCTGCGGCGCCCAAGCCGGTCAGCCATGGTTTCCAACTCCGCTGAGCCGAAGCGAGGGGCACGATCTTGCCAATCGAGTCGGCATCACGACCTGCCTGACGAATCGCTTCCCGCTGGGCAGGCAAGAGCGTTTCCCCCGCCGCACCACCCAAGACCTTGTTCAGAAATCCCAGGGTCTTTTCCAGTTCGGAAAGACTCATCTTGATGGCAGGATCGGCCGCGGCGGCACGTTTGATCACTGCGGCCTCTTCCGGAGGAAGTTCTCCCAGCAGGTAGGCGCTCAGCCTTGGATCATCGGGTGTTACTTTCATTCTTATTGTCCCTCCATCAAATCTTCAGGCAGTAGCTGTCTTAGCCGCTTGACCCCTTTGTGAATCAGGAAACCCACGTTGCCTCCGGACAATCCGGTCGCCTTGCTGATCTCCTTGTAGCTCATGCCATCTCGAAATTTCATCAAGATGACATCTCGTTGGTTCTCCGGCAGCCTTTCCATATAGCTCAGCACTTGCTCAATGCGTTCGTTGAAATCCACTTCGCTGTCGGGCGCCGCGAGACTTGAAAGCGTGCGTTCGTGGCTTTCCTCCTCCAGCGCTGTCATTCGCGATTCCTTGCGCAAGATATCCAGCGCCCGATTCCGACAGACGGTGAAGAGCCAACTCTTCAGGCCCCCTCGAACTTTCTCGATGTCCTGTCGGCATAAGCGGATGAATGTGTCCTGCACCACGTCCCTGGCGCGATCGAGATCGTGGACGAATCCCATGGCGTATCCGACAAGCGGCGACTCAAAGTCAGCCATCGCTTGTTCGATAAATTGCTCACGGGTCTCAGGCATTCCCTCTGGGTTGGCAGCCGCGCTTTCGGACGTCACGGTTTCCTCTTCAACGTCGCGCCTCCCCTTTTCTTGGGCTTTTCCTCCCTTCTTGCTCATTTTGATCCTCTCAGCGGACAAAAAAGCTCAGATGCTCAAGTTCCAGAGCGAGATCGACATTATTCACCACCACCTCGGCCGGCACTTCCAGCATGACCGGCGAGAAATTGAGAATGCCCTGAACTCCAGCGTCCACGAGCCGGTTTGCCAAGGATTGCGCGATCACCGCCGGAACGCAAAGGATCGCCAATCGCACCTGCTCGGCGATGATCCTCGCCTCCATTTCCTTCTCAGAATACACGGGAACGCTCACGCCCCGCGCCTTGGCCCCTTCCGGATCGGCATCGAAGGCCGCTACGACCTCGAAGCCTTCCTTCTGAAATCCCTGATAATGGAGCAGTGCCGACCCGAGATTACCCGCCCCCACCAGAACCACGGGCTGGAGTTTCTCCCGCCCCAGAGCATCGCGGATCATCGTTGCCAGCGTTTCCACCGGGTAGCCGAGACCACGGGTTCCAAACTGTCCGAAATAGGCCAGATCCTTGCGCAGTTGCGCCGACTTTACTCCAGCCGCTTTGGCTAAGGCGGTGGAACTCACCGTTTTCTGCCCGTTTTCCACCAGCCGCTGCAGGCAGCGGTTGTAAATGGAAAGGCGATAAATTGCCTTCTTGGGGATGTCGATACGTTCCACGGGCGCTGGAGGAAACGCTCGGAACCTTGGCGGGTCAAGCTCGGAGCCTATCTGTGCCCCGTCATAACTCCATTCCCCGAGAGCACATGAAATGGTGTCGATGGCTCTGCCGATCCACCTGCCGATCCACCATCAACGTGGAACTCAGCGGTAACTCACCCGGTAGGCGTTCCCCTTGACGTTCTGATCGTAACCCCAAAATCGTGGTTCCCGATACCACTTGTCGATGACGAGATGAGATGCCCCGAGGGCCTCGGCCTGGAGCATCGCTGAATCGAGCGCTTTCTTATAGGTGTGCTGATAGACGAGAGAGCCCACCCCCTCTTCGGTCGCATATATCCGCCCCAGATCCACCGCCCCCGGAGGTCTCTGATCCACGATTTTTATCGGACCATCGTTCGCCGGCACCGCGCAGGATACCACGAAAGCGCTAAGAAGGATCGAGATGAGACGCACCATGACTTGTTGGAAAACCGAGTTCCTCCAGCGTCGCCAATATCCCCCCCAGGCGCGAACGAAAAAAGCCGGGATTACGAACACGGCGATCAAGCTAGGGAGAAAATCGACGCCTCTCCGTCTATTTGGACCGAGATGCATAGGATGGGTCGGATCGGGACTCCGAAACCCTCGACGGATTCCATTTTGCTTTCAATACGATGCTGGCTGAGATGACTTGTTCCCCTCCCTTCGCGGATAAGTTCATGAAACCCTTGCTCTGGCTCCTTCTGCTCGCCTCCCCGCTTCTGGCGGAGAAACAGCGTCCTGGCACTTACCAGTCGTTTCTGGACGAGCAGGCCGCGGGAACCCTTCGGGAATAGATCGGCATCACCGGGGATCGATCCCTCCGGAGGGCACCCGCCGCACCGGACAACGAATGGGAAAACCGCCACCACTCGTAGAACCGGCACCCCCCCTCCTTTTCCAGCAAACTTCGGCGACAAAACTACCGCCCGTATCCTCCGTTCGCCCGATCTTGCGAACGGTTCCGCCCTCCAGCAACCCACTCGACGTGATCGACGCACGGCAGTCCAACAAGCTACCGAATCCCGCGATCAGTTTCCACGCGGCTTACGCCGGAAACGCCAACTCCGCCGACGTCGCACCCGCAGCGGCGCTTTCATCACCTCCACCTGATGTCCTCTTCCCAGACGACTACGGGAACCAACACCATCACTCTAACAGACGTAGCGATCCTCTCGAATATGTCTGTTTGGATGACGGCAGCGATTCCTCTACATCAAGGCACATATACGTGTGTCTTGATGGGATGCTCGGCGGCGTCGAAAACTTCCTCGTGGCTTCCCATTGAAAGTTGCAGACGCCCAACCGAAGCAAACTTCAGGCGAAATGGCAACGAGGTGGTTGGTTTCAGCTGCCCAGAATCCCCAAGAAGCAGACAGAACCTGCTCCAACGCGAATCAGACGAAAGCAACCCGATAAAAACCAAGATGATGAAAACCCTCTCGGCACCGGTCTTTCTGTTGGATGGAAAGACGAGTGCAAAAGAAGCAGCAACCGGCGGGATCACGAAACTTCCATGAAGACGTTCACCCGCATCCTATCGTTCACCCTTACGCTGCTTCTCGCCGCCATCCCCGTCTGCGCGGACCTCAAGCCCAACGTGATCGTAATTTTCACCGATGACCACGGATACGCGGACCTGAGCTGTCAGGGGATTTTTGACGACGTGAAGACACCCCATATGGATTCACTGGCGACCGGAGGCGTGCGCATGACCGAGGGCTATTCCACCGCTCCCCAGTGCGGCCCGTCACGAGTCGGCCTGATCAGCGGCGGCTATCAGAACAAAATCGGTTATGAGGACAACGGAAGTTTCGCCGACAAGGAGGTGCTCAAGCGTTTCCTGACGATGGAGACCCTCCCCAAGCGATTGAAGAAGGCGGGTTACGCGACCGGCATGGCCGGAAAATCCCATCTCGGCACGGACGAAAGTGATGGCCTCGCCCAACTCGGATTCGACAAGGCCTTCCACAAGAAGAATGGCGGCGCGGGCCACTGGAACATGGACCTGAACGGCAAGGACATCGAGCCGCAGCCGCAGAAAGGCGGTTATCATCTCGACATGGTTTCATCCTTCGCCTGTGCCTTCATTGAGCGCTACAGGAACCAACCCTTTTTCTTCTACGCCGCCTACCGCGCGCCGCACACCCCGCTCGATGCTCCTCCAGAATACCTCAAGCGCTTCCCGGATGTGAAGCCGGAGTCCCGCCGCCAGGCGCTCGCGATGCTTTCCGCTGTGGACGATGGCGTGGGTCGAATCATGGAAACGCTTCGCAGGAACAAGCTCGAGGAGAACACTCTGATTTTCGTAATCGGCGACAACGGCGCACCGCTCAAGAAGCGCCTTCCGGGCTCGATGGAGAAAACCCCCAGTTGGGATGGTTCCCTGAACGATCCCCTGAATGGCGAAAAAGGAACTCTGATCGATGGAGGGATCCGCACCCCCTTCGTGGTCTATTGGAAGGGCACCATCCCCGGCGGTCAGGTCTACCAGCACCCCGTCATTTCACTGGACGTGGCCGCGACTGCGAACGCACTGGCCGGCAATGAGAGTGATCCGTCACTCGATGGCGTCAATCTCCTCCCCTATCTAACAGGCGAGAAAAAGGATGCTCCTCACGAAGCACTGTTCTGGCGATGGAATGGACAAACCGCCGTCCGCGCCGGCAACTGGAAATACATTCGCGGCGGCGACCGGGAGTATCTCTTCGACATGCAGAATGACATCTCGGAATCCAAGAACCTGCTCTCCACAAATCCGGAGATCGCCAGGAACCTCCATGCCCAATTACAAGGTTGGAGCGAAACCCTGCTCCCCCCTGGAATCCCCTCTTCCATGCCGAAGGCCGGAGAAAGCTACTTCGACTGGTATCTCGACGGAAAACGCCGCGGCCCATCCCAGGCGGAGACCGAAGAGTCGAAGAAGAAAAGAGCCGCAACGACGGCGAAGCTCTTCGACAGGTGCGACGCCAACAAGGACGGCGTCGTCACCTTCGAAGAGTATTCCGCGACCCGGCCGGGAGACCGAATCGGCAAGATCAGGCAGGCCTTCAAGAAACTCGTCCCTGAAGGTCATCGTGTCTGGAAGAAATCCGATTTGTGAAAACGGCGATCGTAGACCACCTCGATTGAGCAATAGGAAAGCACAACAGAAATTGCGACGGAATCTGGTTTCCGTCCACGATTCGCTTGACCCCGGATGGTAATGGCGGCGATGCGGATGATCTTCGCGATCCGATGATCACCAATCCCGAGCGGCGGACACATCTTCGTGTCTCATGACAAGTTTCATCGATCTTATTAGGAACTCTTTGAGGTGTTCCGGTTTTGGAGGAATAACCATCCATCCGTCCACCAACCCTAGATTACCCAAAAAAGCCTGATGAAAACCCACCGCTCGAGATCATCACAGTCCCCTACCCCTACCACGCCCCTATTCATTTCCACCACCGCGTCGCTCGCCCTATTCCTTGGTGCCACCAGTCCACTACAGGCAGCGAGTTACTTCTGGGACAGCAATGGAGCCAGCTCTGGAGGATCCGACACGGATGTCGCCGACGGAACCTGGGGTAGCGATCTCTTCTGGTCCTTGGACGCCACCGGCGACACCGATACTACGCCCTTTCTCGCCTCGGTGACCATCGACGACTCCGTTTACTTCAGCGCGGGCACCAATGTGACCGGTGCATCCAGCATCACCGTCGACGGCACGCAGAGTGTCGACCGCATTTACTTTGAAGAGGGCAGCGTCGACCTGAGTGGCGGCACCATCTTGATGAAAGACCTGGGGCGCTTAACCACCAGCGGCAACCCGGTGACGATCAGCTCGATTCTTGATGGCCAGGAAATCCGCAAATTCGGCGCGAGCTCGGTGACCCTCACCGCAGCCAATATCGCCACCGGGAGAATCCAATCCAACGCTGGCACCCTGGTGCTGGCCCGCCCGGGAGGAGGCACCTTCCCGAATACCATCGGCCTCCGCCACATCGACGGCGACATCGAACTCGCCACTGACCAGACCGTCGGCCTTCTCCGCCTCAATGGAAATGGAAGCATCCTCGGTGCCGGCACCTTGACGGTCACGGACGCCATCGAGTCGAATTTCCCTTCAGCCAAGACCGCCACTCTCAGCGCCACGCTTGCAGGCACCTTCACCTCCTTTAAAAAGGACGGTGGCACCCAGATCATTACCGGCGACAACACCTTCAGCGCACCGATCGAGATCTTGGCGGGCTCCATCAGCGTGCCAAGCATCGGTAATGTTGCCGATCTCAGCGGCCCCCTCGGACTTGGCAGCAACGCTATCCAGTTTGGCTCGGCGACGGAAGATGCCGGCGGAAAGATCACCTACACCGGAGCCGGCGAAACGAGCAACCGGATCTTCAATTTCCTGGGAGCGGCGGGAATGGCGGGCATCGAGCAAGCCGGCACCGGACCGCTGGTCCTCAGCGCCAATCTCGCCCAGACCGGCACCGGAGACACCTCCTTCAATCTGAGTGGCTCGTCAGACGCCGACGCGACCTTCTCCGGATCGATCACCGACGGGCTGGGCAAGACCTCGCTCGTCCGTTCGGGCAGTGGAACCGGATCCTGGTTCGTCACCGGAGCCAACACCTTCACCGGCACCACCACGGTTGCCGAGGGACGTCTGGTCGTCGAGACCATCAACAGTGTCAGCGGCGGCTCGGCCTCCAGCCATCTCGGAGCTCCGACAACCATTGCCGACGGCACGATCACCATCGGAACCGGCGGCATCCTGGTCTACGAAGGAACCGGTGAGACCACCGACCGCGTGCTCAGTCTGGACGGCAACCTCGACCGGACCATCGTCCAGAACGGAACTGGATTGCTGAAATTCACCAGTGGCGTCGTATCCTCATCCGGGAACAACCGGAACCTCATTCTCGACGGCTCGACCGCCGGAACCGGAGAAATCGACGGAGAGATCACCGATGCCGACGCCACCAGACAGGTCGGCATCATCAAGAACGGCACCGGCACTTGGACTCTCTCAGGTATCAACACCTACACCCGCAATACCACCGTCAACGACGGGTCGCTGATCCTCGCCGACGGCGCCCAACTTGTGTTCACCACGGGTGACGCCAGCGAAAGCGGACACAATGTCATCAACGGCACGGGAGCGGCCATGATCGACGGCGATTTCCTTATCGATACCACGGTCACCGACGCGAGCGCCCTCGCTGCCGGGTCATGGACGATTGTCAACAACGAGAACGTCGCATTCAGCGACACCTTCAGTGTGGTCGGCTGGAATGACGACGGCGGCGGCATGTGGAGCAACACCGTCGGACCCAATTCCTACACCTTCGACGAAGGCACTGGAATGGTCCTGCTCAACGGCGGCGACCCCTATCTGTTATGGATCGACAGCTTCTTTCTAGGCGAATCCGATCTCGCGATCGTCGGACCTGACGCTGATCCGGACAAGGATGGCGTGAGCAACCGCGTCGAGTATGCGCTCAACGGCAACCCCGATGACGGATCGGATCTCGGGCTCCTAGCAATCATTTCGGAAACCAACCTCTCGCTCGTGGTCGCGGTGCTCGATGGCACCACCTTCACCGACGGCGCGGGCGGCACCCAGACGGCCACCGTCGGGAACATCACCTACAACATCCAGGGGGCGCTCGACCTGGCGACTTTCGACAGCGCGGTGAGCCAGGTGGGCGGGGCCTCCGACACAGCAGCCGATCTTCCGGATCTCACCGGGACCGATTGGGAATACAAGACCTTCAAACTCGATGACTCAGAAGGCCTCTCATCCAAAGGGTTTCTAAGAGTTGAAGTAAGCGCCGTTCCATGATCCGGCCGCTGTGACAACTCCACCACGGAGGTCTATTTAAATCCCCTTCGACCACCGCCTTTTTGATATGCCGACCAGAAAGTAAAACGGCCGACGTCCACAGAAGCAGCCTCTCATGATTCACCGATTAATGCCCTCCTTACTTTCGAACTCCGCCACAATCGCCCTGTCACTCGTCTCCTCCATCAACACGTTCGCTGACCAGTTGGTTTTCACCTCCTTCCGCAGCAATGGCGAAGATGGCCTCCATCTGGCCTTCAGTGAGAACGGTTTGAATTGGAAAGCCCTCAACGGCGACATGCCGCTTCTGAAGCCGGAAGTCGGCGGCAAGCTGATGCGCGACCCCTGCATCATCCAAGGTCCGGACGGATTCTTTCACATGGTCTGGACGACGAGCTGGTCCGACAAGGGGATCGGCTATGCCAACTCCAAGGACCTTATCCACTGGTCGAAACAACAGTTCATCCCGGTGATGGAGCACGAAGCCGGGGCGCGGAACTGTTGGGCGCCGGAGATCACCTGGGATCCGGATGGCCGCCAGTATGTCATCTATTGGGCCACCACCCTGCCGGGAAAATTCACCGAAACCCTCGCAGCGTCGGAAAAGGGCAACAATCATCGAATCTACTGCACCACTACCCGGGACTTCAAAACTTACACGCCGACCGCGCTGTTCTATAACCCCGGATTCAACGTGATCGACTCGACGATTCTCCGGCATGGCGATTCCTGGCTGATGATCACCAAGGACGAAACCCACAAGTCCCCGGCCAAGAACCTCCATCTGGCGAGCAGCGACAAGGTCACCGGCCCATGGGAAAAGATCTCCGAGCCCTTCACACCGGAGAAACTCTGGGTCGAAGGAGCGACCGTTAGCCAGGTCGGCGAATACTGGTATGTCTATTTCGATTGCTACCGGAAGCATCGCTACGGGGCGATGAGGACGACCGACTTCAAGCATTGGGAAGACGTGTCCGACCAACTCGTCGTGCCCGAGGGCATGCGGCACGGCACGGTGGTCTCCGTCCCGGACGAAGTCGTCGCCAGGCTTCGCAAGCTCGGCGAAATACCAGAGCCTCCCGCAGCGATTGAACCGTCGGGCAAGACGCCACTTTTCAACGGCGAGTCGCTCGACGGCTGGATCGAGTTCATGCCCAAGGACGACCAAGGCCTGCCCGCCTCACAGGATGTTTGGTCCGTCCGCGACGGAGTGATCCAATGCACCGGCGTCCCCAACGGCTACATCCGGACGGCGAAGGCTTACACCAACTACAAGCTGCACCTCGAATGGCGCTGGACGGAAACGCCCTCGAACAGCGGCGTCCTCCTCCACATGGTTGGCAAGGACCGCGTCTGGCCCACCTGTGTCGAGGCCCAGCTCGAACAGGAAAAGGCCGGCGACTTCTGGTTGCTGACGAATGGCAGCATCAAAATCGATGGCAAACAGGTCGGACCGGCGAGATGGGTGAACGTCCCAAAGAAGCATCCTTCCTCCGAAAAGCCACCCGGCGAGTGGAACCGCTACGACATCGTCTGTGATGGCGGGAGCATCGAACTGACCGTCAACGGCCAGCTGCAGAACACGGGCACGGACGCCTCACCGTCCCGCGGCTGGATCTGCCTCCAAAGCGAGGGCGGCCCCATCGAATTCCGAAACATCTATCTCGAGCCGATCATTCGGCCCTGAAAACCCAGGAAAAATCGCATCGGCGACATTTCACCCAACCGGTGCTCCGGCACTTCACCGCATCTCATACCTGACGAATACCCAACACTCCAAATTCATGAACCTCGGACTGCGAACACTCATCTGCCTCTTCTGTACCCTAACGAGTACCGGATCCCTCGCCGCTTCACCTCTGGAGAATAATCCTTTCGGTGTCTTCGACTTCAACCTGCGAGGCAAGACCCCCGCCGAACAGATCGCCAGTCTGGATGGCCTCGGCTACGACGGGCTCGCCATGCAGCTCAACACGCCGCAGCGCCTCCGCACCCTCGAGGCCTATCAAGCCGCGCGCCCCGATTTCCCCCTGCTCGTCGGTTTCATGGCCTTCAACTTGGATCAGCCCAAGAAATCCTCGCCCGCACATCTGGACCGCGTGCTCGCCGCTCTCGCCGCACGCGAGGCACCCCTCTGGATCATCGTGCAAGGTCCGAAAGACCGCCGCGACGACATCCTCAAGCTTCTCAGAAAGACCGTCTACCGATGCGAGAAGGCCGGCGTCCAGCCGGTTCTCTACCCCCACGACAACACCGCCATCGAGTCGGCTGAGGAAGCGCTCGAGATTCTCAACGAACTCGATCGCCCCGAAGTAAAGCTCACCTTCCACCTCTGCCATGAACTCCGCGCGGGCAATGGTGACCGGCTCGACGAAATCGCCGAAAAGATCGCGCCCCACCTTGTGCTTGCCTCCATTTCCGGAGCCGATGCGAAGATGCAGGAATCTCCGCCCAAAGGAGACTGGTCCGAAGCCATCAAACCGCTCGACAAGGGCGACTACGATGCCGCCCGCTTCCTCCGCGCCCTTGCCGCCGTCGACTACAAGGGCCCGATCATCCTCCACACCTTCGGTCTTCAGAAGGAACCTGCCAGCCACTACCGCAGATCCGCTGAAGCCTATCGCAAGATGATCGCGAAACTGAACCAGAAATGAATGAGACCCTCATTTTCCTTTCCCAAAAAAAAACCATCGTTGAGGCTTGAAGTCTTCCCTCAAGCACCGCTCTCATGAAACCCATTCTCTGGCTCCTTTTTCTTGCCTCCTCCCTCACTGGAGCGGATAGCCGCCCGAACATCCTGTTGCTCTTCGCCGATGACCTCGGGCGCTACGCTTCCGCCTACGCCGACGAAAACCAGCCGTCCGCCAACGACATCATCTCGACGCCGGTGTTCGACCGAATCGCCCAGGAGGGGGCGCTGTTCGAAAATGCCTTTGTCTCCGCGCCCTCGTGCTCGCCCTCGCGCGCCTCGCTCAACACCGGTCGCCATTTTTTCCGCAACGCCTCCCATTCCCAGCTTCACCTCCCGTGGCAAAAGCGCACGCCAGATCCCTTCGACTCCATCCACGGACTCGCCCCCACCCTGAGGGATGCCGGCTACCACATCGGCTGGTCGCTCAAGACCCACATGCGAATCAGCCTCATCGGCGGCAGAGAATGCCTCTACGACCAGGCGGGGAAAAGCATCAACAACTACTCCCAGGTACTTAGCAAGGCCAACGACAAGGAGGCTGCCAAATGCAAGGTCCTCGACGAGGTCCGTGGCAACTTCCGCAAGTTCACCAGCACCCGGAAATCCGGGCAGCCCTTCTTCTACTCCTTCAATCCCACCAACACCCACCGCCAATGGATCCGCGGTTCCGGAAAGAAGCTCTGGGGCCTCGATCCCGATGCGCTCAAGGGCAAGCTCCCGCCCTTCCTGCCGGACAATGCCCTGATCCGCGAGGACTTCGCCGACTACCTGGGCGAGGCCATGGCCTTCGATGCAGCCTGCGGAGCGCTCATCGAGGAGCTCGAAAAGATGGGCGAGCTGGGCAACACGCTCATCTGCATCTCCGGCGACCACGGTGCGCCTGGATTCCCGATGGGAAAATGCAACGTCAACGATTTCGGTTCGAGCGTGCTGCTGGCGATGCGCTGGCCGAAACACATCGCAGCGAAACGCGAAGTCGAGGTTCCCGTCTCACTCATCGATCTCGCCCCGACCTTCCTCGCCGCCGCCGGCCTGGAGTCGAAGGACGACCCCGATGGCCAGAACCTGCTGCCCGCCTTGGCTGAGAACGGCATGGACGAACAGCTCCGCGGCTGGGCGTTGATCGGTCGCGAAGTCCACGTCGCCGAAGCTCGCGAAGGCCGCTTGCCCTACCCCACGCGCGCACTCCGCACGCCGGACTTCCTCTACATCATCAACTTCAAGCCGGATCGCTGGCCAATGGGCGATCCGCTCGCAGTGAGCGCCGACTCCGCACCGTCCTTCGCGGCGCTTTCTAACAACACCCGCCTCGCCTTCGCCGACATCGACGCCTCGCCGACCAAAGCTTGGATTATCGAAAACCGCAACCAAGAGGACATGGCTCCCTTCATCGGGTTCGCCTGGGGCAAGCGCCCCGAGGAAGAACTCTACGATTTGCGCAAGGACCGCTTCCAGATCCACAATGTCGCCAAAGACCCGTCCTACGCGGAAAGGAGTTCCGTGCTCCGCAAACAACTCCTCGCTGAACTAACGTCGGGAAAGGATCCGCGCCTCGAGAACGACGCCTTCGACCGCCCACCCTATTGTGTCCCCGCGAAGGAATAGTTCTTCCGGGAAGGTTCGTTCCAAATTATTTCTTGCCCAAGCTCTTCGTCAAGCCGCCCTTCGTGGCGCCGTCAGATACGACATGAACATCTCAAGAGGTCCCCGCTTGAATCGGCAGCTCCAGCCCCAGGCGAAGGCGACGCTAGCGGCGAAGAAGCCGAAGGAGAAAAGGAGGGAGAACCCGAGGCTCTGGTTCTCCAGCCTCCCGATCTCCTCAAGGGGCCCCATGCCGACAATCACATGGGCCACATACAGAGTCAGGGACAATTGGCCGGTTGCGACGAAGGGGCGTATCCACCGGCTGTTCCGACAACGGTTGCCGATACCGCCGCACAGCGCGATCACCGCCACCGCCCAAGCTGCACCGGCGAGCATATACAGGGGCATCGGCGGCATTGGCCCCGTCCCAAACATGGCCTCCAGCGCCTCCCGGCCAGCAGGATCGGCCCCGGCGGACAAGGTGTGGATCAACAGTCGGCTGCCCCCCTCGGCGGCGAGTGCAACCAGCAGGCCCGTCAGGAGAAGTCGACGTCGGATTGCGGGATCGGTCACGTCCCACCGCCCGACAACCATCCCGAGGAGAAAGAAGGCAAGCCAGGGTAACACGGGATGAAAGCCGTTGAAGAAGAGGTTCCGAAAGAACCCCTCCGGGGTCCAGTAGCCTGAGTATTCCAAGGTCTTCCAATTCCATTCCCGCTCGTAGTCGAGAGAGAAGAAGGTCGGAACGAAAGCAGTCACGATCAGGAGACCAAGGATCGATAGGGTGCGGGTTGAGCATCCCAGAAAAACCGCCCCAGCCGCAATGTAGACCCCGTAAAAATGGAGAATATCCGCCGGCCACAACGGAGTGTAGAGCATACCGACGACGAACAGAAAGAGAGCCCTCTTGAGAAGGGTGTTCCGGATCGCGGAAATGGCTTTCGGTTCGCCGGACTTCAGGGCCCCGCCGGAAACCAATGAGACGCCAATGCCCGCCAGGACAACAAATGTCGCCGCGGCGCGGCCATCCAGAAGACCCGCTAGGCTGACCAGCCAGGCCGAGCCATTGTTCGCGGCTCCCATCACGAGCTTGTAGTTCACAATGATCATGCCGAGCAGCGCCATTGCCCGGGCGAGATCGAAGCCAATGATCCGGTCCTTCACGGTGTGCTTTATTCGGCATGATCCAATGGCTAACAAGCCGACTAAATCAGCCAGGATTCGAGGATAACTTCAGTGGTCTTGCCGCAAGGCCGCATGCAATGGACGGACCGTAGTTCTCGGACCGCTTCCATACATGAGAGCCTGCTTCCCCCACACCCAAGCTTGTGGACGCCACCCGCTCCTGCTGCGGGCCCGTGACGCTATTTCTTGCTGAGAACCTTCGTCACGCCGTCGAAACAACCCTGATAGATCGCCTTGGCAAGGGCATCGCCTTCTTCATCGCTCGCTCCCTCGACCGTGAACTTGCTGCCCCAGTTCAGACGGCATTTCCCCTCGCCGAGGTCCTCCACCCGCACGAAGGCCTGGTAGTTCCGCAACGGAAAATCGCAATCTATCAATTCGGTGATCTTATAGCTGAACTCCTTCGTCTCGTCGTTGAAGTAAACCAGCCGCTCGACCACGTAGCCGCCGCCCGCGTCCTCGGTCAGGCCGATCTTGCGCACCGTGCCGCCTTCAAGCAGCTCGCTCGTGGTGATCGAGGCGTGATAGTCTGGCAGGGTGTCGAAGCCCGCAATCAACTTCCACACGGCATTTGCCGAAAAATCCAGCTCCGCCGAAGTCGCCACCCGAAGCGGTGCCTTCATCACCTCCATTTGATGTCCTGTTTCTCCCTTTTTCATATCTGCTGTCTCTGCAGGGGCTTCCAATGAAAACATTGTCATGGCTCCGGCGGCTGTAACGATTCTTTTAATCATGCCCAAGCAGTGGAGAGCGGCATGCCCCCTCCCGCAAGGCACATGAACGTGTGCCTTGAAGCGAAATACCGCAGAATTGATCCTCTCACTTTCGTTTGGACTCTCGCACGCATCGATTCCATCGGATCGGACTACAAGAACCATCCCAACATGTCATCCAACAGGATAGGACACTTCACCAACACGACATTTCTAGCAGCCGCATTCATTCATGAGATTCAAAGCTCAGGCCCTCTGCCTTCTGATGTCCTGCGCTTCGGCCGCAGGCTACCAAGTTTACACCGCCCTGCCCTACATGCCGACCGACGCGGCGCAGAACGCCAGCCTTTGGAAAGGCGTCGCCGCGAAGAGCCAGGGCTTGAACCTCAACACCAGCGACACCCAGGCCGCGAAGCGGAACAGCCCCGAGACCTGGAAGGCCACGGTCTCGACCTACCAGAAGGCGAGGACCCGCGGAATGATCGCCATCCCACGGACCTCATGGAACTTCGGCAAGTCGACGAAAAAGGGAACCCTGGAGGATCGGTTGGCTAAGCAGTTCAAACAGGAGAACAAGCTGGATGCGGAAATCCGATGGGTCATGCTCTACGGTTCGCAGCCGGGAGAAGACCGGAGCAAGGATGCCTATGGCTACACACGGCAGGAGATCCAACGGGCACGAGTCTGGCTCGATAAGCTCGAAAAAGGCGGCCACTCACCCGTTCGCCTCTGCTGGAACGTCCGCAACTCCAGCAAGGACGAGAAAGACAAATGCGAGGATCCCAACGTGGATGCGGTCCTGATCGAGGGCTCTCCCGAGAAATGGTACGACAACAAGGGCAAGCGGCAGGAATTCCTCAAATGGGTGACCACCAACCCGAAAACCCGCACCAAGCCCCTCATTTTCCAAGTCCCCTTCAACCGGAGTCCCGGTGAAGAGGACATCTTCCACGAACTCCGTCGCTTCGTCTGGTGGATCAGCAGCGACTGCATGATGGGTAGCGCCGAGCTCCTGCGCCGGAACGATGTGATTATCCTTCCGATCACCTACAACGCCAAGGTGCCATTTCTCCCGGAGACCAACGAGGCTGGAAACCGGTATCAGAACACGCTCGCGGGAGCCGCCCTGTCGCTGATCGAACAAAGACCATTCTTCGAAGGTCGCACCGGCTGGACCCTTGGCGCACAGAACTTGAAAGACCGGAAACGCATCGCCAAGTGAACCTTCCGATCGCCCATCCCAATCTATGATCAATCAATTCATGAAATCTAACACCCGCCGATCCTTCCTCAAGACTTCCACTCTGACCGGAGCCGGTGCGTTCATTCTCCCGCGCATCAGCATCGCCCGTCCCGGCGACTCCGCGTCGAAGCGGGTCAACCTCGCCTTCGTCGGCTGCGGCGGCATCGCCCACACCTACATCGGACAGAAGGACCTGAACGTCGTCGCCATGTGCGACGTCGACTCCGGCATGATCGCCGAGACCAAGAAGAAGTTCCCTTACTTGGAAGCCGCCAGGGAGTTCGCCGACTTCCGCGTGATGCTCGACAAGATGGAGAAGGACATCGACATCGTGGTGATTTCGACACCGGACCACACTCATTTCCCCGCCACCATGGAGGCCATGCAGCGGGGCAAACACGTCTTCACCCAGAAGCCACTTACCCACGACATTTGGCAGGCCCGGACTTTGGTCAAGGCGGCGGAGAAATACGGCGTTCACACCGTCATGGGCAACCAAGGACACACCAGCAATGGCATCCGCCAGATGCGCGACTGGTATGACGGTGGCTTGCTCGGTCAGATCAACCAAGTGAACGCATGGTTTTCAGGCGGGCTGAAGCGGGTGGGCGGAAACCTCTTCCCCCTTCCCAAGCAAGCGGTTCCCGAGGATTTGGACTGGGACCTGTGGCTCGGCCCCGCTCAGCAGACTCCCTACAACAAGGCCTATGCACCTTTTTCCTGGAGACAATTTCAACGCTTCGGCTGCGGCAAGCTCGGCGACTGGTTCTGCCACATCTGCGACGGCCCGGTGTGGACCCTAGACCTCTACGAACCGACCGTCATTGAGGCCGTGAAGCTCGATGAGGAAAGCCCGGGTCGCTATCCGGGAGGGAGCATCATCCAATGGGACTTCCCCGAACGCGGAGATAAGGTCGCCTGCACGCTTCGCTGGCACGATGGCAAGAACCTCCCCACGGCTCCGGCCGATTACAGTTCCGGCAGCCCGAGTGAGAAGGCGGGCAAACCGAAGATCCCGAAATTTGGTTCGTTCTGGGAGGGCGACGGCGACTCGTTCTACCTCGACCACCGCTCCAGCAACCCCCGCTATGCGAGTCGCGATAAGATGATCGAGGCAAAGAAAGCCAACGCCTTTCCGCCGGAGAAACACCCACGTGTGGAAAAGGGCGGACCGCTGCTCGAATTGATCCGCGCTGTCGCCGGAGAAGGCCCCGAACCCGGCTCCAACTTCGCCTACGCCGCCCGCCTAACCGAAGTCGGCTGCCTCGGCATGATCGCCCAGTGCGCTGGTGGCCGCATCGAGTGGGACAGCAAGAACATGAAGATCACCAACCGCCCGGAACTCAATGCCATGGTCAAGCAACCCGTCCGCAAGGGCTGGAAATACGGCGAGGACCTCTGGAAATCCTGATCGCGACACTTGCCCAAAAACTCGCAAGCTGGACCGCCGTGGACGTAGTCTTTCCATCCGCAGTTAAGACCCAAGACTTTACCGACACCCTTCCGGAGGTCGCGACGTCCTATCCTATCGAGATCATCCGGAACTTCTGAGTTCCGGAGACATGCCCGATGACACCGTATCAAGCATAATGTGGTAATGCGGCGCCGACTACGAAAACGACAACGCCCCCGACCTCGCCGCAGCCGCAGCAGACCGCGACCCCTACAGCAACATCGAGTCCACCCTCAACGACCGCCTGTCGGAGGCCTCCTCGTTCGATAAACCGGAGGACATCTGGGACTACTGAGCACCTTCACCGCTGAGCACCTTCACCGATTCGTTCGGTATCATATCCTTTGGGATCCCATTTGGCAATTGCTTCTCCATAGGCTGACAGCCTAACAGGCTAATGATCCCGACTCATCTCAGGACACATAATTGTGTCTCATGACAAGCCTCCTCAGCCCTGCCATGTATTAACCAAGTATATTTCAGATATAACATATTACCCTTTCCGGTCAGACACCCAAGCAACCAATTTCATGAATCAAAAGAAGCTCCTTTCTTCACGCTTCCGCGCATCCAGACCACGAGGCTTCGCCTTGATCATCACTATTTCGATGATGATCCTGCTGGCGCTCCTCGCTGTTGGGCTGCTCACCCTTTCTTCCATCAGCTTGCGGAGTTCCGGCCAGGGAGAAGACCGGCAGATCGCGCAAGCCAATGCCCGCCTGGCCCTCACGCTTGCGCTTGGCGAACTGCAGACCACCCTCGGCCCCGACGCCCGCATGAGCGCCCGCGCCGAAACCCTCGGCAAGGATCCGCGTGCTGGAGGAACGGTCTCTCCGAACACGCCCGAAGCCTGGTGGGTCGGCGTTTCCCATACCGACGGCGAAACCGCGATCGATTCGAAGCGGGACATCGCCTGGCTTGTCTCAGGCCTCAAGGGCACGGCTCCCGACAGCGGCCTCACCGACCCCGTGCCCATGATCGACCAAGGTAGCCTCGACCTCACCCTCACCGGAAACCAGCCTATCCAGGCCGGTCGAGTTTCTGTCGAAAGAGAGGGCAAGACCACCGGTGCCTACGCCTGGTTCGTGGATGACAACGGCATGAAGGCGCAACTCGCCGCCTCCCACCAGTCCGTCCACAACGACAACCCGGAAAATGCTTCCGGAGGTGTGCTCCCCGCATCCTACAAGCCCGATATCCTCGAACAAATGAGCCCCATCGGGGCCGCCTCTGATGAGGAAATCTTCCGTCTCGGATCAAACAAGGACCTTGAGCTCATCGATCTCCCGAGAGCCACCGTCCGCAACAAGTTCTTCAGCTACACCACCTGCTCCCAGGGCGTCCTGTCGGACACCAGGAACGGCGGCCTCAAGAAGGACCTCACCATTGCCTTCGAGAACGACAGCGTCTTCTCCAAGGTCTTCCCATCCAACAGCCCGGACAAGTATCTGCTCATCGATCCGGATAAACGTCCCAAGGAGTTGGACGACAACGGCTACATCCATTGGGCGATTTTCAAGGACTACTACAATCTCAAGAAGAGCATCAAGAAAGTCCAAGGCAAGGATAGCCTCCACATCAACACCTTCGACAAGCGCACCACCGGGTTCCTCAATGGCAACACGGCCATCGCCCGGGGAGAGAGCGGCCCCCACTCCCTGAACCACCGGGGTCTCATCTATGACAAGCCCGACTACTTCTCCGATGGCAACGAATATGGCAACAACCCCATCTTTCCCCTACTCGCCCATCTCCAACAGAACTCCTGGATCCAATACAACGCCGCTGACAGATCGATCGAAACTCACGTCCAGCTCTGGACCTCCCACTACAACCCCTACAACATCGGCATCCGCGTCTTCACGGATAGGAAGAACGGCAGGGATACGGGTCCACGCGTCATCAACTACCCCCTGCCACTCGTCAGCGTCTCCGGCCTTTTCACCCGTGTCGACACGCTGAACCGCAAGCTCCAGGCCCACGCTCCGGGAGACCTCGTAATCCCGCCCGGCCGCAGCCAGGTTTTCGGCTTCAGCACGAACGAGGAAATCGGTCAGGAAATCGACGACCGCCTCTACAGCGAGAAAGTCAAGGACCTCACCGTAGAGAGCGTCAAGGGAACGTATTCGCTCAGATCCTCACCACCCACCACGGTTTCGGTCACCACCGAGTTCTACAGCACCCAGCCTGTCTTCGTTCACGGTTGCGACCATAAGGGAGGCGACTACGAGGCGGCGCAGGCGTTCTACGCTCCCCTCGCTTGGGACAAGATCACCTCAGGTGCCGGGTCCCTCAGCACCAACGTCCGCAAAGCCACCCCCGCCGCCTCCCTCGCCGGAGTCCCGCGGGAAAGTCCGGGCAAGAGAATCGTCCAGTCCCTCAGCCTTTCCGAGCTCAACAGCAACAGCATGGTCTCGCATGCCTTCAGCCTGCGCACGACCCGCGAACCTGGCTCCCGACTCCGCCCGCTCGTCGATGGAAACATCCGCGCCCAATGGAACAACCCGCGCTGGGACTCCCCGCTCAACATCGGCACCCTTGCCACCTACTCCGATAATACCGGAGTCGCCGAGGACAGATTCGTCCCGATGAATAACTCCAACCCGCCACTCGGCTACTCCTTCCTCGGGGCCGGGCGTACCCCTGCAGACGGCACCGATCAACTCATTCTCTTCGATGTGCCGCGCCGGGATCTCGTTTCACTCGGCCAGCTCCAGCACGCGGCCGCCGGCCGTTTCAGCTACGAGCCTTCCTACATCGTCGGGAACTCCTATGCCAACCCGCGCATCCCACTCGATCAATGGGACACATCTGTCAGCGACACCTTCAGCACCGCCGACCGCGGGCTCTCCAACTCGAAAATCTCCGGCAGCTTCAGCCTCTACGACGCCTCCTACCTCGTCAACGAGACCCTCTGGGACTCCTACACCTTCACCACCATCCCGCAGGAGGACGACAACTATGGCGGCGGCGACGTCTCCAGCAGCAACCTCGCCGAACTTCTGGACCGCAGTATCCTGCTGCCCAATCCTCGCTTCATCCCCTACGAGCCCGCCGGGTCCAAGTTCGACACCGCCACCCTCAGTGATGCGGGTACCGCCGACACGGGCTCCTTCTTTCACAACGCTGGCCATCTGCTCGTCGATGGCGCGTTCAATATAAACTCTACCTCCGTGGATGCCTGGGAGGCGTTCCTTACCGGAACCTACAAACTCCCCATCGCCAAGGTCGACGAAAACGGCCGCCTCATCTCCGGATTCACCCCCACCGACGGCGTCCGCTTCCCCCGCTGCGCCCGCACCTATGGCGACGGCATGAAAACCGCCAGCATCGATGAGAACTACTGGATCGGCTTCCGCGAACTCACCCAGACCGAAGTTCGCGACATCGCTACCGCCCTCGTGGATGAAATCAAGGAGCGCGGCCCCTTCCTCACCCTCAGTTCATTCGTCAACCGCAGCCTTGAGAGCAACGATACCGGAAAATCTGGCCCCCTGCAGGCAGCTCTCGACCAGACCGTCAACAAGGACCTCGACAACGACTACGAAGACCCTGCGGACACCACCAAGTTCCCCAATATCGCCGACGGCAGCACCCAAGGCGCGGGTTTCCCTGGCCAACTTCTGCAAGGCGACATCCTGCAGGCCCTCGGACCCTACATGACCGTCCATTCGGACACCTTCACCATCCGCGCCTATGGCGAAGCCCAGGATGCTGCCGGCAATGTCACCGCCTCCGCATGGTGCGAAGCCGTCGTGCAACGCCACCCCGAACCGATGGCGGTGATGGGGGCCAAAAGCGCCAACGAAGAACTCGCCAATCCCACCAGTCCCTTCGGCCGGACATTCCGAGTCATCTCGTTCCGCTGGCTTAATCCCAAGGAAGTCTAATCTCCAACAATCCATGATCTCCCGCATTTTTCCCATCATATTGCTCACCGCCGCCCTCGTCTCCCCTCTTCCGGCCCAGAACGAGAAACTCGACATCCGCACCCTCTCACTCGGCTCCTCCAACTTTCCAGAGCTCTGGGTCATGGAAGATACCGCTCCGGTCGCCGTCAAGTTCTCCAGCATCCAGCCCTCCGAACCGCTCCGCATCCCTCGCAGCAATCCGCTCAGGATCTTCAAGGGCGAACTCGACGAGAAGGGCCTGCCCAAGGACACGACACCTACCTCGGTCAAACTCCCTAACAACTCCTCCATCCTGCTGCTCGCTTGGATGAATGGAGAAGCCCCGCGCTTTCTACCCATCCCCGATCCCTTCAAATCCGCCAAACACGACGACTGGCTCGTCATCAACGGATCCGCCCAACAAGTAGCCATTCAGATCGGAGCCAAGTCAAAGCCCGTCAGCGTGGCCCCGTCCTCGCACTCCCGGGTCCGGGTCACCGCACCGGTGAACGAAGGAGCCGCCGTCACCGTCGCCACCCGGAACAAAAAGGCATGGAAAACCATCTACTCCACTTACTGGCCCATCTATCCGGATAAACGCTGCCTCGTCATCATCGCCCAAGATGGCCGTAAAATGCGCGTCAAGGTCATCTCCGACGAGTATAAGGAACCTGAGGAGGAGAAACCCTAGATTCGAATCCGCGCGCTTTCCCAGCCGATCAGAAACTCATTCTCCAGGAAACAGACGATCATCGCCGCTCGCCAAAGATAACGGAGTCATCGCATTCCAGCGCACGGGCTTCGACTACGGTGAAGGCAAAAGTGGAGTGACCCTGCAGGAAGCGACTGAAAGGAAGTTCCAGGCCGAGAGCAATTTGAGAGCCAGCGTCAAATGGAAACTCTTCGACATCGAGTCCAGCACCACGGACGGCGCAGTCATCCTTACCAACAACCTCTAGGACCAAACAGGCTTCTATCGGATCGAAATTATCTGGGACTACTAGAAACCCCGTCGAATCAACCTCAAGAACAACCTAACAGACTTTCGCTGACACCAAACGGATTCCCCGACGGAAGGTGGACCACCAATGAGTATGCAAGCAGATCGACAGAAAGAAGAGCGGCGGTGCCATACTTCAAAATGAGCCTCCCTACCTCACAGCCCTCCCGCCCGGGATGGCCGACATAAGCCACATGAAAAAGCCGCTCCCCACGATCACCGTCGCATGCGTGCTGTGTCTTGTTGGACTCGGTCTGGTTCTTGCAATCAAGATCACCGGCTCCAAAGACACCCGATCCGGAGAGACTCATGATCCATTCAACAACCCGAACGCGACGGACCGCAGCGGTGGATCCTCGCTGACCAGCCCGAAGCCCCCCCAATCGCTTGAGGAGCGCCGCGCCTCGCTGACCCGGAAACTGGAAGAGGTCTTCGGCCACGAGGATTTCCGGGAGCATCCTGCGATGCTTCACGATCTCCTGTTAGATGCCTCGGTCGCGGACCTCCAGCTGGCCCTTGAGATCAGCCGGGGTCACCCGCAGTTCACCCCAGGCTTCATAGACTCGTTCAGCGCGGCGGTTTACGAGCGCTGGTTTGGAATCGATCCGGTAACCGCCATCTCAGAGGTGGCTCAATCCGACCTAACAGAAAACCGGAAACGCACTCTCATCGAGAATCTTCTGGAGGATTGGGCGAACAGATCGCCGAAAGAGGCGCTGAGCTTCTTCCTGAAAGAGGGGTCGCTCGGAGTCGAATCCGACCATCTCTACGGAGCCATTGCGAGGGGAAGCTCCTCGAAGGGCGATCTGAATGTCCTTGAGCAGATTCTGGATCATATCGCCGACCCGAAGCTCCGTTCCTTTGCCGTCCGGCAGGCCGCCCGCAACCTTCAGCAGCACCACACCGCCAAGTTCGAGGAATGGGTCGGCACCCTTTCCCCAGCAGACCAGCCGCTGGCAATCGGTGAGAGCGCCTGGCTCCTAGCTGCCGGTCAGGATATCGATCAGGCTCTCCACCAGCTCACCCGCCTTGAGGACATGAGCGCGGACAACCATGCCCTCGTCCGCCGCAGGGTTCTGGCCGAGTGGGCGGAGCACCAACCTATCGCCGCCGAGTGGTTACTCCACCAGCGCGTGCAGGGTGAAGAGCGCGAGGTCCTGTTTGCCAATCTCTTGAGTCACTGGCTCTCGCAGGACCGCGGGCTCGCGTCACGCTGGCTCGAGGATCAGGTCGCGGCGGGAGCACTCGATCACGACTTCGTCAACCGCGTCGCGGAGAGACTCTGAACTATTTCCAGGAACCAAAAAACACGAAACACAAAACCTAAAACACAAAACCACATGAGAAAAAATCCAATCATCCTCTGCCTACTGGCGGCGCTCTTCACAGGTGCCGGCCACTGCTATGAAGTCTGGTACGGACTGCCCTACATGGAGAAGGGAGCAGGCGACAGCAGACTGAGTGAATGGGAGCTTACCGCCGGATCCCTGAAGGGCCTGAACCTGAACGACACCGACAACCAACGACCGGACGACGAGCAGAACACCCGGTCCGACTGGCAGGACATCGTTGCGAGCATGCCGCTGGCCAAGGACAACGGGATCATCGCCTTCCAGCGAACGAGCTTCGACTATGGTGAGGGCAAAGTGGGGGTAACACTCGTGGAAGCGGCGGAAAGGAAGTTCCGAGCCGAAAGCAATCTAGGAGCCACGGTCAAATGGGTGATGCCCTTCGGAAACCAACCCGGGGAGAATCGGGATTTGCCGGTCTACAACTGGAGTGATTCCGAGCTTCAGGAACTACGGGACTGGCTCGACTCGACCGGCCGGTCCAACGTCCAGATGATGGCGAATATCCGTAATTTCGGTATCGCCCAGCAGAACCTCGCGAAGAGCAGCTTCATGAGCGGCGTCAGCATCGAAGCCAAGGCCTCGATCTGGTTCGAGAACGGCGGACGTCGCCAGAACTTCCTTCATTGGGCCCTCGAGCAACCGGAGACAATGAACGACCAGTTCGTGTTCCAGATGCCTTTCAAGACCTACGGTGCGCAGACCGAATGCCAGGCCATGCGGTCCTTCGTCCGTTGGCTGAGCACTCCCGAAATGCTCAACAGCACGGATTTCGTCCAGAGGGATGACGTGGCCTTTCTCGTGATCACCTATGAGGATCAGGCCGACCACCTTCCCGAAAAGACAAGCAACGGCCGGCAGTACGTCAACACCCTCACCAGCACCGCCCTCTCGCTGATCGAACAAAGGGACCTGTTCGAGGGCCGGAACGGACTGATCTCGGCGGCGGAGGCGGACAGTGACCGTCGCTTCATCCCCCTTCAGGTCGAAGACAGCGATCCGGGCCTGGTCTATCAGGGAAATTGGTCGACCAAAGGCGGCTCCTCAGACAGCGGCGGCAGCATGACCGTGACCAAGGTTTCCGGCGACAAGGTTTCCTACACCTTCACCGGAGACAGGGTCGCCGTCGGCATGCGCCTGGGCAACTTCGGTGGCCGCTGCAACATCAAGATCGACGGCAAGGTCGAAGGTCGCCAGCTCAGCACTCACGCCAGTGACACCCAGTATCAGACGGTGATCTACGACAGCGGCATCATTGACTACGGAACCCACACCGTGGAGATCGTCGCCAAGGGCGGCGGCAACACCATGTTGGACTTCCTCTACATCGAGCAGTAGCCGCACAACAAGGGCGTAAAACCGAAGGCCTCGCCCCGGTTTGACGCCACTTAGATCCTCCTCCCGACATCTGTCCGATTCGCCCGCCACCCTTCAATGACCTACACCAATCCCATGAAAGCACCGATCCAACGCATGCCCTTCAGGGCAACACCTCAATTGTCCGGCATCCCGGTACTGCGCCTTGCAGCCCTGCTGCTCGCCTCCCTCACCTTACAAGCTTTCGGCGCCAAGCAGCCAAACATCCTCTGGCTGTGCGCCGAGGACATCAGCCCCCACTTCGGATGCTATGGAGATCCGCATGCGATCACGCCCCACGTCGACACGCTGGCCTCGCAGGGAGTGCGTTACAGCCACGCTTTCACCACGGCGGGTGTCTGCGCCCCCAGCCGCAGCGCGATCATCACGGGCATGTACCAGACGACGCTCGGAACGCAGCACATGCGAGGCAACGCCCGGCTTCCCGATTCGGTTAAACCGTTCCCGACCTACCTCCGGAACGCCGGCTACTACTGCTCTAACAACGGCAAGGAGGACTACCAGTTCAAAACCCCGACGAGCACCTGGGACGATTCCAGCGCCAAGGCGCACTGGCGCAAGCGCCCGGACAAAGAGCAGCCCTTCTTCGCGGTCTTCAACTTCACCGGCTGTCACGAGAGCGGGATCGCAAACGAGGGCAAATACAAGTCGGTCACCGCCAAACTCACGCCGGAACAACGCCAGGACGCCAAGGCTCTAACCACTCTTCCCCCCTACTACCCCGACACTCCCGTGGTAAGGGAGGCATGGAAGCGCAACTATGAACTGATCACCGCCATGGATGCCTGGGCTGGCAATCTGATCGACCAGCTAAAAAAGGACGGATTGTATGAGGATACCATCATCTTCTTCTGGTCCGACCATGGCATTGGTCTTCCGCGGGCGAAGCGTTGGCTCTACGATTCGGGAACCCGCGTCCCGCTCGTCATCCGGATTCCGGAGAAATTCAGAGAGAAGGATCAGGCCGCCCCGAACACCGTTTCCGACCGACTGGTCAGCGGGATCGATTTCGGACCCACGGTCCTCAATCTCGCAGGCCTCGACATTCCCGGGACCATGCAAGGCGAACCCTTCCTCGGACCTGATCTTCCGGCAGCGCGGGAGTATGTTTTCGGCGCGCGCGACCGCATGGACGAGCGCTACGACATCATCCGCATGGTACGGGATCACCGGTTCAAATACATCCGCAACTACGAGCCTCTCAAGCCCTACTATCAGTTCATGAACTCGGCCGAAACCGGTGCGACCATGAAAGAACTGCGCAAAGGTCATCTCGCCGGCACCCTCCCTCCCGCAGCCGAGTACTATTTCTCCCCGACCAAGCCGGTCGAGGAACTCTACGACACGGAAACCGACCCTCACGAGATCAACAATCTTGCGGAGAACCCCCGCTACCGGGAAATCCTGCTTCGCCTGAGGAAAACCCATCTCGAATGGGTCAAAGAAACCCGTGATACCGGCCTGATCGCGGAACCTATCCTGGTGGCACGCGAGAAGGAGATCGGAAATCGCTACGAGATCCTGCGGCAAACCAAAGATGAGACACTTCCCGCCCGTCTCTCCCAAACCGCCGATGCCGCGTCCAGCGGCCCGGATCACTTACCCGAACTCCTCAAGGCGCTGGCCGACCGCGATGCGGCCGTCCGCTACTGGGGTGCCACCGGAATCGGAAACATCGGCCCATCAGCCAAGAAAGCGCTGCCCCAGATCCGAGAGCGCCTCAAGGACGACTCGCCGGTGGTCCGAATCGCGGCAGCCCGCGCCCTCGCCCGCCTTGGCCTGCCGCAGGAAGCACTGCCAACACTTACCCAGGAGCTGGACAAAGGCGAGCAATGGGAACGCCTGCATGCCGCCATCGTTCTCGACGAGATGGACGAAGAGGCACGCCCGGTTCTGGAAGAAATGCGCAAGGCCCTCACCCCGAGGAAAGGCCTCTATGCCAACGGCAAATACGTCGTCCGAGTCATCAACCGGGCTCTCAACCAGCTTGAAGGCACCTCAAATCGAGTCCCATGATTCCAAGGGATTTCCGGATCTTTTGATCTTGGCTTCCCTACTCAGACTCCGAATGCATCCGAACGACACACGAACGTGTCTCATGACAGCCTCGCGTTGAACTGTGCAATCTTACACTAAGACAAGCAACGAGAGCCGTCCGGTCACCCTTCCTTCTTGTCCATAAAACCGACTGAAATCCAACCTCTACCTATGAAATCAACGATCAATCGAGCGGGCATCCTGATCCTCTCCGCCATCATCGCCCCATCCGCGTCCTCGGCCATTCTATTCCAGGACACATTTGACCAGTCTGATCCTGCAGACGGAATCAATGACAACCTCGTTGCGCGCCAGGCGGGGGGAACCGTGACTTCCACCTACACGACAATCGGGGCTGTTGCTACTGCTAACCCTACGATCACCGGTAATGTTCTCGAGATCAACGGAACAGGCGCAGGTGACGGCATCCAAACAGACACCAACTTTTACGGCAATCTGGCGGCCACAGATTTTGACCTTTCCGCCAACATCGCGGCTTCGGGGGGCCAATCCTTTCTCTACATCTGGAGCGACGTGTCCGGCACCACTGCTGTCAACAGCGCCTTCAGCCTCGGGGTTGCGTCAGGCGGGATCACCTTCCGAACCGGAACAGCAGGTAGCGCTACCCAGAACAACTACAGCGTGGCCACCATCCAAGGCATCGACGGCTTGGGAGGCTTCGACATCGGGATGGCGAATCTCTACACATTGAGCGCCACCGGAGGCCTGGACAACGGCACAGTGAGCTTCTTCATCAACAATGTCGAAGTCTCGAGTGCTCTTACAAACGAAGGCAACGCCTTCGACTCTACCGTCGATTTCGGTGACACGGATAGCGCCTACCGAATCAGGATCCAGCGTGACGATGCGACCTACGACAACCTTACGCTGGATGTCGTTCCCGAGCCGTCATCGATTGCTCTGCTCGGACTCGCGTCCATGGGCATGGCGTTCCGCCGTCGCAGGGCGTGACGCTACTTCTCCAGATCGTGGAAACAGGCCGACCCTCAGGGGGCGGCCTGTTTCTTTTTGAAACCATTGCCGTCCGATCATGAAACCCGCATTGTTCCTATCCATCGCGTTCCTTCTCGCCACTCCCCTATTGGCCAGCCAGCCGAACATCGTCTTCGTTTTCGTTGACGACATGGGCTACAGCGATATCGGCTGCTTTGGCGGCGAAATCGACACCCCGCGCATCGACAGCCTTGCCGACGCCGGTCTAAGGCTCTCGAACTTCCGGGTCACTCCGATGTGCGTGACCTCGCGAGCCAGCCTGATCAGCGGCATGGAATACAGTGCCGCCGGCTTCGGCAACGTCAGCAACGGACTGAGCTTCGCCCACCTGCTGCGCGACGCGGGCTACCACACCAGTATCACGGGGAAGGTCCATGCCTTCGGGAATCTTTCCACTGGGAATCCCAACACCGATTACGGTTTCGACCGCTTCTTCGGCTTCCGCGACGGCGCCACCAACAACTTCAAGGGCGACGATACCTGGCGTCTCGACAATGCCGACTTCAACAACTTCCCCCCCGGCTTCTACGCCACCGATGCGATCACCGACTACACGATCGATTTCATCGACCAAGCGCTGAGCCAGGGAAAGCCTTTCTTCAGCTGGGTCTGCTACAACGCCCCGCACGGCCCTCATCAGGCGTTCGAGGCGGACATCCGGAAATACTACGACACCGAAGTCTATGCGGCAGGCTGGGACCAGTTGCGGCGGGAACGTTTCGAACGCCAGAAAGCGATGGGACTGGTTCCGGCGGACATGGTGCTCGCGGAAACCGGCGCCGAGGTTCCCGAGTGGAATTCGCTCCCGGAAACATCCACCGACGAGTGGGTCCGCCAGAAGGACTTCGAGGCTCTTTGCATGTCGGCCTACGCCGGAATGGTCGACAGCGTCGATCAAAACGTCGGTCGGATCATCGACCATCTTTCCGATCCCGACGGTGACCCGATGACCGACGACTCGGTCCTCGAAAACACCCTGATCATTTTCTGTTCCGACAACGGTGGATCCTACGCCGGTCAATGGACCGACCGCAGTGCACTTCCCTGGGATCCGAACTCAAATGTGCGCTTCAACACCGGCTACGGCTGGGGTGTGTTGCAGAACACGCCTTTCCGCTCCTACAAGCACTCGAGCTATGGCGGTGGCGTGCGCAGTCCCTTCGTCGCCCACTGGCCGGATGGCATCAGCTTGCCCGCCGGAACGATCCTCCACCAGGCGAGCAACCTCTGGGACTTTTACCCGACCTTCCTCGAACTCGCCGGCGCGACCTACCCCGCCAGCTACGCTGGCAAGTCGACCAAGCCGCTGATGGGAGAGAGCATCGTGCCGCTCTTCACCAATGCCTCCTCCACCGCCGGCAGCGATTTCTTCATCAGCCACTTCACCGACCGCTCGAAAGGCCTGTTCGACGACGGCTGGAAGATCGTGCGCTACTTCGACGGCCCTTGGGAACTCTACAACTTCGACGCCGATCCCGGAGAGCATCACGACCTCGCGGGCGTCCGTCCTGATTTGCGGGATGTGATGGTCGCCCAGTGGGACGCCCACTTCGCCATCAATCCCCCGAGCGGCGGGAACGGAAGCGTCTGGAATCTTCCACCCGGAACCGAACACCGCGGCTGGGGCTTCGACAATATCCGCACCGGACTGGTTTCCTCCGTCCCTGAATACATGTCGGGCGGCGTGCCCACCGACACTCCGCTCACGCTGACCTTCGTGGGGGCGATCGACTTCAACGGCACCGAAGGCAAGAAGATCCGGCTCCAGCGTTTCGGCAATCCCGAGATCCTCTGGGAGGCTGACCCCGACACCTCCCACCCCGCTCAGGGTAGCAACACGATCACCTTCACCGACTTTCCCGAGCTCGAACCGGACGCCCACTACTATATTACCTGGGACACCGGCTGGGCGCGGTACCGCGACGGAAACCTGAAGAATATCAACGCCGTCCTGGAATCTGCATTCGCCTATCGCTTCAAGACTGCTTCGAGCTACGGCAATGAGCTCGAGAAAACCCTGACCGTGCCACCTGGCGGCACCGCCCTGCCGGAAGACGACAACACTGGCAACGGTGTCCCCGATTTGCTCGATCATCTCTTGGGTGCCGGCATGGACTCCGTCGAGCCGCGGATCCGGACCGGCTTCGACCAGACCACCAATCCGCCCACCCCGCTGCTGACCTTCAGCGGCAGGAATGCTTCGAGCGGCTCGACACTTGGAATCGAGTATTCGCCCGACCTCGTCACCCCATTCACCCCCCTGTTCTCGATCAACGGATCGAACCACAACCCCGTCGGCGGAACCGTCACCCAGTTCTTCGAGCGAACCGGCGATGATCGGACCGACTACACTCTGCGACTGGACCCGTCCGCGTTTCCAGACGGTCACGGCTTTTTCCGCGCAGCGGGCACGATTGCCGGTGAGGTTCCCCTTTCAATCTGGACCTTCCGTGAAAGCTCCTTCTCGCCGGTAACTCTCTCAACCCTGGCAACTTCGCAGGATGCCACCATCAATGGCGCGAACTCCGGTATCATCAGCAGCGCCGGAAGCTTCACCTTCGATGATCCTGTCGTCGCATGGAGCGGTGCCCAGCTGCCGGCCAGCGGAATCAGCAATCAACTGCGAACCGCCATCACCGCGACCACCGACATCGAAGTCACCCGCATCACCTACACCGGCTATCTTTGGAGCGACCGCCCGAGCGGCGCGACGACCACCGTCCAGGCCGACGTCGTTGCCTTCCTCAACGGCTCGCTCGACTCCCCGGGAGTCGTCTCGCCTAACAAGACTCTCGTCACCGGAAACGGCGGCAAGCGAATCACCCCCTTTGAGATCTCGCATCCCATCAACGGCAAGACCCTCAACGCCACCGACAACTGGGAGCTCCGCCTGCGTCTCGAGGATGACAACGGAGCGGCTTACTCCCTAGGTAATCCAGGGGACCAGGAGGGCTTCGGCATCGATACCGTGCTCATCTACGGCAAGGCGCTCCCATAGTACCGCCAATTCCCCTGCATCACCGACTGAGGAAGGCGGGGAGCGCCCATTTTTCAGCGCGCGGGAACGGCTCCATCACGTTCAGAAGGATTGCTGAATCGTGGGAGCTGATGCTCCCTCAGCAAACGTCCGGAAGCGGAAATCTGCGTGGGACAGCTTCCAGTATTGCAATCAACGATTGGGCCGCATAAGCATTTCAGATTGCCGGGAATCTCCGGTCTGCCCACATGAAGAAGCCCGAGCCAAGCCTGGAACTCACCCAAAGTGGAATGCTCCGGCAGCTGATGGATCACATTTCCGACAACATCTACTTCATGGATCGTGATGGCCGCATCACCCTCATCAGCCAATGGGGTGCGAAATGGCTGGGTTTCGACTCTCCGGAGGAGGTCATCGGAAAGACGGACTTCGATCTCTTCAGCGAGGAGCACGCCCTCGCCGCATCCGCCGATGAACAGCGCATCATCCGCACCGGAGCCCCGGTCATCGGGATCGAGGAAAAGGAGACCTGGCCCGACGGAAGAGTCACCTGGGTGTCGACCACCAAGATGCCGCTACGGGACGACGACGGAGAGATCATCGGGATCTTTGGAATCTCCCGGGACATCACCGCACACAAGGAAAGTGAGCTCCTGATCAGCCGGATGAAGGAACAAATGGAGTCCGAGCTCAGCCGCGCCAACAAGGTCCAACACTCATTTCTTCCGGCGAAACAGCTCAACTTTCCGAAGATGGCTTCCGAACGATCCGGATCCATCGAGGTTGTCCATGACTATCGCCCCAGCGGACCGGTCGGCGGCGATTTCTTCTGCCTGCTCCCCTTCTCAGATTCGAAGATCGGAATTTTCATCGCGGATGTGATGGGGCACGGCGTCGGCGCGGCGCTCACCATGTCCGCTCTCAACGCGATGGCGCAGAGCAAAGCGGCCCGGCTTTCAAAGCCGGAAGAGTTTCTCGAACGCCTCAACCGGCGCCTGTGCGAGGTGATCTCCCGGGACGACGATTCCGAATTCATCACGGCCTTTTACCTCGTCATCGACACTTCTGACGGCTCCGTCACTTTCGCCACCGCCGGCCACCACTCACCTCTGATCAGAGAACCCGCCACTGGCGCCGTCCGGGAACTCTATGAGCGCGGTGAAGTACGGGGCCCGGCGTTGATGCTGGTCCCAAATCCGGCATTCGTAACCGGCGAGGCCCGTCTAACGAATGGGGAGCGGATCCTGCTTTACACCGACGGCCTGACAGAGATGCCGCCGGAGCCGGGAAGCGGTGAGGAACTCGGCAGCGGCGGATTGAGGCGGATTATCGAAGGTCTGGACCAGATCGAACTCTCAACCTTCGTCGAGAATATCACAGCGAGGGTCCTCTACCAATCAGGCGCACAACGCTTCGAGGATGACGTCTGCCTGATCGGCATCGAGTACCGCGGGACGGAGGAGAATATTTGAAGCGACTGAAATTCCCGGGGGAGCTCAGCCCGCAAATTCCTTTACACGAATGTTCCGGAACCAGACCTCGCCCTTCTTGGCCTTGTGCACCTGCAGGCCGAAGAAGCCTTTCGAATAGCTTCCGTCGTCAACCCAGTGAGCAGCCGGCACGCCATTGAGCCAGGTTTTCACCTGTCCCCCTTTCGCTTGAACGGTGAGCCGGTTCCACTCCTTCGGTTTCAATGCCGACCGGACCTTTTCATGTTCCTTGAGCCAGAGTGGATAGAAGTAACCGCCGCAGGATTGCCCATAGATCCCTCCGGACCATCGCCGATTCCCCTGGACCCCTTCCATCTCGGCCTGAGGACCGAAGACCTCCTCGGTCTTTCCCTTCTCACGTGCAGCGGCACGAAACATCACCCCCGAGTTCAAGTTGACCACCCACTTTAATTCGCAGGTGAAGATGAAGTCCGCATAGTTCCGGTCCGTGCAGAGATAGGTGCTCGGCGTGTCGGCAACGACCGTTCCCACGATCATCCCGTCCCTTGCTTCGAATACCGACTCGCCGCCCTTCACCGACCAGCCGGTGAGATCCCTTCCATTGAACAATGCCACGAATCCGTCCTTCAAGGCGGGCTCCGGGTCCTCATTGAGGAGCATCTCTGCGGGCTTGGGGGCATTTTCCTGCTTCTTGTAGCGCTCGTACCAGCCACCCTGTGCCGGATCGATCGTTCCGGCACTGGCGGCGGCTCCCAGCAGAAGTAGTCCCGCCGCATTCACTATTGCTTTGTTCATCATGATACTCGATTTCACTATTCGATCCTGTTCGACTCCTCACTTGATCCTGGCGTCGAAATACTCGCGATACCACTCGACTTCCTCGTGATCCGCGTCCCCATGTGGAACTCCCGGCGGTTTCAGTTCGGCAGCCCAGCTGGTCGCTTTCTTCTGCAGTTGCTTGAGCACTTCAGGGTTGGCTTCGGCGAGGTTACGCTCCTCGTGAGCCGGATCCTCGAGGTCGAAAAGGAACTCCGCCTGCTTGTTCACGTTCAGATATTTCCAGCGACCGTCACGCACCGCAATCTGCTTCCAGAATCGCCAGAACAGCGGGCGCTCCGCGGCCTTACCTTCCCCGAGCAAGGGCATCAGATCAACGCCATCGAGCCCCGGATCAGCGGGAAGCCCGGCAACACTGCGGGCCGTCGCCGCGATATCGAGAGTCGAGACCGGATGCGGATAGACCATCCCGGCCGGCAACTTCTCCGGCCAGTGGATCAGAAAGGGAACTCGGATGCCGCCTTCGGAAAGCATGCCCTTTTCACCAACCCATGGAGTGTTGAGCGATCCATCCCAGCCTCCCATGTCCTTGTCGAGCGGTGAATCGCGACGTTTGTGGACCGGAGCGCCGTTGTCGCTGGTGAAAAAGACGATCGTGTTGTTGTCGATCCCGTGGCGCTTGAGAGATTCCATCACGCGGCCGACGCCGTGGTCGATGCCGTGGATCATCGCTAGCGCCGCCCGACGGCGGATCGCCATATCCTCTGAGAAGTGATCCGCGTAGGGCTCCGGTGTGACCAGCGGAGTATGAGGCGCATAGTAGGACAAGTAGAGGAAGAAGGGTTTGTCGTGATGCCGATCGATGAAACCGATGGCCGCATCGCTCTGGATATCGACGCGAAACCCCTTCTCGTTGAGGTGCGTCGGTTCGCAGTCCTCGCCATCGCGTCTGAAGTTGGCGCGGTAGTGGTTCATCTCTCCGCAGAAATAGTGATCGAATCCCTGCGACTCCGGCATGTAGGGGATCTTCTTGCCAAACGGAATGGTGACGAACCCCCGCTTGTCGGGCTTGGCCTTGGGAAGGTGTTTACCAATCCAGTCGCGGCAGATGACGTTCGGTTCGAGATGCCACTTGCCGACCATCGCCGTGGTATAACCGGCGGGCTTGAGCATTTCCGGGATGAGGACCTCCTCATTGGCGAGTGGCAGATCCGGGATCGTGTCGATACCGAGTCGCTGCTGGTAACGACCGGTGAGCAGCCCGGCCCGCGACGGCGAACACTGCGGCGCGGTGGCATAGCCTGCGGTGCAACGCACCCCTTCGGCAGCCATTCGGTCGAGATTCGGCGTAAAGAGATCCTTTTCCTGTTCCTGCACCGCAAGGTCCGCATAGCCGAGGTCATCGGCAAAGATGACGATGACGTTTGGCTTTGCCGGTTCAGCCCTGAGCACGGGCCAGAGCATGGCAAATGCTACGAAGGTAACTAGAGTCTGAGCATTTTTCATATCGTTATTAGCCGATCCCCTGAGTGCCGGAGAACCATTTCCTGCAGGGAGGATTGAGGTGAATCAATTATTTGAGGTGAAGAT
Source organism: Haloferula chungangensis (assembly GCF_042664875.1). Lineage (NCBI taxonomy): Bacteria > Pseudomonadati > Verrucomicrobiota > Verrucomicrobiia > Verrucomicrobiales > Verrucomicrobiaceae > Haloferula > Haloferula chungangensis. The sequence goes on along the minus strand of NZ_JBHTBS010000001.1, from coordinate 649,506 downwards.
TGCGTTGATGATTGAAGCGGCGTGCCAACCAAATGAGCAAAGAAGCACTTGGTCCCCGAGACCGCTTCCACGGTTCGGAAAACTGCTTTGGCTCTACTCAGTGCTGACCTTGTCGATATTCGATCAAGCCCTGTTCCCATCCAGCTGTCATGAGACACGATGATGTCTCAAACCCCGGTATGGCCAAAATCCGGACTGTGAAGCCTTCCCCAGATTCTCCTCCGCCAGCAATCCGCCGCCTACGGCGCGAATGGCGGATGGGCGTTGGTCACCAGTTCCTCGAACTGCGCCTGGAACCAGCGTTCGGAAGCCGGCGCGTTCGGCAGCCCCCCGGTGAGCTTGTTTCCGCTGAGGGCATTGCCGTGCTGAATCGCCCCCCGTCGGCCAAAGCCCCATGCCAGCCGGATTCTCGTGACCCACGGAGATCAGTAGGTACTATCGGACTGGCCCGATGCACCAAGCCGGGGTGCCGGATCATCCCGTCAACGACCAGGCCGTCAGCGACGACGGCGGCGCAGAAGGAGGGCGGAAAGTCCTCCGAGCGCCAGAACCGATGATGACGGCTCGGGCACGTTGACGGTGACGGTATCGAAGGGGGCGAATGCGAGGGTCAGGTCACTCAGATCGACCAGCAGGTTTCTCGTATTCCAGTTCTCACTGTAGGCACCGGCGTGTGGCCAACCCCAGTCGTCTGCCATGCAGATGAGGATGTTCGGGCGCTCGGTCGGTTTCGCATCCCGGGATCCTCCGTGGGCCGGGACGGCACCGAGGGCGACCTGAAGCGAGACCAAGGTCAGGCCAAGGTGTCGGGCAAACATGGTTGGTTTAGTCATGATCATTTTATTTCGCGAAGCGCGGCGGGACAAAACTCGTCCGCTCAATTCAGCCGCTCTTTCTTACCAACAGGACCCAGTCTTCCCCGCTGTTATCTGGCGGAGGTCCGCAGGGATTGAGTTTGCCGCCCTTGAAGCTGGACGATTCTCCGGCGAACACCCCGTTGCGGGGATCGAACCACCGGCCGGTGAACTTCCCTTCTTCGTCGCGAAGATCCAGATTCCCCGTATCCGTCGCCGTCGGGAAGTAGATCGCATAGACCTCCCCCTTCTTCCGGAACACCTGGGCTTCGAGATCGGACGGTTTTCCTCTCCCGTGACCTACCGGAAGCGTGCTCTCGTCGACCACCAGCTCGTCGGCGGGCTCCATCTCCCAGAAGGGAAGGTTTTCCTCCATGAAGCGGCGGGCGGTCGCGACATGCTTCCAAAGCGCCTGGAGTTTCGGGCTCTTGAACGATTCCACCCACAGCAGGCCCTCGAGAATGAACTCGATCTGGCCACCGGAGAAATAGGTCGGCCAGAGCTTCTGCTTCCGATGCAGATCGGGGCGGTCAAAGGGCTTCCACGATTCCTTCTGTCCGACGTCGAGAATGAACTCATCCATCGAGATCGGCAGCGGCCGGTCGGCTTCGGCGGTCGCCTTGCGAAAGTCCTCTACCAATGTATCAATCCGGCTCTTGTTGAGCTGGATCGAGGTCAGGCTGAAGCGTTCGTCGCCAAAGCTGAACGCGAGTTCCTTCAAGGGATTGCCGGCGGTGTGGACCGAGATCGGGTGGCCGTAGGGATCGACGGCCCGGAAGTAGTCGGCGTAAGCGCGAATCCGATCCGGCCCCAGATCGAAGTCCGCATTGAACTCCTCACAAAGATTCCAAGACAGGGCCAGATGGTGGCCGAAGCGGGCGATCATCTCGCGATAGTAAAGTTTCCGCTCCACTCCGAGTTCGCCGTTGTCGAGCTCGCGCTTGTTCGCCGTCTCGGCCTCGTTGAACACGCAGTGGAGGGCAATTCCCTTCCGCTGGGCGTGGGCGAAGACGGTTTCCCACTGCTCGAGTTTCCCATGGTCGAAATGCAGGTTGTCGTTGTCCGAATGACCCTTCGGGTCTGGAGTTCCGGCAAAGGGCCAGACGTCCTTGCCGTCGCCACCGATGTTCATGACCAGGAAATAGATGCTGTTCACGCCTTGCGCGGCGAGGCTGTTGATTGCCCCAATGATCGGCTTCCCCTTTCCGTCTCCCCAGTCGGGGTCGCCCTCCCGCCAGTCGTCAAGGTGCGCGGCATAGTGGTGCTTCGCCGGTGTGTTGTCGAAACCGGCGAAAGCGAGGAAGTTCTCCGGACTGTCCACACCTCCGCGGATCCAGTGCGGACCATTCCGGAACTTGAGATAGTGCCCGCCGACGTATTCGAGGCGTCCCCATTTGTGAAAACCCGGAGCGTTGGGATCGAGGGGCTGGACCACCATGCTGCCTTTCCGTCCGTCGAACCCAACCGCCGCTCCGGCATCCGGATCGAGAGACACTGCGATCTCATGGCCCTTCCTGAACGAAACCGCGTAGCTCCACTCGCCCGGGCGATCCGGCGTGAAGCGCAGCTTCCACTTTCCCGGTCCGGATTCCCCTACCGGACCATCATAGTATCCAGGCACCTGAAAAACCTCACCCGTCGGGCTTTCGAACCGAACTTGCAGGCGGTAGTCGAGAGACGGGTTGTCTCCCTCTTCGGGCGCTCTTGCCCCGTCGAACTCGAAGGCCATGGTCGACGCCTGCCAGACCACCGCACCAATATCTCCGTCTTCAGCGGAGAGCCCTTGAAATGGCGACCAAAGGGCCGACGCGGCCGCCAACGATAAAATCCCTCTACTCACGCGAACAGACTACCCCGTTTGCCCGAGAGTCGTCTTGAGACACGTTCATGTCTCCACCGCCATTTACGAGGGCCTAACTCCAGACCTAGGGCAACCGGCGCACATTCGTGTGTCATGACAAAAATGGTCGACCCAATGATTGTGATTACCGACATGATCTCGACGCAAAGCCCTTCATCCACCATCGAGCAGATTAGGATGCTGGCCGGTATCGGAACTATCCTTACTCCTTCCGCCCAGAAACTCCTGAAGGAAAGGTGCCGCGACAAGCGCTTGCTCCCGACTCAAAGGGCCAGATCAACCGTACATCCAGAAGTTTCGAAACTCGCGGCTCACCACTGTCGCTTGGAAGCGTTTTTCAAAGATGACCGCCACCTCCCCAATATTCCATAAAGGCCATTTTGCAGCGCGACGAACCGCGCCTCGTCGTCTCCTGCCGCTCGAAAATCGCACGAATGCGAGAAATGAACCAGCCGGTCTTCCACGCCAGCACTTTTCAGCAATGCCAGAATCACCGGATTGGCACACATGTCGTCCGTGTCCCGGTTAAATCATTCAAATCGACCGTGCTATAACGAAAAATGATACGGTCGAGATTGAAGCGCTGCGAGCGCCCGGAGACGATGAAGGTGTAGGTTTCACCTGCGACAAGCTGATAAATCGCTGGCACACGGTGCGCGTCCGCAGAGTCGAGCTTGAGCGCCCATCCCCAGTTATTTTCATTCCCGCCATAGAGCTTGGTATCCACCCGCAGCACATTGACATCGTAATGCGCGGACCCGGACGTGAAGTTACCCTCCATGCGCACGTAGCAGTCATTGGTCCAGTCTGGATCGCCTCCTGCCAATCGCTTGCGAGCGCGCATATTCAGGTGATATTTACCGCTTTGGTTGACCTTGAATTTGTAAACAAGCGGCGAATCCGCCGGCCCACCAGTCTGGCTGTTTCCTCCAAACTCCAAGTGAACGCCACCCGTCGCTCCGGAAACATAATTGGTGTCACCCTCCTCAATCTTGATCCAGTTCCCAAGCGGCGACTGAGTGCTCTCCATCTCCATGATGACGAGTCCTTCCGACTCCTGGAAAACCTTCTCACCATCGGTACCCCCGCCGCCGGAACTATCCGGATCATTGACAATGAACTTGTCCCACACATTCGCGACGCTGCCCTCAGTGGTCGTGTTCATTCCAAGAATCCACCACATTTCAACGGTATCCGTAAAATCAACGCCACCGTTCGCTAGAGTCGTATTCCCAGTAGTCGGGATATGAGGGGCCAACGCCGTTTGCAATGCCTGAAACGCATCCCGCGCATAGGTATTCGGATTACTGGCGGCCGCAGCGGCAGGAAGAAAGTCGGTATTCGTGCTCAAGTATTTCGGTGTGTTACTCCGATCAAAATCCAATTTCCCTTCGCCTATCTTATAGTAGTCGGTGTTGTTCTGGACGAAAGTCAGGTCGGCAGGATCCGTGTTTTTTTCGTTACTGAATCCGTGTTGCACCACGACGACGTGCGAGGTGAGTAGCGAGTTGTTCACCTGCGCGTCATTCTTGAGCATGTTGACCCAATCACGCGTGAAGTCGGAAGTACCCGCTTCGACCACCCAGACACGACCGCCATTGAGCAGGACCGTCTTGACCTTGCCTTTTACGATATCGAGCGATGCGGCCCATTGCGCCTCGGTTTCGGCATCCGTCCAGAGGGGTCCTTTCGCTCCGAACAGTTGGGCCATTAAAGCCCGGCACTCGTCGATCCAACCGAAGTGGCCGCTGTAGAGATTACGCGTTCCAACCACGGCATAGAAGTCGACGTCATCATAGTCGGGATGCTGCAGCATGCAGGCCTCAACAGCCACGGCATTCAAGTCGTCCGGGTCGTTGCCCATGTCATGTTGCAACAACAACAGGTCTTTGGAACGGTTGAAGGGAGCATCCTGTGCCAGAGCTGCATTGGCCAGACAGAAAGTAAAAACCAGCAATAGGGCTTTCATGAGCAAGCGGTTTAAATGATACATAGCTTGGGGTATTCGTTTAATTTTGATCTCGATTAAGGGCGTTTGCACCTTAAGGGGCCTTCATTTCGATATAATCAATCTCGATGGTTCCACCGGCAAACCCTTGGGGATCCAATCGGAGCTTGGAAATCGTTCCGGCATAACCAGGCGCGCCTTCCAAATCGAGGGTTATCGTCTGCCAATCACTATTTGCTGTGACTGCAAAGTCTTGGTAATTCCCCTGGAAGGAACCACCCACGGGTGCGTAGTACAGTCGCCATGAAGTCCCGGAAGTGCCGTTCCTTACACGCAGTTCAATCTGGCTATTACTGGAATCCACATTTGCCTCTTCTAGCACGATGAATGGATCGTTGTTCGCAGCATCCAATGCGAGTGTAATCACCCCATCGCTCACCGATGATGTCATTTGCTTGAGCGTAATCAGTTCGTCCCCGTCATCCCAGGCATACCCCTTCGCGACATCTGACTCCCCACTCTCAACGTAGAAAAAGTCAAACATCGCATAAGAGCGATTCGACGCCGTATTTTTCTGACCGGTCGCTTCGAGACGCACGGTATGTGAGCCTGAGCTGAGGTAGGCTTCGGCAATCACGGCCTGATGAACCTTCTCAGAAGAATAGGTATCCACATCATCCACAACCAAATTGCCATCAATATAGACGTCAACGATACCGCCACTGCCGCCCATACGAACACCGACCTGAACATAATTACCGTCAAACGTCGCTTCGACAAAATCCCCAGCGTCTCCGCTATAGTCCATCGAGCCCGAATAGTCATCGGCATTGTCCTGACGTCTCCAGTTTCCTGAATAGACCACGGAGGCATCTTCATTATCGATGTGACTGACCACTGCAACCGACTCATTTACAATATAGTTATTCCAAACGTTATCAACGGAACCAGCGGGATCGCCCATGTCGAGGATCCACCACATTTCAACCGAATCAGTAAAATCAACCCCACCAGGGTCGAGAGTCGGATTGCCCGTGGCCGTAGTGAGCGCGGTTTCCAGTGCCTGAAACGCATCCCGCGCATAGAAATTGGGATTGCTTGCCGCAGTCGCAACCAGACGATAGCTCGTGCTCCTGCTCAGGTATTTCGGCGTATCACTTCGATCGAAATCCAGTTTTCCTTCGCCGATCTTGTAGTAGTCGGTGTTGTTCTTGACGAAAGTCAGGTCCGCCGGATCCGTATTGTTCTCGTTCGTGCGACCGTGCTGCACCACCACAACATGCGTGTTAAGCAAGGAATTGTTCACCTCCGTGTCACTCTTGAGCCTATTGACCCAGTCACGCGTGAAGTCAGAGGTGCCCGCTTCGACCACCCAAACACGTCCGCCACTGAGCAATGCCGTCTTGGCCTTGCCTTTGACAATATCAAGCGAAGCAGCCCATTGCGACTCAGTCTCGGCATCGGTCCAAAGCGACCCCTTGGCACCGAAAAGCTGAGCCACTAACGGTCGGCATTCTTCGATCCAACCGAAGTGGCCGCTGTAGAGATTACGCGTGCCAACGACTGCATAGAAGTCGACGTCGTCATAATCAGTATGCATTAGCATGCAGGCTTGCACGACGATCGCACATAGGTCGTCGGGGTCATTGCCCATATCGTGCTGCAGCAGTAGCAGATCCTTGGAGCGGTCGAATGGAGCGGGCGGTTCGGCGGCAAAGCCATGCTCAATGGCGATGACTGCCACCAGCAGGGCCGGCAGGATATTCTTGATTAGCTTTTTCATAGCTTGAGGTAGGTTTTTCTGAGGTGGGTCAGTTTCTTAGTTTGAGATTCAGTGCAGGCGGGTGGTCTTTCGGATTCGCCGAAAACCAGAAATCATTGCCTCCCTTATCCAGCGTAATCAGGAATCGGTTCACGCCGGGCCTGAGATCAGAGGCCTTCAAATCAAAATCGAGATTCATCCCGGCGGATACCTGGCCGGTATAGGATGAGATCTGCTCGAGCCTGCGGGTCGGAATCCTTGCTAAAACCCCTTGCTCCCGCTGATCGGCCTTGTACAGGCGGACCGTCCCGCTTCCGCCTCTTTCCGATGCCCCCGACGATTTGACTCGCAGACGCAAGGTGGCATCGAACAGCCGATCGGCATAGTCGACGTCATCCAAATTGAACTCAATGAAGCCCCGCTTGTTACCCACGGGATCGACCTCGATGAAACGTCTCCGGTCAGGGTGTTCCTGATTCAGCGTCTCTGCTCGACCGGACTCATGCTTCCTCTCAGCGAAAGGTCGCGGAGCCTGAAACGAATCTGCCCTCGCTTCCGCGTAGTAACCACCCTTCACCAGCACGCTCTCCTCCCGCTCCAAGGCATTCATCCGTACTTTGCCGGAGACTACCGACAGTCTCGTGCTCTCATCGTCCGAGACCTCGAACACCGTTCCCAGCACGACAATCTCCGAGTCATCCGTAACGATCCTCATCGGAGTTTCGTTCGGCTGCCTCGCGACCTCGGCGCGAAGGCTGCCCTGCTTTAGGCGAAGGCGCTTTCCCTCATCGCCCCCTAACAGCTCGAAGGAAGATCCCCCATCAAATGCCACAAAAGTCTCCTCCGTCCGGTAGCCGATCGTCAGCCGACAACCAGGAGGAACAACAACCACTTCACCGGAGGCCAATTCGGATCCGGACGTGATCGTGCGTTTTTCGCCCCCAATCGTTGCGAAGACCGCAGCATCTTCGACGGAATAGATTTCCGAGACATGTGCCACCTGAGCGGGTCCGCTTTGACTCATGGAGCGGGTTCCCTTCTGGTTCAGGAATACCAGGGTGGCACTGAGAAGAATGAGCGCAGCGACTGCGAACCAGCGCGCAGGATCACTCCGCTTGGATCCAAGCAAACCCATGACCGGCAGGGTGCTGATCCTGCTCTCCCGATGCGCCTGATACAACTGGATCTCATCGTAAGCGGATACCACGAATCCCTTCATCAATTCCTGATCATTCTCGAGAACGTCGTTCAAAACGTCCACATCCTCGCTGGACAGCCTGTCCTGGAAGTATGCTTCCAACAGCTTCTCCGGATCACTCTCCTGCCTATCACTCATCGCGCGACCTCCTTCAGTTGATTACTCACACAGATGCGGAGTCCCTCTTTCGCGCGCTTGATACTCGCGTAGATGCTCTGGACAGATCGGCTGAGAGTTGCAGCGATCGATTCACAATCGACGCCGTCTCCGTACCGAAGATCCATGATGCGCCTCTGATCTTCCGGAAGCTTCCGGAGACAAGAGCGCAAGGCGAGAACACGGTCTGGCTCTTCATTCACCTGTGTCACGAGTTTGTTAGAAAAGGCTTCATCAAGAACATCGAAGCTCACATGGACGGCCTTTCGACCCTTACTCTGGAACCAGCGCAGAATCAGCCGCTTCGCGACCCCGACGAACCACGGCCCCGAGGGCTGGCTGAAATCAAATCCCGAAGCTTTGGTGGCGATGACGATCGCCATCTCCTGAAGGATGTCTTCGGTCGAATGATAGTCGCGAATCGCTGCGAACACGTAGCCCCGAAGCATCTCATGCTCCGCGTAGAACTCGCGCAGCAGTTTCTCCAGTTTTTTCGCGTCAGTCATCTGTGGGCACAAGCAGATCGGCTCGTCTTTTCCCATATCTCTCAGTTGCTGGCGAAATTAGGCAGAAAATCTCATATTCCTATCGAATACCTCGGTATACTCCGCCCTTTGAGACACGATCATGCGTCAAGACAGCCGGGGACGCACCCAGCACGATCTAGAGAATGAGCCCACACAAAAACCCCAGCGATCCGCAGATGGAGAAGCGGAGACTTCTAACATTCTTCTCTCCCTTCCTCTTCGCTGCACTCGCCATCGGTTCAGCTCAGGCTCGTGTCGTCAATTTTGACTTCGCATGGTATCGCTGTTTGTGAATCAGGAGCTCCACCTGGATGCTGGAGAGCGGACTAAACTTTCCGAAAACCCGCATCCATCGGCAACAGAGGCCATGAGACATAAACGTGTGCCATGACAAATTGGGCAAGCCGGAGATCCTTTTAAGGACGTTCCCATCCCATCTTATCTCCACTTGGGTGGTGCGGAGCTCAAAACCTTTCACAAACTGTGCTCATCCAAAGCCCAAACGATGATTTCAACGATTTCCAGAATCTCATTCACCCTCCTGACTGTAACCACTCTTGCTGCTCAAGGAGTCGACGCGAATGAGAACGGAATCAGTGATGTTTGGGAAAACCTCTACCCTAACGCCGCCGCAGACCCGTCGGCGGATGATGACCGCGATGGATTCAACAATCGGGTCGAGGGACATTTCTGGACCAACCCGAATGATCCGACATCTTTTCTCAAACCTGAAAATTTCGAAGCCGGATCCGGAACCGACCGCTTCGATTATCGGACCGAACGCTGGATGCGCGACAGCGTGCACGAATCCAATGATCTCGTCGCGTGGACGCACCAATCCGAACCGGTGCAATCCGATGGCACCACCGCCGGATCCGTAAGCGTAACGACGAGTGGCTCCAAGAAGTTCTACTCCATCGCCCGCTACAAATCTCTGAACTCCGATACCGACTCCCTCACCAACAAAGAGGAAGAAGCTCTGGGAACTGACCCCGAAAAGTGGGACACCGACGGCGACAGGGTGGCTGACGACATCGAATTCCTTAACGGAACCGATCCGCTTGTGCGCACCGATAGCGACGGCGACGGCATCGATGATGATTTCGAGCGCTGGTGTATCCACTCCAAGCTCGATGACGCGGTGACTGACCTCACCCACGTCACTGCCATTACTGATTTCGACGACGACGAGATCAGCGACTTGGACGAGTTCAAGCTCGGCACCTCCCCCGTCACTCCGCTGCGCAACGTCCTCTTCTTTATTACCGAGGATCAGAACATCCATCTCGGCCTTTACGACACCAATCCCGCTGACGGCTATGCCGGGGACAGCCCGAACCCGGACAACAACCGGACCCGCGGGCTCGACACGCCCCATCTCGACACCTTCGGTGAAAGTGGCGTGGTCTTTGATCGCGCCTTCTGCCTCTCACCCGTCTGCAGCCCTAGCAAGATGGCGCTCTACACAGGCACTTTCCCGCACACTAACAGCGCCCACCGCAACGTCATCAACTACGGCATCGACTTTCCTCTCACCGGCCCCGATCCCTCCAAACTTAATAATGGCGGCGTCCATGAGGACCTTCCCACCCTGATCGAAATTTTCCGAGACCGTGGCTGGCACACCGCCGTCTCCTCCAAGAGCCACGTTCAGCCTGTCCGCAAGTTCCCCTACCACGAAGGACACCCCAATCTCAGCACTCCAGCCATCGCCAAGGCCGAGATGAGCAAGGTCATCGACGACGCAGGTGACCGCCCGTTCTTCTTCTGGGCCAACCTCGGTTCGCCCCACCTCCCCTTTAAGAAGGTGCCAACCGAAAACGGCCAATGGACAGGTCCGCAGGACAGCTCCGGAAAAGTCACCAACATCGTCGCCGCCGACATTGATGTCCCGGACTGTTACCCCGATGTTCCCGGCGTTCGGCAGGACTTCGCCGACTACCTTGGCAATATTAGAATCATCGACGGCATCTTCCAAGCCTGTGTCCAGGAACTCGTCGATGAGGGCATCGATGGTGAAACGGTCATCTTTTTCACCTCCGACCACGGCATCGGCCTTCACCGCGCCAAACAGAGTATCTACTCCACCGGTCTGCATATTCCCTTCCTCGTCGCCGGTCCTGGCATCTCGGGAGGCCGCCGCCTGCGCGAACCCGTCAGCCATCTCGACCTCGCCCCCACCCTGCTTGATCTCGTCGGCAGCCCCAAGATGCCCTCCCACCTCGGCAAATCCCTCTGGCCGATCCTTAGCGGAACACAAAATGATTTCCCCGATCGCGACACCATGCTCACCGCCTGCCACCGCTACTACAATGCCCGGGCGGTCTGTGACGGACGCTACTACTATATCAACAACCTCACCCAACCGAGCGGCGGCAGCCTCGCCAATCCCAGCCAGGTTCTCAACGCGGACCAATATACTTCCGGTGCCCCTTGGCACAACCGCACCTACGATGCGACGGTCGCCGCCACTGGCACCCCGCAACACGAGCTCCTCAAGCAGATCGTCGAAGGCGGCCTTCCCTCCGAGGAACTCTTCGACCTCGATGCCGATCTCTGGTGCACCAACAACCTCGCTGATGATCCGAGCCTCGCGGCCATCAAAATGAAGTTAAAGGCGGAACTCGGCAAATGGCGTCGCGACACCGAGGACTACAATCTTGATCCCAGCGAGATGACCCGAAGGACCGAACGCTATGTGCCTTTAGGCCCTGCCACCGGAGTCACCAGCTACAGCAACGATTTCGGCGGCAAATCAGGTCCTCTTGATGCCGATCCCGATTGGTCGCTCGATCTCGCAAGCAAAAATGGTGACGACTTCACCCACGCTTCCAATCGCGTGCGTGCGCCAGGCGGTCCGCTTGCTCTCGTCACTCTGGCCTCCCATCATCTCCCATCCGGGGCCTCATTTGAGGTTTCGGTAAAATCCGGTTTTGATGGGACCGGAGTAGGTTCTGGGATTGCATTCGGAATTATACCTGGTGGTGGCAACTTTAACTTCTGGCAGTTTCTCCTAACCGACGGCCGGAGCAATCCTGGAGGCACCGATAAGGACGTGAGGCTGTATCGAATCGATCAAGGTTCCAAGAATGGAGGAGCCTTGATTGCAGAAGACTCACTTGAGAATTACCCGACATCGGGTTTCGCCGCCGGTGACCTCTTTAGCTTACAGGTGAGCGGCTCAGCTGGCTCCGCCGTGGTCGATCTCCGGATCTTCGACCCTGCAGGTGGACTTTACTTCGAGCGAAAGAGCTTCGACCTTGGCACCCCAATTCCATCTAACAGTATCTTTGGAATGACCTCATGGTCATCTGGTAACTCCATCTTCGACGACTTCGAACTCGATTTTGATTAACCGCACTCCAAAACCCAAACCCACAACAAATGAAACCCAATGCATTAACCACTCGAATCCGGCACCATCTAGGATTCACGCTAACAGAACTCATGGTTGTTATCGTCATCGTTTCCATTCTTGCCACTCTTGCTTTCATGGTAGGAAACAGAGTGAAGGAAAAAGCGACTACGGTCACCTGCACCAACAACCTCCGCCAGATCGGTCTAGGCCTGGCTGCCCACCAAGCGGATTTCAGGCGTTTCCCTGGAAAAAACGACGGGAAGGCCTGGGACCGGGCAATCCTGCCCTATCTTGGCTACGCGGGGAGTGACAACCTTAAAGGCAACAGCGGATTGTCGAAATCAAAGTTTCCCGATCTCGTGGATGCTGCCGCCTACTTCGCCTGCCCTTCAGATAAAAAGATGCGCTCAAGCGACAAATTTCCTCGGAGCTACTCCATCGTTCCGTGGACCACCAACTGGTCCAATGGCACCCAGTTTCGAGGATGGAGGGGCCGACCGTTCAACGAAGGCGTACCCATGTCGATAGTGAAGAACCCGACCACCGCAGCAGTGGTCGTCGAGTGGCATGCGGGAACCGACGACGGCACCGAGAATGTCGTCGGCCAAGGTGGACACGCCTATCATGATCGTGGCGGACCGGACGGACCGGACGACGACCTCCACAACAGAAACCAGATCGTCCTTTTCGCCGACGGGCACACCGAAGTCCTCCCATTCATGAGCAACTCGGACTTCGTTGAGAAATACTGGCCTGGAAAGATCGGCAGCACCGACTGATCCGGGAGGTCCCCGCCCAGAGGCACGGGCTCACGCCCCTTGCCCCGATCTGCTCCGCGAAAAACCAACAAACCAAACCCTACTCCAATTCCATGAAAACTGATTCTCAACGCAAATCCCTCCATCGTCCAAAAGGATTCACCTTGACCGAAGTCATGGTGGTCATCGTGATCGTGGCCGTCCTTGCTTCGATCTCGTTTTTTGTCACCAAGAGGGCTATGGCTTCGGCCAACAAGGCCACCATCACCAACAACATGCGGCAACTCAGCCTCGCAATCCTGTCGAACGTGAGCGACGAAGGGAAGTTCTTCGACCGCAGCAAGGACCCACGCTGGGATCGGTGGATTCTGCCCGCCCTCGGAGCCGGCGAGCTGCCGGAGAACCGGGATGCCCTCAACACGGAGAACGCCAGCGATCTGGCTTCCTTGGCGGAAATGTTCCAGGCACCGGACGACAAACCGAAGGATCTTGAAAAAGGATCCTACAAGTGCAGCTATGGGGTGACCGCTTGGCTTTCCAATGCGAACGGCTTTCCCTACGGCCAGGAGACCAAGGACCTCGGCGTGAGAATGGCTCGGATCAGGAAGCCCTCGAAATGGTGCATGATGTACCAGAACTACAAGTCCGACAATCTGCTGGGCAAGGGATTCAATTCCTACACTCAGGAAGGCACCGGGGTAAACACCCCTTCGATGTTCATCTCCTTCGTGGACGGCCATGTGGAATCGGTCCCAAACAATCTTACTCGGGATGAACTCCGCGAGCGCTACTGGCCCACACGGAATGACTGAAAGGGCTTTGAGCCGACCCTTTCAGACACCGGGAGGCTGATACCTCCCTCCCTTCAGCCATTCCAGAGTACCATGCCGAAGTGTCGATCCCGCGCGAGAGACGCTCAGATGGAAGCAGATCGCGTTTTGTCCGAACTCAACTTGAACGAATCATGCGGGAGCGCCCTATCCCGCCCGGAGCCGCCGCCGGATGATGCTTGCACTCCGCTACTCGCCCCGCGCATCATCCTAGTGCTCGCCTGATGCACACCATCTTTCGCAAAGCCACCGTCTCGGCGACTCTCTTCACCTGCCTCGGCTCGGACCTGGCTTCCTCCGAGTCGCTGGCCGGAACCCACTCTCCGCGACTGAAGGAGATTCGCGCAGAAATCGACCGTATTTGCCACGAACTGTCCCTGCTTCCTGAGATTCCGCTCGAAAACCTGGGAGGCGACGGAGCCTACGGGCGCTTGTTCGCTCTCGAAAGCCGGGACATGAACCTGAAGCTCCGTTTCACTTGGCCGGAAGACGCCCCCGTTGATTTCATTTCCCTGATTCCCGCACGAAAGTTCACCGCAACCGGGCTCGCACCGGAGTACGGCTTTCCTGAGGATTTCTCTATTTCTCTGATTACGTCAGACGACGACCATCTCGTGTCGATCGTCGAGGCGAGGGACACGAGTTCCCATCCCGTTCGGCGGGGCCATCCCTACAATTTCGAACTCGACCTTCCGATCAAGGCGAGGGGCTTGGAGATCAATGTGAGCCGCCTCCGTATCCCCTCGGGTGAGAAAGCCGACATCCTGGTTTTCGCGCTCGCCGAAATCTTCTGCTTCGCAGGCGAGCATAACCTGATGGAAAACGCCTCCATCACCACCAATCCGCGACCGGTCAAATCGGAAACCCCCTACTGGACAACCCAGTTCATGATCGACGGGCATACTCCTCTGGGGCTGCCCGAGATTCCCCTGCCTTACGGCGCGGAATGGAACAACATCGGCTGGGTGTCCCAATCTCATCCTTCCGAAGAGGAAGTCGTTTCAGTTACAATCAAGCTTAAAGAGGCCATGACCCTCGATGGCATGAGCATGTTTCCGGCCCGCCGCCCCTCCGTCGCCGACTTCCCCGGATTCGGTCTTCCCAGCCGCTTTCGGGTCGAAACTTCGATGACCGGTGGGGCGAAGACATTTGAAACCGTCTACAGCACGCGGGACGGAGACATCATTAACCCTGGAAGCAATCCCCTCACGATCCGGTTCGAACCCGTCACCGCCCGAGTCGTCAGGCTGAGCGCCACCAAACTCTGGAAAGACTACGACCACTACCCCGCTTTTCTCGCCCTCAGCGAGATCCAGATCCTCAATGGTCACAGTATTCTCTCGAACGGAGCGAGGGTCGCCACCTCAGAGTTGACAGAGTCCATTCCCGCTCACGGACACAAGAATTGGAGTCCCGCCGCCCTCACGGACCGTCACGGTCCGAGTGGAGAAATCGTAAGCCGCAAGCAGTGGCTCCGATTTTTGGATCGACGGCTCGCGCTACAGGTAAACCTCCACACCCTCAGACTTGAATCCGAGGCGATCGAGAGGAAATGGAGCCGGAGCATCATCATTATGCTGGGGGCCATCGGCATCTCAGGCCTTCTCGCCGCCCTGATCCTTCCATTTCGCTACCGCCGCCTTGAGCGAAAGCGCCTCCGTTCGATCCGCGACCGCATCGCCGGAGACCTTCACGACGATGTCGGCAGCAACCTGGGCAGCATCCAACTCCTCTCCGAGATCGCTAAAAGCAAAACCGAGAGCCAGGAAGAGCTCATCTTGATTAATCAGGTCGCCGCCGAGACCGTCACTTCAGTCCGTGACATCGTCTGGCTGCTCAGACCCCGGAACGGCTACCGTGCATCAACCATCGCCCACCTCCGGGACACTGCATCGATTCTCCTCGAATCAATCGAATGGACCTTCAACGCGGAAACCGAAGAGTTCGCACTCAACGACGAAGACGGGCGCCACCTCGTCCTCTTTTTCCGTGAAGCCCTGCACAACTTGATCCGACACTCGAAGGCCGCTCACGCCTCCATTCGCCTCAGTCGGAAAGACACCCTGATACTACTCGAGATTCGTGACGATGGGCGCGGCATCGCCCCCGAGTTACTGGATCGCCCGGAAACCCTCCGTGCCCTCAAGCAGCGCAGCATCCGGCTCGGAGCCTCGCTCGAGATCAACTCGGAAATCGGTAAGGGAACCTTCCTCCGGCTCGCTTTCACGCCCCAGGCCCTCGACTTCTACAAAGCCCCCCGATATCCTTTCTCAATCAAAACCGGTCACTCATGATTACCCATCGCATCATCCTCATCGAAGACCATGCGATCTATCGAAAAGCCGTCTCGACCACACTTGACAACCATGCCGACTACAACTGTGTCGCTCAGTTCTCCAACATGGAGGATGCGCTTGAAGCCATTGACAAAGGACTGGTAGGAGACATCATCCTGCTTGATCTCGGTCTGCCGGCGATGGGCGGCATTGACGGCATCGGAGCGCTTCGCGGGCAGTTGCCGGATGCCAAGATCATCATTCTCACTGCCCTCACCGATCGGGAAAAAGTCTTTGCAGCCCTAGAGGCCGGTGCTCACGGGTATCTCGTCAAGGCCGGCTCGCCCGCCCGCCTGCTCCAGAACCTCGCGGAGGTGATCGCCGGCGGCACCCCCCTCGACCCACAAATCGCCGGCATGGTCCTCAGGACTTTTCAGAAGCTAAGCCCAATTGCAGAGGAAGACAAACTGGCACCGCGAGAAAAGGAGATCCTCCAACTGGTGGCTCAAGGTCTAACAAAACTACAAGTCGCCGACGAACTGGGCATCAGCCCCCATTCCGTATCCGGCTATCTCCGCCGCGCCTTTGACAAGCTTCACGTTCACAGCCTCCCCGCTGCAGTCAGCGCGGCGATCCGCAGGGGGCTCCTGGACCTTTCCTGAAGCCCTCGTCCGGCCAGGCACTCAGCCCTTCCTGACGTGGTCCCCGTGAGACACGAATGTGCCTCGTGACAACTGGCGTCATGCGGGCCAAACCTTGTTGAGCAAACCACCAAGTGGCCCGGGGTATCCACCGTCCACTCGCTCGTTTCGGATTCCTAATGAGAACTCAATCTTCAGGAGAAAAACGAAAGGCCGGTCCCTTCGAGGTCCTGTTCCTCCCCTGATCCGCTTTCCTTGGGTTAATGGGTTTTCCCAGGGAATCCCAGAGGGACCGCCGATATGGGTTTCGGCGGTCCCTCCACCTTCCTGGCTGCTCACCGGCGCTGGGGATGGCTGGGCAACCTCGTCCACGATTTCCCTCTGGCCCTACCACAGGTCGTAAATTCCGAAGATCACATCAACGCCAGAATCGCTCCATCAATGGCCTCCCCTCCCCGCCATGGGACACGAACGTGTCTCATGACAAAACACTCTCGGAAGCCAAGATTTTGAATCACGAAACGATACATTTCATCGCGTTTCCTCCACAGAAAAACCACCGATCCATGAAAAAGAACCCATCGTTAACCTCCCAGCTTGCGGCGCTGAGCCTGCTGGCCGGAATGAGCTTATTGAACGCGCAAACCATCTACAACGAGGAGTTCGACGGCCTCGGCAACGGCTACAATTCCGACAGCGCCACCGCCGTGGCCGGGGACGACGACTGGGTGGACTTCAACAATCGGATCACCACCGATTTCAGTGGCAACGAGGGATATTTCACGGCAGTCGGTGGGACCGAAACCGTCCTCACCGGAGCCTCCAACGCGCAGAACGACCCGCAGGTCCGCAGCGACTTCTCGCCGGGACTCAACCAAGCGGACATCGGCCGGGTCGAGCTCCGCATCCGAATCGACACCGACCTGGACCTCGACTACGATGCCGATGACAGCATCGCCGCTGAATTCGTCGAGCTCAGCTGGGGTTTCGCAGGCTACGTCAGTCCGGGCGCAGGCAACATCGGCGGCAACAACACCGTATTCGGCCTTCCCGACACGATCGAGGTCCAATCGGACGGCTGGCACCTGCTCATTTGGGATGACAACGGTGGGCTCGGCTTTGGAACCGTAAATTCACTGCGTATCGATCCCACAACGGGAGCCGGAATCAACACCGCCTCTTTTGAGATCGATTACCTGAGGATTGAACAGGCCACTGCCACCCCGGAAGTCGAACTTGATCCCACCACACCAATCGGCGCCGAGTTCACCCTCCGCCAGGAGTGGAACTGGAACACCGACGGAGATCAGGAAGGTTGGACCCCCGGAGGAAATGGCCACTTCACAGTTACCGGTGTCGCAGGAGGCCTTCTCACCGGAGAAAGCAGCGACAACGACGCTCAACTCAACTCGCCCGCTTTCGAAGCTCTCGACGTCGAGACTGGGCGTTTCATCATCGAAATCGGCATCGTCTCCGATGTGAACGACACTTCATCCAAGCGGCTCTTCTGGGGTCTCGACGGTGATGGTGTGACTGCTGACCAATCGCGTGTTATTTCGAACGTTCCAAACGACGGCCTTTCCCACGTCATCCGTCTCAATCTCAACGACGTGATCAACGATCGGCTCACCAGCCTTCGCTATGATCCCAGTTCGACATCCGGTATCACCTCGAACCTCGATTACATCCGAATCTACTCGGAGGGTCCCGAGATCACCCCGATTCCTGATCCGCTCGCGGAGCTGGACCCTGCGACCCTCAGCCCTACCTTCCAACTTCAAGAGGAGTGGACTTTCGAGAATGTCGATGATGCCGAAGGGTGGACAGGCATCCAAGTCGCCATCGCCAATCCAAACGATGGCTTTACGGGTGTCTTCAACGGCAGCCTCTTCGTTGACACCACCGGGACCGACTCGAGAGTCGTCTCTCCGGGCTTCGCGACCAACGCCTCCGCCAGCGGCGTGTTCGTGGTCGAAATCGACTATCCGGCGGATTTCACTCCCGACGACAATGGACAGTTTTTCTGGAGCAATGGAACCGGCGGATTTGGCGGAAATCTCGTCAACACCCCGAACGTGCCGAATGAGGGAGCCCCTCACACGGTTCGAATCACCCTGACCAGCGATCACGTCACGGACGGCGTCCTCACCGGACTGCGCTTCGATTCGACCAACGGCGAGTCCGTCTACTACGGAGTCGAGGCCGTACGCGTCTACACCGATGGCCCGCCGGTCAGCACCGAAGCCCCAAGAATCACTTCGTTCAACTATGATCCCTCGACCGGTAACTCCGAAGCCTCGTTGGTCGGAACCCCGTCGACAGTCTACAGCTTCGTCAGCGCCACCGACCTCGACTTCACCGGATCCTCCACGATCGCACTCACTGGTGCCACCGTTGGCACGCTGTCCGGTGGTGGCGTCCAGACCGACGGCGGTGGCAACGCGACCGTCCAGTTCAATCTGGGAACCACCGCCACGAAAACCTTTGTCCGTGCTGAAGACTGAAATCGCCTAGCCCTTTCCTGCTGAAATAACCGAAAAGCAGGGCCCGTCAGCCTCCTCGGAGGTCGGCGGGCCCGACTCTTGACCATCACACCCATGCTTACCTCTCAAAGTTTCACCGCAGCCTTGTTCTGTTCCGCCGCCATGCTGACTCCGCTGGCATCCAGCGCCGCTAACAAGTCCCCCAACCTGATCGTCATCTACACCGATGATCACGGCTATGCCGACCTGGGTTGCCAAGGCATTCTCGAGGACGTTAAGACACCACACATCGACTCGCTCGCTGCCGGCGGCGTGCGAATGACCGACGGCTATTGCACCGCACCACAATGCGTTCCATCCCGAGGAGGCCTGCTCAGCGGTCAGTATCAGAACAAGTGGGGCCTCGAATCAAATCCCGAGTTCCAGGACGCCTCGATCATGGCGAATTTCGACAAACTCGAAACCCTGCCCGAACGCCTGAAGAAGGCCGGCTATGCAACCGGCATGGCCGGAAAATGGCACCTTGGCCCGAACGAGAAGATCTCAAGCCACGGCTTTGACAAGGTCTTCCACAAGAACAGCAACGGCAAAGGCTTCTGGAACATGGATCTCGCGGGCAAGGACCTTGAGCCCCAGATCCAGAATGGCGGCGGCTACCACCTTGACCTCATTTCCGACTTCACCTGCAGCTTCATCGATCGTTTCAAGGACCAGCCGTTTTTCTTCTACCTCGCCTACCGGGCTCCCCATGTGCCGCTTGATGCCCCGAAAGAATATCTCGATCGTTTTCCGGGTGAAATGCCGGAGCGCCGCCGTCAGGCCCTCGCCATGCTTTCCGCCGTCGATGACGGGGTCGGACGCATCATCAAGACCTTGGAGAAACATGAGCTGAAGAAGGACACCCTGATCTTCGTGATCGGTGACAACGGGGCCCCCTACAAGATCCACAAGGTCGACGCTCCCGGCGGCGGCCCCGGTTGGGACGGCTCCCTCAATGATCCGATGAATGGTGAAAAGGGCATGCTCACCGAGGGCGGCGTTCGCGTTCCCTTCGTCGTCCACTGGGAGGGCACCATCCCTGGCGGCCAGGTCTACCGCCAACCCGTGATCGCCCTCGATGTCGCCGCCACCGCGGTGAAGCTCGCGGGACTTCCTGATGATCCGGTCCTGGATGGCGTGAACCTGATGCCCTATCTAACAGGCAAGGAAAAGGGAGCACCCCACGAAGCTCTCCACTGGCGATGGCTCGGTCAGTCGGCCATCCGCAAGGGCAAGTGGAAGTACCTGCGCAGTAATGAACGCGAGTATCTCTTCGACATGGAAAACGATTTCGAGGAGACCAACGACCTGCTGAAAAGCCACCCCGAGATCGCCGCCGGTCTGCATGCTGAATTGAAGAGTTGGAGCGACACGCTCTCCCCTCCCGGCATTTGGGTCATGAAATCGGAGGGAATGAGCAAAACTGCGGAAAAATACTTCGATTGGTACATCGACGGGAAGCGGAACGTGACTCCTCCGAAACGCGACGAAAAGGGCTCCGAGCCCAAAGAAGACTCCTCGGCTGCCAACTCGAAGTTGTTCAAGCAACGGGACGCCAACCAGGACGGCAAAGTCACCTTGGACGAATTCATCGGAGGGAGAACGAAGAACCGGGACAGGATCGAGCAGAATTTCAAACAGCGCGATGCCAATACCAACGGCATCTGGGAAGCGTCCGAGGCCCGGTAGGTCGAAAACATCTGTCCACGGGCGTGAAGCGGCACCTACAACCCCACTCCATGAGCTCCATCCATTCGCTTGCCAGGATTATTGGAGCAAGCACCCTGCTGATTCAAGGACAGCTCGCTCCAGCACAGTCGTCCCCCGAGAACAACGGGCGCCCGAACCTCCTGATAATCTGCACGGATGACATGGGCTTCAATGACCTCGCTTGCTTCTCCTTCCCCGGGCTTTTCGGCGAGGACCGGAAACCACCGGCTCCCTTTCCCGAGTCCTCGGCCTTCGCCGCGCCCGATCAGGCGGTGGCGACGATCGACGGCAAGTCCGTATCCCTCACCCCCCATATCGACCGGCTCGCCGCCGAGGGTGTGAGGTTCTCGAACTACCACGCGCCGGCGGCCATTTGCACGCCGTCCCGCGGCGGACTTCTCACCGGCATGATCCCGGCACGCCTCGGATTCACCGGCGCCATCTCCCCCAAGCATGACTACGGGCTCAACACCCGCGAGGTGACCCTGGCCGAAGCCCTCAAGGATCACGGCTATGCGACCGCCGCCATCGGCAAGTGGCACCTCGGGAACCATATCCAGCAACTTCCCACCCGTCACGGATTCGACCGCTTCTGGGGCATTACCCGAAGCAACAACCAGAACCCGAAACTCTACGACCAGGAGACGCTCGTGGAGACCGTCAAGGACACCAATCAAGCGGATCTCCTGGAAAGAATGACCGGCGAGGTGCTCGAGTTCCTGGATCAATGCCAGGAAGAACCTTTCTTCATCTACTTCGCCCCCCACGCCCCCCACGCGCCGATGATTCCCCATCCCGATTTCGTGGGCAGCAGCACCAAGCTCCTGGGCAAGCGCAGCTTCCTCAAGGGCAAGGGAAACAGGGAGATCCACGAGATCGGGGAAAGCCCGTTTCATGACGTCATCCACGAGCTTGATTTCCGGGTCGGCCGGATCATGGCGAAACTCAACCAGCTCGGCCTGTCCGAAAACACCATCGTCGTCTTCACCTCCGACAACGGTCCGTGGACCGGCTGGCCGCCGGCCAAGAAGGGCATTGGGGGTGAGATCGGCAGCTCGTTTCCCTTCCAGGGCGGCAAGGCATCCCTGACGGAAGGGGGTACACGGGTTCCCGCCATCATTCGTTTTCCCCGTGAAATCCCGGCAGGCGTCGTTTCCAACGAACTCGTCTCGGGGCTCGACTGGTTCCCGACCTTCGCGACTCGCTGCGGCGGATCGCTTCCGGAGAACCGGGGTACCGATGGTTACGACCTCTGGCCCTTCCTCACCAAATTGCCGGAGGCGAGTTCACCAAGGCCCTACTTCTTCCATGTCAGGGCTCTTCCCGGCAAGGTCCAGACGGTGAGCGACGGATCGCACAAGCTGCATGTCGGCGGGCGCATGGGCAGGGTCGTCGACCTCAACAGCGATTTCGTCGAGGAGACCGATGTATCGAGGTCCCAGCCCCCCCTCTCGAAAGAGCTCTCCAAGCAGGCGGGCAAGACCAACGCGAGCCTGCGCTCGGACCACCGGGGATATGAGAACCTCTCGGATCAGGAGCTGGTCATCGCCGGGGAACTCCATCCCTTCCTTGAACTCGGAACGGAGTCGGAGGCCAGCTTCACTGTCAGACTGAAGAAGGCTCCGAAGGGCGACCTCGAGGTCGAACTGAAGCAGCGCTCCGGATCCGTCGCTCTCGAATGCGAGCCGTCGAAACTCATCTTCAACCCGTCCAACTGGAAGGGTGGGCTCACCATCCGCGTAAAGGCACCATCATCCTCACCCACGGAGCGGACTTCCCACGCGACTCTCGAACTCCGGCCACGGGAATCGATGCCAATCCGCGAGGTCTTCGTTCGCTGCTCTGATGTCAAAGCTGCCGCCAGGCGGTAAATCGGGACCCGCCCGGATACCGGCAACACCAACCGTTCCAATTCACAAAGTCACTCAAATCATGAAGCCACTGCGTTCCATCCTCACCACCCTGCTCATCATCGCTCCGGCCCTACTCCAGGCGAAGGATGCGAAACCCAACATCGTGTTCATCCTGGCCGACGACCTCGGCTGGGCGGATACAACGCTCTACGGCCACACCAAGCTCTACGAGACGCCGAACATCGAGCGCCTCGCCAAACGCGGCATGACCTTCACCCGCGCCTACTCCGACAGCCCGCTCTGCTCCCCCACCCGCTCCGCGATCCTGACCGGCCTGAGCCCGGCGAGGACCGGCTTGACCACCCCCAACTGCCACACCCCGCCAATCGTCCTTAAGGCGACTCCCGGAAAGAAGGCGGCCGCAGGGCACAAGTCGATTCAGCCAACCCCAGTGAGCCGTCTCAACACCAAATATCCGACTCTTTCCAAGACCCTCAAGGCGGCAGGCTACGCCACCGGACACTTCGGGAAATGGCATCTTGGTTCCAAACCCTACTCGGCCCTCGAACATGGATTCGACGTTGACATCCCTCATTGGCCCGGACCCGGCCCGGCCGGCAGCTTTGTCGCGCCCTGGAAGTTCAAGGACTTCGACCATGATCCGGACATTCCCAACGAACACATCGAGGATCGCATGGCCAAGGAAGCCGCTGCGTTCATGGAAGCAAACCGGGACAAACCCTTCTTCCTCAACTACTGGATGTTCAGTGTCCATGCCCCCTTCGATGCGAAGAAGGAGCTGATCGCCAAGTACCGCAAGCGGATCAACCCCGACGAACCTCAGCGATCTGCAATCTACGCCGCCATGATCGAAAGCATGGACGATGCCGTCGGAACCCTGCTTGACACCATCGACCGACTCGGCATCGCCGACAACACCATCATCGTGTTCTACTCCGACAATGGCGGCAACATGTACAATCAGGTCGAGGGCTCGACTCCCACCAGCAACGCCCCGCTGCGCGGCGGAAAGGCCAACGTCTATGAAGGCGGCGTCAGGGTGCCCTGCATCGTCGACTGGCCGGGCCTGGTCAAACCGGAGACTCGGAGCGACTCGTTGATTCAGGGTGCCGACTTCTACCCAACCTTCGTCCAGGCCCTCGGACTACCGGTCGAGCCGAACCAGCAATTCGACGGCGTCAGCATCCTGCCCGCTCTTGAGGGCAAACCGCTCGAACGTGAGACGATTTTCAGCTATTTCCCCCACAGCCCTCCGATTCCCGGCTGGCTGCCTCCCTCGGTCACGGTCTGGCGCGGCGATTGGAAGCTGATCCGTCTCTTCCATCAGGGAGAGGACGGCGCCCATCGCTGGCTACTCTACAACCTTCGCGAGGATATCGGCGAAAAGAACGACCTCTCGCAAAAGGAACCCGAACGAGTGAAAAGCATGGATCTCCTGATCGAGGCCTTCCTCAAGGACACCAATGCGGTGACTCCCGTCCCCAATCCGAATTTCAAACCCTCGGCCTACCACCCGGAACGCGAAGGCGTCGCCAAGCTCAAGCCGATCGCGAAAGGAAAGCCGCCAGCGGACAAGAAGCGGCCCGTGAAACCTAAGTCTTAGAAATGAAGGCATTCCTTCTTCCTGCGGCCGCGATAATCCTCGTGGCGCTGCTCATTTCCTCCCTGCAAGGAGTGGAGGAGCCACCGGCTGTTCCAGATCCCGAGAACATGCTCTTCCTCCAAGACGGTGATCTCCGGATCGGTATCGACAGGAGCAAGGGAGCCTCGATCACCTGGCTCTCCTGGAACGACTACCCGGAAAACACCGTCAACATCTACGATCCCGGCAGACTCATCCAGCAGTCCTACTATGCCGGCCGTAGGATTGACCGCAGGGCCGACGGGCAACACCACGACTGGAGCCCGTGGAGCTGGAATCCCATTCAAGGCGGCGGCGTGGGATCCTGGGCAAGGGTCACCCACTTTGAGAAAGACAACGACGGTGCGCTCTTCGGCGAGACGATTCCCAAACTCTGGGACATGCCGGACGAGGAAGCGACCGCGCTGATGCGCCAGTGGACCACCCTCGAACCAGGGGTGAAGAACGTCGTCACCGTGCGCTGCGAATTGATTTCGAGACGCGGGGAAAGCGATCGTTGGGGAGCCAAGGCCAGAAACCCGCAAGAACTTCCCGCCACCTACTTCACGCGCAACTTCGACACCTTCAAGAGCTACCTCGGAGACGGAAAATGGAAAACCGAGACCACCGCGCCCGGCCCTCCCTGGGGACGCACCAAGATCCAGCGCAAGGCCATGGCTTGCTTCGATGCCTCGGGTCAAGGCATCGCCATTTTCAGTCCCAACGCCGAGTCATGGAACTTCGGCCCCCACGCGAAGTCCGGAACGAGTGATCCACTGGCGGGACCTTGCGTCCACATTGCTCCCGTCGCCTTCGTCCCCCTCGGCCCCCGCTCCACCTTGCGCTACCGCTATTGGCTGGTCGTCGGTACCGATGCTGAGATCGCCAAAAGTCTCGATTTGCTTTGGCAGCGGCACTCTACGGAGCGGCTTCAACTCTCCCCTCCCTAAGCAGCATTCCGCTCCCTCAATCATCGAAGCGGGCTCCTCCTCCGTCCCTCCCGTGAGGCTGTTCGAATGCCGCAGTCCGACCCCTAGGTGAGACACATACGTGTCCCTTGAACCAACCCACTTCCAAACGCACTTTAACCCTATCTAATGAGACGTTTCTTAGATTACTTGGAAATTACACCATTAATCCATAGCCCTCACTCAACCTCAAGGAAGCCAGGCAGTTCCCGTCGGCAGAACGGTTTCGCCCTCATTGCGACGCTATTGATCA
Source organism: Haloferula chungangensis (assembly GCF_042664875.1). Classification (NCBI taxonomy): domain Bacteria; kingdom Pseudomonadati; phylum Verrucomicrobiota; class Verrucomicrobiia; order Verrucomicrobiales; family Verrucomicrobiaceae; genus Haloferula; species Haloferula chungangensis. Next base: position 624,389 of record NZ_JBHTBS010000001.1, on the reverse strand, counting down.
TAATTCTCCTGTCTTTGCTAGCGGCAGGGCTCCCGAGCTTTTCGAAAACGGACCTGCGAAAGTCGAGTCATTCAAAGGACCAGTCAATCGCGCGAGCCAATGCCCACCTTGCGCTGATGATCGTGCCCGACTGGACGAACTCCAGTGCCGGTATCCCCATCCGATGCATGACTTACAAGGACAACGGCGAAATCCAAGGCCGAGGATCTGAATGATCGCATACCCTCCGACCTCGCACCAAACTCATGACGACCTATCAGCTTTCCATGCTCGCACCGGGGCTATTCGCCTTCGCCGCATCGGTTGCCGCACTTCAAGCCGCACCGAAGTTGGACGCCACATCTTCAAAACCTAACATTCTCCTCATTCTTGCCGATGATATGGGTTACTCCGACCTTGGATGTTACGGCTCCGAGATCTCGACGCCTCATATTGACCAGCTTGCCAATGAGGGAATCCGCTTCACCCAATTCTACAATTCCGCGAAGTGCGAGCCGACCCGGGCCTCGCTCATGAGCGGACAATACTGGCAGACCAGCGGGCTGGGTGTTAGAAACGGTATAACCATGGGTCAAGCCATGAAGCTGGCAGGCTACGACACCTTCGCCGTCGGCAAATGGCACATGCAGGGCAACCCCGTGGACCGTGGCTTCGACCGCTATTTCGGCCATCTCAGCGGCGCCACCGACTACTTCCGGGGCAACAACTCATACCGTCTTGATTCCAAGCCATTCGATGCTGAGAAGGTCGAAGGATTCTACGCGACGGACGCGAACGCGGACTATGCCATCAAGTTCATCGAACAGGCGCACGGCAAGGATCCCCGGAAACCATTCTTCATGTATCTGGCCTTCAACGCCCCCCATTCGCCCCTGCACGCATGGCCCGAGGACATCGCGAAGTATCGTGGCAAGTACCTCAAGGGCTGGGACCGGATTCGTCAGGAACGATTCGATCAGCTGAAGAAACTCGGTCTCGTCAAGCCCGGCTGGACCCTTCCCCCCCGCCCCGCAACCATCCCGGCATGGGATAATCTCAGCGAGGAAGAGAAGGACTTCGAGGACATGCGCATGGCGACCTACGCCGCAATGATGAACCGGATGGACCGCGCCATCGGCAGGATTCTGGCAAAGGTCGAGGAGCACGGTGAGGCCGACAATACGTTCGTCATCTACCTGAGTGACAACGGTGCCAGCCCTTACGACCATGGCCAGCGCTCGGTCGAGCAGTTGGAAAAGGGTGTCGGCAACATCCACGTCGGCCTCGGCTGGGCTCACATGAGTGCCACCCCGTTCAAGCACTACAAGCGGAACATGTACAACGGAGGAAGCTGCTCCCCCTGCGTGATTTCCTGGCCGAACAGAATCAAGGATGCCGGAAGCATCACTGATCAGGCCGGACACATCATCGATCTGATGGCCACCATCCTCGACGCCGGTGGGGGCGAATGGCCAGCCGAGTCCGACGGCCAGACCCTCAAGCCACTCCCCGGGAAAAGCCTGCTCCCGATTCTTGCGGGCGAAGAACGAGAAGGTCACGAAGCGCTCTACTTCCAGCTCTTCGACCACCGGGCGATGATCGCCGGCGACTGGAAACTGGTCTCGGACTGGGAACGACCATGGGCGCTCTACAACCTCAGGGAAGACCGCACGGAAATGCGGGACCTCTCGTCATCCGAACCGGAGCGCTTCAAGCAGATGCTCGCCCAGTGGAAAGTCTGGGAGGATGAACACGTGAGGCAATTCAAGGACGCAGGGGGAGAACCGGTCTATCGACACTTGCAGGACGCCAAGGCGCAATACGTTGGCAAGGATGGGGAATACTTCATCCCCGAGCCGAAGAAAAGACCCGCAAAGCGGAAGAACAAGTGATCTCCAAAATTCAGATAACACCCGCTGAGTTCCGAGTCGCCGCCGTCATCGTCGCGATGGCCATGAGTTCACAGGCCGCTGAATTCTCCCTCGAAAGCGCACGCGATGCCGAAGAGGCGGGGTGGGCCCAGATGGACAAGATCCTCGATCGCATCCAGCCGCCGGTGTTTCCCGACCATTCCGTCGGAATCGCCGACTTCGGTGGTGTGGGCGATGGAGAAACCGACAACCGGAAAGCCATCGCGAAGGCCATCGACTCGGTGAGCCAAAAGGGCGGCAAGATCGTGTTTCCAGAGGGCGACTACTTTGTCGATGGCCCGATCCACCTGAAGAGCAACATTCATCTCCATCTGGAAAAGGGCAGCCGGATATTCTTCAGCTCCAAGGCGGAAAGCTACCTTCCGGCGGTGAAGGTCCGCTGGGAAGGCACCATGTGCTACAATTACTCGCCTCTGATCTACGGCAACGGACTCAAAAACATCGCCATCACCGGCGAGGGCGTCATCGACGGTAATGCCGTCAAATGGAGCAAGACCTGGCGCAATAAGCAAAAGCCGGACAAAGCAGTGCTCCGCCAGATGGGCAACGACACCATCCCAGATGAGCAGCGGGTGTTCGGCAATGGGTTTCTGGATCTGGATGGTGACGGCAAGGATGATGGATACGGCGACGGAAACCCCCATTATCTAAGGCCGTGCCTGTTCGAGGTCCACGAATGCGAGAATGTGTTGCTCGAAGGGCTCACGCTCAAGGACAGCCCGTTCTGGACGATCCACCCGGTCTTTTCGAAGAACATCATCATTCGCAACTTGAACGTCCGGGGAGGCACGCTGAACGACGACGGGATCGATCCGGACAGTTGCGAGGATGTACTGATCGAGGGATGCACGGTGAAGACCCGCGACGATGCGATTTCGATCAAGGCCGGACGCGACCAGGATGCCTGGAAGCGCCCACCCATCCGGAACATCATCGTGCGCAACAACCGTCTGCAGGCTAACACGAATGCCTTTTGTATCGGGTCCGAAATGTCCGGCGGCGTGGAGAACGTGTTCGTTGAGAAGAACGTCATTATTAACGCGAGGTTTGCGGTGAACTTCAAATGCAACCTCGATCGCGGCGGACAGGTGCAGCGTGTCTATATCCGGGAACTGGATATCGAGTCCTGCCGCGACAACATGATCCTGTTCACCATGGACTACCACAGTCATCGGGGGAACGACTTCCCCACCAAGTTCAACGACTTCTACATTTCGGACATCCGTTGTCGAACGGTGGAGAAGAAACCTTTCGAAATCGTCGGAGTCGAGGAAGCGCCGATCCGCCGGATGTTTCTCTCCGACATCCAGATCGATTCCGCCGGAGCAGCCAGCACCCTGAAGCACGCCAAAGACATCGTCGCCGATCGCGTGACGATCGCGGGCAGGGTGTTCGAACCCGAACATCGTGACCCAGGATAAATCGCCTGCCGTAGGCCTGCGAATTCAACTTCAGACCAAGCAGCCCCTGGCATTCTTCATCCAAGAAACTCCATATCGATCCAACACCCTCGCTCACGACAACCGATATCACTAACTAGAAAGTTTCTCATGTCTCACATCTACATCCCACCTTCACCCGAACAGGAAGTAATCCTCAGGAAACAGAGGCGCAATTCCGCGGCCACCAGCATCATTGTTTCGTTTCTGATCATCATCCTCATCGGCCTGATCTTCGTCTTTATCCTGATACCCGGATTCACGAAAGAGACCACGACCATGGTCGCTTACAGTGCTCCCATGAAAAGCGAGGAAAAGATCCAGCAGCAAAAGAAGCTCAACATCTCGAAGAAACCGACGGCACCATCCTCGTCTCAGGCACGCGTCATCGCTGCGAATACCACTTCGGTCACGGCAATCCCGGTACCGGAGCTTGATATGGACCCGGTAGACATCTCCCTTGATTTCGGCAGCGGTGACGACTTTGGTGCGGGCTGGGAAGCCGGAAACGAGAGTGATGCGGGTGGTGGTGCGACCACCTTCTTCAAGCAGGAAGTTGTCGCCCAGCGCGTGGCCTACGTTATCGATGCATCAGGATCCATGAACCAGGATGGCCGCCACAAACTGATGCGTGAGGAACTCACGAAATCCGTCAAACAGCTCAAGGCACCCATGAAGTATCAGATCATCTTTTTCTCGGCACCTGCCTGGGTCGCGGGAAGCGAGGTCAAAATGCGCTACGACGACGGCCGCGCGACGATCAAGGACGATAGTGGCGAGTATGACTGGGTGGGACCAGCGGGCAAAGTCAAAGGGTGGAAGCAAAAAGGAAAGAAGCAAGTGGTGCCGTGGTTGGAATACAGCGCTAAAACCCGGAGGGAATCCATCGATCACATTGAGGAACAAAAGCTGGTCATCGGTACTGATTGGATTCCCCCCCTTCAAATGGCGCTCGAGATGGAACCTCCTCCACAAATCATCTTTTTCATGACCGATGGAGCGAGCGGCAACTCGACGAAGTTCCTTGAGGACATCCGGAGGCTCGCGAAACGCAACAAGACGATCATCAACACCATTGCACTCATGGAGCCCAAGGCCGTCGATAATCTGATCTATCTTGCGAAAGAGACCAAGGGTCAGTTCACCATCGTCGACAAGAACGGCAAAGCCGAGGTTCAGGACATCAAATAGAGTGAACTCAGACGACTTTTCCAACTAGCGAGATTCAGCTGGAAGAGCGGTAAGCGTTCAGTCGCTACGCCCCGGGTCCTTCACTGATTTTCATTCCATGTCGAGATGATCGAACGTTCGAGCTCTCCCGCAGGCCGCAGATCACCAGGTTTCCACCCGCCTTCCGGATCAGCGCCCTTCCTGACGATCGAATAAGGCTCGTCCTTATCGTTCACGGACCACACGCAGTGGGAAATTTTGTTTTTCCGGCACCATGCCATCCATTTCTCGGTCTCGGGATCCTTCCCCCGCTTTCCGACCGGGCCCCATTCCGTGACGAAAAGAGCAATACCCTGAGCCAAGGCCGCATCCGCCCGATCCCTTAGTGATTGGCCGTGCTTGTCGGAGTAGAAGTGAAGCGTGTAGGCGATGTTCGGCCATTGGGTGATCGGATCCGCCGCAGGCTCGTCGACCTCCTGTGACCATTCACCCGTCCCGACGACGATGAGCTTGTCCGGATCGATGCGTCGGATAGCGGCGATCACGGTTTCCGCATACTCCTTGATCTCGGACCACTCCGTCTTCTTCGGTTCGTTGTAGATCTCGTAGATCACGTGATCCAGCCCGCCATAAGACCTCGCCATTCTCTCGAAGAACTCAACCGCCTCCGCCGTCGACTTTTCCGCGTAGTGCGAGTGCCAGTCGATGATCACATAGACCCCTTCGTTCACCGCCGCCTGCACCAGGGTCCGAAGCTTGCGCTCGTTCTCCTCCGGCTTCTCAAGATAGCCACCCGGTTCTTCGACACCCATGGGTGCCCGGATGATCGCACTGTTCCAGTCGTCCACCAGCCAAGCCACGCACTTGGGATTCCAGAATCCGGAATGATCCCACTGGCTCCAGAAGAAGCTGTTTCCGGCCAGCGAAACGGCGGTTCCTTCACGGTTGACGATCCGACTGCCCTTCACGCGAAGAAGGCCGTTTTCGGCCACTACGGACTGCCCGACAAGAGGTGAGAGCAGGAGGGAAAGGACGATGGGAATCAAGTTGGTTGGGCTCATGAAAAGAGAATCTTTCAAGGGTCTATGAAGGCTTCCGTTAGGGTGCGGGAAGCACGTTGGCCCGCTCGGCCCAAGCCTGCCACTTCTTCGTGAGAACCTCGACCTTCTCAGGCTGTTCGGACGCCAGGTTGTGGGTTTCTGTCCCGTCGGTTTCGATGTCGTAGAGTTCCCATTTCCCGGTCTTCAGCTTGCGCACCAGTTTCAGGTTTCCGCTGCGCAGTGCGGCATTGCCTTGGTGCTCCCAGTAAATCTCGTTTCGATCAAGCGACTTGTTAGAAAGAGCAGGGACCAAACTGACGCCCTCCATTGGTTGAACCGCGTGACCTTTGAAGTCTTTCGGATAGGTTGCCCCACAGACATCGACCAGAGTGGGCATGAGATCGATCAAGTGACCGGTCTGCTTCCTCAGCTCTCCTTTCGTGTCGATGCCATCCGGCCAATAGACGATCAAGGGAGTGGCGATACCGCCTTCGTGATTGAAGCGTTTGTGGAGGAAAAACGGAGTGTCCTGAGCATAGGCCCAGCCAGCTCCGCTCAGCCAACGTGAGTTTGCCTTCGTCGGATCGCCCTTGAATGCGCCTTTCGCACCAGACTCGCCGCTGCCGCCGTTGTCGCTCATGAAAAGGATCAGCGTGTTGTTCAACACCCCGCGCTGTTTCAATCCCGCCACCAGATCGCCCACCGACTTGTCGAGCCTCGTCATCACGGCTGCATAGACGGCCATCACATGATCCAATTGATCCCTCTTTTCCTCACTGAGCGAGTCCCATGCCGGAACCTCCTTTGGGCGGGCCGACAGCTCCCAGTTTTCACCAATCACCCCGAGTTCCTTTTGCTTCGCGTAGCGCTTCTTCCGCAATTCGTCCCATCCCATCCGGTATTTTCCCCGGAACGCGGCGATGTCTTCCGCCGGTGCCTGCAGCGGAAAGTGCGGCCCACAGTTCGCCTGATAGAGAAAGAATGGCTTCTTCTCCGAGATCGCCTCGTCGACGAACTTCAATCCATACTCGGTCCACAGGTCGGTGGCGTACCAGTTTTTCGGAAGGCGGTGGTCCTTTCCATCGATCTCCTCGCCATTCAGGTACAATTTCAAACCTTTTGCCGAGCCGAAATAGAATCCACCTGTTGGCGCGTTCAGTCCGCGCTCAAAACCCCTCATCCACGGACCGGGTTCGAGCCCGTCCTCGCCTCCGACATGCCACTTGCCGGTGATTGCTGTTAGATAACCCGCCGGAGCCAGCACTTCCGCCAGGGTCACGCAACGATCATTCAGCCCGCCGCGGTAGCCCGGTAGCTTCTGGTCCTTGACCAGCCGCCCGACGCCCGCCTGATTCGAATAGAGCCCGGTAAGCAGCGAAGCCCGGCTCGGGCTGCAGCGGCCCGCATTATAGAAACGGGTGAAACGCAGCCCTCCCGCCGCAAGCGCGTCGATATTCGGCGTCGGAATCTCACCACCAAAACAGCCGATGTCCGAGAAGCCCATGTCATCCACCAGGATGACCACGACGTTCGGCTTCTCCGGCAACTTGGCGGACAACCCCTGCCCCATCAGCACACCGACGACGCACACGATCGGCATCCAATATTTCGTCAACGTCATCGGGCTTCTCGCCCGGAGATCTTGAATCATGGGAAAGCCTATTCGGAAACTCCCCTCCTCGACCTGACACACAATCGTGTCTCTTGAGATCATCTTAACCTCGGCCCTTAATTCTGAGCAAAGAGGGTCTGGACGGGTAGGGAAGTCCTAGAACAGGGCAGCATGTCCTGTTTCTCAAACCGTTCCACTGATGGAGAGGCTCTCCGGAATCCTGGCTCCTATTTTGGTGTTGCACACGTCTACTGATCTCTCCCTCTCCGCCCCCTAAACCTTCCAGACAATCTCACCACCACTGGCGTGGCTTAGGCCGAAGCCACCGGACGACCAAACCAGTGTGAGAAAAAACCCACCCATGAAGTCCGTCAAAATCATCTATCCGGTAGTGCTTCTTTTACTCAGACTGCAAACCGCTCACGCAACAGACATCGCTCATGAAGACTTCGACTATCCTGCCGGAGCAGCTCTGAACTCACAGAACGGAGGTGCCGGGTGGAGCGGAGCCTGGGCGGCTCCCGCAGGAGTCACCGTGGCAAATCCAGCAGCCGATCTGACCTATCCCAACCTGCCGACCAACGGCAATTCCTTATCGAATCCGGTGGGAGGCAATGTGCAGGGAATCACGCGCGGGTGGAATGCATCTGGATTCACCGATGATGGGGATGAGGTCTGGTTTTCACTGATGGTCAACGCCACCCCAGGTGACTCGAATGGTGACGAATTCCGCTTTCAGCTTTTCCAAGGCGGCGGCGATGCTGTGATTCGCAACAATGGAAGCGACACCATGCTCGTGATCAATGAACTGGGTGGGGTCGAACTCTGGGGTATGTCCGGCACTTCCGCCAACGGCACCACAACCGTTTCCACCGGGGCCAACCACCTGATCGTCGGACAGTATGTCTTTTCCGATACGGCGGGTTCCGATGTGTGGAAGCTCTGGATCGATCCGGATGTCACCGTTGCTCTAGGCGGTGCAAATCTCACGGCCACCGGTGACATTAAGTATGACGGTGGTGCTGCTCTCGCCTCGGAGAACATGGACATGCGCTTTCTGCGCGCCGGCATGAAGGTCGATGAGCTGCGCATCGGAACGACAGCCGCCGATGTCGGAGTGCAGCCCCCCTCCCCGCCATCTCCGCGTCCCAACATCCTCTGGATTACCAGCGAGGACAATGGCCGCTTCCTCGGATGCTACGGCGACCCCGTCGCACGCACCCCCAACCTCGACACTCTCGCCTCCACCGGCGTTCGCTTCACCTCAGCCTTCTCAAATGGAGCCGTCTGTGCAGTGGCGCGCAACTGCTGGCTAACCGGCGTACCCTCGGTTGCACGGGGCAATACGCCCATGCGCAGTCGCTATCGGATCCCCCAGCAGTTCACCGCAGACTACTACCCGAAACGACTCAGCGCAGCGGGATACTACGTGACGAACGACAACAAGGATGATTTCAACATTGCCTTAAGCCAGGTGAATCCGGCGGAAGTCTGGAATGACATGGGCCCTAATGCGCACTATAAGAATCGCCCCACCGCCGACACCCCGTTCTTTTGCATCATCAACATTGGAACAACCCACGAAGGGCAGATCAGCAGCACGCAGAGCGCCTTTAACAATGGGGACGCCCTTCCCACGCAGTCCGCAATCAATGCAGTCCAGCCGCCCTATGAAATGAAGACGACCGCAAGTCTTTCCGACTGGCAACAGATGTATGCCGACTTGGAAGACATGGACGATGAGGTGGGCGCACTTGTCGCGGAATTGACAACAAGGGGCGTGGCGGACAACACCATTGTGGTCTACTGCTCTGATCACGGCGGTGTTCTTACCCGATCGAAGCGCTATCTGTATGATTCCGGCACGCGGGTTCCCATGATCGTATATGTGCCACCTGCCTTGCAGCATCTGGCTCCCGCAATCACCGGCACCGATGCGGACGGCGCCTATACCGACCGGCTGGTGGAGTTTCTCGACATGCCCTACACTTGGTTGACTTTGGCAGGAGTCACTCCTCCGGCAGAAATGACCGGCACAGCCTTTATGGGCGAAACGCCGGGTCCCGCACCCGCAACTGCCTTCCTCTTTATGGATCGCGCTGACGAAGCCATCAATTTGGTTAGAGGTGTCACCGACGGGCAGTACAAATACATCCGCAACTACAATCCGGATCGCCCGATCTTCAAGTTCAACGAATTCTCCCTCTCTCGACAGCCTGGCCAGGAAGGGCAGTGGCACGAATACGCCAAGGGAAACACCTCGCCGGAACATTCCGCACTGTTCGAGCAGCGCCCCTCCGAAGAGCTCTACGATACCAATGCCGACCCGCACGAAGTCAACAACCTCGCAGCCAATCCTGCCTACGCATCCACCTTGTCGTCGATGAGGAGCGCCCTTGACGGCCACATGCTCGCCAACCGTGATACGGGCCTCATCCCCGAACCGATGATGGAGGTCATCGACGGTTCCGGAAGCGATACGATCCATAGCTGGGCGCAGTCCAATGGCAATTTCCCCATCGCCACCATCCTGCCCCTCGCCAATGCCGCCAGCATGCGAAACCCTGCCAATCTTCCTCTATTTGTATCGGCGGTGCAGGATCCAAACGTCCTTATCCGCTACTGGGGCGCCATGGGTTTGCGCATGCTCGGAAGAAATGCGCGTCCGGCCATCGCCGCGGTGGAAACCGCCTTGGCAGATCCTGACCCGAACGTCCGCTTGGCCGCCGCCGTTGCCCTCGCCCGACTGGGCCAACGCGATCGCGCCTTAAACAACTACATCATTCCCGAACTGACGAACGGCGCCTCCCACTTGGAATTGGCGGCTCTCGATGCCATGACGCTGCTGAATGCGAATGAAGAATTCCTCGCATTACCGGCAGGTGATCGTCCAACCGGGGATGTTCAAACCCGGCTGGGCGAGCGCTTGCTTTTCGGCGGAAGCGCCTACAATCAGAAGCTGGTTCAATATACTGCTGATGATTTCTACCCCGGAGGGGAACTCTATCCCGATCATGATGGTGATGGAGTGGTGAGTTACACGGAATATCTGGCACATCGAAACCCCCACGACGCTTCAGACTACGGGTTTGAGTTTCAAACGAATGACAACTTTGAAGGCTGGACCGTCTCGGGAGTCACTGGTCAGCAAGTGAACGGAGGCAAGCTCTCCGGCACCAGTTCATCCGGCTCGGCATATCTTCAGAGAGCACAATTATTCTTCGGTTCCGGAGAATTCAGCCACCTGCTATTACGGATCAACGCCTCGGCAAACGGAACCTGCAAACTGCGGTGGATTACCGATCAGGATGGAACGTATGACATCACCAAGGAGGTGACGGCAACGTATACGAGCGCGGGCTCGGATCAGCTGATTTCCTTTGATTGCGCGGCTGATTCCGACTGGTCCGATTCAATCACCGGAATGCGGATCTACCCCTCCGACCTGTCGGGAGCCTCTTTCCAGCTGGAATGGGTGATTGCCTCCTCCGGGGATCAGGATGGCGACGGTCAGGCTGATGGTGCGGAGGGACTGAATGATCCCGATGGCGATGCCCTTGAGAATCTGCGCGACCCCGATTCCGATGGGAACGGTCTTCCGGATAACATCGAGGTGGAGAACGGCCTCGATCCGTATGTGCTGGAAGCCAACATCGATACCGATGGCGACGGCGTGCTGGATTTTGACGAGATGATTGCAGGCACTTCGATCTTTGACCCGTCGGAATTCTGGAAATTACAGATAAGGGATGAGCGCGAGAACAAAGTTCTCTCCTTCCCCACAGTGAGCGGCCGCTCGTACTTACTGGAAGTCTCCTATGACCTGGACACCTGGTTTCCCCTTGAGGATTTCCTAGCCGACACCTCGGAAACAACTGAGTTGACGGACCCCCTCCCTGCTCCGGGAGGCTCAGGCTTTTATCGAGCGCATGCGAAGTAACCAGTCAATCATGCGATCGTAGAGTGTTCCCCTGAAGAACTGGACAGTGAGTGAGGAACACGCGGAGCGACGGGATGGGCAATGACACCGTTATTCCTACCCGGCCTATGACCCGCCAGCGAATCACCCGCGCGGAGGAAACCTAAGAACCGCCCTTCTCGGGCGAGCTTGCAAGAAGGTGACACATCTTCGTGTGCCGTGACAGCACCCGACAATCGCCGAAGCTTCTGGGCGAAGGCTACGCCCACCAGCCCTAAGAACCCACCAAATGAAGCAAACCCTCCTTAGTCTCTCAGCTGCGCTTTGTTGCAACTGCGCTCTCCATGCGACACCCATCAGCTACAACGGCGATTACAACGAGGGGGCAGTCCTCGGCGTCGATCTTGATCTCGCCGATGACTGGTGGATGAACGGGCCGGACGAGCTTACCGATACCTTTGCAGAAAAAATTGATAGCACCATCGCACTCACGGCGCAGGGCGGTGGCTCGGCACTCGCACAAAACCGGACCGCCCATACCTACACTTGGAGCGATGGAACCGGCACCGTGAACAACCCCAGCGCGCCGACGGCGCATGATCCGGATGACTATCGGCGGAGGGAGTATTCGATCGGTCTTCTCGGAGGAGCTCCCACCCTCGATCTCACGAAAGGCGCCTACTACAGCGTGGATACCACGGTCGGAAGCACGGAGATAAGGCATATGACCGTCTATGGCATGGCACGCCGGAACGACGAAATCTACTGCGAGGCCATCCTGCAGGACGGTACGAAAACCACCACCCGCGCTTCTCTTTCCCCGGTGCTGCTCGGCACACAGGCCAACGATTCCTCTCCAGTCTCCTTCAGCTTCTCGCTGGAGGTCCAGGCCGAGGCCGAGGACGACATCCTGAGCTTCACCATCGCCTCATACAGCGCGGCGGCATCCACCGACCGCTCGCTCGCCATCGATGCCGTCACGGTGGGACCTCCTCCCCTTCCCCCGGAGCCCAAGGTTCCGAATACCACCATTCCCAACGTCATCATCATCTTCACCGATGACCACGGCTACACCGACCTCGGAATCCACGGCGTCGACACCAATGTCCAAACACCCGCCATGGACCTGCTGGCGGCAGGCGGTGCCCTCATGCGGCACGGCTATTGCACGGCCCCCCAGTGCGTTCCATCCCGCGCTGGACTGATGTCAGGACGCATTCAAAATACCTTCGGCACTCGGCAGAATGGACCCATCTGGGGAGCCAACCCGATGCCTCTGGATATCCCCACCATCGCCGAGAGAATCAGCGCCCTCGGAACCTACCAAACCGGCATGATCGGAAAGTGGCATCTGGAACCGCACAATGAGGCCGTTGAAGGCACGGACTTCCCCGGGACCCGATCCGCCTACAATCCGGAGAATCGCGGCTTTCAGGAACACTGGCGGAACTCCATCAGCCCCTATGTCGCCAATTTCGACCTCGCGGGCAACACCGTCGACCCGGTGCAATCCATCGCGGACTCGCGCAACCGCGTGATCGTCCAGGGCGAGGCCGCCGAGGCCTTCATCGAGCGCAACTGCGACCAGCCCTTCTTCCTCTACCTCTCCCTCTACGGCCCACATCTGCCGCGCATGAGCACCAACGACCCCTACTACACCAACTTCCCGGTGCTGAACTATCCCCACTACTCGGCGGAGATGAACGACATCCGCCGCCTCGGTCTCGGACTCGTCCTCGCCATCGACGACGCCGTCGCGGGTGTCATGCAGAAGCTGCGTGAACTGGGTATCGAGGAAAACACCCTGATCCTGTTCTCAGGCGACAATGGTGCCCAACCGAAGTTCTTCAACGGCATGCCCGGCAGCGGCACCCTCGGCGCCTGGACCGGCAACGAGAACCTCCCCCTGCGTGGCGAGAAAGGCTCGCTCTGGGAAGGCGGCATCAAGGTGCCCATGTTCGCCTATTGGAAAGGGACGATCCCCCCGGGACAGGTGATCGATGAACCAGTCTGGACCCTCGATTTCACCGCCACCGCCCTCAAGCTGGCAGGCGGCACCATTCCGCCCGAGTTCGACGGCGTCGATATCCTCCCCCGTCTGAAGGGAGACGAAGCGCTGCTCACCCGACCCCAGCCGATGTTCTGGGACTGGGGCAGTGAAATCGCCATCCGGGACGGCGAGTGGAAGTACTATCGCAATGGATCGCTCGAAGCGCTCTTCAACCTCGCGCGCGATCCGATGGAACTCTACGACGTGAAGGCGGATCACCCCACCAAGTTCGCGGCTCTGAAAGCGGAGATGATGGCCTGGTACAATGCGTTGCCGGCAGAAGGTCAATCCCCGCTCAACGGCGACGGCATCGATTTCTATGTCACCGGCAACCCCTCCACGGAAACGGACGCCCGCTACGTGCTCCCCTTCACCGACGGAGCTCCTGCTGCCTACCCCGCCCCGCTGCAATACGGCACCCCGACCTACAACGGAGATGGCGACCCATTCACCGACTGGGAAGAACTGTTGGCTGGTTCCGACCCGGGCAACCCCTCCGACTTCTTCCAAATCGAGTCAGGAGCCCTGCTCAGCGACGGATCCTATGCGGTAGAATTCCGAACGCTCATCGGCCGACGCTACACCCTCTGGCATTCCGATGACCTGAAGGACTGGGACCCCGTCGACACCACCGGCACGGTGTCGACCGCCGAGCCTGCCTCGCTGATCCACCCCAACAGCAGTTCACCGTCCTTCTACCGCTTGGAGGTCACCGACTAAAGCACCCGTCGACATTCTCCAGGCCTTTCAGCGGTCCGGGCCATCCATTCTCATGAAGATGATCTCTCTAGGACGCGCGATCCTGCCAAGCTTTACGCTACTCCTAATTCTACCTTCCTCCGGCGCAAACTACACTTACCGTGGTGCCGGCTCCGATCCCAACGACTGGCTCGACGGCGCCAACTGGGGCGGCGGCGGGGGTGCCGCCGATTGGCCGACCTCGGAGGACAATGCCTTGTTCCAGTCGGCTCAAGGCATGAGCATCTCTCAGGCGGTTCCGGTGCATGGCCAGTTACAGGTTGGTCGCGGTATCGCCAACGAAGTGAGCATCGTCTCCGGAGGGGTGGTAACAAATACCAACCAAACCATCGTCGGCATCCAGAACAATGGTGAAGGAAGCTTGCTCGTCGACGGCGGCTCACTGGTCACGAAAGCGCTTCGGCTCAACGTGTTCGGCAGCGGATCCGTGCTGAGCCAGAACAGCATCGTCCGGCTGACGGGCGGATCGATCCATGTGGACGCCAGCTTCGGCGGCGACAACGCTGGCGACCTCGACTTGGGTCTGGATGAGTCCGCCACCGTGGAGGTGTCAGGCGGTTCGCTGCTCGTGGATAACAATCTCGATTTCACCGCTGGCACCCTGAAGATCCAGGGGACGGCCGGCACGATCGACATCGGCAACAGCCTCAACCTGGAAAACGAGGCGGGCATTTCATACATCACCAACACCGCCGGGGAAATCACCACCATCACGGCCGATTCCTTCAACTCGTCAGGAACACCCATCATCACGGTCGACGCCAGCCTGGCGGCACCGGAGACGATTCAGAATCTCGTCCTCATCGATCTCGGCAATGATACTTTCTCGGAAGCTGAACTCGCGGCACTATCTAGCAACCTGACACTGGTCAACATCCCGACCGGCTCGCTGTCCCTGAATGCCACGGGCGACCAGCTTCTCTTTACGAACGCTCCACCGCCTCCACCTTCCACCATCGTTTCCAGCGAAGTGATCGGGGAGACGATCCGGCTGGTGATTGATGCCAAGGATCCGCTCGAGGACCTGATGCTGCTCCGCAGTGAGGACCTGAGCGCCGACAGCTGGACTCTAACACCGTTCTCATTGAGCAGTAGCGGCCCGTTTCTTCAGACCAACCTCTCCGCCGCCCTCCCGAATAACGGCTACTACGAGATCTACGTTCCGATCATCGGCGAAAAGAGTTTCTTCACCCTCGACTCTACCCCACAGTCCAGTTGGTTCACCGTCGTCGCGAACTCGGACGAATCGGCGGTCACCCACCGACTCGTCTCGGGAGCCATGACGGTCGGAGTCTCCGAGCTTGGGGGTGGTTTCATCAACGAGATCTCCCTACCCGGTATCGGGGACATCATGGGGCCTCAGGCGGACCGCTTCGGTCGCGGTGGCCAGTCGGCGATGCGCGACCGCCTGCACAACCTGGTCTACAACCCGACCCAAGCCGGCTACAGCGACCCGGCGGGCACCATCTGCCGCGTCGTCCCCTCAGCTGACGGCAAGACCCTGGTCGTGGCACCACGTCCCGCCACCCTCTACAATGGCGACGGTCAGTATGACTTCAACCAGTGGGAAAACCTCGTGGCGGACGCCTACAAGGACGACGGAGGCTTTTCGGACGAGGATGGCATCAACGAGACTACCTTGGACGGCCAGCAAGCAACGGAGCTCACCAGCGAATTCGACTACTACGGAACCTACGAGGACATTCTCGGCACCACCGGCACATCCTATCTCGGCACGTGCGAGATCACCATTCCCGCCGTCCGCCACTACTTCGAATACCGCTACGTCCGCGACCCGGGCCACGCCCTCAGCCAGTTCGGCCCCGGAACCTCCGAGTACAAGCCTAACAACGGCACGGTCACCGACTTTTCCGTCGCTCAGCCTGCCGGCGTCCATGCATCGGGCCCCAACGACATGGGGGTGATGATCTACTCAATATCAGTCCGGTATGACCGCGAGATCTGGGCGCCGCCCTACGTCGGCCTCGTGACCGGACCCGCCATCGGGGACATCAGGATGCTCGAGCGCCCGTCCGACGGAACCGGCCTGACCTTGAGGGACATCCACTACAACACTGTCCTCCAATCACGGATTCCCAATCCGGAGGATGTCCACGCCCCGGTGGCGGTTCCCCTCTTCATGATCGCGGAAAACGATGACATCGATGCTCCCGGCGCGCTAGGCCTCTACTACCCTCATAGTAGAACGAACCAATTCAGCGTGATTGGTGCCGACCGTCAGACCGGCGCGGTCATCTATGAAGACGACCGGCGACTGCAGGTCGACCTGCGCGACGTGTCACGCCGAATTCCATTGATGTCCCTGAGCGGATTCCGCGGCATCCACCTTGGGCTGATGAACCCGACCCGCCTCCCGTCCACCCAGTATGAGGCGATGCGTAGTGAGTTCTACATTCTTTACGGCTCACCTCGGGAGATTTTCGAGAATGCCAAACGCATTCATCCGTTTTGAACTCCTTCCCGCTCCAAAGGCATTCGGAAGCCCGCCCCTGAGCCTAGGTCCGGGCCGATCAGTGACACACAAACGTGTCTCATGACATCCATGTCTGCTTGTTTCACCATCCGACTCATTACTGCAGAAATGACTGCCTTTTTCTACTCCGAATCCCCTGTGTTTGTAGCCTTCTAGTTTTCCCAAAAACGGAGGATTCGAACCGTATTCTTAGCAAAATCCCAACAAATAACCCACCACAGCAAATGAAGATAACTCGCCTCCTCTCAACGGCTTCCTTCGCTACCATTCTCACGGCTTTCTGCCTTACCTCGGTCAACGCCGCGCTCTTCGTCGAGGAATTTGACGGCACCTTCAACTACGAAGCCGACGGCGACGGAGTTGCCGGTGATTGGGTCGACTTCAACGGTGGCACCCGAATCATTGGTGCCACTGTCGGTTCCACCGCCTTCACCGAAGGCTACACCACCGCAGCAGGCGCGAACAACGAGTCGGTTCTTCAAGGTGTCGTCAACCACGGCGATCCTCAGGTCCGCACGAACGGGAGCTTCTCGACAAATTGGGCCACCATTAACCTCGCCGACATCACCACGATCACGCTGCGTCTGAGAATCGACATGAATAAGGATGGCCTGTTTAACGACGCCCTTGCTGCCGGCAATTTCAATGTGTTTTGGGGATCCGCTGCATACGATACCCCTGGGGCGGCGAACCCGGCTGCTGGTAGCTACAACAACAGCCTTGGCGATCCGACCACCCTTGCAGCGGACGGAGCCGGCAATTTCTACCTGGCCACATGGAGCGGCCTGGATCTCGGCACTGGCACTCTGGAGTCCCTCCGCATCGACGTCCGCGATGGTGGCACAGCCGCCGAAAGGATCGGCACCCCCTTTGAACTCGACCGGCTTGAGGTCATCCCGGAACCATCCAGCGCCCTACTGCTGTTGACGGGAGCCGGCACAATGCTCCTTCGCCGACGCCGATAATCGAAGCTGCGTCGATCATTCCAGGTTTTTTGATAGGGGGGCTTGCGTGAAATCTCGCATGCCCCCCTTCTATATTTTTTCTCCGTCGTTCAGTTCGGGCGTCCATGCATCGGGCCCGAACGACATGGGGGTGATGATCTATTCCATATCGGTCCGCTATGACCGCGAGATCTGGGCGCCTCCCTGTCGGCCTCGTGACCATCGATGCTCCCGGCGCGCGAGGCCTCTACTACCCTCATAGTAGGACGAATCGGTTCAGAGTGATTGATGCCGACCAGACGACCGGCGCGGTCATCTATGAAGACGACTGGCGGCTGAAGGTCGACTTGTGCGACGTGTCGCACCGAATTCCATTGATGTCCCTGAGCAGCTTCAGGGGCATCCATCCGTTCTGAGCGGTTCTCGTCAGAGGTGGTGACGCACATTCGTGTCTCAAGACAAGACCAGAAAATCATCAACACTCCCCGTATAGAGCTCTTCATTTAGGTCTTCTGGTTGAGTAGTCCTAAAGTGACTCAGTAGGATTTAGGGGGATGTATGCAGGCGAACCCTCCGATTCCGAAGTCGAAATCTGATCCCCATGTCCAATCCCACACTTAATCCACCGTCCACGATGTACCCCGAAGCCCGCGATGCCTACGCTGCTTGGGGAGTCAACACTGAGGCCGCCCTCGAGCGACTGGCCACCATCCCCATTTCGATCCATTGCTGGCAGGGTGACGACGTCGGCGGCTTCGAAAACACCGACGGCGACCTCGGATCGGGACTCGCGGTCACCGGCAACCACCCCGGCAAGGCCCGCACCCCGGATGAACTGCGCCAGGATCTGGAACAGGCCCTCGACCTGATCCCCGGCAGCCATCGCCTCAATCTCCACGCCATCTACCTCGAATCCGACACGCCTGTCGAACGCGACGCCATCGAGCCCAGGCATTTCCAAGGCTGGATCGACTGGTGCAAGGACCAACACATCGGGCTCGACTTCAATCCCTCCTGCTTCTCCCACCCGCTCGCCGACAACGGCCTGACCCTGTCCTCTCCCGACGAGGGAATCCGTCGATTCTGGATCGACCACTGCAAGGCATCCCGCGTCATTGCCGACGAGATGGGAAAGCAGATCGGTTCAAAAGCCGTGACCAACATCTGGGTTCCCGATGGCTACAAGGATGTCCCCGCCGACCGCATGGCTCCGCGCGAGCGACTCAAGGCCTCGCTCGACGAGATTCTCGCCACCCCCACCCCTAACAACATCGATGCGGTCGAGTCCAAGCTCTTCGGCATCGGTTCGGAAGCCTTTGTCACCGGCTCCCACGAGTTCTACATGGGCTATGCCATCGAAAAGCAGATCGCCCTCTGTCTCGACGCCGGACATTTCCATCCGACCGAGATGATCTCGGAAAAGATCTCGGCCTGCCTCCTTTACGTTCCGGAACTTCTGCTCCACGTCTCACGCGGCGTGCGTTGGGACTCCGATCACGTGGTCACCCTCAACGACGAACTACTCGCCATCACCCGCGAGATCGTCGCCAACAAGGTGGAGGATCGCGTCCACGTCGGACTCGACTTCTTCGATGCCTCCATCAACCGGGTCGCCGCCTGGACGATCGGTGTGCGCAACACGCTGAGGGGATTGCTCACCGGTCTACTTGAGCCCACCGAGGAACTTCGCGCCACCGAACTGGCCGGCGACTACACCACCCGCCTCGCCCTTCAGGAAGAAGCGAAGACCATGCCGATCGGCGCGGTCTGGGATGAGTTCTGCCGACGCCACGACACCCCGGTCGGCCGCGACTGGCTGAAGGATGTCCGGCGCTACGAAAAGGACGTCCTTTCAACCCGGGGCTGAAGCGCCCCGACTAACCCTCTCTAATTAAACCTTCGTGCTTCGAAGGCCGCACTCTATTCTCCATGATCCGCATCCTCTTTGCCGCACTACTGACCTTGCCACTTCAGGCGTACGAAACCACCGGCCTGCAAGTCGAACACCGCAGCAACCCGGTCGGTCTCGACGATTCCGAGCCCAGATTCCAATGGCAATTGACGGGTGACGAGCCCGGCCTCAGCCAAACCGCTTACCAAATCCTCGTTGCAAGCTCAGCGGAAATCCTGGCCGGCGGGAAAGCCGACCTGTGGGACAACGGCAAAGTCGCCTCGCCATTTTCCCATGTCACTTATGCGGGCAAAGTCCTACCATCGACCACCGGAATCCACTGGAAAGTCCGGACCTGGAATGCGGACGGCGAAGCCTCACCCTGGAGCGAGGATCAGCACTTCACCACCGCTCTGATCGGCTCCCAGCCGAGTGCCCCTTGGATCTCCTTCAAGGACACCACCCCATTCCACAAGGATCGTCAGAAGCTCCACCTACCCGCGCCTCGCTACTACCGCAAGCAGCTCAGCACCGACAAGAAGGTAACCCGCGCCATCGCCTATGCCTCCGCGCTTGGCATCTACGAACTCCACCTCAATGGCGAACGGGTCGGCGACGCCTACTTTGCCCCCGGTTGGACGAACTACCGCAAGCGCGCCTACTACAACGCCTACGATCTGACCTCGCAGTTCCAACAGGGTGAGAACACCCTCGGCGCGATCGTCGCCGACGGATGGTATGCGGGCTACGTCGCCTACGGCAAACTGGTCGGCTACGGCCCCTTCAAGACCGGCCGGAACATCTACGGTAAGACCCCGGCACTAATGGTGCAACTTGAGCTCAGCTACGATGACGGCAGTACCGAGACCATCACCACCGATTCCTCCTGGAAAGTCGCTACAGGTCCCGAGTTCGAAGCCGACTTCTTGATGGGCGAGGGCTACGATGCCCGCAAGGAACTGGGCGCATGGTCCGGCAACGGTTACGACGACAGCAAATGGCAGAACGCCATCCCCGCCGCCGACAACGGCTCGCACAAGCAGGTCTTCATCGACCGCTTCAAGAAAGAGGAGCAGGAATTCGGTTTCGTCGAACCGCCCGTCCTCCAGGCCTATCCCGCCCAGCCGGTCCGTATCACCGAAGAGATCCCTGCTGAATCTGTTAGCGAGCTCAAGCCAGGCACCTTCGTCTTCGACCTCGGTCAGAACATCGCCGGATTGATCCGGCTCCAGATCAAGGGAGAGGCCGGCCAGAAGATCACCATCCGCTACGGCGAGATGCTCCATCCCGACGGACGACTGATGACCGAGAACCTCCGCGAGGCCCGCTCGACCGACATCTACATCTGCAAGGGAGATTCCAAAGGTGAAAGCTGGTCTCCTCGCTTCACGTCCCACGGATTCCAGTTCGTCGAGCTCTCAGGATTAAAGGAAAAGCCTCCGCTGACCGCCGTCACCGGCCTCGTCATGCATTCCGACACCCCCTTCTCGTCCGGTTTCGAATGCTCGGATCCACTTGTCACTCAAGTCTACAACAACGCGGTCTGGACCCAGCGCGGGAACTGGATCGACCTGCCGACCGACTGCCCGCAGCGCGACGAGCGCATGGGCTGGACCGGCGACGCGCAGATCTATGCCGCCTCCGCCGCCTACCACGCCGATGTCGCGGCATTCTTCAAGAAGTGGCTGCGCGAGCTCGAGGACGCGATCACCCCAGAAGGTTACTACCCTTCCTACGCCCCCTACCCCTTCGGTCACGGCGGCGCCATCCACGGCACCGCTTGGTCCGATGCCGGCATCATCGTGCCCCACTCCCTTTGGCAGGCCACCGGCAACACGGTCTTTTTCGACGCCCACTGGCCCGCCATGACGCGCTACATGGAGGCGCGGAAAAAACATGATCCCGAACTGGAAGGCTCCGCCTTCGGTGCTCCGTGGGGCGATTGGCTCAACGTCGACGACGAGACGCCCCACGAGTACATTGACCTCTGCTATTTCGCCAAGATCTGCCAGCAGATGGCTGAAATGGCCGAGGCTGGAGGACATGGGGATGAAGCCGCGCGCTACCGCGACTGGCTCGCGACCTTGCGGGCGAACTTCCGCGCCCACCACCTGCAGGAAGACGGATCGATCGAGCCCTCTTCGCAGTCGGCCTACGTCCTCGCCCTTGATTGCAACATGCTCACCGATCCAGCCGAACGACGCGCCACCGCAGATCATCTCGTCAAGCTTCTGGCATCCAAGGCCGGCCCGGAGAACACCGGCATGAGCACCGGATTCCTCGGCACCAAGCCACTCCTTCCCGTCCTCACCGACACCGGACATCACGACCTCGCCCTGAGTCTCATGCAGTCCCGTAAGTTCCCCTCCTGGGGCTACGAAGTGAAGAACGGCGCCACCACCATCTGGGAACGCTGGAACTCCTACACCGAGGAACACGGCTTCGGCGGAGCAGACGGCAAGATGAACGCAGCGATGAACTCCTTCTCCCACTACGCCTTCGGCGCGGTGACCGAGTGGATGATGTCGACCCTCGTCGGCATCGCTCCCGCCGAACCCGGCTACTCGAAAATCCTCCTCCATCCCCATTTCCCGACGAAGTCTTCCGACGACACGGACCAAGAGCCAATCTCGTGGGTGAAGGCCCATCATGATTCCCCGCAGGGTCGCATCGCGGTTTCCTGGAAGCGTCAGGACGACGGCAGTCTCCTCTACGAAGCCAGCGTGCCTCCGAACACCACCGCAGAGCTGATCCTGCCCGAGACCTCGCCTTGGACGTCCGACGAGCCTCAGACCAAGTCGCAGGAGGTCGGGCCGGGGCAGCATCGATTCATCGTCAAATAAGTGTGATGCCTCCAAACGCACCATCCTCTCTCAGAGCTCTAGGCAAGGTCCGTAAAGCAGGTCTCCGACAACATCGATGGGCGGCCCTGCTCACTGGGATCTTGCTATCATTTCCCGCGATCGGCTCCTCGCAAGGGGCCCGTCCCAACATCCTCCTCATCATGGCCGACGACCTCGGCTACTCCGACCTCGGTTGCTACGGGTCCTCGATCGAGACTCCAGCCCTCGACCGCCTCGCCTCCCAAGGCACCCGACTTGCCAACTTCCGCGTCGATCCGATGTGCACGGTCACGCGCACCTCGCTCCTGACAGGACACACCCACACACAGTCCGCCAACTACCGCCGCTCGTTTCCGCTTCCGAAGGCGCTCTCCATTGCCGGCTACCAGACCTCACTTTCCGGAAAATGGCACCAGCCGAAGCATCCTCTCGACCAGGGCTTCGATCATTTCTACGGATTCCTTCAGGGGCAGATCAACAACTTCACCGGCGACGACTCGATCCTTCGCCAACGCAAGAAGGCACCGGTACCCGAGGACTGGTATGCCACCGATTCCTTCACTGATCACACCATCGAATGCATCGACAGGGCGATCGATGACGACAAGCCATTCTTCGCCTTCCTTTCCTACAATGCACCGCACACGCCGCTCCATGTCTCCCGCGAGCTCGTCGAGAAACACCGCGGACGCTTCTCAACCGGATGGGGCGAACTGCGCCAGCAACGCTTCAATCGACTGAAGGAGATCGGCCTGATCGACGAGCGCCATGTCCTCAGCGAACCCGGCCCCGAAGTCCGCAGGTGGGACGAACTTCCGGAAGAGACCCGCACCCTCGAGGACTTCCGCATGGCCACCTACGCCGCGGTGATCGACCGCCTCGATCAGAATGTCGCCCGCCTGCTCCGGCATCTCGACAAGAAGGGCATCGCCGACAACACGCTCGTCATCTTCCTTTCCGACAACGGTGGCGACTACGGAAACGGCAACATCGCGACGGACGCAAAACAGCTCCCCTGGGACAAGAGTTCCCTCCCCTACATGTCGAACGGCTGGGCCTCGCTGAAATGCACGCCATTCAAATACTATAAAACCAGTGCCTATGAAGGAGGCCTGCGGGTTCCCTTCATCATGCGCTGGCCGAAGGGACTGAAGCACCAACCCGGCACGATTCTCTCCCATCAGACCCACGTCACCGACCTCTATCCCACGTTCCTCGAGCTTGCCGGCACCAGCTATCGGCCCACGGGCAAGCAGGCGCCCCTCCACGGCAAGTCGTTCCTTCCCCTCATCCGGGACGCGGACCTTCCCAAGGAAGCGACCCTCCATCCCACCTTCTGGGCGCTTGATTCCACCACCCGGGGCTACCTCGACTACCCGTGGAAGGCGGTCTCCATCCACAACGGACCGTGGCAACTTTACCACTTAGAGAAGGACCCCGCCGAAGCGAACGACCTGGCCGGATCCCACCCCGAGCAACTCGCCGAGATCGATGCCCGCTGGAACCGCTTTGCCGCTGAAGAAACCGCCATGCCTCCGGACTGGCGTCTCCCCTTGAAAGAGACCTCCCAGGGATGGGGATTTCACCGTCTCGTTCGGATCTGGAATGTGGAAGACTCGATTCCGCGCAGTTCCGCCGCCGAGGTTCCCGTCGACACGGAACTGTCGTTCACCTTTCGCCATCCGCTCGACTTCAAGGGCACGGGAAACAAGACCCTTCGCCTCTATCGCGTGCAGGATCCCGACACGCCCGTGTGGACCGCTGATCCCGACGCCAGCCATCCCGCCCAAGGAAAGAAGACCATCACGTTCACGGACCTTCCCAAGCTGAAGCCGGACACCAGCTACTTTCTCCTGAGCGACCCGGGCTGGGCCCGATCTAACAAGAAGCCGCTACCACCACTCAATGACGGTGCCTACTGGTTCCGCTTCCGCACGGCCAAATAGCACGACCCCATGAATCCCCTGCAATCCGTCATTCTCTCCCTCCTCGCCGTCGCTTCCACCAACGCTTCGCCCGTCGAATCGATGCGCGTCGAAGGCCGCGAGGCCTGGGTGGTGACCGACCACTCCGCCCCCCGACTCGAATGGACTCCGGCGACCAGTGACGTCACCAAGTGGGAACTCCAGACCGTGGTGGGCGACGAGGACTACTCCGGACCGAAGTCCTGGAAACCCGAACCTTTCGCCGTCTCAGAGGGACCATGGAAAGTCTGGCAGGGTCCGACCCTCGCCGACGGTGACAAGGCCCGCTGGCGGGTTCGCGCCATCGACAAAAACGGCGAGCCCGGACCATGGAGCGACGAGCAGCGCTTCGAACGCGGTCATCCCGGAAAATGGATCACGCCGTGGATCGGAATGGATCCCAAACTTCGCGGTGCCGCCGCCCCGATGTTCCGCAAGGAATTCAACTGGACCGGCACGACGAAGGACGCACGGCTCTATATCAGCGGACTCGGCTACCACGAAACATGGCTCAATGGCGTGCGCTTGGGCGATGGAGTCCTCGAACCCGGACAAACCGACTACGATCAGCGCGTCTTCTACGTCACTCATGACGTCGAAAAAGTCCTCCACACCGGCGTCAACATCCTCGCGGTGCGCGTCGGCGACGGGTTCTACAACCAAGACAAGGTCTGGGGAACGGATGGAATGAGCTACGGGGAACCTCGTCTGTGCGCCCGGCTGATCGGATCCGGCACCGACGGAGCGCCGATCGAGATCAGAAGCGACAGCAGCTGGAAATGCCGCACGGGTGCCATTCTCTCGTCGAACATCTACCACGGTGAAGTCCACGACGCGCGCTTGAGGGTCGATGGCTGGACCAAAACGGGTTTCGATGACAGCTCCTGGCACCCGGTGGTCGAAGTGCCCGCCCCGGGCGGTGTCATGGAGGCAGAGTCACTTCCTCCCATCGTTCGTCAGCCTGCGCTAGCGGCGAAAAGCATGACTGAACCAGCACCCGGCATCCGGGTTCTCGATTTCGGCCAGAACTTCACCGGCTGGTGTCGCCTGAAAGTCCAGGCCCCCGCCGGAACCAGGATCAACCTGACCTTCGCCGAACGCCTCGGTGACGATGGCCGGGTCGACACACTGAGCACCGGCACAATCCATACGAAAGCGGATCAACGCGACGTCTATATCTGCGCGGGCAGAGGCACGGAGATCTGGGAGCCATCCTTCACTTGGCACGGATTCCAATTCGTCGAAATAGCCGTCGAAAACGGTGAGGCTACATCCTTGGAGCTGGAAGGAATCCCTCTGCACACCCGCCTGCCGATCCGCGGCGAGTTCCAATCCTCCGACCCGCTCGTCAACCGCCTGTTAGACACCGCCCACTGGACCCAGGTGAGCAACGTCCTCGCCCTCCCTATGGACTGCCCGGCCCGCGAACGCTGTGGATGGACCGGCGACGCCCACCTTTGCGTGCCTTTCACCATGTACCGCTACGACTCGATGGCGATGTGGCGGAAATACGTCGAAGACATCAAGACCACCGCCGAACGGACTCAAAAGATGCTCACATTCGGCGCAGGCATGGGGGACCGCAAAGTACGGGCGAAGGTTCGGGGAATTCCGACCATGGTTGCCCCCGGCAAGCGCTTCATCGGCGAAGCGTCTCCCGACTGGGGCTCCGCGATCGTTTTCATTCCCTGGGACCTCTATCAGTTCAGTGGCGACGAGCGGGTTCTCACAGAAAACCTCGAACACATGCGCCTGTGGACCGACCACGTGGCGGCGCTTGCCGACGACAAGGGCATCGTCAATGCCGGCCTCGGCGACTGGTGCCGTCCTCGCCAACCCGGTGAAACGGGGCGCAAGGAACCGCGCGACTACTACGGCGAGGTCATCCCGATGCTCTCCACCGCATGTCTCTTCCGATGTGCCGACATCATGGCTGACACCGAAGCCCTCGTCGGTGATCCCGCCAAGATCGACAAATGGCGCTCGATCGCCTCACAGAGCCGCGAAGGCTTCTTCCTTGCCATGGACCAGCACGAGGGCTGGACCTACCAGACCATCATGGCCATTGCCATCGAATGGGGCGTCGCCCCGCCCAAGCGCCGCAAGGAGATCGCCGACCGCCTCGCCGAGCAGGTGAAGGCCGACGGAAGCCACTTCATGACCGGCGTGTTCGGATCGCCTTCGCTGTGGCCCGCCCTCGCCGACCACGGCCACGAGGACCTCGCCGACAGCGTGCTCCGGATCGAGACCGCACCGGGCTTCAAGTATCTCTTCGCTCAAGGTGCCACCAGTTTCTGGGAAGTCTGGCCAGACGAAGGCGACAAGGGCCAGCGCTGGGAGCGCTCGATGAGCCATCCCTTCCAAGGTGCCTTCGCCCACTGGTTCTACAGCGGTCTGGCCGGCATCCGGATCGAAGAACCCGGATTCAAAAGCTTCCGTCTACAACCGGTCATGACCGGTCATCTCGACAGCGTCGACTGCCGTTTCCGCTCCGCCATGGGTTGGATTGAAAGCTCGTGGAAACGGAACGACGGGACTCTCAACTGGACGATCGAAGTCCCGCCCGGTGCCAGCGCCACGCTCGTCCCGCCGGGAGAAGTCCTCGCCTGGGCCCATGATGAAAAGGAAGCAAAGGTCTCCGGCGGAAACTACACCCTACCCTCCGGCCGCCACAGCTTGCGCATCCGCCTCGATGCCTCGGTCACCGAATAAGCCATTGTCCCATGAAAGCGCTTCTCTGCTCCCTCGTCCTAACAGTCCAGCTTCTCGCGGCTGCGGAACAACCGCCCAACATCGTCTTCATCCTCGCTGATGATTTGGGCATCACCGACATCAATGCCTTCGCCACCCACTTCACCGGCGAAGCTGCGGAGAAGTTGTTTTATGAAACTCCGAACCTCGACAAACTTGCGGCGGACGGCATTCCCTTTTCCCAATCCTACGCCAATCAGCTCTGCTCGCCCACCCGTGCCGCGATCCTGAGCGGCAGGATCGCATCGACCCTCGGCATCACCACCGCCACGCCGAACACCCGCACCTACTACAATCAGGGCATGAAGGTCCCGGAGGGTTGCAGCCCCCATGACGCCTTCGCCCACAAGGACAAGATCAGTAGTCCTCAAGCCTGGATCAACGCCAACTCAAACACGGCACTCGACCCCGCCTTGCCGACCCTGCCCCGGGTCCTTTCCACCCACAGCTCCGCTTTCATTGGCAAATGGCACCTTGGAGGCCACGGCGTCGCCGAGCTCCAACCCGCCGCCCACGGTTTCCGCGAGCTCGCCTTTGCCGACGTCGGAGGATCGCAGTACTTCGACTGGCAAAGCTCCTGGAACCGCACCAAGCCTTTCTTAAAAACGATGCCCGGCAAGTTTCGCATCGGCATGTCCGGGCCGCCCACCGGTCACGACTACCTTACCGATGATCTCAACGCTCGCGCCTGCGCCTTCATCAAGGAGCAAGCCGGTCTTCCCGAAGATTCCAAACCATTCTTGCTCTACTACTGCCCATTCGCCGTCCACACGCCGATCGAGGCGCCGGAGGCATCCATCGCCCACTTCGCCAAAAAGCCCCAACGCGGACACCTCGGCCACGACAATGCCACCTACGCCGCGATGCTCAAGCACCTCGATGATTCCATCGGCGCGATCCGCAAGACACTCGAAGAAACCGGTCTCTCGGAGAACACCATCCTCGTCTTCACCTCCGACAACGGCGGTGTCGAATTCACCGACCCGGCGGCCACCGACAACCAGCCCTTCAAGGGCGGCAAGGCCTGTCTCTACGAAGGCGGCATCCGCGTCCCGACCATCATTCACTGGCCCGAACATTTCGAAGGCGGGACTTGGTGCGACTCAGTCATCGATGCCACCGACTTCCTTCCGACGCTCGCGGAACTAACGGGAAACCGCATCCCCGACAAGATCGACGGACGGAGCGCCGTGTCCCTACTCAAGGCTCCCACCAAAGCCCAGCCCCCACGCACGCTCTACTGGCACTATCCCTTCAACGTCATCGTCAAGCACCCCGACCACGGCACGCCCCTCACTCCCCATTCCGCCATCCGCGTCGGTGATCACAAGCTCATCTGGGACTGGCACGGAAGCCTCGAACTCTACGACATCGCCAAGGACCCTTACGAAAAGAACAACCTCGCCAAAGAGTCGCCTGAACTCACCACCCAACTTCATCGCCAGCTTAAGGAATGGCTGAAAAAAAACGTCGCAGCACCCTACTTTCCCAAACGCAACCCCGAGTTTGGCCCCGACGCCCCGGGCCAAGCCTTTCCTTTCGAAGACCTCCGTTGATCTAAACCCGCACCATCATGTTCCTTCGTCTCCTAATCGGATGCTTTCTCGTGCTACAGCTCGGGGCGGAAACGCCCCTTTCCATCACCCAAGCCAACGGCTCTCCCGGATCACTCAAGCCCAGCGGTGACGGAAGCTACGAACTTCAAACCGGCGGCGGCATCTCGCTTTATGCCAATCTAACAGCCAAAACCCCCGCTGGTCCGCTGGTGCTCGAGTTCGAATACTTCTGCCTCGGCGAGGTTCCCCGCTTTGCCCTCATCCCCGGCCCGCCCTTCGACAACAAGGCCGCCCGTTGGTCACAGCCGCTCGGCCACAGCGAGGCATGGACGCCGCACCGAATCCGGCTCAGCGCCCATGATCAGCCCCTCCCCGCGAATTGGAAACAACTCCGTCTCGACCTGCCCATCAAACAGGACACCACCCTTCGCCTCCGGAACCTGCGACTTAGGCGCGAACGCCCCGGCGAATTTTCCAGATCCAAATCTTCTGCAGCCGAAACCACGGCCACACTTCGAACTTACTTCGATACCGCCTTTCCCGCCCGGATCAACTCCGTCCGCGTCACTTCGGAACAGGTCATCCTTCAAGGGAACGTCGGTAAACTACGAGGGCCCATCGCAATCGCGGAACTCCCGATCCACAAGCTCCTTTCCGACCCCAATCGCTTCGTCGACACCAGCCCGATCAAAGCTGCGGAAGACGGCAGCTTTTCGCTCACCATCCCCCGCCTCATTCAAAGAAACGGAAGAGAACAGGATCGGCTAACATCTCGTTGGCAGGTGGTGGCGACTTCTGGAGCCCGACCCGAACCGCGATCTCACGCCCGTTTCCCGGACGAGGTCATCTGCCGTTCATCCGAGCTGCCGCCAGCCAAGCCGAAATCCAAGAAGGGACTCGGCGGCTGGAGCGCCGACCGCGGACCCAAGGCAGAACTCGAAGCCCTCGATATCGCCTCCGTCACCGTCAACGTCCGACTCGAGCAACTGCTCTCAAGCACCCCGTCCAAAGGCTCCTTCCCGGTCGCTTGGCAGGACCGGACCTTCCACGCGAACCCGCGGGCTCTCGAGAAATACGACGCCACCTTCCGCGAAGCCGCGAAGGGAGGCCGGATGGTCTCCGCCATTCTGCTCATCGCCAACCCCGCACGATCTAACAGTCCCACCGTGCAAACTCTGGGACACCCGGATGCCGTCGCCGAAGGCACCTATGCCATGCCGAACGTGACTTCGAAGGAGGGCATCGAACTCTACGGCGCCATCCTCAACCTCATGGCCGAGCGCTGGACACGACCCGACGGCAAGTTCGGCCGCGTTCACCACTGGATCGTCCACAACGAAGTCGACGCCGGCTGGACCTGGACCAACTGCGGAGAAAAGGAACTCCTCCCCTTTGTCGACCTCTACCATCGCTCCCTGCGGATGGTCCACCTGATCACCCGACAGTATGACCCTCACACACGGCCATTCGTTTCCCTGACCCATCACTGGGCCAAGACCGCGAATCCGAAGTTCCATCCCTCGCGCGACATCCTCGAGACCTTGGCCCTGTTCACCACCGCCGAAGGCGACTTCCCCTGGGCGCTCGCTCATCACC
Source organism: Haloferula chungangensis (assembly GCF_042664875.1). NCBI lineage: Bacteria > Pseudomonadati > Verrucomicrobiota > Verrucomicrobiia > Verrucomicrobiales > Verrucomicrobiaceae > Haloferula > Haloferula chungangensis. The sequence continues at coordinate 594,451 of NZ_JBHTBS010000001.1, read as the reverse complement.
CCTACCCATCATCGCTCCGCAAGCCAAGGACCTGGGAAGACAAGGACGCTACGGACTCCTTCGACACCCCGAAGATCACACCGAAAAACATCGAGGTGCTCGACCGCTGGATGAGAACGCCCGCCATGCGATACAGAGGCACCGAAGTCCGCCCGATCCACCTCAGCGAGAACGGCTTCAACTCCCCGGACTACAGCCGAAAGTCGCTCGAAGACCAGGCGGCCGGCATGGCCTACGCATGGAAAAAAATCGCACCCCTCGATTCGATCGAGGCCTGGCACTACCACAACTGGATCGACAACCGCAAGGAAGGCGGACTGCGCATCGGCCTGCGGAAGTTTCCCGACGCCCAAGGCGACCCATACGGCAAGAAACCTATCTGGCATCTCTATCAAGCCCTCGCCACGCCGCGAGAAGACGAGCTCATCGCCCCCTACCTTCAACATGCTTCCGAGTAGCCCATGAAATCATCGAGAAACAGCATTGAGGTTAGGCAATTTGCAATTCCTTAAGCTCCAGCAACGATAATTCATGATTCTCGATAAGAGTTCAGCTTGGAATCCTTTCAAAAGTAGTAGCACTCCAAACGAGCCTCGAACTAACTCCGCAAACCCCAAAAAAAGTTCCGAAAGACAGACGCACCTCAGCAGATGGAAGCGCATTGATTTCTCCAGACTGGCGTCCCTACGGGCTCGGCAGGCCATTCTCCGAAGTTCTTGAAGAAAGCCAGCGAAGCACCATCCAACCTCAAGAATCGACAACATGATCCGAACATTAATCTGCACTCTTGCACTCGGCAGCCTCTGCTTTGCCAAGCCTAACATCGTTCTCATCCTTTCCGACGACCAGGCGTGGACGGACTACGGGTTCATGTCCCATGAGCAGATCGAGACACCCGCGCTGGACAAGCTCGCCGCCGAGTCGCTGACCTACACTCGCGGCTACGTCACCGCTCCGCTCTGCCGCCCTTCGCTCGCCTCCATGTTCACCGGCGTCTACCCTCATCAGCACGGCATCACTGGCAACGATCTGAGGGATGGAAAAAAGTTGGTCTCCCGCAGTGACCCGAAGGGAGCCAAACTTCATCAGACCCTCTATGAGCGATTCCGCATGTATCCCGGGCTCGCCGGCGAACTCGGCAAGGCAGACTATCTCTCCCTTCAAACCGGCAAGTGGTGGGAGGGCGACCCGAAGCAATCTGGCTTCACCCACACCATGTCCCATGCCGATCCCGAAAGGGGCGGTCGCCATGGGGACGCCGGACTGGAAATCTCACGCAACGGCATCACTCCGATTCGCAAGTTTCTTGATGAGGCCGAGGGACAGGAAAAGCCCTTTTTCATCTGGCACGCCCCCTTCCTCCCCCACACCCCTCACAATCCACCCGACGAACTCTTTGAGAAATACAAAGCGATGGTCGATTCCCCTCATGTCGCCCGCTACTACGCAATGGTCGAGTGGTTCGACCAGACCTGCGGCGAGCTGATCGACGAGCTGGACAATCGAGGACTCAGCGAAAACACCGTCGTCCTCTACGTTACGGACAACGGCTGGATCCAGAATCCGGAGAAAGGCAAATACGCGCCCCTTTCCAAGCAGGACGTCCACGAAGGCGGCGTCCGCACCCCGATCATGGTCAAGTGGCGCGGCCACATCAGTGCGCTCCTCGATGAAAGCACCCCGGTTTCCGTAATAGACCTCGCTCCCACCATTCTCAAAGTCGCAGAGCTCGAGGTTCCCGACACCATGAAGGGCATCGACCTTCGTGATCGCGATGCCCTCAAGGCCCGCAACACCGTCTTCGGTGCCGATCATTCCCACGACATCCGCGGCATCGACAAGCGGGCCGACAATCTCGAGTCACGCTACGTCGTCCACGGCGACTGGAAGCTCATCCTTCACAACCACGAGAACTTCCCGCCACCGGTCTACGGCGGAACCCGTAACGGCAAGGAGAACAACCCGAAGGGCGATCCCGAACTCTACAACCTAATCGCCGATCCTCATGAAACGAAGAACCTTGCCGAAGAGAACCCGGACAGGGTCGCCGAACTCACCAAGCTTCTCGACGCCTGGTGGGATGGTTCCGAAACCCGATAGCCCGATTCCCGTGCGGTCTTTCCTCATCCTGCTAGCTTCTCTCTCCTGCCTCTCCGCTCATGCAGACGAGCCGGCGGTCCGAAATGGACTATGGCACCGAGGCCTTCCGCAACGCGCCCATCGCCCTCACCAGCGAATCGATTCTCGCCAACATTCAGCGCGTCCAGCGCCAGCAGAACCTCCCGCAATCCACCAAGCTCATCACCACCAAGAGCGCCGAAGTGAATCTCGATGTCGAGATGGAAACAGGGACCGGGAAGACCTACTGCTACATCAAGACCATGTTCGAGCTGAACCGCCGCTACGGCTGGAGCAAGTTCATCATCTTCGTCCCCAGCATCGCCATCCGCGAAGGCGTCCAGAAGTCCCTCGAAATCACCGCCGAGCATTTCCTCCAGGACTACGCCAAGCGCCCTCGCTTCTTCACCTACGATTCCAAGCAACTTCACAACCTGGAGAGCTTTTCATCCGGTGCCGGAATCAACGTGATGATCATCAATGTCCAGGCCTTCAATGCCACCGGTAAGGACAACCGCCGCATCTACGAAGAACTCGATGACTTTCAGTCACGCAAGCCCATCGACGTCCTCCGGGCCAACCGCCCCATCCTGATCCTCGACGAGCCTCAGAAGATGGAGGGTAAGAAGACCACCGACGCACTGGCCAAGTTCGATCCCCTCTTCGTCCTCCGCTACTCCGCCACCCACGAGGCCGAGCACAACAAGATCCACCGCCTCGACGCCCTCGACGCCTACAACCAGAAGCTCGTCAAGAAGATCTCCGTTCACGGCATTGCCCAGAAGGGCCTCAGCGGGACTAACAGCTACCTCTACCTCGAAAACATCCTCATATCCAAACAGGCCCCTGTTGCCCGCATGGAGATCGAAGTGATGACCCAATCCGGTCCCAAGCGAGTGCTCCGAAAGATCGCCAAAGGAGATAATCTCCACACCCTCTCCAACAGCCTCGAACAGTATCGTGGTTACGTCGTCGCCGACATCGATGCGGTGCACGACACCGTGAGCTTTCTCAATGGCATTGAGATCGCAGTCGGCAGCGTCACCGGGGACGTCAACGAAGCCGACCTCCGACGGATGCAGATCCGCGAAACCATCCACGCCCATTTCAAGAAAGAGCGCGAACTCTACGACCAGGGCATCAAAGTCCTCAGCCTCTTCTTCATCGACGAGGTGGCGAAATACCGTCTCTACGACGAGGACGGAGAAAAGGAGCTCGGAGAATACGCCCAGATCTTCGAAGAGGAATACACAAACCTCCTCAATGACTTCCTCGAAATCGAGGACACCCCCTTCCAGCGCTACCTCGAGAAAATCGAGGTCTCCCGCACGCACAACGGCTACTTCTCCATCGACAAAAAGGGCAAGCTCACCGATCCAAAGGTCAAAGCCAAAGGAGAGGGCGCGGGGACGACTGACGACGTCAGCGCCTACGACCTCATCCTCAAAGACAAGGAACGCCTCCTCTCCTTCGAGGAGGACACCCGCTTCATCTTCTCCCATTCCGCCCTCCGCGAAGGCTGGGACAACCCCAACGTCTTCGTCATCTGCACCCTCAAGCACAGCGACAACACCATCTCCCGCCGTCAGGAGGTTGGCCGAGGCATGCGCCTTTGCGTGAACCAGTTCGGTGAGCGCATGGACAACCCCGCCACCGCTCACGAGACCAACATCCTCACCGTCGTCGCCAACGAGTCCTACGAGGACTTCGTTAAAGGTCTCCAGACCGACATCAGCAAGGATCTCTCCTCCCGCCCGCGCAAGGCCGACGAGAAATACTTCACCGATAAGATCGTCAAGGATGCCGAAGGCGTGGAGAAAACCATCGACGGAACTATGGCGAAGAAACTCCATCGCTACCTCATCAGAAACGAATACGTGGACGATGATCACGACACGATCACCGAGGCCTATCACAAAGCGAAGGCCGAAGGCACCATCGCCGAGCTACCAGCCGACCTCGAACCCTACACCGCGTCCATCATCGAACTGATCGACGCCGTCTACTCCGACGCAGCCCTTCCTCAAACCGAGGACAGCCGGAAAGCGAAACAGAACCCACTTAACGACAACTTCAAAAAGAAGGAGTTCCAGGCACTTTGGGAAAAGATCAACCGCAAGGCCGCCTACACCGTCGAGTTCGACAGTGCCGAGCTTGTCCAGAAGGCCATCAAGGCCCTCAACAAGGAGCTCCTCATCAGCAAGCTTCAGTTCCACATCAAGCGCGGACAACAGCAAGACGAGATCGGGCATGATGACCTCACGGGAGGCACCAGCTTTTCCGTCCAGGATCAGAGAACCGAGTATAACACCGGCAGCATCCGCTCCAATGTCCGCTACGACCTCATCGGAGAAATCGCCGAAGGCTCACAGCTTACCCGTCGCACCGTCGGAGCCATTCTCAAAGGCCTCGAACTCCCCGTCTTCACCCAGTTCCGCGACAACCCCGAAGACTTCATCGCCAAGGCCGCCCGTCTCATCAAGGAGCAGAAGGCCACCATGATCATCGAGCACCTCAGCTACGATCCCATCGACGAGCTCTGGGACTCGGACATCTTCACCAAGGAGAAGGGCAAGGACGCCTTCAGCAAGGCCTTCAAAGCCAACAACCACATCTACGACTACGTCTTCACCGACTCCAACATCGAGCGAGCCTTCGCTGAGAACCTCGACACCAGTGCCGAGGTCACCGTCTACGCCAAGCTCCCCCGTGGTTTCTCCATTCCCACCCCCGTCGGCGACTATAACCCTGACTGGGCCATCGCCTTCGAGGACGGGAGAGTGAAGCACATCTACTTCATCGCCGAGACCAAGGGTTCCATGTCCTCCCTGGAACTCCGCGAAATCGAAAAGGCCCGTATCCAGTGCGCCAAAAAGTTCTTCGCCAAGATCTCCACCGACCAAGTGAAATACGACATGGTCGACAGCTACGGGAAGCTGATGGATATCGTGAGCTAGGGGGGAGGAACGAGGTATCAGAGGATTCCGACTTCTTCGCGCTGGAGAAGACGGGCCGTTAGACTCCTGTTAGGGAGGCCACAATGTGCCATTTCGGGCCTTAAGGGCAGAGAAAAGGCAGGAAAGGTTCCCCTCGCCTGCCTTGAATCTTCGTAAGTTATTGAGAAAGAGTGGTCGGGGCGGCCAGATTCGAACTGACGACATCCTGCTCCCAAAGCAGGCACTCTACCAGGCTGAGTTACGCCCCGGACGCGCGGAACCTCCATGGCCGGAGGACTTTTGGCAAGTAGGAAAATGCAGGTTTTTTCAATTCTTTCACTCGGCTTGCCAGACAGCCCTCCTCAAGCCACTCTTTTGACGTGTCCTACTTGGAAATCGATAGCCTCCACACTCACTTCACGAAGCGCTCCGCCAACCCGTTTTCATCCAAAACGGAAACCATCCGGGCGGTCGATGGAGTCAGCCTGACCGTCCAAAAAGGCGAGATCCTCGGATTGGTCGGCGAGTCGGGCTGTGGAAAGTCCACTCTTTCGAGGACGGTCATGCAGCTCGTCCGCCCCACTTCAGGAAGCATCACGCTCGACGGCTGCAACCTAACAGACCTGCCGGTCAGCCAGATTCGCCGCCGGAGGCTCGACTTCCAAATGATCTTCCAGGACCCCTACGCGTCCCTCAACCCCCGCATGACGGTCTTTGCGACGCTCGCCGAGGCGATCAAGCAGCGCCATCCCAAGTCAAGGGGCAGCGCTCTCAGCCAAAGGGTCGCTGAGCTGATGGAAACCGTCGGCCTCGATCCTCGACTTCAGCGAAAGTATCCCCACGAATTTTCCGGCGGCCAGCGGCAGCGCATCGCCATTGCCCGCGCCCTGGCACCAGAGCCAAAGCTGGTCATCGCCGACGAGCCGGTCTCGGCACTTGATGTCTCCATTCAATCCCAGATCCTGAATCTGCTGAAAAAACTCCGGGCCGATCTGGACCTCACGATGATTTTTATTTCCCACGATCTTGGCGTGGTGCGCTACCTCGCCGATCGCATCGTCGTCATGTATGAAGGCAAGATCGTCGAAGAAGGTGAAGCCGAGGCACTCTTTAGAAACCCTCAGAACGACTACACCAAGAAGCTCCTCGCCGCGATTCCAAGCCTCGCGGAATCGCATTGATCCCACGGCTCGGATGGCGGGAGGACGAGGGCTGTTAGGAGCGCGGCTCTGGATGATCGCCCAGATCCTTCTCTCCGTCGGCCTTCTCGGAACTCTCATGGTTTCCTCTCTCGGCTCTGAGATGGAACTTGCCGATGCGTCTTGGCTTCAAGTCAGCCTCCAGCTTCTCACGGTCGCGATGTTTCTAGGAGCCCTACTTCTTTGGCTCTTCGCCTGGAAATTCTATATCCGCGTCTATCGACAACGCAGTGTCACTCGTGACGCTCTCTACTTTGCAATCCTTCTCGGACTCACCGTCCTTGCGCCGCTCGCCTTCATGATCATCGAAGGCAAGGACTCCTTCTTCAACGAAGCGTTCGCCTGAGGATACTCACCGACGTTCCTGCCACTCTTTCGCCGTGTATCGCAGTGACATCAGGTCGGCGATACGAGATTCGTCGGCGTGAATCTCGGCAACCTGCACCTCGCGAGCCAGGCAGCCTGCCAGCCTGAGCCCCAGTCCTTCGTCGGCACTCATTCCGAGCGACCCTTGATGCAGGAGTCCCCTCACCGTCCGGCGCTGTCCGGCACCCGCGATCTTTTTTCCTGCCGCGCCGATCAGATCGAATTCCACAGGCCGTTGAAAGCAATCGCCTCCCGGTGTCGAGGAGCGCGCCCCGGCGACGGCGCACTCGACTCCGCCGGCCTGCAGGGCATTCGCCAGTGCCTGATGGATGACGCGATAGCTCTCTGCTCCCTTCATTCCCGCAAGCAATTCGCCGCGCGGAATCAGCAGGGTATAAGTCCAATCACTCCGGTGATCGACGATTCCCCCACCCGTCCACCGCCGCACGCGCTTCAGCCCGATCAGCGACTGCGCCGCCTCTGAATCCGGCACGAAATACCCGTAGCTCCCCCAGTTTTCCTCCCAGCGATACACCCTGAGAAGCGGGCCTTCCAAGGTCTCGAGCAGCCACTCATCCACGGCCATGTTCGCAGGCCCGCTGCGTGCCACGTCGTCCATCCACAAGCTGAGCCCTTCGATCACGGCGGACATTCTCATCGGCCAGACACATTCTTCAACCCTTCGCTCTTGCATCCCTCCATCTCCTGCACAAGTTCAGCCCATGCCGCTCGCGCCGAAACCGGATGCCGCCCTGCTAATCGTCGGGCATGGCTCCACCGAGAACCCGGATTCCTCCACCCCCTACTTCGATCACGCCGAGGAGATCCGCTCCCGCGGGATCTTTGGGGAAGTCCACTGCTGCTTCTGGAAAGAGGAACCATCGCTCCGTGAAGCACGCTTTCTTATCGACGCGAAGGAAGTCTACGTCGTCCCGGATTTCATCAGCGAAGGCTACTTCACCCAGGAAGTCATCCCCCGCGAACTGGAACTGAGCGCTGCCACCACCAGCGTGCACGGAAAGTCCTGGCACTACACCAAACCCGTGGGTGTCCACCCTTCCATGACCGAGATCCTGACCCGGCGGGCGCTTGAGGTCGCACCCGGAGTCAATCCGCAAGAGACCACCGTCTTCATCGTCGGACACGGCACGGGTCTCAACCAGAACTCCACCAAGGCGGTCCGCGATCAGGCCGAGCTGATCAAAAACTCAGGCGTGGGCTATGCCGACGTCATCGATACCTACATGGAAGAGCAGCCTTTCATTGCCGACTGGGCGACCCTCGCCAAAACTCCGAATGTCGTCGTCGTGCCCTTCTTCATCGCCGACGGACTTCACTCCTATCAGGACATCCCCGTTCTCCTGGGCATCGAGAAGGATGAAGGAGAGGCTGCGAGTCAGCGCGAGGTTTTCCGGCAGAACCCCTATCACCTCCGGGAAAAGACACTCTTCTATTCATCCGCCATTGGCACGGGACGCCTGATGGCCGACGTCATCCTCGATCTCGTCGACGACTTCGATCAACACCAACTCACTGCGCTCCCATGATCAGGCAACGATTGGAAAACGCCCTGAATGAAGGCATCCGCCAGATCGGGGAGATCACGATTCACCCCGATACCGCTGGCGCGGCTTATGCGCTCTGCCATACGGAGGACTCGAACTCCCTCGATCTGTTAGAAACCCACCGCGGTCCGTCAGCGGCCCGTGAAATCTCGACCTGGGCCGAAGACGGGCACTACCGCTTCACCAAGGGTGAGCTTTCGTTAAGGCGCGGATGGCTTCTACTTCTCGACGACACGAACGAGCTCCGACAGGCGCTCGACCTCTTCTATCCCGCTTCCCTCGGCCTGTGGCTTGCGGAGAAGGACGGGAAAATCGACGTTCAGAATCTCCGGGAGAAGTTGAACCGCCAGACCGGCATGTACAAGTTCGCCAAGAACATCAGCGATGCGGGTGCCCAACGTCTCGTTCGCGAAGTCTGTGGTCCCGGCAATTGCTGTGTTAAGAAAATCCTCTGGCAGATCGATGAATCGACCGCGCTGGAAGACAGCGAGGCGAGTCGCTTCAACGGCATCGTCGGCGATCCCGAAAGAGCCATCCCGCTGCTCTGTCGGGAGGCCTGCAATCATTTCGTCGCCGAGACCAGGAAGGCGTCCAAGGCCGAGCAGGAAGCCGGCAAGTGACGGCCTGACTGACAGGCGATCAGCGGCGAATCCTCACCTCGTGGGCCTGCAGGAACTTCTCTTCGCCGTCGTCGGTGACGACAAGCAACTCGCCCCCCTCACCAATCCCCGAGACCACTCCGCTCACCGAGCGCTCACCGCTCATCAGGCTGACGCTTTCTCCGCTCAGGGCACAGCGTTCGCGTACCCGTTCCAGCAGATCCGGAAATCCCGAACCAATTTCACCGGACCATCCGACCAGTGACTTCAGCACCTGATACAGGACATCAGACCTCTCGATCGGCGTGCCCAACTCCAGGGACATCGAGGTCGCCTCGAGCCCATCAGGAAACTCCCGCGTCCCGACATTCAAACCAATCCCGACAATGACATGCTGCGCCGCCGCTTCGACAAGGATTCCACAAATCTTTCGGCCTCTAACAAGAACATCGTTTGGCCACTTGATCTGTGCCTCCACGCCGAACCGACCCAGGGCCTCCGCGACCGCCAAACCGGTCGCCAGCGACAGCCTCGGCCAGAATGCCTTTGGCTCGTTTGGACGCAGCAGCACCGAGAACGTCAGGCTTTCTCCCGGTGCCGACAACCACGCGGCACCGCGACGCCCACGCCCCGCCGTCTGACGTTCGGCGAGCAGCACCAGCCCGTTTGCCTCATCCCCGCACGATCGGAGCTCATCATTCGTCGACCCCGCCTCCTCAAGCACCTTCAGACGCCAGCCGTCCGGCAGGCATGGATCCTGCCACTCACTCATTTTCAGGAGGAACGAAGTCCAGTGCCAGGTCCAGCGCCACGGCTGAGTGCGTGATCGCTCCTACGGAAACGAAGTCCACACCGGTCTTCGCAATTCCTTTGACCGTTTCCATATTCACCCCGCCACTCGCCTCGAGACGCGGCCTCGTCCTTCCACCCCTCATTTCCACGGCTTCCCGAAGCTCGGCAAGGCTCATGTTATCTAACAGAATGTGATCCACGCCCACAAAACCCAGAAAGCTCTTCACCTGTTCGAGTCGATCCGCTTCCAGCTCCACCTCCACCCCCGGGTGCTCGGTCTTCAGCCTGCGGATCGCCGCCTGTAGTTCCTCGGGGTCATGCTCCGCGACCAGATGGTTGTCCTTCACCATCACCCGGTCGTAGAGCCCCATCCGATGATTGGTTCCACCCCCATGCACGACCGCCTGCTTCTCCAGCCAACGCCAGCCCGGGGTGGTCTTGCGGGTATCCAAGATTCTCGCCGATGTGCCGGCGACCTCATCCACGAAGCGCCTCGTCGCGGTTGCCACGCCCGAGAGCCGTTGAAGAAAATTCAGTGCCGTCCGCTCGGCTGTCAGGATCCCTCTTGCGGAACCCTCTACGGAAATCACGTGCGCCCCTTTGCCGACTCGTGAGCCATCCGAAACCATCGACTGCAGCGCGATCTGAGGATCCACCCGACGGAAGACTTCCAGGGCGATCTCGACTCCCGACAGGCAGCCGTCTTCGCGGGCCACGATGAAGCCGCGAATCCGTCGGTCGGCCGGAACGAAATACTCCGAGGTCAGATCGCCCGCACCGATGTCTTCGGCAAGAGCGGCGTCAATCAATCGCGATACAGATTCTTCCACAGCCCGATCCTCCATGCAGATGCCTGAAACGACAATCCTCAATCCCCGACCACACTCACCACAATCTGCCGCTGATGAGGTGCGTCTCGATGTTCGAAAAGAAAGATCCCCTGCCAGGTGCCGAGCGCCATCCGGCCATTCACCACCGGAATCACCTCGCTCGTCCGAGTCAAGGCCATCCGGATGTGGCTCGGCATGTCGTCGGGCCCCTCATAAGTGTGGATGAAATACGGCGTATCCTCAGGAACCAGATGATCGAAGAACGCTTCCAGATCCGTCCGAGCACTCGGGTCGGCATTCTCCATGATGACCAGGCTCGCCGAAGTGTGACGGACGAAGACCGTGACCGTGCCCGTTGAGATCCCACTTTGCGTGACAATTCCGGCAACCTCCCCGGTGATCTCGTAGGTTCCCTTGCCTCGGCTGTGGCACGTGAAGGATGCGGCATGTGCTGACATGCACGCCTCCTATCAAGACGGCACGCGCCAAACAAATCCAAAGCCGCGCCGCCGGCTGATCTTAAAGCCTGCCCGCCGCCTTGATGTCCAGGTAGCGGTTGGCAAGCGCCACCGGGAAATCCTGCGCCGGCACATCCAGGGTAAGAACCCCGAAGCCCCGCAAGGTCGCCATAACCTCCGAACGCTCGCTATCGTACTGCTCGGCAGCCGCGAACCTCAAAGCATCATTGAAGGACTCCACCGCTTGGTGCCGGGCATCCTCAATGGTCCGCTCGCGCAAGCTCGCCAGCATTACCAGATGACGTCCGCTCAGGATCCTCAAGGCAGGCACCAGCTCGGAGGCATCCTCGCCACGAAGATTCGTCAGAAGAACCACCAGGGCCCGCCGATTTTGCCGCACCATCAGCCGCTCGGCGGCGGCTGAGAAATCACTCGGCTCAGGCGTCGTCTTGTAGTCGTAGAGGTGATGAAGCAGCGTCGACATCGAATGCGCTCCCTTCACCGGCGGCAACCAGCGATGGGTTCCGCCGAACGACTGCACCCCCACCTGATCGCCCTGTCTCAGCGCAACGTAGGAAAGCAGTAGCATCGCATTCAAACAGTGATCAAACTGTGGCAAATCGCCGTCCATCGCCCGCATCCGTCGGCCGGTATCGGTGAGAAAGATAATCGTCTGATTTCGCTGCTCCTGATACTCGCGGCTGATCAGCTCGATTCTTCGCGAGGTCGCCTTCCAGTCGATCTGCGCCAAGGGGTCGCCCTCACGATACTCGCGGAGCTGGTGGAAATCGCGACTGCTCCCCGCGAGGGACCTTCTAACAATCCCCATCTGGTCCTGCCGTGACTGCATCGCAAGAAGCGCAAACCGGACCACTGGTTCGTAATCGGGATAGACCTTCACCTCTTCCCGTTCACCAACCAGAACCCGGCGGCGCCAAAACCCCAACTGCGAGATGATTCCAACATGAATCTGCCGGAACATTGCCGGTCCACGCTCGAGGATCCGGACTTCATGCTCGATCCTCGCCTTCCCCCCCTTGGGGATCAGACCTTTCCACGGCATGATCTCTGATTCGACCCCTTCAGGAATGCCATCATAGATCTCGACCTCGAGATTCCTTCCACTTCGGTTTACAAAATCCAGGCGCACTTCCCCGGCTTCTCCGACGGCGAATCTTCCCGGCAACTCCCTTGTTAGATCAAATCGGGAGCCGGCTTTCAGAAGTGCCGCATCGACCAGGATGATCAACAGCGCCACCCCACCCGTCATCGCCCAGGCCAGCTGCCAATCCGGACGGATCGACGCCGCGAGACCAAACAGGCCCCACGCGAAAATCAGATACAGGCTGCGGGCGGTCGGGGTCACTGGCGGGGGGCAGGAACGGACTCAACCAGGGACTTCAGAATCGCATCGATGTCCTGACCTCCAATGGCGACCTCAGGAGCAAGCTGCACACGGTGACGTAGCACCGGCAAGGATGCCGCCTTGATGTCGTCCGGAATCACGTAATCCCTCCCATGAAGCGTCGCGATCGCCTTGCCGATCCGCACCAGTGCAATCGCACCACGCGTGCCCGCACCCAGCGATACTGCCTTCGAATCGCGCGTCGCCTGCACGATGGCCACCGCGTAGTCGACCACTTCCTGAACCACGCGAACCGCAGCAGTCTCCGCCTGAGCCCGCACCACATCTTCCGGCGTCGCCACGGCTTCCACCGCGGCCACCGACGACTCACCCGGCACTTCAGCAGCCGAGCGTGTGACAATCTCCCTTTCGGCGCTGCGTTCAGGGTAATCGATGAGCACTTTCATCAAAAAGCGGTCAAGCTGGGCTTCGGGCAGCGGATAAGTCCCTTCATGCTCGATCGGGTTCTGAGTGGCCAGCGTCATGAAGGGCGGACTCAGGGGCATCGACTCACCGTCGATCGTGACCTGCCTCTCCTGCATCACTTCTAACAGCGACGACTGGGTCTTCGCAGGCGCACGGTTGATCTCGTCCGCAAGAAGCAGGTTTGTGAAAACCGGACCACGCCGAAGTTGGAAGGTCTGGCTTTTCATGTCGAACAATCGGAAGCCCGTCACATCCGAAGGCATCAGATCAGGCGTGAACTGAATGCGACCGAATTCGCCGGCGAAGCTCTTGGCCAGCGCCAGCACCAATTGGGTTTTCCCGAGCCCCGGCTTGCCTTCAAGAAGCACGTGCCCACCGGCCAGCAAGCCGGCCAGCACCTGATTGATGACTTCCTCCTGACCCAGCACCGAGCTCGCGATCTGCTCGCGCATTCTTGCGATCAGGCTCGCCGACGCCGACATGCTCGGCTGCGACGGCAGCTCGATCTCCTCAGCAGCAGCAGGAAAATCACCCTCGTTGGCGGGCATCTCCGGTTGAATTGGCTCTTCTTCGTTCATGGGATGGATAAGTGAATGGTTTGGAGGTCAGCGACAAGTTGAGTGAAGGTTCCGCCGTCTTTCGATCGTTCGAAGGTCATGGCTCGCTCGGCCCGTTCGCGCGTAATGCCCGCGCGCTCGGCAATGAGTTCGAAAAGGTCGATGTCGCGATTTCCCGTCGTCAGGGCGAGACGCTGAGCCCTTTCAATGAGGCTTTCCCGCAGGGGTCTCAAAAGCCCCTCGGCACGATCGAGACGCCAGTGAAAGTCGCCAAGCGCTTCCAAGTGGTGCTCATAAGCGCGTCCATGCGAAGTCGATTCCACGGAATCCAATGGCCCGACCCGTGGCAGGTTCTTCCACAGCCAGAAGAGCACGAGCACGATCAGAGCCGTCACGGCAGGCCAGGCGCGCGACCAGAGAAGCCCAAAGAACGACAGCGAGACATTCCGCACAAATGCCGTCGTTCCGTGGTAGGGCGACGCCTCGTGGAGAGCCAGAAACAGCTCCGCATGATCGTAGTCCCCGATCCAGCGATTCCGGAACGGTCGGGCGTCGGCCACAAACGTGATTCGGCCCTCCCGACGCTTCATCGAATGAATCATCACCGGCTCTCCCTTGCGATCTTCAGGACAGACTCGGGCTTCCATGAAGACCTCGTATTCCTCTCCGAGAAAAGTCAGCTTATCCGCCGACAGAGGTTTCCCCTTTTCTCCAGGGCTGTAGTCAAACATGACGCCCAATCGATTGAGCCACTCCACAAAAGGCTCGGACAAATCTTCCTCGCTATCGAAGGAGCCTAACAACGTCCTGCGCCAGTCGTTCAGGTAGGCCTCACCGTTGTTCATCAGCACGATCACGTGCCCTCCGTTCAGCGACCACTCATCAAGTTCATCGATGTATCCGCGAGCGGAGAGCGCCGACACCGGGATCACCATCGTGCTGATGTCACTCTCCAGGTCCGGCCACCCGGCCTTGTTCTCGACGCCGTAGTCGAATTCCTCAAGCAAACGTTCAGCCGCCAGATAGGGATTGAGCCGGGCTTTGCCCTTGTGACCGGTTTCCCTGGTCGACTCCTCGTAGCTGCACCCCACCAGCAGGAGCAGCGAAAGCAAAACCGTGTACCACTTCATTTCACCCTCCTTTCGGAAAAGGGCCACTCGCGACAAAGTCGTTCCCAATCGCTTTCGCTGGGCGCTTCGCGGGCGTAGGCAAGACTCATCCATCGCCGCGTCAGGCCATCGAAGTAACTCAAATGGCGAACCTCCGCCTGACCTGCCCTTCTCAAGCAGTCGCTCTCGGTATCGGACTCCGCGATTTCCAGCCCGCCCTGATTGATCATCCAGGAGATCGACGCCCGATAAAGAAGACTCATCGCCTCATGACGTTGGCCTTCATTCCACAGTCTCAGCGCCGTGTCCGAGACATCTTCCGGGAGACTCTCGGGTGCCACCGCCATCCCCATGACCACTTTCGCCTGTGGCTTGGCAATCCGACCACCGCCACCGCTGCCTCTGCTGAAAACATGCCGATAACGATAAATCAGCCACGCCAGCAGTACAAGCAAGCCCCCGATCAGGCCGACCTTCAAGATCACGGCAAGTCCTTCCAAAAGTCCACCGCCGACACCCGATCCCCCCCCTGAGCCTGAACTCGAACCGCTTCCGGAGCTCCAATTTTCCAGCCAGTCCCACTTGGGCGTTCGAATCGTCTCCTTGTGAACTTCGAAATCCTCATGGTCGAGCACCTCCTCAATCACCTCAGCGCCATTGGCCGCATCAGCAGGCATCACCAATGATCCCATCAGTCCGAACACCAGCAGACTGGTGATCCCCAGCAAACGATTCCCCAGTCGCCGGAACGCCAGCTCGACGTCCCAGCCCTCGATCCAGGTACGATGGTTCACGTAGATGCCGAATCCGGCTCCGATCGAAAAGATATCCACCAGTCCAAGCGCGCAGCAAATCGACCCGATCACCATGATCGACAGGCTCGTCGGCGGCACCACTTTCTCTCCCTGAAGCCAGAGGGTGATCGACTCGGACCAGCCCTGACCTGATCCGTCGGGAATGAATAGCGCGACGGTGAATAGGATCGTCACCGCCATCCAAAAGGACAGAAACAGGCGCCACATGGCCAGGAGGATGACGCTCGAATCCCCACGCCTCATCAGCACCCGGCAGCGGGCCGAGTAGGCCTTTCCTTTCAGCCCTTCGAGATCCTCGACGGGCATCGTCAGCGGCCGCCAGGGAGACAGGCGCGCCCAAAACATGCGGAAAAGGAACCGCCGCGAAATCGCTTTGGGAAACTCCCTCAAAACTTCGCGTTTCGACGGATCATCACCGAACAACCTGCGACTCAACTTGAAGAGAACCAGACGGGAGGCCACCGGAATCCACCACCAGAAGACCAGGCAAAACCAAACTGGATGCTCTGGAAGCAGCCAGATAGCCGGAAGCAGCATTGGAGACATGCCGAGGAGCCAGATGCTCGACAGACTCCAGAAATCACGCCGGACAAGCGCCAATCCCAGATCGATCGCCTCCCAATCGCTTCTCGGACGGAGCTCTGCCGTCACCGCCTCAAGCCTCACGCTCCCCCCTTCCTAACAGCATGAAATAGGCGATGTGCAGCACCCACATGGCGATTCCAAATCCATACTTCACCATCGATGGCAAATCCTGTCCGGACCAGAAGCCCTCCACCACAGCCGCCAGCGTGGTCATTCCCGCCGCTCCGAAGATCAGCGGCAAGGATTGCTTGGCCGAAGCTGCGATTGCCTTGCCGCGCGACATCCGACCCGGCTTGAGCACGCCCATTCCCAACCGCATGCCCGCCATTGCCGCGACCACCAGACCTAACAGCTCAAAGGAAGAATGCCCCGCAACGAAGGTCCAGAAGGACTCGGGATTGCAGGCGTAGTTCACGTATCCGGCGGAAGCACCGAGCATCAGCCCGTTATAGACCGTGAAAAAGATCGTCCCCAGCCCCGCCACAATCCCCCCGGCAAACACCCGGAAATCGATCCCCACGTTGTTCTCGATGTAGAAGGCGAACATCCGGAAATTCGATCCATACTCCGAGCGCAGATGCGAGATCTGCTCTTCCTTGCCACCATACATCTGCTCCATGCCGGCCATGCCCTCGGGTCCGAGAATCGACTGCACCCAGTCGATGTTCACCTGCGCCATCCACATCATGCCGAAGAACGGCACCCAGAACATCGCACTGCACAGCCAGAACAAACGCCACTCCCGGCGCACCGTCGCCGGGAAGGTCACTCCTACGAATCGGACAAAGGACTCCGAGCCTTTCCTGCGTGATCGGTAGAGAAGTTTATAGCCGCGGATCACCAGATCATTGAGACGGGCGATCACGCTGCCGCCATACATCCGGTGATTCGCCAGCGCCAGATCGGAGCAGGCTTCCCGGAATTTTTTTGGAAGCTCCTCGACTCCGGGCATCGGTTTGCCCGTCTCCACGCTCTCGATCATCTGATCGAGTTCCTGCCACGCCTTCTGACGCCGATCCTGGAAGTTTCCCGAATTCATCTCCGCTCCTGCAACCAGTGGGCCATCGCCATCAATCGCGACACCCCCGCCGCCCCCTTGCTTCCACTCAACTCCCGCGCGTGGTCCGCGATCTCCTGACGGCGCGCATCCGACCAGAGACCTGCCCGATCACGAAAGGAAGAGAGCGCTTTGACCTCCTCGGGACGCAGTGCCACGGCCGGCTGGATCGATTCCATCGGCGGCGGCGCGGACACGACCGGCTCCGGCGGAATCCGATCGTAAATCACCACCGTTCCGGCCGCCAGATCACCCAGGCGCTGAAAGCGCTTGGTCGCCAGCGACGAGGCGATCGCAAATCCGAAAGTTGGAATCCCCATGATACCCGTGGACGTCCCGATGTAGGGCATCCCATCCGCATAGCGCAGGAAGTTCCGCAGCACCGACTGGGTGAAGGTGATCGGCGACCCGGAGGTCTGGACTACCCGCAGACCGACGATCTTTTTCCCCGGCGTCGCCCCCCACTTTCCGGCCTCGAAGAAGACCGGATACCACCACCAGGTGAAAAACGAAGCCAGCGAGATGAGACCCATCGCCGTCATCCCGCCCGTCACCAGCCCCGTCAGACCGAAAATGATCGAAAGCACCGTGATCAGAAGCCCTTGGATCAGCACATCCAGGGCCAGCGCTCCCCCACGAAGCAGCGGCCCCGCGATGCGCAGGCGCACCTCCACTCCTTCGGCCAGCTCGATTGCCTGCAAAGTGTCCAAACGCGTCCCTGATTCCTCCATTGATTCGAGTCCCCCGAAGCTAGTCCCCCTCACTCATCCGTAAATTCCGAAGTTCGTAAGTTTCCCGGTTGATATTTTGCCGGAAGAGGGCAACTTGTCGGCGTTCAGTGAAGGGGGCGTTCTGGTTTCGACGGGATGTTCGACGCACTGGCTGCACGTCGAGGTTGGTCGGTTGGCCTCGTTAAAAAGCCGCCCAAAACAAATAATTGCAGACTCTAACGAGCTCGCACTTGCTGCTTAATTGACAGCAACGCCTGAACCCCGACGCCTATTGAGGGGGATGGCGACTACCTAATAGGCTAGTTCCCAGACCGGGTGACCGGGTCCGGAGACGAAATCAAACAGGTCTCTAGGTTGAGGAACGCTGCAAGCGAGCCGCTCTCATCCGAAACACCTTGAACGCTTGCTAAGCGTGTAGATGCCAATGTTGAAGACGTCGCGGACAGGGGTTCGACTCCCCTCGCCTCCACCATTCTTGAGTCACTCGCAATCCGCTGAAAAATCGCAAGATAAGGATTTCACTCGTCCATTCTATGAGTCCAAGAGTGGCTACAAATGGCCGGTTTTTGGCGAAGAGTCCGTGTGTTTCCCCCGAGTGCTTTCCGCTACCAAGGCCTATCGCTCCGTGCCCCCCATTCTCCTCTCGAAGGACTATTGAGACCGCCGGAACGCGCGGCTTCTAGATGAAAACACGGGGCGTAGCAGTCCTGGAGGGTGAAACAGGCGCGTTTCGGATAAATCCCACTTCGGATGAGCTGCTCAAGATCGCGGACAAACGGGACTACGCTGGCCTCGTCGACGAGGCCCTCCGGTGGCAACCCTTGCAGAGACAGCAGGCTCGCGATGACCGCTTGCTGACAGGTGCAGGCCGCTGAGCGGTTGGACTGCGGTCGGCGACCCCTCGACAAACTTGTCCCGATCGACAAATCCCCGCCCATTTGATTGATGGACGCTATCGCTTCGACAAAACTTAGATTCTCAGGGAAACGCAGCTGAGGCGATGATACCGCCTTCATCGACTTCAGACCTGCTCATCGAGAAACACTCACGTTTCTCCCCCGCACGAAGTCCGTGTGAATTGTCAGGGCTCGTCCAGTGCTCGTCGGATAGCTAGACACCTCGCCCCCCCCCTAAACTAAGGATGGCGATCCCGAAGAGATTGCCGTTCAACGCGTTCAGCCCCTTGTCTCCGAAATCGAGGTGCAGGTGCCGATGGAGGGGGACCCGCCACTCCTCTTCGGGAATCAGAGCCCGGGACTCCTGAGCAACGTCGAGCAGTCCACATTCGATGCTACAGACCAGTTGCGGGGCATTCTTTGGATCGAAGCCAACCATGCAGCTACCCTGTCCGATCTAATGCTCTGGGGCCACATGTGCGGTCTCACTCGGAGAACTTACTTCTCGGGGAGGCTCCCGGGCACTCATCGAGCTCCCACTGTTGCCCCAGAATCAACCGAATATCCTTCCCTCTCTAACCGCCACCCGCTAAGAAATCAGCGAAAGTAATGGCCCGATACGTTCGCAAGAATGCCCTGCTAGGGACGACCAGTTCCTAGTGTAGAAGCCCCCTCACCCCAAGAGAAAAACAAGGATGTCATTGAAGCTTGGAGACGTTGTCAGAGCCCGTGTCTCGGGAAATGAGCTGACGGTGAAGAAGAAGCTCGGCGAAGGCACTCAAGGAGTCGCCTATCTGGTCGAAGCGCCTGACGGGCAGGAAGTGGTGAAGTGGTACTTCCGCACCCAGGCCACGGCGGACCAACGAGAGGCGATCGAGCGACTGGTGAACAGGGGGAAGCCGCGAGGAGGCGGTGGCGAACGCTTTGTCTGGCCCAAGGACATCGTGACCTCCTCGGGTGACACGGCAACTTTCGGCTACCTGATGCCGGTGATCGACACCTCGCGCTTCGTCGAGCTAAACGCCATCCAGGCCAAGCGTCATCCCCAGCCGAACATTCCGGAGCTTTGCCGGATTTCCTACAATATCGCCGACAGTTTCAGCGACCTTCACCTCAGTGGTTATTGCTATCGGGACATCAGTCTTGGCAATCTTCTTTTCGACCCGCGAACCGGTGAGGTTCTGATCTGTGACAATGACAACGTCGGGATCGACCGACAGTCCGAAAGCGCGATACTTGGGACCCCGGAATTCATGGCGCCTGAAGTCATTCGAGGCGAAGAGACACCTTCCACGATTACGGACCAGCATTCGCTCGCGGTGCTCCTGTTCAACTTGTGGATGTGGCACCATCCGTTTCATGGGATCAAAGAGTATCAGATTCGATCTTGGGACATCCCCGCCAAGACCAAGATTTATGGAACGGAGCCGGTGTTCATCTTCGACCCAGAAGACGCAAGCAACCGTCTCCCTGACGAGCCCGGATATATCACGGCTCTCAAGAGGTGGAAGATTTGCCCGCCGAGCCTGAAGAAGGCTTTCACCACAAGCTTCACCCGCGGACTACGCGAGCCAGGCAGCAGGGTCACCGAGGGAAATTGGAAGGCCATCTTTTCTTCGCTTCACGACAACCGGCTCAAGTGCGGTGGCTGCGGCGCGATCAACTTGTGGTCAGAGGGTATCCACATGATGCAGTGCTGGAACTGCGACGAGGGGATTGCCATCCCAATGCGCATTGTAATCAACAACGGCATGACCAGGAGCGCTCTCCTCGTCGATGAGGGACGCAATGTATTTGTTAGGCATGTCCGGCCGACGGAGGAACAGCGTTCGAAAGAGCCTATCGGCGAGATTGTGCGAAATCCCAATGATCCATCGATGCTTGGACTTCGGAATCTCACGGAACTTCCTTGGATTGTTTCTTTCGGCGACGATGTGCAAAAGGAAGTTCCTCCCGGCCGCTCCGCCCCGCTGAATCGCTCTATGCAGTTGAATCTGGGTTCAGGCGCCTCCGCGTCTATCGAGCACTAAGCAAAGATGACCATCGCAGACGCCATTCGGAGAATTCTTAATGAGAATGGGCAATCCATTCTCAGGGATCACGGTCGCTTTCGCGCGCTGATTCAGGACCACTGCTACGACGCGCCAAGGGGAGAACTCCATGTCACCTGTTTTCTTCTCATCGAGAACCACGTCGAGCGGTTTCGAGTTGAATCTCTATCATTGACTGAACGAGAACGCATTCAGAACCTGCTCTACGTCGACTACGGTTTCGACCGCGAGATTGTGTCGCGTGCGATTGCCAACTGGTCCAGTGTTTTGGGATCGGTCTCGAGGGCGCCGATTGATCCGGGAGATGCTGAGCCAGAGACCATCGCTGAGGCCGCAGAAAGTCTTAACGCCAAGGGCTCTCATGGTGCTGCAGAGGATTTGCTGAGACAGGCGATTTCTGTCCACTCTTCTAGTGCCCTCCTGCATGCCACACTCGCCGAGATCCTTGCTGCCAATGGGCGTTTGCGGGATGCATCCTCCTATATTAAAAAAGCGAGGGAGCTGGATCCTAATAATGTCGATTATGTAGTTTACGATGCAAAACTATCTTTGCAGCATCGAGAAAACAAGAACGCCCACATGAAATGAGCCCTGAACCAGTACTTCCAGTTGATGAGATCGCCAAGCGAGACCTTGAGTTCTTCTTGTTGGCAGATTGTTCCTCCTCGATGAGTGGAGAGAAGATGGCAACCCTCAACCACGTGATGCGTGAAGTCATCAATACAGACCTTCCAAGTGCGCTGGAGAACCAGCCGAATGTCCAGTTGAACTTCAGGGTTATTGCGTTTGGAAGCGATGCACGCTTCTCGATTGGCCCAGATCCTGTCCCGTTGGAGAAGGTGACATGGACGGATCTTTCAGCAAATGGTCTCACGGCAACGGCCGATGCTATCAACCTTCTGTGCACGCAACTCGCGACCGAGCGAATGCCCAAGAGAGGTCTTCCTCCCGTCTGCATTCTGATTTCCGATGGTATGTGCACACAAGGCGCGGAGGTGTATGAAAAGGCGATTAACAATCTCGAGTCCCTTCCATGGGGAAAGAAATCAATTCGGCTAGCGATTGGGCTTGGGAAGATGGGAGTCGACCTCGATGAAGACGAGCTGAAGAAGTTCGTAATGCCTGCCTTCCGTGATGAGATCGGAGTCCTCAATGCGCAGAACAAGAGCCAGTTGGTGAAGATGTTGAGGTGGGCAAGCGTTTCCGCATCGGTTGCTTCAAGTATCACGAAAAGCAAAATGGGCGCCCCGGGTGATCCTGGAGCCCATGTAGTCATGCCTCCTCCGCCGGATGATGTTGTCGAGCCGACCGACGGAACCGACATTTTCTGAATTCTGATCACCGGCTATTTCCAGCGCGAATGACTGATGAGAACACATGGAGCGTTGCTGCTGCGAGTCGTCGTGGCGTAAGCCATCTCCAAAGCAAGGCCCCTTGCCAGGATGCCTTCGGATGTTGGTCGTCCTCTCTTGCGGGAACGCCCTGCTCAATCCTCGCTGTTTCCGACGGACATGGAGCGGAGGACTATCATCATAGCCATTTCGGCTCATTTCTCGCGATCCGGGCAGCTTATGAGGAATTCATTGAGTTCTTCCAGTGGTATGCGCTCGTCAAGACGGGCCCTTCTAGCTCCGCCGGTGTTCAGCCCACGGGTCTGGAACGGGACTTTAAGGCAAGTTTCGGTCGTCGAATCGTGAGACGGTGGAGGGAGAACGTGAAGGTGTTCCGTGAGGAGGTGCTGAGGTCCAACCTTCCCTTTGACGAGTCGGAAGGCAACGAGTTCAAGCCTTTCGGATGCACGCTTCTGGCCGCTATGATTACGAGCGACCGTGCTTTCTTTTTCCAACTCGGAGACGGCGGCATCTTCGTCCGGAGAAATGGCGGAGAGCTCCTCTCGCTATCAGAAGATGACGATGGGCCAGGCGAAGCGACGGATTCTCTGGCTTCTAGTGACCCGGAGAAAGCCGCGGTGACCTCGGTGCTCACGCTTGAAGAAGTCAGTGCTGTGATGCTCGCTACAGACGGCCTCACGAAGTCTTTTTCGAAGGGTGACGAAGAGCCCGTCCCGAAAGGAATCCGCCAGACCGTCGATTGGTTGTTGAACCGTGTTTCCGTCGAGAAGCTCGACGTCGAGGGTCCGGTATTCGACCAGTTCCTTGACAGATGCTCCAAAGGCGGAACCGGGGACGATGTTACGGTGGCCCTTGCTTTCTCGAGGGGTGCCCTCTTTGCAGATGAGAAGGCCGAGGCTGCAGAAGAGACTCCCCAGAAGGCTGACGAGTCCGAAGACGCTACGAGAATCAATGAGCCAGAGGCAGATGAATCAACTCGTCCGTCCGAGAGTGGCACTTCCGCCGATCCTCCCGAAGACCAGAAGAGTGATCGCGCAGAACACGGTGGGGACACACTTGCCAACCAGGCAACTGAGTCGGAGGCAGGTCGGCCAATCAAGCCGCTCGACAAGGAGGAACCACCAACCGAGGCGAAGGATGTCTTTTAGGCGTAACAGATGAAGGCGGGCATTCTTATCGGACTCATCGCACTCCTTGTGCTTCTTTCTCAGGTGGGTATCGGTCTGCTTGCCTTTCGAATGGAGTCTGAAAAGGAGGCTTTGGCTGAGATAAAGCAACTCGAGCAGAGCCGCCTCGAGGAGTTGCGGGCGAAGGCGACGGAGTTGGAGGCTTCCTTGGAGGTCCTTGAGCCGAAGAAGCAGTCCCTTTCGGTCGATGTGACCGCTCTCAGCAAGGAGGTTGAGGACGCGAAGGCCGATCTCGAGAGCACCTTGGACGAGGTTCGCAGACTCAAGACCGAGGAAGACCGCCTGAGAAGCATCACCGATAGCACCGAGAAGACCGCCCAGGAACTGGCGGCCCTCGAAGCTGAGGCAACCGTGGCCCAGGAGAGCCTGACTGCGAAGAAGAAGGAAGCGGCCGTGTTGGAAGAGAGGGTCTCCAGCCTGATGGAGAACTTTGAGAGACTGACCAAAGACGCCGCCTTCGTCGAAACGGCTGAATCGGTAGCCAAAACGATCAATGAACGGCTGCTCAAGCTTCAGGAGACTCTTTCCACCCAGGAAGAAGCGGCAAGAGCCAGTGCGGAGAAGGCCGCCAAGGCCAGTGTGACACTGGAGCACGCCACGAAGGAACTCGCCGATCTTGAGGAGAAGAAGTCCACGCTTGAGGAACAGATCCTCGAACGCCGCCGAGAGTTGGCAAGCGTGGAGGGCTCTCTTTCGCAGAAGCGTGACCAGTTCAAGAACTCAGAGGAGGAAAGCGAAGGTGCCTCTGACTCAGAGTAGTGGATGCACCTCGGAACGCAGAAGGGATATGATGGAAGATACCGGAATGATACTGTGGATCGTGAGCCTGGTGCTGAGCGCGCTCGCCTTGACCGGCTTGCTGGTTTCTTTCCTTCATTTCTGGGCCCAGCAACAGCGGATCCCCGAAGCTGCCAAAAGCAAACACCTGGAGGCAAAGGTCGCCGAGTTGGAGGTGGCGTCATCCGGACTTAAGCAGGAGATCGACGAAGGCCAGGCAAAACGACTGCAGCTTGTTGAAGAGATGCAACTCGCCCGGGTGGAGAACGAGAGACACCAGCGGGAGAAGAGCGACGCCCAACAGTGGCTGCGAGAGAATGAACAGAAGGTACGCAAGATCGATGAGTGGCGGACCCTGATCGAGACCTACGAGGGCGAGGCTGAGAAATGCCGGCTAGAACTGGAGAACAAGCAAGACGGATTATCGGACCTGAACGTCGAGCTCAAAAAGCGTGAGCGGGAGTTACGTGAGATCGATGAGAACTACAACGATCTGAAGCAGCGGAGAACCGTGATCCAGTCCGACGTCGAGAGAATCGAAAGCGAGAAGAACGAGTCGCAGGCGAATCTCAGTCAATTGAAGAGCGAGCTTGCGAAGGTCACCGACGACCTCGCTGCCATCCGGACCAATCGCGAAACGGCCCTCACCGACCTGCAAGAAAGTCGTGCGGAGTTCGAGAGACTTCGGAGCGAACGGGACAATCTGAAAGCTGACATCGTCGAGACCACTTCGAAGCTGCGGCAGCTCGAGCGGGAAAAGCAGATCACCGAAGAGAGCGTCCTGACTTTCAAGGAGGTGCTCAACAATCTCTCGACGAGGGTCGATACGTTTCAGAAGGCGATTACTCCCCCCTCTGCAAAGGAACGGCTGCAGGATTTCGAGAGGCCCGTCCTTGGCGCATCCGCTTTGGGGGACGCCACCCTTGAGGCTTCGGGCGAAAGTGGTGAGAGAAGCATGCTCGAGCGCCTCGCGTCGGAGCTCGATTCGAGAGCGCTGGTTTTCCACCCAAGAACGCTGCATGCGTTCCACACGTCACTGAAGATTGCCGAAGTGTCTCCCATGGTTGTTCTCGCGGGTATTTCGGGAACCGGGAAAAGCCTTCTTCCCCGGGTTTATTCAGAGGTCATGGGAATGCACTTCTTGAATGTCGCGGTTCAGCCGCGCTGGGATTCGCCCCAGGACCTTCTGGGCTTCTACAACTACATGGAGCACCGCTATAAGGCCACCGATCTGGCTCGGGCGCTTCGCCAGATGGACGGCTACAATTACCCGGCCGAAGGTGATGAGGCGGAGAAGGTGCAGAAAGGCATGCTGCTCGTGCTCCTGGACGAGATGAACCTAGCCCGGGTGGAATACTACTTCAGCGACCTGCTGAGCAAACTTGAGATGCGTAGCCGCAACATTCTCAATGACCGGTTCAAGCGTGACCTCGCCTCCCTAAGCGTGGAGCTGGGATCCGTCGAGGAGGGCGATGCCCACAACGTCAGGCCCCTCTTCGTTGGATTCAACGTCCTCTTCGTTGGAACGATGAACGAGGACGAGACGACTCAGAGTCTTAGCGATAAAGTCCTCGACCGGTCGAATCTTATAAGATTCGGGAAGCCGGATCTCGGCCAAACCAAACATCCTTCGGAGGGGAAGAGTACGATGCAAGGGTCTCTCACCTCCGTTGATTGGTCGTCGTGGCAGGAATCGAAGCTTGCTCCCGGAGACGAGGAACAGTTCGGATCGATTGTGGAGCGTTTGAATGATGCGCTCGATGGGGTCGGAAGACCCTTCGGTCGCCGAGTTTTCAACGCGATGTATCGATATGCAGCGAACTATCCTGCGTGGGCAGACAAGCGGTTTGAGTGCGCGCTTTCCGACCAGTTGGAACAGCGAATCCTGCCTCGATTGCGCGGGCTCTCCGAGGACACCGATGAAGGGGCCGGAAAGACGTTGGACCAGGTGGAGCAGGTTGTCGCCGAGATCGGTGATGGAGCGCTCATTGCCGCCTTCGAGCAGGCAAGGGATGCGCCCGTATTCCACTTTCAGGGTGTCCCCAGAAACTAGTACCCGTGAACGAGGATCCGCCTACCAAGGAACACGCGCTACTCGTCCGGAGGGAACTCAGCGAGGCGGATTCAGAGCAGCCGGAACTCGTGTGGCAGGCCGCCGCCGATCATGGCGGTTCAACACGACTGCCGGTTGTCTGCTCTCTCGCAGGGGCAGAACACCCTCAGAGCCTCTGCCAGAAGCCCGCAAGCAGACTGCCGAGACGACTTGTCGCGATGAACCCCGCGACGCGCTCAGCGAGTGATGACGAAGAGTTCCTGCTGGCGGGCGTTTCGAGCATTCTGAGCCTCTGGCAGGAACTGTTCCGTTTTGGTGAGCACGTGTGCGGACGGGGCGCTTCGCAGCGCGATGACGCGTGGCCGCCAGGTATCCGGACCGAGTCCGGGAGACTTAGGGGCGGGCGCATTACGAGCGTTTGGTTGCCTTGGTCCGCTGTTTTCGGGTTTCTTCAGCATGGCCAGCGGGATGCGCCAAGTTCCCTGATCCTCTCGATCGCTGAAGATACCGCCCGCGACCTCGAAATCCTGGTGAGAAAGCCGCGAATGTTCCTGCGAAGAGTTCGACGGAAGGTTCCTCTGGGGCGGGCCCAGCAGCTCGACGCAGCCTGTCTGAGCTGGCTGATCAAGCGCCCCGGAAGGACGGCCATCGAAAAGGCCGGAAGCGCCCAAGAAATCCTCGCCGTTGTTCGCGAAGAGTCGTTCGACACGCTTGAGAACCGGGTCCTGAAGGACTTTCTACGACGTGCCGTGCGCGCCTGCGGCGATTACCTCCGCGAGAATACCGATTTTCGCACCTCCCCCCGCTACAAGTGCGTCGAGCATTTCAGTCGGGCGCTCGGGCGCTACACCCAGGAGGAAGTCTTCGCCGGAGTTCGCAGCGTCGCGCGAATCTCCAGCCCGAATTACGTGCTCCAACACGACGAGCACTACTCGGCTATATGGAAAGCCTACCAGGATCTGGTCCGCAGGCAGGCTTCGTTGGAGCATCTCTTCGAGTGGAGATTCCGGGCCTATCGGGATCTGGTCCGGCTGCTTTTCTGTAGCGCGGCGTGGAGCTTGTCCTCCGACGGGGACCGAGCCTCGCGCTCCGCCAACGGACAGGGGCTTTGGATTCGACAGAAGCCGGAGATGGGTTCGATTTTCGAAGCGACCGGGTGGCCGGGCGCGGTCCAGAGTGATCAGCCGGATGGCTGCTGGCTCACCTTGGTGGCGCCAGAACACCTCCGGAGGGACACCTACATGGGCGTGCCAATCCGTGAAGTGATCGCTTCGCTTGGCGCCGACCTTGCGGTGGTCGCAACTCAACCCGACACAGACCAATTCTCGCTATGGGTGGTCTGGACGTCATTCGGAGCTGCTCAGGCCTCGTCAGTGGGTTCTTCCGGGCGACGCTTGAGCGAGACTGACGCGCTGCTCTCGAGCATTGCGGGCAGGCATCCCACGATGCGAGGATTGCATGGAATTCTCGTCACCGGAACGCCCGACGAGTCACGCCACATCCAGGGAGGCGAGGTCAGGTCTTTGACGGTGTCGCACGATTACCACTCATGGAGAAAGAATGAGGTTCCAAAGACACGGGAGCTTTTCCGCGAACTCATACGAAACGACCAGTGGTGAGTGCGAAACGACAATCTGTGGGAATCAACGTGCTGGACTTCCGTGTCCACCGTGAAAGGTGGACCCGCTTTCCGAAACCCCGTGCAGCGGCCTCCCGCCTGCGCCTCTCGGTCCCTAGCGTATTCGCTGGGGCCGCAAACAACTCGGAGTCAGTAGCCTTCGGCAACGAGGCATCGCATCGTGCATGGGGCAACGGCTGGTGGGATTTTCATTCTGATACCGAGGGAAACGCGCAGCGAATTCCCAGCTGGTTGCTGTGGGACAAGCTCTACCGCGAGGGAGGGCGCGCGGAGGTCGTATTCAGCCGGGCGGACGGCTCGGACGCCTCAGAGACGGTCCAGTCGCTATTGGGGCTGTATTTCAAGGAGCGAGGCGGGCTGGAGAGGTCTGGTGCCGAAAGAAGGTACGTGATCGGCATGCCGGACAGCTTTCGAGAAGAGCATCAGGAAACCCTGTTGCGACATCTGCCATGGGGGCGCCAACGCACTCAGTTGCTGTGGCGTTCGGTGGCCTCGGTGTTGGGGGCCAGCGCCTCTGCAGATGACCTTGGCGTGACCGCGTTCGAAGCGGACGACGAGGTTCTCGTCGTGGATATCCAGAATGAGTATGTGGAGGCCACCGTTCTTAGGATTCTGGATTCCGAGTCCGGTGCCACTTATCCTTCTGCTCTCGTCCCCATCCGGTCGGTTCCCTCGCCAGAGTGCCACTGGCGAAGTGAGCACTCGCCGGTCGACCTATTGTTCGGCGCCCGTCTGTTCGCAGATATTCCGGGCCTTAGTGCCGAGGAATGTCTCTCGCTTGTATGGGGCCAGAACGGAGTGCCCCGTCTTTCCGACCCTAACCGCCTGCCCACGCACGAGTTCGTGATTTCAACCGAAAACGGGTTGCGCGAGAGGTCGTTCGACCAGGAGCTACTGGCGATGACGATGGAGGATGCCGTCGGCACGTCGCCTGACTCAGAGGAACGCGTTGTCCTCAAGCGGATCAAGGAAAAGGTCGGTTTCGGAGCTCCCTGTACTAGGTCGGTTGCCGAATCACTCAACGAACTCTGTGCGTGGGCTTGTGACCTGAAACGGAAGCCTCAGAAGATTCTCCTCAGCGGGGCAATCACCCGTCTCGTCGGCACATTCTCCGGCGAGCTTGACGTGCTTACCTCGGCGCTCCGGCCGTTGATTCAGCAAGGCGCAAAGATCGTGAATGACTCGGTGGACCTTGAGGCAGACCTCGTTTCAGTCGGCTGCGCCCATTGGGGAGCCTTGGATGAACGGGGTTTTCCTGGCTACTTCGAATACCTTGAGCCTTTCTCGATTATCGGCCGGGGCAGATCGGGGAAGAAGGTTGAATACAGCCTCCTTAAACTTGAGAACGATGAATGCCTTGCAACCGGCGGCAAGGAATACCGCAATACCGACCTGATGGACGTTGCGCTCATCAACAAGGGGCAGCCGCTAGTTCGCTTCTGGTTCAAGAAGGGCGAAGACCACAAGAAGGTCGACCAGAGGTTCGATCCGCCGCCAGATGCAGACTGTAGACTCTCTTTCGACATCACGATGGTGCCCTCTCAGGGATTTGCTCGGGTCGAAATCATCCCTAGCGTCCCGGACGTCTTCAAAGGACGCCGTCTGCTTCTGGACTGGGACCGGATGGTCGAGCTGACGAAAGAAGAAATGGAGGGCCAGATGTCCTACCCGATAGTCATGCCAGTTGCCGCAGATCCGGACAAACTGACACGCAAGCTCTCTTTGATCAAGAACTACATTAGGGCTGGGAAATTGGGCAAGTCTGCGAGTGTCTGGAGTCCTGCCGAAGGGCTACTGAGCTCGCTGGGCAAGGCTCTTCAGAATGGTCGCGTGCTGGGAAGTACCCCCTCACATCCCTTGGTGGGCGAGTTGATCGAAGTTCTGAGCAACCACTATGGCATGTTCGGAAACTTCCGGATGTCCGATTGGGAAAACGATGAAATCGGCAAAGCCCTGCTTCGCACAGCCTCGTCTCTATTCCACCGGACGCCGGAGTGGGCCCGGGTCATTCTCTTCGACTACATGGCCAAGAAGCGGAAGGAAGACCCCGGCAACCCGCGCCCTCAGGTGGTGCTCCTGAATTGTTGTGGACGTTGCTTTTCCAGTGAGGAAGAAGTCCAGGTCTTCGTGAAGTCGATGATCGCGCGCTTCGCCCACCAGCTCGACGACTACGATGCAAACCCGGGCGCCTCTGGAGTAGGCATGGACAATTGGTGCCGAGGCTTGCAGACCATTCTGAGAATTAATGAAGAGGCAAACCTCTGTATCACCCTGGATCAGGCGGAGGAGCTTCAGTTTCTGCTTCGGCGCCTAATCGAGTTGGAACGAACCCGGAATTACCGAGGCCCACGCCGCCCGGGGGTATCTAGACCGTGTCAGAATGCGATGCTTTCCATCTTCTACCTGCTGAGAGTTCGCGGCCGGGGCGATGGAGGAGAGTTTCTTGCTCCCGGCACGAATTCAATGGAGGCAATCGAGGCTGCTGTTGAGGCCGTCAATATGGGCCAGTGGAAGTGGGTGCCACGGGGAGTGCCCGTTGGGGAGGACCAGTCGTTCCAGGGTTCGCTTCTGAAGTTCATCAGGATGACCGCCACCATGAAAGACGTTCGGATCATTGCCAGCGGGGAGGAGGAGATGGAAGGTTCGGACTGAGCTTCGCATTTGGCTGGCTGGTCGCTTTGGAGGGGAAGGCATTCTCCTCGTGCCTACTTCGTGCGGCCCGCCCCCTTCGAGTGGGGACACCCCGCAACGCCCCGCGCTCCGCGCCCCCGCACCGTGGACAGATGCTGAGCCACACGTCAGCTCGTCGTGCCTCCTCGCTTCCTAGGCTGGGCTCACCAACTGTCCCTGCCGCCTCCTGCCGCAAGTCAGCACCCCGGAAGCATTTTCCGTCTCGCCTCCGCTACGCTCCGGCAAGACCGGGCTTCCGGGACCATTTTCAGAGATCAAATAGAGAAGTCACACTCGAGCCCGGCAAAGCCTCTTCTCGTGAGATGAGTGACAACCACAATTCAGACAAAGTGGATTTCAGCAACATCGTTAAGGCAGGTGCCATCAGCGATCTCGATGAACTCCACATCGCAAAGAATCGAGTTCTCCAAGGGGAACTCATCCCGGCAGCCGAAACCATCGACATTTCTGATGGGGAAGCAAACTCCATTATGGAGTCGCTGGCAGCCTCGCGGGCCAAGCGTGTCAAAAAGGCTGTCCGACGTGCATTCGGCAAGCCTGTTCCAGAAGCAATTGCCGGAATACTCAAGGATTTCGCGCTCAGTCCCTCCCAGTCCAAGCTTGGCGATAAGTACTTCTGGGGACGGCTTCTTGAAAAGATCGATTCGCTCACCGTCGATGGCCAGCCGTTGACGATGGCGCTCCCGATGGGCGGTGGAAATATAGGGTCGAGCATCAAGACAGGTGGGCGGATTCTTCCGGACCTCTCGGAATGGCAAGCTTGGAACTCTCTTGCCGGAATCTCGATGGCGATCAACGAGATCTATGCCCCCGGAGCTTTGATGATTGCCGTGCCAGACGCAGCTCTACACACAGCGGATCTTGGATTTGCCATCGAAGATGTGATCTCCCATGGACGACAGGCCAATTTGGACCTGATGCGTCTCGGACTCGGGGGGCACCTATCCATTCCGGATGTTCTCTCCCACTTGCCCTCGAATTGGTCATCAATCGTCGATGAGATTGTTCCCGTCCTGGATCTATCCAAGCATGATTGGTCACTGATCCGTTCCTTGGTTTGGTCACTGAACACCAAGGTTCACGGAATGCCAATCGAGCGTGAGATCCTCATCGCCTCAGCCCTTTCTGGGAACCTCAACGACCTGCCCTCATGCCTTCGTGCGGAGGCGCATGCAATCTTTCAGCGGGCAGAATTTGTTGTTCGTCACTATTCGGCCGTGAACATCGCCATTCGTCGCCTGGGACTCATTGAGAATGTCGTTGAGGCACTCACCGGTTCGTCCAATTTCCTTAGGCTTTCAGTGCATGCCAAGGCCATCGAGGTTCCAGAAATCCGGCCGCATCTATTTCCCACGAACCGAATTGTCCAACATCCCGCACTCTTGCCTATGCACGGAGTTGGGGTCGTTCGCCGGGAGGGCGCAAACACTGATTTTGGGATTACGTTCAATCTGGCTGCGCTTATGCGTGGCTATAAGAGGCTTGTTTGGAACAGTCGTCAGATCGGATTCGAGGCGCATTCTGATGCAGCAGAGCTCAGTAAAGAATTGGCTGCATAACGACTTCCGCATCGTATCGGTCACGATTTGTATTAGCTTCCAGCGACAGAACGACTGGAGACTTTGGCGACTATCTGACCCAGTCGCCCGAATCCTAACGCCGACTATGGTAAATTCGAGATTGTCAAGGAGAATGCCAGAATTGGCAAAGCAGCTTGCTTTTCTTTTTGTCAAGGTTGGTTTCGCCATCGTGTCCCGGCGCACCCAGCTCCCAAAGGAGGCTCCATCTCATTTGGAACTTTTGCCGATTGAACAAATCCCGGCCTGCAACTCGCGGATTGTGAGGCGTTTAGGAAATCGCCGAAAGTTTCATGAAGTTTTTTGAGGGTTTCGCGTCACATTTGCCGATGGGTTTGCCTCCATTGTAGATGCACCAGGATTCCTTCACATTCGCACTCGACGAAAAGACCCCAGCTCAGGCTGCGATGCTTGAGCTTATCAATGCTCACTTCGTACTGACCGAACGCGAGAAGGGGGCCGAACACGGATCCGTCGAACATCAGTCACTTAGCCAGGAAATTGCTGCCTCCAAGAAGACCCTTGAGGATGAACTTCTGAAGTTCTCCGAATTTAGCGGCCACAGCAACCACGAGTGGAGCGTTTTCACGATGTATTCCGTCGTCTCATCAACCCTCGGAAATATTGAGCAGGCGATTGCCTACGAGTTCAAGGCCATCGAGAAGGCGGCGAGTGACCTCCAACGGGCGAAGAACGCGAACAACCTTTGCGAGTATTTTCGCGAGTCGGGTCTCCTTGAAGAGGCGCTCCACTGGGGCCACGCTGCGGTGGTGTGGAGTGAGTGCAAGAATAGCGGGGCCATTCTGAACTACGCGTGTTCGCTCCATGCTGCTGGCCAGCAGGAGTATGCTGACGACTTGATCCGGGAACTAAAGAATCGATCCCAGTTCGGCAGCAAAGGTGACGTCCTGACGTCTCACGTTGCCTATGAACCCTATTTTAAGCAGATGGACGACCTGCCCACAGTGAAGAAGCTGCTTCGGCTCATTTCAAAAACCCGCAACACCAACAACCAATGAAGACCATCTACGCTACCCCAAGCAATCTCAACGAGCTTTTGGAAACGCAGCGGGCCTATGCCACTTCGATTTCTCGTAAATCAGAAAAAATGGTCGATGCCGAATTCCTGCTTGAGACCGCCCGCAAACTGTTGCTCGAAGAGACGGGAAAAGGTTCTCTTCTGGTCGCCGCAATTCGAGGCACTCTGAAGCACAACAACCCGAAGAAAACGAAGGATCCAGAGTCCCACGAATATCGAATCAAGGTTCCGCGAAAGCGGGCAGATCGATTGAAGCAGCTCTCATTGCTCTTTTGCTCAAACCCCATGCCCAGTGAGGAAGTCGATAGCGCTGTGCGGTGGCTGATCGACCGGGCTGCCGTTCATCTGAAACGAGTCCCAACGGTTGGAGTCGGCAACTACGACATTTTGCTCGAAACTACGCCTTCCGAATTGTCTCTCGATGGACTCGTCGGTGATGTGGGCGCCCTCACTCATGATGCGCAGCTGCTGTCACGTCCCATGCAGATTCGAACGGCGCTCTCCAGTATTCCTCAGTCGTCAAGAATCTGGCTGATAGCGGCGTCAGTTCACAGGGGGAAGATTTCGCTCGAAGCAGCTGGAGAGTTGCTGGAAACTGAAGATGAGCACAAAGACTTCGACCAGGCCCTGAATGATTTGCGGGTCGAGGGGAATGCCCTCTGCGCTTCCACTCGGAAGAAGTTTAGCAACTCAAAGATAAAGCTGGAACAAGTCCTCAGGAGAATTGGATTCCACCTGCGTATCGTGCTCTTTGCATTGATTCTCGGGGGTATGTCAGCTGGCATCGGGATCCCTCGAGAGCAGGATCTGAGTTCACGCCCTGTACCAATGGACCTCATTGTCAGCGCAGTGGCTCCAGTTGCGCCACTGATTGCATCCAAGCAGATCCTCGATGCAGAAATTGACTCGAAGCAGCTGCACGTTGCCATTCTCGAATCCAAGCAGATCCTGGGAGCAAGACTTAATTCCAAGCAAATCTATCTAGCCGCGCTTGGTTCCAAGCAGATCTGAGCGCAAGAGTTTCGCAGCGTTCTGAATGGTCGATAGTGATGGGGATGCCCAAAATTCGGGGAATTCCGAAGATTTTGAAGCCGTGTGTTATGCGTGTGTTTTTTCGTTAGGGCGCTGGGATACTGATGTTTTATGGGGCTGGATGAGGGTTCGACTCCCCTCGCCTCCACCAGCCTTCGCCAAGGCTTCGACTGGCAAGCCAGCGGCTTGACTGACGGAGCCTTGGCGAAGGCTGCTCACTATAGTCGTCAGGCGACGAAGGGTCCGCGCCTTGCCTAGGGTGAAGGTCGTCTGATGGGTAAATTGGACATCTTCAGATTTCGGCACCAGTTGCGTGAAACTTTGCCGGAAACGATGCACATCATACGGAAGTTGAAAGACTCCGCATCCGACGCACCTGGTCGCTCTACACAAAAGCTCGCCGCACGACCTCTTTGGTCAGCCGCTGCACTTCTTCATCGAAGCAAGCCGCCAAGTCCGCCTGAACCAGGGACGAGGCTCCCTTGAAGTCGTCGCCCAAACCCGCCAATTGAAACGCAGCCATCATCGCAGGCAGGTTCTTCCGAATCGAGATCGAACGCGCACTTTCCGAAGGACCCCCATCGCGTGGCGCACTCTCAGATGGAACGGTGTCCGGGAGAACCAGCGGGACCCGGCACCCAGGCCTGTCCGCCCGGTAAGGAACCGCTCTCGGCCAAGACGACCAGCAACGTCCAATTGCGATGCCACGCTGGCTCCATCACGCCGGCTCCTTGAAACGTTCTAATCCCGCCACACCTTCTCGCGTGCCGACGCGCGAACTCGTCCGCTAATTCGTCAATCGATGCAGGACGATCGATCCACGCGGAGATGAGTCAACTCATCGCCATTTTCCCCCGTCCATTGCTGATGCATTCCGCAATTTCGGCTGATCCACATTGCAACGAATGATCGCCCCGTTGGTGGCCAAAGATCCGCGAAATGCTGCTGGGACGGGCGAAATTCATGCAGGCACTCGGATTGCTAGAACGAATGAGTTCATGCTCCGATGCGGAACACAACCAATCAAAAACCATGAAGAAAGATCACTTATCAAAACGAGATGAAGATGCCCGGAATGAAGACCCTATCACCGGCGAACCCGGTTCACATCCTGTGGGAGTGGGCGTAGGCACGGCCGGTGGTGCCGCAACCGGTGCCGCTATCGGCGCGGCGGGCGGGCCAGCAGGGGCCGCGGTGGGAGCGTTGGTCGGAGGGATTGCGGGAGCCTACACCGGAAAAGGAATCGCCGAAGAACTCGATCCCACCCTCGAGGAGGACTACTGGCGGAAAAACCACAGTTCCCAGGATTGGGCTAACGATCCGGATAATACCTACGACGACTATGAACCCGCCTACCGTTACGGTTATACCCAGGCGGCGGCACGGCGTTCGAAGTGGGATGAGAACGAATCCGAACTTGAGAAGGATTGGGATCAGTTCAAAGGAAAGTCGCGCCTCAAGTGGGAGAAGGCCAAACAAGCGACGCGGGCCAGCTGGCACCGCATCGAATCGAAACTTCCCGGCGACGCCGATGGCGACGGGATCTAGTATCTAACAAAGATGAAGGGCGCCGCAAGGTGCCCTTCATCTGCTTCCAATCATACCCATGGCTCGCGCAATTTGGAAAGGTTCGATCGCATTCGGCCTGGTCAACATTCCGGTGGCGCTGACAAGCGCTGAAAGCCGTCCGGATGTGCAGTTGCACATGGTGGACAGCTCGAACCACGCCCGCATTCGCTACGAAAGGGTGAATGCGGATACAGGCGAGGAAGTGCCATGGGACAGGATGGTCAAAGGCTACGAGCACGAAGATGGGAAGTTCATCCTCCTTTCGCCTGAGGAATTGGAATCCGTTCAACCAGAACTGACAAAGACCATCGAGATCAGCGAGTTCGTCGAGCTTTCCGAAATCGATCCCATCTTATTTGACAAGCCCTACTATCTCGAACCGGAGAAGCGGGGTCGAAAGGCCTATGCCCTCCTGCGGGAGGCTTTGAGGAAATCCGGAAAGGCGGGCATCTCGCGAGTCGTCATCCGGACCCGCGAATATTTGAGCGCGATGTTCGTCCGGGATGATGTTCTGGTATTGATGCTTCTGCGCTTTCCCCAGGAAGTGAAGGCGATCTCCACGCTTGAACTCCCCGCATCAGACGACAAGCAATGGCATGCCGCGAAGAAGGAGATGGATCTTGCCCTTCGACTCATCGACGACATGACGGAGGACTGGAATCCCGATGACATTCACGATGAATACCGGGAGTCGTTGATGGCCTTCATTGAAAAGAAAATCTCCAAAGGTGATTCCGTTTCCGACGTCAAGGACCCCGAGGAGGATGAGGACAAGGGAGCTGGTGAAAACGTGGTCAATCTGGCCGCCTACCTTGAGGAAAGCGTCAAGAAGGCGGGCAAGACGAAATCTGCAGCGAAGTCCGCAGCGAAATCGGCAAAGAAGAAGTCGACCAAGAAGTCGACCAAGAAAACCACCAGGAAGAATGCCGCGAAAAAGTCAGGAAAATCCAAGTCCAAGCGCTCGGCTTAGCAGCTATCGGAGCAAACGGAACTTTGGAAAGACCTCCGAGCCGAGCGGTGCTTCAGCATCGGGGTCGGGCAACAGTTATGTCGTTCAGGAGCACCACGCAAGATCCCATCACTACGATCTACGGCTGGAGATGGGCGGCGTTCTGGTGAGTTGGGCCGTTCCGAAGACGATCCCGGAAGAACGTTCGGAAAAGCGTCTCGCGATCCACGTCGAGGATCACCCTTTGGACTACGGCACCTTCGAAGGGGAAATCCCCAAAGGCAACTATGGTGCCGGCACCGTGACCATCTGGGACGCCGGCGAGTGGCATCCTGTGGAAAGCGACTGGGAGAAGCGCTTTGAGAAAGGAAAGCTGAAGTTTCGTCTCAGAGGAAAGAGACTTGATGGCACCTACCTCCTTGCCCGCATGGGCGAGGAGCCCAACTGGTTACTCCGGCGGCTTGCCGAGGATCGGAAGGGAGTCGCTCCCGAGACGGTAGCTCGCGAAACCGCTTCATTCGTCGAGCCCCAGCTCGCCAGAGTCGTTTCATCCGTTCCCACCGGTCAGGATTGGTGTCATGAGCTCAAGTTCGATGGCTACCGCCTGATCGCGGTCAAACACGAAGGTCGGGTGCGTCTTCTCACGCGCAACAGTCACGATTGGACAGATAAGTTCGGAAGACTGTCCGATCACCTCTCGAAAGTCTCTCAGGATGACTTTGTTCTCGACGGTGAAGCCGTGGTCTTCGACGAGCATGGAGCCACCAGCTTCGGGGGTCTTCAGGAGGCGCTGAAGGGCACGCCGGAAGAGGTGGTCTTTGTCGCTTTCGACTTGCTCCACCAGGCGGGTAGCAATCTTCGCGAGCTGCCCCTATCAGAGCGGATTCGACGTCTGGAAATCCTCATTCCCAAAGATGGCTCCTACGTAAGGCGATCACATGTCTGGCCAGGAGGTGCCGGCAAAGCGCTCTTCAAGCAGGCCGCTGATCGCGGGCTTGAGGGGATCATCAGTAAGAAGCTGAGCTCTCGCTACTCTCCAGGCAGCCGAAGGGACTGGGTGAAGTCGAAATGTCGAGCCCGACAGGAATTTGTGATCTGCGGCTACACACCGCCCAAGGGATCACGATCAGGATTTGGAGCGCTGGTGCTGGGGTCCCATGAAAATGGAAAGTTGGTGCCCCGGGGAAAAGTCGGCACCGGCTTCAGCGATCAGAAGATCCAAGAGATGATGAAACGCTTCAAGCCCCTGATCATTTCGAAGCCGCTGTTCGCCGTCGATGAAAAGGAGGTCACCTGGCTGCGCCCCGAGCTGGTCGCCGAGATTGAGTTTGCAGAAATCACGCGGGATGGATCCATCCGCCAAGGAAGCTTCATGGGAATGCGGGAAGACAAACCGGCAGAATCAATTCACCTGGAAGCGGCCGCACCGCGTATGGGCTCCGAAGTGTCCGGCATCACCATCACCCACCCCGACCGTATGGTCTTTCCGGACATGGCGATCACGAAGATCGGTGTGGCCCGTTACTACGAACAGGTCGGGGATTTGATGATGCCCTTCATCGCCCATCGCCCCCTGGCAATTCTCCGCGCTCCCGAAGGACTGAATGGGGATCAATTCTTTCAGAAAAGCTTCTCCAATCACCTGCCAAAGGGTGTCGATCAGCAAAAGCTGCCGGACGGTAATACCGTGTTCTCCATCGCGAATACTAGAGGACTAGTGTCTCTGGCTCAGTATGGAGCAATGGAGTTTCACCCCTGGGGGAGCACGATTGAGAAGCCGGATCTCGCCGAGTTCCTCACCTGGGATCTCGATCCGGACCCCGCAGTTTCCTGGAAGGAAGTTCTTGGTGCCGCCTTCCTGTTACGGGACTACCTGAATGGGCTCGGACTTTCCCCCATGGTCAAAACTTCAGGCGGCAAAGGCCTCCACCTGATGCTGCGGATCCGTCGGGTCCACGACTGGGATGTGATGAAAAAATTTGCGAAAGACGTCTCCCGGAATGTCGCAGCCATGAATCCGGGGCGCTTCGTGATCGTCTCGACCAAGGCCAAGCGGAAGGGCAAAATCTTCATCGACTGGATGCGGAACGGCAAAGGGTCAACCTGCATCGCGCCATGGTGTGTTCGCGCGCGGCGCGGAGCCAAGGTCTCCATGCCCGTCGACTGGGCTGATCTGCCCGACGTTCCTCCTCAAGGATTCTCCATGCACGAACCCGTCGTAGTTCCCGATGATTGGAAGAATCCCAAGGCGCAGTCGATCAATGCCACGATGATCGAGAAAGCCGCAAAGCGCGGTTGATTGAGTCGCCGCTCTCCGATGAAACGAGGATTTCCTCAAATCCGCCCTTCCCCTTCATAAGGATCATATCAAAAACCAGATCGAAGCGATCAACACCAGTCCGCCTACAGTGACTGAGATGGCAAGGAGAAGGAAGGTTCTGGGTGACGTCAGATTGACGTGGTTGCCGTTTCTTTCATTCAGGAGTCCGACGGCCCTGCGTTCGGCCAGCCAGATCAAGGCAATCCCCAATAGGATGAACAAGGTGGCGACACACTTGGGGACCCAAACCGGTTCGGCTCTCCGAAAAAGCGCTTGGAATCCCAGTCCCAGAGCGATCGCGGCAAATGATGCCTTGGCCCATCCGGCAAATGTTCGCTCGTTGGCGAGGAGCGTGCGGTCTTCAGCGAATGAAGTTCTTTCTTCTGCCAGGTCGCTCCGCTCCTTCGCCTTCTTTGTGCGCTTCTCGGCAAGTTTCTCTGATCTTGGTTTCTTCCGATCCGGGTCACTCATAACTGTGAAAATATTCTAACACGCTTGAACCAATGAGCGGAGGCGCGGGCCTCCTCCCCATTGCGAAATTCACGGAACCTTGTTGTGCAAGGGGCGAATTGCGACAGTTTCCGACCTTTCACTCTTTGGATTTCGGGAGATTTTTCCGCTTTGTGGAGGCCATGTCTTCGAGTTCCTCCTCACTCATTGAGTCGGCCATTTTCTTGGAGGCCCCTTTAAGTTCGGATTTGTTTGTCTCTCCACGCTTTGCGGAGAGCGCGGCTCCGGCTGCCTTCTGTTGTTTCTTCGATTTCGCTTTCATGGGATTTGATTGAGTTTCAGTTCATTCTTTTAGCCGATCACATGCCAATCATCGTAGCTGGCATTCTCTCTGCGATAGGATCCCCTTGTTCATTGCCGTCCATGGATCGAGATGCACCCCGACAGTTTCGAATCGCGCTGGGAAGAGCCGCAGGTGGTTCCATCCTCTTCAGCGTCCCAATGCTCATGACGATGGAGATGTGGTGGCTGGGATTCTATATGGATCCGCTACGGCTCCTCCTGATGCTTCTCGCTTCGATTCCCCTACTCGCCGGGCTAGCCTACTATTCCGGATTTGAAGAACGGTTGTCGTTTGTCGGTATCGCCGTGGATGCCTTTGTCGCCTATGCGGTGGGCCTCGTGACCTCAGCGGGCATCCTTGCCCTTTTTGCCATCATTACTTTCGAGATGTCAGCGATGGAGGTGATCGGGAAGATTACCTTGCAGGCAATCCCCGCAGGAATGGGTGCCGTTCTGGCCTCGAGTCAGCTTGGCGGAAACGATGAACAAAAGAGAGACGAGCGCAAAACCAGCTACTGGGGCGAACTTTTTCTCATGCTGGCGGGAGCGTTGTTCCTCTCCTTCAACATGGCACCTACGGAAGAAATGGTGGTGATTGCGCACGAGATGTCCGCCTGGCACTCCCTCATCCTGATATTGCTGACCATTGGCATCATGCACGCCTTCGTCTACAAACTCGATTTCCGCGGACAGGAGAGCCACCCGCCGTCGCATTCTTGGTGGGCCGTGTTCAGCAGGTTTACCATCGCCGGGTATGCCATCGCACTTTTCGTCAGCTACTCCTGTCTGTGGTGCTTCGGTCGGAATGACGGCAATGACGCCGCCGTCGTGATCACCCAGACGATTGTTCTTGGATTCCCCTCCGCCCTCGGTGCCGCCTCTGCGCGACTTTTACTCTAATATCCCCATGAAGAACGAAGCTCCGGAAGCCTCTGCTGAGGAAACCATCCCGGCTGCCGAATGGACGGTGGCCGCCATCGGACTGGTCCTGCTCTGCCTGTGCGTGGCATTCCTTGTCTACAAAGCGTTCTTCGTGGATGACGGGGTCCCTGAGATCGCTTTTGAAGTGGAGCGCATCGTTCCGCAGGACGAGGGTGCCCTCGTCCTCGCGAATGTCTCCAACAGTGGCGGACAAACAGTTACGGAACTTCAAATCGTGGGGTCGTCCCAACTTGAGCGCCATGAAGTAAAGGTCGATTTCCTGCCAGCTCGCTCAACGCGAAGTTTCGGCATGTTCTTCAGCCATGTCCCAGACAAGGCTTCCCTGAACTTTGTGCCCGGGGGATATCAAGAGCCCTAAGTACGGTCGCCATCGTAGGTCCTGCTAACCTCCCTCAACGACGCCTCTTCCGATTGTCCAGCGCCGATGTCATCCCTCCAGGTTCTCACGACGATTTCCGCGGTCGCATTGCATGCCTGCAGTCCGTAGGAATAAGGCCGGACTCCGGATGTGTGAGGGAAGGACAGATCGAAAATCCGAGGGTTTGCAGTGCCATCCTGTCCAATGATGTGGAAGGCGGCATCGACATCGATCCCCCCAATCCGCAGTCGCCTAACACCATCCTCCAGCAGAAGCTTCTCGTCATCGATCTCCTTCGCCTTCACGGGATTCAGGAAGTCGGCCCTGGCTTCCCTTACGGCACCCTGCTTTGCCAGAGATTGAAACGGAAAGGCATCCAAATCCATGGGCTTCTGGCCACTGCAGTCGACAAACATGCGGTATTCGATCTCCTCTTGACCGCGATCGCTCTCGACACTCACGCGGGTGGTTCCAGGCTCCCTTCCCTCACCCTCGATCTTCACCTTGCC
The DNA here is from genome assembly GCF_042664875.1 of Haloferula chungangensis. Lineage (NCBI taxonomy): Bacteria > Pseudomonadati > Verrucomicrobiota > Verrucomicrobiia > Verrucomicrobiales > Verrucomicrobiaceae > Haloferula > Haloferula chungangensis. The sequence continues at coordinate 553,170 of NZ_JBHTBS010000001.1, read as the reverse complement.
GGTCACCAGCCTGATCTTTCCGGCATCATGAAGTCCCAACAGCATCGTAGCCGATTGAAGCGGCATCGCCGCGATGACATTCATGAGAAACGGCATCACCGATCCTTTAAGAAACACGTGGTCCTCCGCCGGGAGGAGTTCAGCATGGTAGTTCAGGCAGTACATCAGGTCGTCCAGCGTCTCCTTCCAATGGATGGGTCGGTGATTCTCGACCGAATCCCTCGCCTCTTCCAACTCCTTGCGCATGCCCTCAAACGAATCGACGTAATCATGCCGTTCGGTCATTTCATCGACAAAATCCTCGAATCCGAACGCCTCATCACGGAGGAGCCTAACAAGCTCATCCATTTCGTCCTTTTCGAAGGCATCAATGAGCGCCGGCCGACAAACGCGATCGAAGTAAGTCGCAATGCGCAGAGAGCCGTCCTGTTCCCGGAGGGATAGCATCGCGTCCCGGGAAACATGCCGGTAGATTTCCCGAAGGGGTTCCTCCTGATCCCATTGGAGGTGGGGAAGCCATCCTTCTGCGGCATGCATCACCAGCTCAAATCCTTCGGCACCTTCGTAAGCCTTGAAGATCAGGCCTCGATCCGTTGAGAGAAATTCACCATGGCGATGGGAAAGCGAGGAGATGACATCGAAGGCACTGAGTGACGCGCCCAACGTACCCACCGGATGGTTGAGAAACTCCCCCGGTGCAGGCAGGAGCTTGAAGATCGGCCATGGCGAACTGAAGAATCCCTCTTCGGCCCTGTCTTCACCCTTCCACGAGTGTCCCGTCGCAATTACGACCGTATCGTAGAGTTCGGCTCCGTCCGTGCATGTCCGGAGCCTCGTTCGACGGTTCTCCTCCTCTTCCTCGATATCGTCGACAGAGCATGAAGTCCGCACATCGACGGGAATTCCCGTATTTCGAAAGAGCTCGACAATCCTCTGGAACTGCTCGCTGAAATATTTTCCCAGCGCCAGCCTGCAATAGACCTCGGATTCGCTAATCTCCTCTTCAACAATGCCCCAGGTCTCCAACTCCGCGTGATTCCGCTTTCTTAACCACGCCACGAAGGTCTCCGGCAGCTCTGGGAGTTCCTCGGAGGAAATGTTGGCGCGGTTGTAGCGATCGGTGGTCTCGGGATGGTATGGCATCCCATACCCCGCCAGAGAGGTTTTTTCGAAAACCGTGATCGAATCGAGCGAGTGACGGAAGTCCTCCGCACTTTGGGAGAGATGATACAAAAAATAGAGAGCTGAAGGTCCACTTCCGATCACTGCCAAACTTCCGATTTCTTTCATTACTACCTATCTCGTAGCACACGCGGCCAAGGTCAATGGCAGGATGAACAAAAAGCGATGTTCGGGTTCCCGATTGATAATTGTTGGATCCATGCCAGAGGTTCCCGTTCATCATGCTGCCATCCATCCAGCCACGACTCCATCACATCTACATCTCCACAGGACACGACTACTGGGGTCGCCAGGGTGAAGGTCGGCTTCAAAATGGGATCATCGAATGTGAGGAAGTGGAATGTGTCGCAGGCATGGGCCTACGGGGAGACCGCTACTTCGGCTATCGCCCGGATTTCAAAGGACAAGTCACCTTTTTCGATCAGGAGGTGGTTGAAGCGATTCGGGAAAAGTTCAAACTCCCCAAGCTCCCCTCTTCGGTTTTCCGACGCAATCTCGTCGTGTCAGGGGCCGACCTGAAGTCATTGAAAGGGCGGAGGTTCCTATTTCAAGGCATCGAATTCGAGGGTACCCAGGAATGCAAACCCTGCCACTGGATGGACCGGGTGATCGACTCGGGAGCGGAAGAATTCCTCAAGTTGAACTTCCGCGGTGGCCTTCGTGCCAGGATCCATACCAGCGGCATGCTCCGTGTCGGGATCGGGTGTGGGCTGTGATAAATCGCACCCGACACCATGCTTTTTGCATCACCTGAAGCTTCGCCTCCTTCGAAAACCCCGCAATTCCGGGCAAACATCAGCTGGCATCCTTCATGCGAAGCACACGCCGGTTCAATACACCTCAAACCCCAAAACCATGTTGAAACTAACAGATCTGAAGAAGCTTCTTGAGCACGACATCAAGGACCTTTACAGCGCGGAAACGCAGCTCGTCAAAGCCCTCCCTAAAATGGCAAAGGCTGCAAACGCTCCGGAGTTGAAGGAAGCGTTCGAGTCCCACCTTGAAGAAACCAGAGATCACGTGGAACGACTGAGTCAGGCCGCCGAGATCCTCGGATGCAGACCTGGTGGACAGAGCTGCAAGGCGATGAAAGGTTTAATCGAGGAAGGCGAGGAAACCATCGAGGAAGAAGGCGATGCCACGATCCTCGATCTCGCATTGATCACCGCCGCTCAAAAGGTGGAGCACTACGAGATCTCAGGATACGGATCCGCCCGGAAACTCGCTGAGACCCTGAAGTTAAGTGAGGTGGTCAAGCTTCTGGACGAAACGATCGAACAGGAGGGAGCCGCTGATAAGAAGCTGACGACCATCGCGAAGTCATTGCTGAAATCAGCACCAAAGCCTCAGAACTGATCCCCAAACCCGCCCATTTCACCCACCGTCGTCCTCCTTCGATTCATTTCCGGCAGACCGGATAAGTTGAGATCGAGGACGACAAACTTTAACGAAGCTTAGGAAGCTCGAATCGACTGATGAAACGAAGCAAATTTGATATGAATGGATTTCGTGCGCTCGTCACCGGAGCGGGTTCCGGGATTGGGAGGAGCACGGCGATTTCGCTGGCGAAAGCGGGGGCAAAGGTCGCACTGCTAAGCCGATCACCCGAGGAGTTGGAAGAAGTCGCCTCACAAATGGGTGGTGAGAAGGCCGGCCACCTTATTCTCTCCGCTGACATTTCGAAGAACGATGAGATGCAGTCCGCTTTCCGTCAGATCGAGGAATCCTGGGGGCGTCTGGATCATGTCGTTGCGAACGCGGGCATCAACGGAGTGTGGGCACCGCTGAGTGAGATCAAGGTCGCCGAATGGGAGAAAACCCTCGGCATTAATCTGACGGGAACCTTCCTGACTGTTAAGCTCGCGCTACCCTTCCTTAAGAAATCCCGCGGCGCGGTGGTCATCGTTTCTTCGGTGAACGGAAACCGCATGTTCAGTAATTCGGGCGCCACCGCGTATGCCTGCTCGAAAGCCGCACAAGTTGCCTTCTCGCGGATGACCGCTTTGGAATTCGCCGAGCACGGGATCCGGGTAAATGCCGTTTGTCCGGGCGCGATCCGCACCCAGATTGACGATTCCACCGAGCTTCGTGACATTGGCGAGCTGCATCTACCCGTTGAGTTTCCGGAGGGTCAGGTGCCGCTGAATGACGGCAGGGCGGGATCATCAGAGCAGGTGGCCGATGCCATCCTCTACCTTCTATCCGATGCGGCCAGTCACGTGACCGGCACTGAGATCTATGTGGACGGTGCTCAATCTCTTTTCCAAGGATGAAAGAAGATCTTGAAATCTACCTGAATGATCATTTGGCGGGTGCGGCGGGCGGGCTCAGTTTGGTCACTCACCTGGCCGAAACGGCTACCGAAGCTATGGAACGGAGTTTCTTTGAAGATCTCAAGCGGACGATCAGTCGCGACCGGGATACCTTGATGCAGATCATTCAGGAATTGGGCTTTTCTGCGGGGGTCGTTCGCCAGGCTGTGGGTTCCGCGAGCACTCGGGCTGGGATATGGCGGATGGAGATCCACGGGATGAATATCGGGGAGCTGGGGCGCTTCGAGATGATCGAACTGCTCGCTGTCGGGATTCACGGAAAATGCCTACTATGGAAAACTCTCACCTTGCTAGCCATGCTCCGACCTGAATGGAAAAGCATGGATTTCCAAAGTCTCGTGCGAAGCGCAGAAGACCAGTCACAGCAAATTGAAGAGTATCGCAGCCGCGAAGCCATGATGCTTTTTTCCTCGGCTGATAGGTGAGCGTCTCTGGCTGCGACTTCGTCGATTAGAAGGCGTCCCGCGATGCACAATGAGTGCATTCCTGCACCCCCGTCGGGGCAAAATTCACGATTCCGGACAGGACGAAATTGGGGGCAGATCGCCTTGATGCCCAAAAACCCGCTATTTTCAGACGAAGCCGCGCACGGCTCGAATTGGAACAGCAACTGCGATGAAGTTCCATCCTCCAAAACCCGAAAAGTTGCGTAATGCCCAACGATCCACCGGATGTGAAAACCCTGATTGATAACCAACAAATCAAGATTCCCGCCAAGCGCACCAAGGATAGGCCGGGAATGATTGCCAGCGTGGGCAGTTTGCCATCTCAGAAACCTGGCTCAAAAAGGAAGCGCCTCAAAGTGCTCCTCGTCACACCGGAAATCAGCGAGAGCAGTTTCCTGGCAACGAATGGGAAGCATGCCCCGTGCGTCAAAGCGGGCGGTCTCGCGGATGTCAGCGCCCTGCTTCTCGACTCCCTTTCTGACGCTGGTGCAGACGTCCATCTGGCACTCCCGCATTTCCGCTCCCTTTTCGAGCCAGGTCCGAAAGGTCACTCCAGGCGGCTCCATCTCTGCAAGGACCGGGAGTTTTTTTACAGGAAGTCCGTCTACGACGGCTGCCAGCATTCGAATCTACGCGCGTCGCTGGCCTTCCAACGGGACGTGATCATGTATGTGATTCCAAAGATCCGCCCGGATATCGTTCACTGCCACGATTGGATGACCGGGCTCATCCCCGCTGCGGCACGCAGCATGGGCATTTCGTCGATCTTCACCATGCACAATCTTCACGATGAGACCACAACCTTGGCGGAGATTGAAGACCGGGGAATCGATTCCGCAACTTTCTGGAGCCATCTTTACTATGGCCACTACCCTCACTCATACGAGGAAACCCGAAATCATAACTCCTTGAGTATGCTGGGCTCGGGAATACTCGCCGCTGATCGAATCAACACGGTGAGTCCCAGCTTCCTGAGTGAACTGGCCGACGGCGGACATAACACGCCGTGGCAGGTCGCCGATGCGGTCAAGGGAAAGATCGGGGCGGGCCATGCCGCGGGAATCCTGAATTCGCTCCCCGATCGCTGCTCCCCCCGCAAAGACCGCTTCATCTATCGCCAATATCATGCTTCCTCCCATATCGCCGGGAAGGGCGAGAACAAGGTCGAGTTGCAACGCATTCTAGGCCTCGATCAGAACCCCGAGGCTCCCCTGCTCTTCTGGCCCTCTAGGCTCGATCCGATGCAGAAGGGTTGTCAGCTACTGGCCGAAATCCTCCAGCAAGTGGTTTCGGACTATTGGGACTCAGGACTTCAAGTGGTCTTCGTGGCAGACGGGCCATTCGCGAGACACTTCGAAAATATCATTAAGATCGGCGGACTTCATCGACGAGTTGGCATCCGAAGCTTTCATGAGCCGATCTCCTGTCTCGGGTACGCGGCTTCCGATTTCCTTCTTATGCCATCATCCTTTGAGCCATGTGGATTGGCTCAAATGATCGGTCTTCGCTATGGGAGTTTGCCAATTGCTCACCGCACCGGCGGTCTCAGGGATACCATCCAATCCTTGGACGCAACGAATCAGAAGGGCAATGGCTTCCTTTTTGAAGTTCACGACTCAGGCGGATTGCGGTGGGCCATCGATCGTGCCATGGAGTTCCACCAACTTCCTGAAGAGATCAGGTTTGCCAATCGCTGCCGAATCATGAATGAGGCCGACCAAGCATTCTCCCCGCGAAAAATGATCGCGGAATACCTGAACCTCTACCGGAGTTTGATCCCTCTCCATGCGCCGTCACGGTGAATATTTCGATCGCCCAAAAGCCAACTCCATCGCCACTCCCGACTCATCCATTGAACCGAAGCTTTCATAAGATCGACCAGGGAGGCCGACCTTTGGCAGTGGTCCAAGCCCACCTAATCCAGTGGCTTGATTCTTAGGTTCCGGTAGTAGACCGGGGCCTTCTCCTTGCCGTGGAGACCCTGCAATCCGATGGGTCCCTTTCTTGCATAGTTCCTGAGCGCCACCGAAAACTTGTTGGCCGTGCCATCGGGATTCTTGTGCGCTTCGCGCCACTCATCGAGGTTCGCGTCCAGGACCTCCTCGCCATTGAAGATCAGTCCGATGTGTGGCCCCTTGCAGGTGATGGTGAATCGGTTCCACTTCCCGATAGGCTTGGCGACCTGCTTGCTCGGCGGACAAGCGTCATAGATGGCCCCGACCATTCCGAAGGGACTTTTATCAGATGATTCGTGCACTTGAATCTCCAAGGCTTTCAGGACGTTGTGAATATCGCTGGAGCGAAGGAAAACCCCGCTATTGGAAGATTTTTCAACCTTGAACTCCAGATCGAGAATGAAGTCACCATAAGACTGCTTGGTCCATATGGTCTCATGCCCGCCGGCAACCAGCACTCCGTCCTTCATCTTCCACTTGCCGGCCTCCACGGCATTTGAGAGGTCGGGACTAAAGAGCAAGTTCCAGCTCCCGGTATCCGGATGTTCGGCAGCGAGGGAGATGAGCGACGAGAGGTTGAGCGCTGCAACAACGCAGGTGAGAGCACGAATTTTCACGAATTCAAATGGGTTTGAGGCGAGAGGCCTTCCAGATAACAGTTCAGGCAAGCTTGGGTTCCCACCCGGCACGGTATTCCCGCTTCAAAAATCTTTTCAGTTCCGGCAATCCCCGCGCTTCCAAGGCCTCACTGTCCCAATCGATTTTCTTGCCAGACCTGACAGCAAGATTTCCGACAAGCACCATTTCCGTAAGCGGTCCGGCATGGTCTTCAAAATTCGATACCGGTTTCGGACCATCTCCGCGAATCGCTCGGCAAAGCTCCTGAGTCGGACCACCCTTCACCCGCGGATAGACTTTCTTGATCTTTCGCGCCTCCTGCATCAGAGACTCGGGAAACAGGATCGGGGCACTGCTGCAGTAGGCGTCGTTGAAAAAGATGATCCCCTTGGTTCCGACGAATACCTGACCGAATTCCTTGTTGAGCTCGAGGTCGTCCGGGATTCCCGGAGGTCTGACAAAGTTCTTATCAGTGTTCGGATTCCCAATGCCATCCTGCCAAACGACCTTCACAGGCCCGCGATTTCCTTTTGCAGGGAAATCATAGACAATTGTAGCGTGCTTCGGGGCCATATTCTCGTCGAATTCCGAGACCTTGCTGGCCTCGACCACGAAATCACCCTGCAGATCCAGCGCCCAAAATGCCGAGTTCATGCTGTGGCAGCCGATGTCGCCAAGAGCCCCGCACCCATAGTCCCAGAAACCACGCCATTTGAAGGGGTGAATGTTAGGATTGTAGGGTCGCTCGGTGGCACAGGTTCCCTGCCAGACGTCCCAGTTGATCGTCGGAGGCACAGGCTCGGCCGGAAACTCAAGTCCCGGCCCTTGCGGCCAGATCGGCCGATTCGTCCAGTAGTGGACCTCCTTGACCTCACCGATGAGCCCCGCCTCGATCCACTCGCGCAGCAGACGCGTGCCTTGCAGGGTCGCCCCTTGATTTCCCATCACGGTCAGCACGCCCTTATCTTTGGCATAATTGGCCAAGGCGCGTGTCTCCCACAAGGTGTTGCACATCGGCTTCTGCACCATCACAGGCTTACCCCGGCCAATCGCTTCGCAGGCAATCGGAAAATGCATGTGGTCGGGCGTGGAGACCGTGACGACGTCGATCTGATCTCCGACCTTTTCAAACATCTCTCGGTAGTCGGAAAATATCTGGGCATCCGGGAAACGTGCGCTGGCTTCCTTGATCCGATTCGCGTCGATGTCGCAAAGGAATGCGATACGGTTCCCCGGGGCAATCTCGGAGATATCGCTGAGGCCCTTGCCGCCGCATCCGACGGCCGCAACATTGAGCATTGCGACCGAATTCTCCTGGCCCAGTAGGAGATTCGGAGCGAGGGCGGTTCCAGCAAGGGCCGTCGCTGACTTGATGAAAGTTCGGCGGGATGAGTGCATGATGAGTGGAGGGGGTTGAGAAAAATTTTAGCCTGAAAGGTGCCGCCCCCATTCAGAAGCGGACACCCTGCCAGCGCTCTCAATACAAAGGCTCTGGCGATTGATCTTTCAACAAGATTCGGATTCCTCCGCACTCCCTGGAACCACTGCCCATCCATCACCAGCAAATCCAGGTCCCAGCTTTAGAGGCGGCCAGATCCGCAGGCTTGGACCCCAAGCAAATGCCCTATGAATCCTCCGTTCAGGAGATGACTTCCCATCCGACCACGATCCTCTGATCGGCTGTCGGAATCACCCGGATACCTCTTGGTGAGATTCGCTCAGGAGCAGGCAGGTCCATCAGACCTGCGGAACCGAAGGATCCGGGATCGGGCTGTGTCACACGAATACGGGACATGACAGATGCCGGCTGATCCTTAGGCTCTCGGGCAGGTTCCAGGCACTGCTTGCAGCGTCGCTCGGCCATGTCGGACACGAACCCCTTACATCAGATCTCAATAAACTTTCCGGAGTTAATGGGTTATCTTCGGATCCAGGAGTCCGCTGAGCGGCTGCTCAGCGGACTCTTTTTTTAGGGTCTTCTCGAGAACCCTCCCTCTCAACGCCTCCATCAATGAGCAACAACAGCTGGCATCCCTCGCTTTCCCTCTCCTCACCATCCGGCAGACTAACAGGTATCCTACTCTGCCTTGTCGCCCTCGGAACCCAGGCGGCCCCAATCAAGCTCGTCGAACAGGCGCCGCTCGAAATCACGCGCGCAGATGCCGAGACGATCCTTATCGACTTCGGACGGGTGGCTTTCGCAAACCTCCAACTCAAGCTTCCCGAAAACGCGGACCAGGAAATCACCGTTCACTTCGGCGAGTCCCTCAAGAACGGACGCATCGATCGCAAACCACCCGGCACGGTCCGCTACAACCTGACCACAATCGATCCCACGGGCAAAAGCACTGTTATTGCCGAACCTCCAGCTGATGGACGCAACGACCAGCTTACCCATTCAAATGGGCGCATCCACCCTCCCGCCATTCTCACCCCCAAGGAATGGGGGCGACTTTATCCTTTTCGCTGGGTCGAAATCGAAGGCTGGAGCGGCGAGCTGAAGCCTGAACAGATCGTCCGCCGATCGTCTTTCCTTGCCGCATGGGATGACGATGCGGCTTCGTTTGAATGCTCGGACGAAACGCTCAATCGCATCTGGGAGCTCTGTAAGTATTCGATCAAAGCCACCACCTTCGCCGGCATTTATGTCGACGGTGATCGCGAGCGAATCCCCTACGAGGCGGATGCCTACCTCAATCAGCTCAGCCACTATTACACTGACAACGATATCGAAATCGCACGCGACACCATCGACCACCTTCTCCTGAACGGCACTTGGCCGACCGAGTGGGCACCGCACATGGTCTTCATGGTTTACGCCGACTACATGCATACCGGTGATCTCGGGTGGATGGCTGGCCGCTATCAGGCGCTGAAAGCCAAGACCCTCATCGACCGCAGAACTGATGACGGGCTGATCGAAAGCAAGAAAGCCGACATGAAGCGGACCGACATCGTCGATTGGCCACAAAAAGAACGAGACAACTACGTCTTCACTCCACGCAACACCGTGGTCAACGCCTTCCATCTCGAAGCGATCAAGCTGATGGGCATCATGGCAAGTGAACTTGGATGGAAAGACGAAGCCAAGCAGTTTGCTGCCGATTTCGCGGCCAGCCACGAAGCATTCCAGAGAACCTTCTTCGACACGCAGAAAGACTTGTACCGTGATGGCATCGGCACCGATCATACCGCCCTTCACGCCAACCTCTTTCCCGTCGCCTTTAATCTGGAGCCAGAGGGCAGAGGAGCAAGCATCTCGAGATGGATGGCTGAGCGGGGCATGCGATGCTCGGTCTATGCCGCGCAATATCTCATGGAAGCCCTATTTGAAAACGGACAGTCCATCGCCGCCCTGCAGCTCATGACGGCTGACAACGACCGCAGTTGGAAGCACATGGTCGAGAGCGGCACCACGATCACCTGGGAGGCCTGGGACATGAAATACAAGCCCAATCAGGACTGGAACCATGCCTGGGGCGCCGCACCCGCCAACCTTCTCCCTCGCTATGTCCTCGGAGCCGAACCGATGAAACCCGGCTGGGAACTCGCCTCCGTCAAACCACACCCAGGAGACCTGGCTTTCGCCAAGGGAAAGGTGCCAACCCCTCGAGGCCCCATTCTCATCGAGTGGGAAAATGGAGTCTCGTTCAAATTGTCCATCGAATTACCCCATGGACTTGAAGCAGCTGTTAGCCTGCCTGCGGCCGATGCCTCACGCGCGGTCTTCCTTGACGGTGTTGAGGTTCCCGCTCGCCGCCAGGGCTCGCGCTGGATTCTCGAGGAGAACATGCGAGGAAGCGGCGAATTTGAGGTGAGGTAAAGACCCTGACGCACCCTCAGCAGGTTTCTAACAGGACCACAGTTTACTCAGCTCGAAAACCCTCGTGTCACGAAAATACGTGACATTACAAGAAACGATTCTTTCCGATAGATTGGCATCCGGTTGGGGCACTCTTGCCCCCCCCTAATCCCAATCGACTTTGAGGAGACTTTTACATCCATTCCCCCGGCCTGGACAAGGTGGTCGGCGTATCGCGCTCATCACCAGCGTCGTTCTGGCGGCATCACCTGCGGCATCCGCGATGCGCTATTTGCAGGAATTCACCGCTTCGGGAAACACGCCTTTCGAGAATTTCGGTTGGTCCGCTTATCTAAGCGCAGATGATTCTTCGGTTGTCGACTGGAGCGATGCCGGCTCCGAGCCCGCCTTTATCGCCAGTGGCAACTATGCGTTCTTCGCTCCTGGTCGGAATGCTGACTTCAATGATGCCGATGGCCCCGGACTACTTTTCACCACCGAACCCGAACCATTCCATATCGGCGACCTTCTATCACTTTCGCTGGATGAGACCATGGATGGATCTGCAGGCGATCCGGCGCTTGGACGTTTTGCTGTCCGAATCGGTGAACAATGGTATGCCTCGACGTTCAGCTTTTCCAGCACGACGAACAATGGTCCCGGTGGTGCGTCCACTGAAGTCTCGCTCAGCGGGATCAGCTTCAGTGATGGCCGAAATTGGCAGAGATTGGACGTCGCGTTAGGTGGCCCAGGAGAGGGAATCCTCCGTTTGGATCAGTCGACGATTGGAGGAACCCTCGATGGCGCGGTTACCGGCGTCGGTGTCTACGCGGAGCCCGGCAACAACGGCGACCACTTCCGGATCGATAACTTTGAAGTATCGACACGACCGGTGGTGCGCGCAGTCGAGGATGCGCTTGAGGTCAGCATCGGAGGTGCCCTCTCCTTCGATCCCACCGACAACGATACCGGCCCGGTTGACACTTCCACGCTGCTGCTCGTTTCCGCACCGTCGCAGGGGACTGTTGAGTGGGATCCCTCCAGCGGACACCTGATCTACAAGCATGAGGGTGCCCTCGCCGGGAGCGACTCCTTCCGCTACCGCATCGGCGACGCGGCCGCCTCGATGACCTCCGAGGCCGAGGTAAAGGTGACGGTCAACGGGGCCCTTCGTCTCGAGAACCAAACCGTCAACATCCCTCTGAATCCCCCTCAAGCAGGCTCGGGCGAGTTGGCCATGGAAGTCGGACTGCCGGATCTCACCTTTCCCCAGGCGGTCGCCATGAGCTCGGTCCCCGGGGCACCCGAAGCACTTCTCGTGGCATCGATCAACGGTGCCGTCTGGTACGTTCCTGACACCACCTCGCCTTCACCCACGAAGCACAAGGTTCTGGAGATCACCGACGCGCTCTCCAACCCCTCATCGAACGGACGGCGAATCCTTTCGATCACCTGCTATCCGGACTTCGCGACAAGCGGAAATATCATCCTCAACTACCAGGGCGACCAATCCCGCCTGCCGCCGGTCGCCCACATCCCGAATCTCGACCGCAACGGGAACCCGAACACGACGATTCTCAATGAGCTTCGTGTCTCACGCTTCACCCTCAGCGCGGCCCACATTGCGGATGTTGTGGCGAACGGAATGTCCACTGCTGAAAACAACGCCGTTCTGCATACCGAGTTCCCGTTCATCAACATGGCGGAGCAGAATCAGATCCACAGCATCAACGACTGCAAGTTCGGACCTGACGGTTACCTCTATCTGAGCTTCGGTGACGAAGGTGGTCAACCCGACCCCCATCGCAATGGTCAAACCATCACCAAGGACTACTACAGTTCAATTCTTCGCATTGACGTCGATCCAGCTTCGACCCATCCCAAACCGAACCCCCACTATACCATTCCGGCGGGTCCTCTGAGTGGTGGCAAGTTTCCGATCTTCAGCAACGCCGCCACGCAGAACCCGAATTTCAGGGTCCCGGCTGACAACCCATTCATTCACACCACGCTCGGCGGCAACTGGGATGGCGACATGAATGGCACCGACTACTCAAGCCGTCTTTCCTCCGTTCGAACCGAAATCTGGGCCCTCGGTTTACGGAACCCCTTCAAGTTCCATCTCGATACCGAAGATGGAACTCCGGACGGAGAGGTCGAAGCGTGGATTGGTGATATTGGTTACAACGACCGCGAGGAGGTCAACCGCTTCACCAAGGGTGACAATGGAGGATGGTCCTACTTTGAAGGTGAACTCCCTGGCGCCACCACTCATGCCAGCATCCCAGCTGGTTCGACTCCTCACCAAACCGCTCTATTCACCTACGAGACAGGTAGTAGTACGGGAAACTCGGTGATCGGCGGGATTTTCTATCGGGAGACCGCCCTCAGCGAGTTGACGGACACCTACGTGTTCGGCGACTATGGATCCGGGCGGATCTGGAGCCTCACACGGAGCGGAGAAGTTTCCGAGCTCAGTTCCCTTCAGTTGGGTGGCACTTCGATCGTGGATTTCGAACTGGACCGGGCGAGCGGTGACATCTTCGTGCTCGAGCATGGACCATCGGCCCGCGTCATGCGCATGACCAAACAAACCGGGGGGCCGTCCAGCTATCCGGAAACCCTTTCGGCCACAGGTCTTTTCGCGGACCTAACAGACCTAAGTCCGAACACCGGAGTCATCCCCTACACTCCGAATCTCACATTCTGGTCAGATGGAGCCGACAAGAGCCGCTGGTTTGTCATCAAGAACACCAGCGACACCATCGGCTATTCCCAAGACGGGAATTGGGACTTTCCCGAGGGGATGATCTGGGTGAAGCACTTCGATTTCGACCTCGACCAGCAGAATCCCGGCACTCATGTGAAACGTCTGGAGACCCGGGTGCTGGTTCGAAATGACCATGGGTCCTACGGCGTGTCCTATCGCTGGCGAATGGATGGCTCAGAGGCTGATCTCGTCGACAACACCGGAGACCGCATTCCGATCGATTTCATCGATGAGACCGGCAGCAGCCAGAACTTCATCTGGAACATCCCTTCCAGGGCGGAATGCACGACCTGCCACACTCCCGACGCAGGACATGCGCTGAGCATGAACAGCCGCCAATTCAATCTGGAACAGATGATCCACGGTCAATCCGGCAACCTTCTGGAGCTACTCTCTGCGGGTGGCTATCTGAGAAATTTCTCGGGCCGTGCCGACGGACTCCCGCGACACCATCGGCCTGAAGAGTCGGACGTTGATCTCGAAACCCGCGTCCGATCCTATCTCGCCGTCAACTGCGGATACTGCCACATGGAAGGCGGTAGCGCGCCGCCATCCTTCGATGCCCGAGCTCATCTAACAATCCATGATACGGGACTCCTCTACGGCCAGCCGATGAGCGAAGGCACTCCTGACGAAAGTGACCACATCATCCGCCCCGGCGACAAACCCAACTCGTCGATCTGGAACAAGATCAACGCCCGTGCGGCGATCAACGGTTCGTTCAACGGCTACTCTCAGATGCCCCCCATCGGAACCAACCGATTCGACACAGTGGGTATCGCTCTTCTCGCGGAATGGATCGATAATCATGCCAACCTCGCCCCCACCCCGGCCGAAGGAAGCCCCAACGGAGCCCGCGTATCCGAAAATGCGGCCGTCGGTGAGATCATCGCCCAGGCGAACGCCGAGGACCCCGATGTTCGCAACGGCATCTCGGATCAAAGCCAACTTCGCTACTCCATGGTCTCGGGAAATGATGCCGGGCTCTTCACACTCGACCCACTCACCGGTCGGCTCACTCTCAACGGCTGGCTGGATTTCGAACGCAATCCGCATCACGTTCTTCAAATTGAGGTAAGCGACAACTTCGGTCCCAATGAAGGCGTTCTGACTCGCACGCTGGTGATTGAGCTCATTGATGAGACATCCCCCGACCTCACAGAGGACCTCGATGCGAACGGCATCTTCGATCACTGGGAAAAATCTTTTGGCGTCACCCGACCTGATGAAGACGAGGACAAGGACGGCATTCCCGCGATCTTTGAGTTTCTCAGCGGAGGTGATCCACGCGTCCCCGATTCATCCCTCTCTCTCGCGGTCCAACCGGTTGATCCTACTTCTCCGAATCAGATCGAGCTCAGCTGGAATATCCGCAACGGCTTCCTTCTCGATCTCGATTACCTGATCCATCAGTCCGCCAATCTGGTTTCTTGGTCGCCCCTCAATCAAGGGGCCGACTACGAAGTCATTTCGGTGAGCCCGATTGGCACCGGCGTCTCTCGCATCGTCGTGAGAGTCCCCAAAAACAGCGCCTCTTCATTCCTAAACCTCTCCGCTCCTTAGAGCCCCGGAGAGGCGATACAACCAAATGCAAACCCAATAGACATCATGATAAAAACGACACCACCGGGAATCGCCCGGACCCTCACGTTTCTGACAGGAATCAGCATGGCCGCTTCAATTCACGGCGCGGAAATCCTGAACGAAGACTTTAACTCCGCGAGCAACTCCGCTTTTGCCGATATCGGTTGGTTTGCCTATTTCACGAAAAATGACAGCTCGGTCGTCGATTGGAGCAATGAGCCGGCCGTCTCGCCAGGGTGGGCGCACGCTGGCGACTACATCTTCTTTGCCCCGGGTGGCACCAGCGATTTCGATGTCGTCAATGGTCCGGCCGTGATGTTCACCAGCCTGGAGAGTCCCCACGACATCTCAACCATTGCCTCCATCGAAGTGGGAGAACGAATGGATGGCACGCCGGAAGATCCGGCGCTCGCCCGCATTTTGATTGAAGTCGACAACCAGTGGTATGCTTCGGACTTCAGCTTTGAAAGCACGGCGAATGTCGGTCCTACGGGAGACTACAATCCCGTCACCCTCGATGGCATCGATTTCGCAGACGGCTCCAACTGGAGACTTGCGACCCTTGCTGTCGGAGAAGCTGGAACCGGTGGCATCACCGTTGCCGCAAGCCCGATTGGAGGCACCTTGAGCGGCAATCTTCAAGCTGTTGGAGTTTACTCGGAACCGGGCGGAGGAGGCGATCACTCCCGCTTCGGAAGCTATATCGTCAACGACAACAACGCCGGCCCTCCCCCACCACCCGCGCCAATTTATGTGGAGGAATTCACCAATGAAGGAGGCGACACCAACTTTGAGGCCTTCGGTTGGACTTCTCTACTCACAGAGTTTGATACGATTGTCAGCTACGCCCAAACGGGCGTCGGTTCAGCCGCGGGTGTCAGTTCGGGCGACTACGCGTTCTTTGCCCCCAAACAGGATGCCGATGTCGCCAATGCTCCCGCGCTCATCACCACTTCCGAACCCGGTCCGATCAGCATTGAAACCCTTCATTCCATCGCATGGGAAGCGAGTGCTGACAACACCGACGACGAATTTCGGGTCGCCATCCAGGTCGGCGGCGTCTGGTATGCCAGCAACCCTGCTCTCAACGACGGTCAGATCGATTCTGGAGCCGCAGGAATGACTCCCCTCTCCTTCGAACCTGCCTCGTTCTCAAACGCCTCAAACTGGCTGACCATCGACAACGCCACCGTCGGAGCGACCGCCCCCATTTCGCTCGGTTCGGCTCCTGCCGGAAACCTTTCCGGCGCGGTGACCGCCTTCGGGCTCTATCTCGCTGCCGGGACCGACGATGAAGCCGATGGCGATCATGTTCGCTTCGACAACTTCACGATCACCACGCAGGAGATTGTCGATACTCCGACACTGAAGATTGAGAGCGACGGAACGGACCTCGTGTTCCGTTGGGACAGCGAAGACGGCAAACTCTACAATCTCCGCAGCGCAACCACGCTCAGCGACCCGACTAGCGAGTGGCCGATCTATGATGGCCATGGAGACATCGTTGCGACATCACCGACCAACACGCTTAGGGTCGCACAGCCGGCCAACCCGACCCGCTTCTTTGTCATCGAGGAATTCGATGCGCCTCCAGTCACCGTCTTCTCAGATGATCTCGAGAGCGGTTCGTCGAACTGGTCGACATCCTCCATTGGAAACTCCGGGACCGACTGGCAACTGGGAACTCCTACAGAGGTTGGACCTTCGTCAGCAAATAGTGGATCTAACTGCTTCGGCACAAATATCTCTGGCGACTATGGTTCGAATGCCGACGTCAGTCTGAGGTCGACGCTAATTGATCTGAGCTCGGCACGTGGCGCCACGCTGTCCTTCTCCTACTATCTCGAGGGAGATCCGAACCCCGATGGAGCCCCCTTCGACACCGCCACGCTGAATATCCTTGACTCGAACGACGATGTCCTCGCTGTCGTGGAAGTTTTGGGTAACGAAACGACTTCCGATTGGACCTCATACTCAAAAGCCCTTCCCGCCAATGTCCTGGGCCAACCGGTGAAGATCGAGTTTCGATTCGTATCGGATGGGATCATGAATGCCCCCGGCTGGTACCTTGATGACGTAGCGGTTTCCGTCCCTTGATCCACCAACCGCAATCAACCTCTCCGAGGAAAAACAAAAACACCGAGAAACAAAACACACCAATCCTATGAATAGAACCAACCTTCTAACAGCGATAAGTCTCTTGGGCTCGCTGGCGACAAGCCAGGCCGCATTCACGCTTCTTGATGACTTCGAAAGCTACAGCAACGGGGACATTAGCAGCGCAAGCAACTGGTCGTATGATTCCAGCGCCGGCCTCGTCGACGGACAAGTCGGCGGCGATGCAACGAACAGATACCTCATTCAAAAAGGTGCCAACACGGGAGGCGCAAATGACTCTCACACCAAATTCGACAACAACACCGTGTTGATCGCGAACAATGCAATTGGCACCTATTTTTTCCGCGCTTACATGACGGCCGACACCCACATGGGCACGGGTCTTTCGCCTCTCACTTCCGCGGCGGCAAGCAACCATTGGAATGACGCCAAACCCATCATCCGAATTGGCAACAGGGTCGGCACTGGAGCCAACACCGAGATCTACGCCTACAACGACACAACTTACTCAGGTCTCGCCTCCAACACCACCGACGGACATTGGTACAACTTCTGGGTCCTGATCGACAACACCGATGGGGCCGATAGCTATGAGGTCCATATCCAGAGTGATACCGACACCAACTATTTGTCGCAGACACAAATTGGTCCAACAGGACTCGGCTTCCGCAACGGCACAGCCGATGGTGACCTTAAGTCGCTCTTCTTCCGGACCGCCATCAACTCGGCCGATGTCTACTTCGATGATCTCTACATCGACAGCACCAGCCACAACCTGGTCAACCCCGTTCCTGAACCGGCCGTCTCACTCCTGGGAGCGCTTGGTTTGCTCGGTCTTCTCCGCCGCCGCCGCTGAGTTGGCCGATCTATCCTGAGTCGATCGTGGACGGCTACCGAATCGGTAGCCGTCCTTCGGCTCTCTTGCTCCCAACGGAGTATTTCCGCGGCATTGAGCCCCCCCCTTCACGTCGGCATTCCCCCCAGGCATGCCCGAGATCGACGTCTGGTTTCGAAGTCCTCTCCGAGGCGGCAAAAGCGTCAGGTGATTCCCACATCCCCCTTTTGGGGGAGTAGACAAGAATCGTTTCCTTAATCATGATGTCGACGATCTGGTTTAGGGAATTCCACGGAGTATCGTTCACCACCAGAACCTAACAGGCCAGACATCAGACTCATGAAATCCAAAAAACCACCTATCTATCTGGGCACGGGCAGCACCGCCGGTGCGGTCGCGCTACTATTGGGCCTATTGTCTCCATCTCCGAGCTCAGCCGAGGTCATTGCGGGATGGGACACCTTTTCCGGAACGGGAGCCGTCACTCCGGTCCCCGCTCCTGTGACAGCTACGGACATCTCCGCCAGCTTTGTCACGACTACCGAACAGCAAGCCTGGAACACTGTCGACGAACGGGGTGCCAGCAGTGACGGAACTTGGGGAACAAGTGTGGGACCTCCCGCGGCAGACACCACCGTCGGAACCGACAATGATCAGAACCTTGAGCTGCCGAATGCTACCACCGGGGGCACGATCACCATGACGATCACCAATAGCTCCGGGACCGATATTCAGTTGGACCAATTCCATATGGACACCTTGGCGTTTCGTCCCAAGGCAGCCAGAACATACACCTTGGAGGTTCTGGAAGGCGGCGCGATTACCGCTGGCAATGTCTACTCATCAGAGTCCCAAGAAATCAAATCGCAAGGTGGTCCTCCACCCGACAACGATCAGGGTGATGATGTCGACCTTGATCTCACCTTCCTTGAAGACTCAACCCTCGAAGCTGGCGGAACCGTGCAATTTCTTCTCAGTTTCTCAGGGGGAGACGGCGATGGCAGTGGTGGTCACGATCTGTGGGTCGACAATCTGGCCGTCACCTCGAGTAGCGCCGACTCTAACAAGCTGGCCGTCACGCTAACCCCATCCAACGCGACGGCAGGCACGGACTTTTCCGTCACGGTAGAAGCCCAGGACGGCAGCGGCAGCCCCTTGGCTGGCGGACTCAGCCAAGACACTCAGATTCTCATCACACCTTCGGGTTCGGGTATCCTTAGTGGAAAGAACGCCACCATTCCCGCCGGTAGCAATTCCGTAGAACTCACTCTTCAGTATACGGTGGCTGAAGACATCACGCTGGTCGCTTCACAACTCAGCGGTGATCTGCTCGCCCCCAGTGCGGAAAGTTCCACGATCACCATCAATGCCGGACCTCCGAGCGTACTCACTGTGGAGTTCAGCAATGATCCAGAGATGAATGATCCGGTCGGCAATGTCTCGTTCCGAGTCAACGACCCGGCCGACGTGCTCGAGGTCTTTGCCATCTCGCGCGATTCGGTTGGCAATTTCATCGCCTTCGAAACAGGTGCATCTTTCAGTCTGGAGAATATTTCCGGCGGGCTGATGGCATCCGACCTCGTCGACAACATGGATGGCAGCGCCACCTTCACTGCTGCGGCACTCGGAACAGCGAACATCCGCGCCAGTGTCAGCGGACTTCCTGATGGAAATTCCGGTCTCATCACTGTCGAAGAACCTCAGTTCCGCTGGACCGCAGGCAATGGGGCTTGGGGCGTCGGGGCCAATTGGCTCGATGGAATCCTTCCGACTTTCGACAACACGACCGACCTCTATTTCTATGACGAATATACTTCAGCCGATCAGATATTCCTCAGTGGAAATCGTATCGTCCGCTCACTGAATTTCACGCAATTCGTCGACCCGACAGCGGCTGGGGGCTTGGGCATTCGCTATGTGCAAAACAACGGTGCGCAGGGTGGTCCCAGGAATCTGACCATCGACACCGATTCCGTCGAAGATCCTGCTATGATCAACGTGGCTGCGGGAGCTGAAGCCAATATCAATCTGGGGAACGTGAACGATGCCTTCATCCCTGACAACTCCGAGAACTACGGCGACACGATCCTCGCAGACGATCTGTTGATCACCCATTTGGGAACCGGCAACCTCATCTTCTCCCGCCCGATAGCCGAAACGGAAGGATCCAAGGGAGTTACCATTGACTCGACCAGCACCGGCACAGTGGTTTACGGCGGCGCCAACACCTACACCGGCACGACCACCGTGAATGGTGGTGTCCTACGTCTTACCGGAGATTCCATCGCAGATGCAGCAAGCCTCGTCATCGACGGTGGAGTTGTCGATGTCGCGATGGATGAAAGGGTCGCTGGCCTGACCCTCGGTGGCACGGCTCAGCCCGATGGAGTCTACGGCAGCTCCAACTCTGCTGCGCCTGTTCCTGACGATGTCAACTTCTCCGGAACAGGAACAATCACTGTTGGCCCTCCTCCGGTAGATGAAGGGATTGTCATCTCCGACATCTCCTTCACCAATGTGGGAGAGATCACCATCACCTTCACTTCACCCACAAATGTCGATGTTTACGGATCGATTGAAGAAGATGGCTTCGACTGGGTCCTTTATGACGAGGACCAGCCACCTGGAACCTACGTTGATCCCTTCGCCACGACTCCCAAAGGCTTCTACATCCTGGTTCCGACCGGAGACCCTGCCCCATGATCATCCAGACTGAGAGTGTCCCCCTTTGACCTCAATCCCAATCGGCCCGGCGGCTCCATGCTTCCGGGCCGATTTTTCGAAATGGAACCATCGTCAACCGGATGAATTGCTTTCAAATGAGCATCGCTCCATGGAGCCATGGACGTCGCTCAACCTTGATCCTCAGTTCGAAGAAATCCACCGCAAGCATGCGATCAGCTAACCCATCCTTTTAATCCGAAATTGAAACCATTCTCATCGCGACTCCTAACCATCGTCATCGGGACACTCGTTCATTCCGTAAATGCGGATCCCATCTTCGAAGGCTTCCAATCGCCACCATTGGAAAGCCGACCTGAAACCTGGTTTCATCTGATCAGCGGCAACGTCAAGCAATCTGCCCTCACCACCGATCTGGAAGCGGTGAAGGCCGCCGGGCTCCAGGGCATCCAGCTCTTTCACGGCTCCGGTCGTCCGTGGCCCGGTGTGAAGCCGCAGATCCAGACCCTCAGCCCGGCGTGGGACAGCATGATTTCCCATGTCGCCGATGAAACCCAGCGCCTCGGGCTGAAGTTCACCATGCAGAACTGCCCCGGCTGGGCGATGTCCGGCGGCCCATGGATCACGCCGGACAAGGCGATGCGCCACATCGTTTGGAGCCGCAGCGAGATCACCGGAGACAGCGAGCTCAGCATCGATCTAACAAAACCCCAACCGAGCAAGGAGGACTGGCGCAACTATCAGGACATCGCCGTGCTCGCGTTCCCCACCCCGGAAGGCGACACCGGAAATTTCCTTTCTCCACGCGCAGTCGCGAGCAACCTGAAGGATGTTTCATGGAACGATCTTCTCGCGGAGAAGAAGGACAGCTCCGTCAAAATCCCTGTCGGACGAGAGCACACCTGGATCGCGTTCGAATTCGACGAACCGACTTCCCTGCGCTCTATCGAACTTCCGCCCATCGAGCTACTCATGGCGCGACGGAGTTTCGTTCCTGAATCACGCATCCGCATTCAGGCCATGAAGGGCTTGAGATGGCAGGATCTTGTTTCCCATGAAATCCCCTACGGAAACTGGCAGGATCGCCAACCCGAACATCCATTCGTCCTCTCGGTTCCCGATGCGCTATCGAAGAGGTATCGCATGGTTTTCGAGAACAAGCACCGGATGAATCTCAGCTACCTCCGGCTATCCTCAACCGCCCGAGTCCATGACTGGCGTGCCCAAGCAGGCTTCGCTCTGCGAAAGATCCATCGCAGCAGTCCACCCGAGAACGACCCGAAGACGATCATAGCTCCAAGCTCGATCATCGATCTAAGCAACAAGCTTGAGGCCGACGGCAAGCTGGCCTGGACCGCGCCACCCGGCCAGTGGACCATTCTCAGATTCGGCCACGTCAACACGGGCGTGAAAAACAAGCCCGCCCCTCCGGAAGCCACCGGTTTCGAATGCGACAAACTTTCAGCTGCCGGAGCCGATCAACACTTTGCCGGCTACATCGGCCGCATCAGTGCCGATGGTGGACCCGCAGACCAAGGCAGACTCAAAGGCATGCTCATCGATAGCTGGGAATGCTACACCCAGACTTGGACACCGGCGATGGAGAAGGAATTCACCGATCGCCGCGGCTACCCGCTGCGTGACTGGCTGCCCGCTCTCGCAGGCTATATCGTTCACGATCGCTCCAGCACCGAACGTTTCCTCCGGGACTGGCGAGCCACCATCAGCGACCTGTTAGTCGACAACTACTTCGGCCGTCTCGCCGAACTCGCCCGTGAACGCGACATGAAGCTCTCCTTCGAAACCGCCATCGGCGATGTTTCGCCGGGTGACATCCTCCGTTACCAGGGCAAGGCCGACATCCCCATGTGCGAGTTCTGGAAACCGAATGATCCTCACTGGGGCGGCTACGAAACCAAGCCGGTTCACCCAACCGTCTCCGCGGCTCACATCTACGGCAAGGCACGCATCGCCGCCGAGGCCTTCACCAACATCGACCACGACTGGAGTGACCATCCATTCAGTTTCAAGCACATGGCCGACCGGAACTTCGCCCTCGGGATCAATCACCTTGTCTTCCACACCTACACCCACAATCCCATGGACGAATTACCCGGCACCTCATTCGGCAGCCGCATCGGATCTCCCTTCATCCGCGGCCAGACCTGGTGGAATTACATGCCCCTTTTCACCGACTACCTCGCCCGCTGCCAGCACCTGCTCCAGCTGGGCCAGCCGGTCGCCGACGTGCTCTGGTACCTCGGTGATGACCTCGACCACAAGCCTCGCCAGGATGCTCCATTTCCTAAAGGATACGACTTCGACTACCTCAATCAGGACGTCCTGCTGAACCGACTCGAAGTCGTCGATGGCACGCTGCGCACACCCGAAGGAACAAGCTGGCAGCTTATCTGGCTGCCCGAAGAACAATGCCGTCGACTCAGTCCCACTACCCTTGAGCGGCTCAAACAGCTCATCACCGACGGAGCCACCATCATCGGCGGCCCACCGCTTGAAAATCCAAGCCTCGTCGGGGGAAAAACTGCCGACTCACGCTTCAAGGCACTCGTCGATGAACTGTGGGCTGGCCAAGACACCGGCGACCGCCAGATTGGAAAAGGACGACTCCTCTGGGGACAGGACCTTGAGGAGGGCTTGGCCACCCTCGGCATCCAACCGGACCTCAAGGGCCTCCGGAAGCTCGCATGGAACCATCGTCGAAGCGACGACACCGAGATCTATTTCATCTGTGCCGACCGAGCCACGTCCCTCGATGCGACCCTCGATTTCCGCGCCACGGGTCGCCCGGAGTTTTGGGATCCACTTACCAACACCACGACCCCCGTCGCCGTCTACGAGAAGTCGAAAGGCCGCACTCAGATCCCCGTCCAGCTTCCCGCAGCCGGGTCCCTTTTCGTGATCTTCCGACCAGTTAAGTCGCAACCCGCTTTCACCAAGATTACACACAACGAATCCACCCTGATCGATGCCACTGACACCACCCGAAGGGATCAAGCCGCACCCTACCCTCACCTCGCGCTCATGCCCGACGACTCCGTCCAACCGACCGTGTCACCCCAGCCTCCGAAGATCGAATTCATCAACGAAGGAACCAAAATTCTCATCTACGATAACGGCATCTATCAATTCACTCGTGCGGATGGCACAACTCACGAGATCACCAGCACAAAAGCCGTGCTCATTCCCATCGAAACCCCGTGGACCCTCAGCTTTCCTGAAGACCGGGTAAAACAAGCCCACCACGATCTCGCAAAGTTGGCACCATGGTCATCGCTAGCGGCACCCGACGCCCGAGCCTACTCCGGAACCGCCACCTACCGCACCGAATTGGAGTCACCCGAACTAACAAGCGATCGCCGTACCATCCTCGACCTCGGACAAGTTGAGAACATCGCCGAGATCATCATCAACGGAAACCTTGCAGCAATCCTCTGGGCACCGCCCTTCCGCACCGACATCACCGACCACCTCAAACCCGGAAAGAACCGCATCGAGATCAAGGTCACCAACACCTGGCACAACCGCCTCGCCTACGACGAGTCCCTTCCCAAAAATCAGAGGAAAACCTGGACGCTGAGCGGTCCGAAGAAAGACAGCCCGATCAAACCCGCCGGTCTCATCGGCCCCGCCGTGATCCGCATCGCGGAGTCCACACCGATCGCCCCCTGAATCCTCTCTCCGCTAGAAATCTCAACTCGGCGGAA
Organism: Haloferula chungangensis; assembly: GCF_042664875.1. Classification (NCBI taxonomy): domain Bacteria; kingdom Pseudomonadati; phylum Verrucomicrobiota; class Verrucomicrobiia; order Verrucomicrobiales; family Verrucomicrobiaceae; genus Haloferula; species Haloferula chungangensis. The sequence goes on along the minus strand of NZ_JBHTBS010000001.1, from coordinate 529,120 downwards.
GTCACTCACTTCGCCCTCGCCGAACGATACTGGTGGGCCACTTCTTCCGGCGTCAGCGCCCGATCCCAAAGCGCAATCTCATCAGCCCATCCGTTGAAATTGTCGAAGTCCGAATCCGGCGAACTACTTCCAAAACGAAGCTCGCGCATGACGCCCTGCTGAAGTCCACGGTAGTCGGAGTCACTCGCCACAACTCGACCATTTAGATAAAGATGAACGGCCGAGGGACTCCAACTAAAGGCGAGGTGGTGCCAAGCGCCGTCATTGACGGACTGCTCGGAAGCCACCAACACATCATAGCGGCCGTTCTCGATGAAAAACCCGATACGACCATCTGCAGTGAGGTGGGCACGAATCGACTCATCATTGCCTCCCTCACCTGCGGTCCAGATTATCTCCTGATGTCCTCCACTCGGCTGACAACGGAGCCAGAAGGACATCGCCCCTTCCTTTCGTGCCACGTTCGCCGGACCTTCGACAGGATTCACGACAAGCGGCACGGCAGTCGTTTTCTTATCGGCCGTTAGAGAGAAATTCTCCACTGATGCCGACAACTTGCGCCCAATGATGCTCAGTCCCGCTGAAGTGATCGACTCATTGATCAGCAACTCGGTCCCCCGGACCATCTGGTAATCTATATCCGTCGGCCGTTTGGCAAACCAGGTCGCGGTCCATCCACCCGCCCCTTGAGTGGTGTCCAACACAATCCGCAGATCCATGGTGCCTCCCAATGGCGAAGCACCCGACCAGTTCCAATCGCTCACCGAGGCACTCATCCAAGCCTTGTTCTCCGGCTTGGTCGTGTCGGCCCCGCGATGCAGCATCCATACCCTGCCTGCCATTCCTCCGTAATCGAATCGAGCCGCCGAAACTGCCTGGCCCTGCGCAAAGCCCAATCCAATCCAATCCTGACTGGGTCCGCTGCTCGTCGTCACGGTGGCATCGAGGGTGTAGATCACCCCGTTCACCGGCTTGAAGGCAAGTGTGGCACTCCCAGTTTCGTTACCCACCGACCCGTTGTTCTTGAAAATCGGCGATGCGACCCACTTGGCTCCAGCAGTTGTAACATCCGGTGTCGACCCATGCAGTTCATCACCAGCACCGTTGAAGTTGTCCTGAAAAATCACCCCATTATGGACGGGAATGGCACCAAGCGAGATTGGCACCGGACCCGCGGCGTCAGAAATATGAACGCAGCGATTCTTCTCCTCAAGTCCCTCGAAACCACTTGATGAAGCAGGGCCCCCTTCATCCGTCAGCACCTTCGGATCGAGGCGGCCAACGAGACCTCCAGCAACCTCGTTGAATAGGAAGCCCGGCTCGGACTCCGCCATTCGCCAATATCCTGCCGGATTTTGGCTAAGCACGGTGGTTGGATAACCCGCCTTTGCCGCCAAAAGCTTTGCCAAGCCCGGAAAGGGATCACCAGCAAGCGCCAGTACTTCCGACTCCCCCGTGGGTGAAATTATGAACCCCTGCTCTTCCGGCACCAGCGAAGCCACCTTCTTATTCGTTTCCTTCGCAAACACTTCGACCTTTCCGTTGAGAAGATGGACCTCTGCCGGTTCATCTTTGCCAACCCGAACGGCAAAGCGCGTTCCGATGTCACGGACCTTCAAGTCCGGAGTTTCGACAACAATGGGCTCACCCAACTCATCGGAGTCAACCCACAGCCAACCATGATGAAGAATCGGCCTGTCGAGTTCGGGAAAAGAGACATGTGCGGGCCCTTGGATCACATAGTTGACGCCCGACTCAAGGATCAGCTCCATGGTTCCCGACCGAACCTTCACCGAAGAACCCACTTCCACCTGAGTTCCGGACTCAGCAGGATCCTGAATCACCCCATTGATCGTCCATTGCGCATCGGCAGTCACTGAAACGGCAAGGTGTCCGCGCCCCGACTCCGGCTGCCGGACGATGAGGAGCGTCGCCACAATTGCGGACAGCACGACCAGTGCTGCGGCAGCCAACAGCGATTGCCGGAACACCTGTCTCGCCCGCCATCCCTGACCCACCACCACCGGCAGCCTGCTTTGCTCGGCAAGAGTGGATGCCTCTGCTTCCAGCATCGCGGTCATTTCGAAATAGGCCAGGTAAGCATGCTGTGCTGCCGGCGAGCGCTCGACCAACTCCATCAGTTCGTCGCGCCGTTCCGGAGCCAGATCATTGGCTTCCAAATCTTCAAGCTCACGCCACAAGGCACTAAGATCAATTTTTCCGTCCGGTGATTCGATCCCACTTATCATGACGTCTCCTCCGATTTGATTCTTCTCCCGACACAGCCTCTGAGCAGCATGCGGATCCGGTGCAGGGAAACCTTTAGGCTATCCGCACTCCTCCCGACGTCTGTAGCCAGCTTCGCCAGCCCGCACTCTCCGATGTAGCGCCGTAGAATCAGCCCCCGGTCCACCGGCCGCAGTTGGGCGAGGCAATGACGCAGCGCTTCCTGCTTCGTTTCCGTCTCCCCGAGGCTTCCCATTTCAACCCTCTCAACCAACTTCACCAAAGTTTCTTCAGGAACGGCCCACTCCTTTCTTCTCTTCCGATCCCGCCAAGACGACATCACCTTGAACTTGGCCACGGAAAACATCCACGACTTGAAATTCGTACCGATCCGAAAGTCGCCACGTTTCTTCCAAATTTCGGCATTCGTCTCCTGAATCACATCGTCAACTTCCGGACTCCCCGGCAGCAGCGACAACACGAAGGCGCGCAGTGCAGGCTGATGGGTTACCACCAGTTGCACGAAGGTCTCTTCGGCGTCGGGTTGAGGAGTCATGCGGCAGCTTTCGTCAGGTCTATTCCGAAACTCCATCCGCGGTAATCGGATAATTTAGGAAAGTTCGGTTTCTCCCAGCATCGGATGGGATTCCACCGGCCACTCCAGCAGAAAATCGCCCTCCGAGGGGCTTTCCCAAAAAAGGACCAAAACCCCGTTAACCATCAGGCAACTGGCGGAATAGGAACTCACAGCAGGGAAAGTCTGCTCCTCGAGTCCGTGAAGACAAGATTCCCGGACTTGTTGCCGATCCTTGCCGATCCTTGCCGATCCTTGCCGATCAGGGATCAAACCCACGAATCCCATCCTGCCTCCGAATTACCAAAAAACGAAGCATCAAGCAGTACCATGAAAAAAGCCCACTTCCCTAAACCTTCACTGAAAATTCTCGCAGGGCTGACGGCTCTGTTAGGAGCTACTGCCTCCGCCGCCGACTTTGAGACGACCGTTGCCACTTCGGAATTCCCCGACTCCCCAGGGCCCACAGTCTCGAATTCCGACCTACTCCAGACCGCCTTCGAATCAGTCATCGATACCGGCCTCGCGGACCTTGGCGGCACCACAGAGGGCGAACCAAGCCTGCGCAACGGGATCTGGGATAACAATGGCCAAAGCCGAGCCGCCGCGGCAGTCGACAACGACGACACCGCCGAATACACCCTCGACCTCACCGCCAGCCCGGGCGGCTACACCATTAACGGCGTCGATCTCTACAGCAATTGGGGGACTGGTCAGGGGCGCGATGAAATCCGCGTCAAAGTGAGTTTCGCCCTCGTCGGTACTCCAGATGTCTTCGATCAGGTTCTCGTCGCAAATACGGAACCTCTCTTCGTCTACAACCCACCCACTCAAACACAGGGCAAAATGTCCCTTTCTGGTTTCAGTATCGAGGGCGTCGCCGCCATTCGATTCGAATGGCCATTTATGCAGGAAAGCAACGGCGTCGGCTACTCCGAAATCGACGTCTTCGGCACCTCCACCGGCAACGATGTCGATCCCCCAACACTCTCCAGCAGCGACCCGATCAGCGGTGCCGTCAATGTGCCGACCATTCAAAATCTGACCTTCACCTTCAACGAAGACATTCAGGCTGGTTCAGGAACCATCGATCTCCGTACCACTGAGCCCGATGCCTCCGTCGAAACCTTCGATGTCACCTCTTTACCACTCGACGCTTTCAGCGGAAGAACTCTCACCATTGATCCGACCAATCCCCTGACACCCGGAGTCGAATACAACCTGGTCATTCCTGCGGGCGCGGTCGATGACACTTCCGGCAACGACTTTGCAGGACTCCCGCCCCTCCCGGACGCCGAGGCTTTCGTCTTCACAACGGATGATACTCCTCCGGCGCTGACCGGAACCGAACCATTGTTCAACGGCTTGCCGACTTCCGATCTCTACCTCGTGTTCGACGAGGCGATCCAGATCGGTGCTGGCAGCGTCACCCTGCACGCCGCCGGTGGTGCCGTCTTGCAGACCATTGATGTCAACGGTGGAGGCGTCACCATCAGCGATCGAACTGCCATAGTTGAAATCGCCGATCTTGAGTTTGGCACAAACTACTACGTCAACTACCCGGCGGGAGTCTTCGCCGACGTCTCCGGCAACGAGGTCGCAGCGGTTTCCGACAACGCCACCATTGCCTTTAGCTCGGTCGCCACGAGCTTGATTCATTTCTGGGAATTCGAGGACAATGCCACCGACACCGTCGGCACCCATGACGGCACACTCCGAGGCGGAACCGAATTTGGAGAAGGTCAATTCGGCAAGGCCCTCGACGCCACCGGCTCCACCAGCGGCATGAACGTCAACCAGTCTTCCCTCCCAGCGACAAACTTCACCCTCGCCTGCTGGATCAATCCGACACTGCTCACTGGTAACCGCCACGTCGCCGGAACCCGCCGTGGCGCGACGGAGGGAGCGCGAATTGTCCTTCAGGCTGGCGGCACGCCCACCGTGCACCTTCAGTCGGAAACCAATGTCGTCCTTGGAGCTCCTGAAAAAGTTTCCTCTGAAGCATGGACCCACCTTGCCTTCTCCGTCGATGAGACCAATGGACTGACGCTCTATGTCAACGGCTCACCGGTCGCAAGCGACGCGACTGGTGTCGGACATACTCTGGTAGACAACTTCACCGTCGCCACCCGACCCGATGTCATCGGCGACAACTACGTAGGACGCATCGATGACCTGCGAATCTACGCCGAAGTTCTCTCCGATTCCGATATCGCAGCCCTCGCCGCTGCTCCGGGGGATCGAGAAGCCCCCCTGGTGCTGGAGATCTCGCAAAACGGCGGCAAGCTCGACTTCGAATGGAACAGCATGGCAGGCATGCAGTATGATCTGGTCAGCGCGCCAGACCTCTCCACTCCTACATCGAGCTGGTCGATCTATAATGACGGCATCAACCCCGCCTATGAGAACATTCCCTCAGCCGGAATCTTCACGTCCTTGAACGGTGTGGCAAAAGTCGGACCAACCCGCTTCTTCGCGTTGATCGAAGAACCCGTCCCACCCCTGCTTTCCGAAGACTTCGAAGCTGCTGCCAGTATCCCCGCAGGCTGGGTCGCGGCCGACAATGGCAACGGCACCGCCTGGGAAGCGGGCCCGCCAACACTTGGTATCCCGGAAGCCGCTGCCAACGGCTCCAACTGTGCAGGCACCAATCTTGGAGGAAACTACGGCTCCAGTGCGGACGCCACGCTCACCTCACCCGCGTTCGCGGCCCCTGCGGGAGGTGCCACCCTGAGCTTCCAGCGCTTCATCGACACCGAAGGCGGCGCCGGGGACGGGGGACCCGACTTCGGAACCATCCGAATCCTCGATGCCGACAATGCCGATGCCGAGATCATCAATGGCGACTTTCCGGTCACCTCCCTTGAAGGAATTGAGCTGGGCTGGGATCAGCTCTCTTTCCCGCTTCCAGCGGCCGCACTTGGCAAGAACATCAAGATCCAGTTCCAGTTCGTCAGTGATGGCAGCACAGAATTCTCCGGCTTCTACATCGATGATGTGACGGTGACTCCATGAGGCGACCAACTCTCCGACGCTCTGAAACAGAGCACATGGATTTTCCCTCTAACAATGAATTCTCCTGCGGAGGGGCTGGTCGGCCCGCCATCTGGCCCCAGCCCCTCCGACAGGACCCCGATCTCCTCCCCCCTCCTTTCGGGCACTATCCCTGAAGAACCAACCCTCTGAATCAACATCGTGAATCTGACCTCACCTGACACATTCCGGCTCATATTCGGCGCCCAGCTCTTTTCACTCGCCCTGAGCAACCTCTCGGCAACCGAGAAACCTAACATTATCTTCATCCTCGGCGACGACCAAGCCTGGTGGGACTACAGCTTCATGTACCGGAACGATGTCGAGGGACCGGCATTCGATTCGTCGGTTCCCAAGAACCACACGATCTATCCGGCGGCTCAGACACCCGCGATCGACCAGCTGGCCGACGAAGGCCTTGCCTTCACCCACGGCTACACCGTTCCCCTCTGCCGACCCTCGCTCCAGGCGATGATTACCGGCACCTTTCCCCATCAGAACCGCATCAGCGGCAACGACATGGTCGGCAAGGTCGATGACGAAGCCGCCGACCAGCGGATCCTGTTCGACCAGTCGATCGCCCGCACCCTGGTGAAACGCTACGGCTACCGCGCCTACCAGACGGGCAAATGGTGGGGCGGCCACCATTCCCTCGGGGGATTCACCGAGGGCGACACCCAGGACAGCGCCGCCGCAGGCACCAACCCACCCCAATACACCGGATCACGACCGGGCTACGCCAACCAGGGAAGACATGGTGACTGGGGTCTCATGATTGGCCGCGTGGACTACATCAACGACATCCAGAACCCGGCCCACCCTATCAACTACGCCGACACCATCGTCCCCCTGACCGACTTCATCGACGACTGCGTGGCCAATGACGATCCCTTCTTCGCATGGTACGCACCTTTCCTTCCGCACACCCCCCATGATCCGCCGACCGGCCTCCGGAACAAGTACGACGCTCTGATCGACGAACCCGACGAGTCGGGCAACTACCACGCGAAGTACTACGCCAACATCGAACGCCTCGACGGAGGTATCGCGGCAATTCTCGATCACCTGGACGCGAAGGGCATCGCCGACAACACGATGATCATCTTCATCTGTGACAACGGCTGGGTGAATCTGGACGACCGAAGCCATCACACCTCGACTTCCAAGCGCTCTCCCCGTGAGGCGGGCGCCCGGACGCCGATCATCGTCCACTGGCCCCGTGCGATCAAGCCGGGCGGCCCCATCGAACCCCAGATCGTGACGCAACCCGTCAGCGTGATCGACATGGTTCCCACCGCCCTCGCCGCCGTGGATCTTGAGCCTTCCGCCGAGCAGCACGGGATCAACCTGATGGACCTCGACGCCGTCAACACCCGCGACACGATCTACTGCGATGTCTACGCCCACGACATGGCCAGCCTGGAGGACCCCTCCGCTTCCATTGTCGCACGGTATGTCGTCAAGGACGGCTGGAAACTCATCGACTACGACGGCAGCCCGGCGGAACTCTACCATCTCTACGACACCACCACCGGAAACCCCGTCGATCCTTTTGAAATCAACGACCTTTCCGGCGTGGAACCCGCCAAACTTTCGGCGCTCTCGACCCTGATCGACACCTGGTACAACGAACCGAAGGAGATGGTCTGGTCGACGTCAACATCACAGACCAACGCCACGGACACACTGCCAATCCCGGGTGAACTAGGCCAATCCTTCACCGTCAGCGGAGACGGTTTCCTAACAGGCGTCAATCTTCCCTTCGAGCAATCCGACCCTGCGGAGTCCATCACCGTCGAGCTTCGCCAGCTTGATGGAAGCGGCGCCCCACTCGGCGCTTTGATCGCCGGCACCACGATTCATCCCGATCCGGTCTATCAGGCCGGCTTCCGCTGGAGTCTCTTCCAGTTTGACACACCGGTTCCGGTTACAGACGGACAACAGCTTGGCTTTCTGGTGAAGAGTTCAAGCCAGCCGAATACCGGCTTCTACGTCGCCTACAACGATTCGGGCGGATACCCTGGCGGAGCGATGTATTACTCCGGCCAGATCGGAGACCTCACCTGGGACTCGGCCAACCTCGACCTTCCCTTCCAGATCTTCACTAGCATCTACCCCAATCGCTCCAACACCCGCATCATCCGTGATGGCAACGGCGTCACCGTCTCGGCCGACCTCGGCGTCAAAGGCCAGCCTGCCGTGATCGAGACCTCCACCGACTTGAGCCATGGAAGCTGGATCAGCGCCGCGACCGACGACAACTTGGACGGCCTCGTTGCCCTCAACGAAACCGCACTCGTGAATCGTAAGTTCTACCGCTTCGGCCTCTCCACCATTGGAGATCCCTTCTCGATCGATAATCCTCCCGCGGGTCTCACCGTCACCAACTCCGAAGCCGCGAGCTTCACGGTCTCGAACACCGACCTGCTCCAGACCGCATTCGATTCATACAATGGCTCCCCCTTGGACGATGCTCCCGGCGGCACTGACACGACTTACCTGCAGGGCTTGACGCCAAGCGGCGAAGCGTCACTCCGAGATGGCGTATGGTTCAGCAATGAAAATAGCCGGGGTTCCGCCATGGTCCAGAACGACGAATTCGCGGTGTTCAACCTCGACCTCACCGCCAGCCCCGGCGGCTACAACATCGACCAGATCGACCTCTACTCCAACTGGGGAACCGGCGACGGCCGCGATGAAATCAAGGTGACCATCACCATGTCCCTCGTCGGCACCCCCACCGTCTTCGACCAAACGGTCGTCACCAACGAGGCCTACAACCCGCCTACCGAAACCCAGGGCAAGATGAGCATCACCGGCATCGGAGCATCCGGCATCGCCGCCATCCGCTTCGACTGGCCCGGCGCGCAGGAGAACAACGGCGTCGGCTATTCCGAGATCGACGTCTTTGGCTCACCGACCCCGTAGCATTCCCCTGCTACGTTTCTGGGGCTTCGCAACCTGCTCCTACTGGGTCATCGCAGAAGTCTTGCTCACCGTGTCACAGCCACCTTCGCGTTGATTACCCGTGATCGAGTTCACTCAGTTATTCCAACAAGATGCGCCACCCGACCTTCAGCTCATTCAATGAGTCCTCAATTCCCGATTCTTGCCAAAATTGGCCCACTTGAATCAATATTTTTCTAAAAAAGACATTAACCCAGAGTGAATAACCGGAATCGGTAGCAGCAGAAAGTTCGATCAATCCATCGACTACTGTCACTCCAACTCCCTGGCAAAAACCGAACCCCAGAAAAAAATGCAACCATCCCTATTAACTAATTTAACCACCGGACGCCTGCTTTCAGGCCTCGCCATCACGGCACTGCTTCAATGCAGCGTAAATGCGGCCCTCATCCACCTTTGGGATTTCAACGGCAACGCGAACGACAGCGTGGGTAGCAACAATGGCACCGTCAATGGAACCGCCACACTTGTCGCATCTGGAGGCTTCGATGGATCGGGCTATTATTCGGGTACTGGCGACAGCGGCGCCTATGTGAGCACTGGCTTGACCTACGATCCGGACTCCACATTCTCATGGTCGGTCTGGGCCAGGAGCAAGGAGGACGCGGACCTCCAGTCGATCATCGTCGGCAACCGCCGCAATGCCTCTGGCTCGGACTTCAGCCCTCGGGAGTTTGCCAAGCTCACTCCAGGGTCCACCATTTTCCGTCCGAGTGATACTGCGAATACCCTCGGCCACACCCCTCTCGCGATTGCCGGAGGATGGACCCATTTCGCGGTCGTCAACGATGGTTCCGGTAACGTCACGACCTATGTCGATGGTGTCGCGACAGGCCCAGCTACTGCGCTTTCTGGCCCCTTCACCGCGTCCGCCTTCCCGTTCTCGATTGGTGGTGATGCCAGCAGCCAAGGCATCGAATTCTTCAATGGCGACATTGACGATGTGCGCATCTATGACAACGCGCTGACCGCTGGCGAAGTTGCGGCTCTCGCCGTCCCTGAGCCTTCCTCGGCACTACTCCTTGGCGTGGGTGGTTTGGCCCTTCTTCGTCGCCGCAGGAAATAAGATTCCCGGAAAACGATTCTGCCCGGATGCAGAAAACCTCTGCGCCTCGTCTTCGTGTTCCGGAGACGAGGCGCTTCCCTTTTCAAGCCAGAACCACTCGACAGTGAACGCGACGGCCCTCTCCACCACGATGACGCTGTTGATGACGACCTGATGATCACCGTCGAAGCAGTGACATGAAATTTTGATGTGAAATAGTGATTCTAACGACAGAACAATGAGAAGATTAAGTTTGATGATTATGGTCTGCCTCGGTGCTTTGTCCACCATGGCGGCGGGTGAGGACCGGGTGGACTGGAAAGCGCAATGGATCTGGCAAGAGGAGGACGGACCGGCGAATGCCTGGGTCGCCTTTCGTCGCACAATTCAGTTGGAAGAAGTCCCGGACAAGGTGACGGCAAACATCTCCGCCGACAGCAAATACTGGCTCTGGATCAATGGTGAGATGGTCGTTTTCGAGGGCAGCGTGGCGCGCGGGCCGAGCCCTCACAAACCTTGGAAGCGGGTGAAGGAAATCTGGAATCGTCCGCCGGAAGACAAGCCTTCGAACACCTGGTATGAAGAGGTGGACCTCAGTGGTCACCTGAAGAAGGGTGAGAATACGATCGCGGTGCTGGCATGGTATTGGGGACGCGAGACCCACAAGGGCACTCACATTGACAGCGGCAAGGGCGGCTTCATTTTTCAGGCGGATCTGGGCGGCGAGCTGCTGGTTTCGGATCGGCATTGGAAGGCGAAGGCAAATTCCGCCTATGCCCTCGATAGTGGTGATGTCGGAAAGAATATCGTGCAGGAGAACGTGAAATACGATGCGCGTAAGGAACTGGAAGATTGGACGGCACCAGGTTTCGAGGATTCCTCGTGGGAACCTGCGACCGAAAAGGGTGTGCCTCCGACAGCCCCTTGGTACGAGCTGGAAAAGAACTACGTCCCGGCTCTGGTGAATCATGGCCTGCAGGACTACATCAGCCACCCGGCGAAGACCTTTCCCTTCGTGAGCGACGGTGAGGAGATCCGCTGCAAGCTGCCTTTCAACAAGCAGATCACCCCGTATCTGGAGATCGAGTGCGAAGCGGGAAAGTCGATCGAGATCGGGACCGACGACCGGCACAACGTGATCCAGGCCTACTACACGAGCAAAGAGGGGCGGCAGACATTTGAGTCCTTCTCGTGGATGAATGGTCACGAGGTCATCTACAAAATCCCGAAGGGGGTGAAGGTGCTCGGACTAAAGTATCGCTGGATGAGCGTGGGTGAAATGGCCGGCAGCTTCGAGTGCGACGATCCCTTCTATCAGCGCATCTGGTGGATGGGACGCAACACGCTGTTTGTCTGTGCGCGGGACAATTTCATGGACTGCCCGGACCGCGAGCGGGCCTGCTGGATCGGTGATGTGGCGGACCAAGCCAGCTACCTGTTTTACTGCATGGATGACGCCGGCCGTCAGCTCCTCAAGAAGGCGATCCGGGTAACGATGGCCTATAGTCATGACGGGGTGTATGCCGCGCTTGGCCCCTTGCGTTTGCGCGAGCTTCCCAGCCAGAGCCTCCAGTTCGTCGACCAGTGCATTTGGCAATACTACCTGAACACGGGCGACGAAGACACTCTGCGCTACACCTACCCTTATGTGCGCGAATACTTGGGTCTTTGGAAGATGGAGAAGGACGGACTTCCTGCCTATCGCCGGGGAGCCAGCCACGATAGCTGGGATTGGAGTGACTGGGGTGAAAAAGGGACCTTGGATGCGCCGGTAATCCAGCCGGCGCTTTACTTCATGGCGCTCAACAGCGCGAGGAAGATGGCGGAGACTCTGGGCGAGACGAAGGACATCGCTTGGTACGACGACAGGATCGGAAGCATGCGGGAATCCTTCGACAAGAAATTCTGGAAGGGGAAATTCTACAGCAGCAATCCAAAGAAGTTTCAGGATGACCGGGCGAACTGCCTCACGATCCTATCGGGCCTGGCGAGCGCGGACAAACACGAGGCGATCGCGCGGAATGTTCTGATTCCAAACTACTATTGCAGCCCGCACTTCGAGTGGATGGTCGAAGAAGCCCTGTGTCAGGCGGGCATGCCCGAAGCGGCACTGAAACGGATGAAGGATCGCTACAAAGGACAGGTTTCACGCGAAGGCATGAGCACCCTTTATGAAATGTTCCCGAACGGAGGAACCTACAACCATGCCTGGAACGCACCCAATACGATCCTGTCCAAGTATATTGTTGGCATTGCTCCGACGAAAAGCGGCTGGAGCGAATATCAGATTCTCCCAGACATGGCCCATCTCACGACGATGAAACAGGTGGTCCCCAGCGTGAAGGGCGACATCACCGTCGAGATCAATCGGACGGACAAATCCTACCGCATGCACCTGATATCGCCGCAAGGCACCACTGCCGTGGTCGGAATTCCGAAGTCGTCCGTCACGCCAAAGACGATCAAGGTCAATGGCTCGGTGCTTTGGAACGAAGGCAGCGTGGTTGGCAGCGTTCCCGGTGTGAGCCCGAACGGTGAAGACGATAAACACATCAAGTTCAATGTCGCGCCCGGAACGTGGACGTTTTCCGCTGAAGGTCAAAACCCCTAGGCATCGAGAACAAATCCCTCTGTCACGTAAACAAGCGACAAAATCCCACATGCCCTTTAGGCGGGTTTGTTCGTTAATTAGGTAACGGTGGATGACTCCATTCCGAATCCTCACAAAAAACCCCAATCCATCCTCCTGAAACCGTCTCCCGGATTCCCCAAGAATTCCCGGCCACGTCTTCAAAGCGCACAAGCTCCATGGAAAGAACCCATCTCATCGCAGCGATCCTCTCCCTCGTCCTTGGGCTGATCAACGCCTCCGCCTACGAGGTCTGGATGGGAACCCACTTGATGACCCACACCGACGCCAACGACCTTTCCACTTGGTCCACGGTCGCGCCGAAGGTGGAGGGCCTCAATATCAACCGAGCCCCTCACGATACCGATCCGGCCACGAACAACGACTGGCGGCAGATTTTCGCGCAGTTCACCGGATCCCGCAATGCCATTCATGGATTCGCGCGATCCGAGGCCACCAAGGACCCATCCAAGACGGACGAACTTGCTTTCCCTGCCATTGCCCAGCGACTGGAGGAACTTTTCGGCTTCGAGAGCACCTATGGCTACGATCTGACCGATGTCATGTTTTACGACGAGCGGGGGACCTATCAAGGGACGGAATATCTCTACGTGTGGACGGACATCGAGATCCAGTACATGCGTGACTGGCTCGACACCAACGGCCATTCCGACGTGAAGCTGAAGTGGAACGTGCGCAACAACAGCCAGCGAAATCGGGAGGTCGCGGCCAAACCGTTGGTCGACTCCGTGGAAATCGAGGCCAGCACCACCGCGCTGCTCAACAACACCAACAACCAGATCACCTTCTTCGAGTGGTTCTGGGACAATCCGGCGACGGCGAACAAGCCGATCGTCCTGCAGATCCCGCGCACCTTGGATTCGCTCAACCAATTCAAGGGAACCCGCCGCGTCGCCCAAATGATCGGCGGCATCATTGGCTACGGCGAGGACGGCATGCGCAGCGACCGGCTGATCTTCCTCCCCGTCACCTACAATGACAAATACCCCTACACTCCGGAGTTCATCGACGGCGGCACATCCTATACCAACACCCTGACAAGCATCGCGCTGTCCCTGATCGAGCAACGCGAACTTTTCGAAGGTCGCCTGCCGCAGCTTCCCACGGTGGCCGATGCCGACGATCTCACGCGCACCGTACCGCCGACCGTCAGCCCGATGATCGACCGGGTGGTGAACAAGAACGCGTCCACCCCGGCGATCCCCTTCACTGTCGGCGACACCGACACGTCGGTAGGCTCGCTCACGGTCTCCGCCACCTCGTCCAACACGCTGGTCGTTCCCACCTCCGGCATCGTCTTCGGTGGATCCGGCGCGAACCGTACCGTCACCATCACCCCCGCCGCCGGACAAAGCGGCGTGAGCGAGATCACCATCATGGTGAGCGATGGAAAATGGAGCGACAGCTCGACCTTCACGCTCACCGTCGGCGGCGTGCTCGTCAGTCAAGCGGCCGATGCCGCCATACGGGACACGGCCGGTCCCTCCGAGCAATCGGCCTCCACCACCGTGCTCGGCTCCGGCGGCAGCTCGCCTTTCGTGGATCGTAATACGGTCTATGTGTTCCAACTCCCGGACCTCGGCCTAGTTTCCGATCCCTTCACCAACGCCTCGTTTGCGTTCAACTATATTTCAAAGGACGGCACCGTGCCGAACGTCGACCTCTACGGCCTCGGCCGCCGGGATGACGCGACCGTGCTCGCCAGCGACTACTACGGCCAGACTTCCACCGCCGATCCCAGCGACGCTACGCGTTTGCAAACCAGCATCCTTACCAATGCCACGCCGCTCGGTGCGGTGAGCACATCCGCCAGTGGGAATACGGCGCTGTTGAACTATCTCAACGCCCAATACGCCTCCGGTGCCGGCATCGGCGAGTTCGTCTTCCTGCGCCTCAGCTCCACCGTGCCGAAGAACAGCATCAACCGAGCCACGGTCACCATGTCCGAGGGCGGCGTCTCCAATCTCACCACCGACACCCGCCCGCGCATCGCCTACACCTCGGCTTCGGACCCCGGCATCGGCGGCCTCGCAGCCACCTCGATGCGGCAGGACACCAGCACCGTGATTCCTTTCACCATCAACAACATGTCCGCCACCTCACTGGTGGTGACGGCAACTTCTTCTAACACCACCCTCCTGTCTAACAACGGCATCGTCATCGGTGGCTCCGGCCTCAACCGCACGCTCACCATCACCCCGGCGGCCGGTCAGAGCGGCCAAACCGACATCACGGTCACGGCGAACAACGGCACTCAATCCGCCAACGCCACCTTCAAACTCACCGTGCTACGCACCCTCCTCGCCACCAACGGTGACGCGGAAGTCCAGCCGACGCTGGGCACTCCTACCTACGAAGTCATCAACGCATCCGCCGACACCTTGTTGGTCGGAACCGCCGGAGGAAACACCGGCAAAGACCGCTGCGTGGTGTTCCCCTTCCAGCTTCCAGACCTTGGCGCGGTCGCCAATCCCTTCAACGCGGCATTCTTCACCGTGAACCATGCATCCAACCAGAGCACTCCGCTCGGCAACGTCTCGCTTTATGGTTTGGGCAGTCGCGCTTCGGAAACCGTGATGCCGGGTGACTACTGGTCCGCGACACCCGACATCGACAGCACTGATGCGACTCTCCTGCAAGAGGTTCTGGTTCAGGCAGGCAGCGCCAGCTTCGGTCTGAAAACCACTGACGCTGCCAACAGCGGAAACCTGGTCGCCTACCTCAACGCGCAATACGCCGGAGGCGCCGGCATCGGCAACTATGTCTTCCTCCGACTCAGCGCCGATGCCGCTCAGACCGGCGGAGCCAACCGCTACGTCTTCACCGGTGCGAATGGTGCCAACTCCAACACCACCATCCATCCGCAGATCAATTTTCTGACCAACGACCAGGTGCAGACGCCCGTGGTGACCCTCGTGGCGCTGGGTTCTCCGGTGGACCAGACCGCCGGTTCCTCGTGGTCTGACGGCTTGGCTCCTCATGCCAACGCCAGGTACATCATTCCAGCCACCGGCAACCTCCGCGGACCCTCGGGCACCTCCACTTTTCCCGGCTTCTCCCTCACTGTGGAAATGGGCGGACGCTATCAGATTCGTGCGCTCGATGGCTCCGGACAGGTGGCGACTGTTGGACAACTTCTTCTCGAAGGCGGGTCCAGTTTCGCTTCCGGCGAGTTCGCCGAACTCGCCGCGGGCACCGGCACGAATGCGACCAACGTCATCGATGGCATCATCACGAACTCCGGTCATAGCCGCTTTCTCACCTTCGGCACTGTCGGCGGCAACCTAACAGCCCGCAATCTCCGGTTCCTCTCACTGGTCTTCGGCTCAGGTCACATCCAGGCCCTCGAGGGGTCGGCACTCCGCCAAAGCTCCGTCATCGTCGAAAACGCCGGCAACTCTTTCTACGGCACCTGGGAGGTGGCGGAGGGGAGTTCGCTGGTCTTTGAGAACGCCGGAGCCGTCGGAACCGCCGACATCGAGGTGATGGACGGTGGCGTCCTCGAAATCAAAGGCAACTGGAACACCGGCGCCATGCTCGCCGTTTCCAGCGGCCCGGGAACCGACATCAAGCTCGGAACTTACGGCTGGAAAGTTTCGGCCCTGATCGTCGGTGGCTCGTTTGTCGCAGACGGCGTCTATACCGCCGCCGAACTCAATGCCCTCGCCGGGACCTCCGTCTTCAGTGGCAACGGCACCATCACCGTCGGAGCCGGTCTGCCCGGCGGCCCGATCGCCCACTGGAAACTCGACGAAGCCAGCGGCACCACCGCCATCGATTCGTCCGGCGGAGGAAAGGCAGGCTCGCTCCTTCACGGCGCCACCTGGGACAGCGATGGCACTCGCGGCTCATTCGTCTCCTTCGATGGCTCTGACGACCGCATCAGCACTCCGTTCAGGTACGCCCTCTCCAGCAGCGACGATTTCACCTGGTCCTGGTGGGCGAAGTCCAACCTCGCCACGGCCAACACCTCGATCATGGTCGGCAACCGCTACGGCGGCAGCGGATCCGAGTCGCTCGAGTTCATCAAGTTCATGCCACAGAAGGCGACCTTCGTGAACGGCGGGCTCGATGACCGGGAAGATTATGACTACACGGACATCACCAACGACGGCTGGCATCACTACGCGATGGTGAAATCGGGAACGGAGTATCAATGGTATGTCGATGGCGTGGCGCAGGGCGCACCGGTCACCATCCTCTACACGGAAAGCGATCTCATCCAGGTCAGCATCGGCGGTGACGACGACGATGCCACTCCCGGCGGACGCGAAGGCGAGCACTTTCAAGGAGGCATCGATGATGTCGCACTCTACGACCGTCCACTGACGCAGGCCGAAGTCCAGGGTGTCCGGGATGGCAACTACGGTTTCCTCCCGCCGAACACCGCTCAGGAAGACTGGCGCGACCTCTACTTCGGCACGACCGAAAACTCGGGCACTGCGGCGGATGACTACGATGCGAACTTTGACGGCGAGGACAACCTGCTCGAATTCGCCACCGGACAGGACCCTTTCGCCAACACCTTCGCCGACATCTCCCTGTCGCTCGAAGCCGGATCGATCGAATTCCGCTATGTCCGGAGCAGCTCTGCGATCGGGGACGGTATCCAGTTCATCGTCGAGTGGAGCGACACGCTCGCCCCTGAATCCTGGTCGAATGCAGGCGTCACCGACATCGTGGATCCCTTCGATCCCGGTTCGGGAGATTTGCAAAATCGAATCGCCACCATTCCCGAGGGAAATACGGGTCGTCGCTTCGTCCGGCTAGCCATCGTCAGTCCCTAATCGAACCCCAGAGACACCAAAGCCCATTCGTAAAATCCTTCACGGCGCTTGTCGCCCTGTCATTCAACCCATGTCCTCCGGCAAGCATAGTAAATCCGTCCTGATCGGTGTTTCCGCACTGGTGATCGGCATGGCCGTGCTTGTCTTCATGCCGGGACCTCAATCGGATGTGTCTCAGACAAACTCCGGCTTCGGCAGCCATACGGATTCACCACCTGCCCCCCCCGCCTCCGATCGGGGCCCATTGAAATCTGAAGGTGGAGACAAGCATTCGCACTTGGCGGAAAAGCTGGATGCGCATCTTGCGGAGGCCGACGAGAGGGATTGGCTGGAGGTGCTCTATGATTTGATGCGTGAAGCATCGATTGAAGACGTTCAGGCGCTGCTGGCCCTGAGTGACGGCACGCCGGAGTATTCCGTGGGTTTCAGAGATGAAATGAAGCTGGCGGCGTTCGAGCGGTGGTATCATCTTGATCCCGCCGCCGCCCTTCGCGCGATCGCCGCTTCGTCACTGTCTGCGGATCGGAGGGAATCCAGAGTGGAGCTCTATCTGGAAGATTGGGCGGGGCGGGCGCCACGAGAGGTTCTGGCGTTTCTGCAACAAGGGGAACTCGCGGGTGTTTCGCCGGATGTGATCTACGGAGCCCTTGCGCGAGGCGGTGCCGCGAGTGGGGAGCGGACTGTGTTCGAGGATGCCTTGGGCAGAGTCGAGGAGCCGAAGAGGCGGAATTTCACTCTCAAGTCGCTCGCCAGAACCTTGCAGCGTGATCACGAGATTCTGTTTGATGCCTGGGTCCCGACCTTGCCTTCGGATGATCAGGCCATTGCAATCGCGGAAAGTGCCTGGATGCTGGTGGATCAGGATCCCGACCGGGCATTGGCTCGATTGGATCAACTGGAGGAACTCGGTGCCGATGAACTGTCGGTCACCCGGTCCCGGGTGGTGGTGAAGTGGACCCGCAAGGACCCCGTGAAAGCCGGCCAGTGGGTGTTGGCGCAGAATCTCGTCGCTGAGGAGCGCGAAGAATTGGTTTCGCTCGCGTTCAAAGTCTGGTTGTCGGAGGACGACGAGGCGGCGATGGCTTGGGCGGAAGATACGATTGAAAAGGGGGCGATGGATGAAGCCCTCATGAACCGGGTGGTCACACGCCTGCAGCCCTAACTCTGACCACGAAGCGCATGACGATAATGAGGAAGATGAAAGCCGCCGTCGCGATGTTCTTGGCCGTGTTCGCCGCCCAAGTGAGCTTTGGTTACGAAGTCTGGTTCGGCCTGCCTTACATACCCAAAGGCTCCCACGACGAGTTCAAGGATCAGTGGGAAATGGTGGCGGAGCTGATGGAGGGCATGAACACCAACACGAGCGATGCCCAAAGGCCGAGCGCCGAAAGGAACACCGGGACCGAGTGGAAGGCGATCGTCCAGTGCATGCCCAAGGCCAAGAACGAGGCCGTGCTGGAGTTTCCGCGCACGCATTTCCAGTATGATGGTTTCGGCGGAGCCGGAAAGGATCCTCTGCCGGATGCCTTGGTCACGAAGTTCAAGAGGGAGAGAAATCTCGGCTGTCAGATCAAGTGGATCATGCCCTTCGACAACCAACCGGGGGAAGACCGGACTCTGCCTGTGGAAGAGTGGAGCGATCAAGATTTACAAGATCTGCGCGACTGGATGGACAATAACGGCCATGCGGATGTCCGGATCATTAGCAACGTGCGCAACAACGGAGCACGCGCCCGGAGTTTCTCGGAGAAGGCCATTGTTGACGGAGTCTCCATCGAGGCTCGGGCGGAGCTTTGGTTCGAAAACAGCGGGAGCCGACAGGATTTTCTGGACTGGGCGCTGGCGAATCCACAGGTGAGAAGCAAGAGCTTCAAGTTCCAGGTGCCCTTCGGCAAAAATGGCAGTCAGAGTGAGTTTCAAGCGATGCGTGTCTTCATGCGCTGGCTTTCCACCGATATGGTGGGAAACACCGACTTCATCCGCCGGGATGACGTTGCCTTCATGGTGATCACCTACGGCCCCCAGCCGGATTTCCTGCCGGAGACCTCCCCCGATGGATCCGAATATGAGAACACGATGTTCTCGCTGGCCCTCTCGCTCATCGAGCAACGGGATCTCTTCGAGGGACGGACTCCCGTTGGGCTGATCAGCGAGGAACAGGCCTTGAGCTATGATCGAGTCCTGGTCACGCCGGGACCCACCGCCGGACTGGTGGCGCACTGGCCTCTCGACGAGGGCTCGGGCACATCGACGGCTGACGTTTCCGGATTCGGCTCCGAAGCCTCGCTGTTGAACGGCGCGTCCTGGGGAAGCGACGCCACTCGCGGCAGCCATGTCGTCTTCGATGGCACCGACGACCGGATTCAAACGGCTTTCAACTACTCTCTGAGTGACACGGATGATTTCACCTGGGCATGGTGGGCGAAGAAGGCGCCCGGCTCGCATTCAGGTTCGATCATGGTCGGCAACCGCTATGGAGGCACCGGGTCGGAGACCCTGGAGTTCATCAAGTTCATGTCGAGCAAGGCGGCATTCGCCAATACCGGCAGCGCGGCGGGTATTGAAGACTACATTTATCCCAATCAGATCGCCACTTCGAGTTGGAATCATTATGCGATGGTGAAGGAAGGCACGAGCTATCGATGGTATGTCGATGGCGTGGCGCAGGGAACTCCGGTCACGATCAACTACAACGAAAGCTCGCCGCTTCCGTTCTTGATTGGCGGCGACGACGATGGCTCGGGCTCGAAGGTGAATGAGCACTTTGAGGGCTGTATCGATGACGTCGTGCTCTATCGCAGTGCGCTGAGCGCGGCCGAGGTGGCAAATGTCATCGGTGGAACTTACGCGCTGACCATCCCGATGGCCACGGCAGCCCTGGGTAGCCCGGTGAATGTGGGGGACGGGAGCACCTGGGAGGATGGCCAGCCACCGCACGCGGGATTCAACTACCTGGTTCCGAACACCGGCAACCTGCGTGGCGAGGGCGGCAGCTCGACCTTTCCCGGGTTTTCGCTGACGGTCGAGGCGGGGGGAAGATTCCAGGTCCGGGCGATCGAGGATTCCGGCCAGTTGAACACCATCGATCAATTGGTTCTCGAAGGCGGAGCGAGTTTTGATGCGGGGGACTTCGTGGAAGTAACATCCGGAACCGGATCGTCAGTCACCAACGCGCTTGGCGGAGCCATCACCAACTCCGGATTCACGCGCTTTCTCACCTATGGAAGTTCGGGGGGCAGCCCCATTGACCGGAGTCTCAAGGTGTCGTCGCGGATCGGGGGAAGCGGTCGGATCCAGGCACAGGAAAGCGGCGAGGGTCTCAGCTCGATCACGATTGCGAATGGGAGCAATACCTTCTCGGGCACGTGGGAAGTGGCGGAAGGCAGCACCTTGATCTTCGAGCAAGGCGGCGCGGTCGGCAGCGCGGATGTCGAAGTCGCGGCGGGTGGCATTCTGGAGATCCAGGGAGACTGGGATGAGGATGCCATGCTCAGCGTGGCGGATGCTCCCGGAACCGAAGTCAGGGTGGGTTCGAATCGTTGGACGATCTCCGGACTGAGTCTGGGTGGCTGTGCGGTCGCCGATGGGATCTACACGCCTGCGGATCTCTCCGGGCTGGGCAGCGCCGACTTCACCGGCACCGGAACGATCACGGTGGGCAACCCGGCGTTCGGTATGCAAGTGGTCGCGGGATGGGACCATTGGTCCAGCGGAACGGCTCCGGTTGCGAGCGTGACCGCACAAGGGATCTCGACCACGGTCACCACGTCTTCCACTGATGGGAACTGGAGCAACAGCGACCAGAGCAACGATGGTCGTGGCTCCAGCGGCGACGGCACCTGGGGGACTTTTGATGGCGGAGGTGCGTCCGCCAGCAGCGCGACATCCGGAGCGGGAGCGAACATGACGGCCCTCAATGGTGTGGAAGAGGCGGAGATCACGCTCACCCTGACGAACAACGGTTCGACTGCCTGGAATCTCGATGGTTTCCACATGGATGTGCTCGCTTTCCGTCCCAACGCACCGAGGAGCTACGAGCTGGTGGTCGTGAGCGGTGACATGACCACGGGCAGCGTGTTCGAGTCCTCGGCTGAGGAAATCAACCACGAAGCGGGAACGCTCCCCGGCACCCATGACACTCATGACCAGATCGATCTCTATTTCACGGAACTCGCCGACCGGACGCTCGAGGTCGGAGAGTCGGCGGCCATCAGGATCACCTTCGAAGGCGGTGTGGAAGACAGTGCGGGACACCATCTGTTCCTCGATAATCTCGCGATCTCCGGATTCACGGCGCCGCTGTCCCTGTCCGCGATTGAAGCCTGGCGCGAGTTCTACTTCGGCCCCGCCTTCATTTCGGGAACGGGCATCGCCGCAGATTCCTACGATGCGAACTTCGATGGAGAAAGCAACCTGCTCGAGTTCGCGACTGGCCAGGATCCGCATGCCAGCACCTTGGTTTCCACGCCATTGACCATGAAAGGAGGCAATCTCGAGTTCCGCTACTCCCGCAGCAAGGCTGCGCTTGCCGATGGCATGACCTTCACCGTCGAGTGGAGCGACGGCCTGCTGCCTGACTCATGGAGCTCCGCAGGAGTCAACGATTCACCGGATCCTGCGAATCCAGGAAACAGTGAAATGGAGAACCGCGTCGTAACCGTCCCTGCCGCAAGCAATGGCCGCCGCTTCATCCACCTCCAGGTGACCGGGCCATGACTCGACCAATAACTCAGACCACCATTAATGCCACCGAAACCAAGCCTGCTTTACAGCGCTTGCTCGTATAAGCCGCCCGTTGGAGAGCAATTTGAAAAACAAACCCAAAACCAAAAAACCAAATCAAGCATGAACATTTGCTAGCAAGGGTGAAGTCACTGAAGGTGGAAGGGTGATTCCGCGCTCTGAATTAAGCAGGCGGATGGCCGCATGGCACATCGTGTCGGATCCGGCTCCTATAATTTTTCTGGGCAGAGGGCACTTAAACCGGGTGCTTGGTCCGACAATGAAGAACTTGGAAAAATAAACAGATACCTACCGCAGACTCCACACAATGCCCGGAGCGCGAATTCCTGATGAAGGAATCAAACGCAGAGCTGTCTAAAAGAAGGAAAAAATTGTGATGAATATAAAACACTCGATATGCTTAATCTTACTTCTGGTTGGGTCTACCACGGCGCAGGCCGGAAAACCCAATATTGTATTCATCATCGCGGATGATTTGGGCTGGGCGGATGTGGGCTATAATGGGGCGGAATTTTACGAAACCCCGAATATTGATGCACTGTGCAAGTCGGGAATGGAGTTTTCAATGGGCTACCCCGGGGCGGCCAACTGCCTGCCCTCCCGATCCTGTATGATGAGCGGAATGTATACGACCCGCACGAAAATGTGGCAGCCCGGAATGGTGGCGAAGGGCGAGCCGGAGTGGATGCGGCTTCTGGTGCCGAATCGATCAAATAGAAAGGGTGATGGAACCATTGCATCAACCACCAGTCTAGATCCGTCGGTGATGTCGCTGGCCGAAATGCTGAAGCAGGTTGGCTACAAAACCCTTCATCTTGGAAAGTGGCACCTTGGACGTGATGGCCAGGGATTTGACCAGAATAATACGGATGGGCGGGGTGCTGGTCTGGAAATGGACAACAGGCTCTACGGAGACGAGAACGTGGCCGAGTGGATAACGGATGCAGCGGTGGACTATATTGCTGAAAATAAAGACAATCCCTTTTTTCTCTACCTCTGCCACTGGGATGTGCACGTCCCGATCAATGCGCGCAGAAACGTGGTCGAAAAGTATCAAAAAAAGAAGGATTCCAAAACATGGAGTCAGGATTGGAATCCGGTGTACGCGGCCATGGTTGAGGCGGTGGATGTCTCTGTCGGGCGTATTTGGCAGGCCCTGAAGGAGAATGGACTGGCCGAGAACACCCTGCTTATTTTCACGTCCGATAACGGAGGACTTGGTGGTGCAACCTGGAATTCACCGCTCAAAGGTTCCAAAGGAGGCTTCTATGAAGGAGGCATTCGCGTACCGCTCGTGATGAACTGGCCGGGATCCATCAGGCCGGGGACGGTTTGTGATACGCCCGTGTCGGGCGTGGATTACATGCCAACCTTTGCTGAGTTGGCGCGAGCTTCGTTGCCAGATGCAGAACGTCAGCCGCAGGATGGGGTCTCACTCGTTCCGCTGATGAAGGGAAAGGCGATTGCCCAGCGGGCTATCTACTGGCACTACCCGATGTATCTGAGCGGCTCTGTGGAGGTAAAGCCGGTTTACGGCACGGACAGAATGCACTGGCGCGCGACTCCATGCAGTATTGTGCGCAAGGGTGACTGGAAACTGATGCAGTTTTTTGAGACCGGAAGCGTGGAGCTATACAACCTTAAGGAGGATATCGGGGAAAAGAACAATCTCGCCGATCAACATCCAGAGCGAGCAAGCGAAATGTTGAAATCCTTGAGGAAGTGGCAAGTTGAAACGGGCGCGGATATTCCTTCCACATTGAACCCTGATTTTGACCCGAAATTCAAACCGAACCATAAAAAGCGACCCGAGTGAAAGCAGTATGACCAAGCAATAACAGAATTACATCCTACCCTCCAGTTACCCCTAACACAAACCCACTTCTTCGACGTGCAATTAAGACAACGCTCCCACCTCCTTCCACTAGTCTTGATATTTTCCATCATCATGGCCGCTGCTTCAGCGACACCAGTCTATATCCATGACTTGAAAGTTGAGCATTTGGTAAACCCCATCCATCTCGACACCAATACGCCGCGTTTCAGTTGGATGCTCAAATCGAACGATCCAGGGGCACGAAATGTATCTCAGAAGGCCTACCAAATCCTGGCGGCCAGCAGCCTGGATCTGCTCAATGGTGAGCAAGCCGACCTTTGGGACAGTGGCCGGGTGGAGTCGGCGCAATCGGTTCTCATCCCGTATGCCGGATCCCCGCTCAAAAGCCGCCAGCGTTGTTTCTGGAAAGTCAGAGTCTGGGATCAGGATGGACAAGTGGGCCAATGGTCCGAAACCGCATCGTGGGAAATGGCCCTGCTCGATGCCCGAGACTGGGCAGGCTCGGAGTGGATCGGGCATGACGGGGACACCCACCATTCGGAGCACACGGCGCGCGAGCAGCTTCAGACAAAGAAGACCTTCGATTCCCACCCCTCCCCCCTGCTGCGCAAGGAAGTCGCCCTCGACAAGGAAGTCCGGTCCGCCAGAGCCTACGTCAGCGGCGTCGGCTACTTCGAACTTTACATCAACGGCAGCAAGGTCGGCGAAAACCTGCTCGATCCCGGTCAGACGAACTACAACAAGCACACGCTCTACGTCACCCACGACATCACGAAGCATCTCACCTCCGGAACCAACGCCCTCGGCATCTGGCTCGGCAATGGCTTCTACGGCCAGAACCTCGCTTTTAACCCCGCATTCAAATACGGTAAACCTTCGGTGCGGGCCAAGTTCGTGATCGACTATCAGGACGGCAGTCGCGCGGAGTTCGCCACCACCACCGATTGGAAGACCGCCCAAAGCCCGATCATCTTCGACAACATCTACTGGGGCGAAACCTACGACGCCCGCCTCGAGATCCCTGATTGGTCGAAACCCGGTTTTGATGACTCGAGATGGCAGACCGCCATCAAGCAACCATCCCCCTGCCCCGACGACAAACTCCGCTCGCAGTTGATCCCGCCGATTCAGGTGATGGATCGTCTGGATCCGATCAAGGTGATCCCCATCGGTGAGGACAAATACATCGTCGATTTCGGCAAGAACATCGCGGGCTCGGTTAGGATCACCGTCGATCAGCAGGCCGGCGACCTGATCAAGATCGTCCCGGCGGAAGTCCTCAACAAGGACGGCAAAAGCCTGAACATGCGAACCATGGGCGGCGCGCCGGGAAGCGATCACGAACTTTGGTATATCTGCAAGGGCGGCGGCCCGGAATCATGGTCGCCCCGCTTCACCTACACCGGATTCCAGTTTGTCGAAATCAGCGGACTGAAGGAACCACCGACGAAGGACAGCATTCAGGCCCTCATGATCCGCAGCGCAATCCGCCGCACCGGCGATTTCTCCTGCTCGGACGAGATGCTCAACAAGCAGTATCAGGCCAGCCTGCTCACTTTGGAGGACAACTGGCACTCAATCCCCGAGGACTGCCCACACCGCGAAAAATGCGGCTGGCTTGGCGACGCCCACGCCGCCGCCGACATCAGCTTCTACAGCTACGACATGAGTCGTTTTTTTACCAAGTTCATGTGGGATATCGAAGACAGCCTGACTAAGGATGCACGGGTCCGGAAAGTCCTGAAGAATCGTCCCGGCGTGCCCCCCATGGTCTCCCCCGGCAAGCGCGCCAACCGCGTCGGCAACATCGACTGGGCCGTCGCCTACGTGATCGTCCCCTGGCGGATGTATCTGCACACCGGCGAACTCGATGTCTTCAAGCACCACTACTCTAACATCAAGGATTTCATCACCTACTACGGGAGCTTCAAGAACAAGGACGGCATCATCGCTGATGGCCTCGGCGACTGGTGTCCGCCACGCTGGGATCGAAAAGCCGCTCCGGAATACATGGAATGCCATCCCCACGTTTCCGGCACCGCCTTCTACTACGAAGCCCTGCAAATCACCGGCAAGATGGCTCGAAAAATGGGCGACACGAAGTATGCGAGTTGGTGCTTCAAGGAAGCCGAAGACATCAACCGCGCCTTCCACAAGACCTGGCTCAAGCCCGTCAAGGGCTCGAAGCACCAGCACTACGGCAGCCAGACCGCCACCGTCATGGCCCTGCGCTTCGGCATGACACCAGAGAACCAGGTCGCCGACCGCATGGCGGCGCTGCTGCACGACATCGAGGAACTCCACGACGGACACCATTCATGCGGCATCCATGGCCTGCGCCATTTCTACACCGTCCTCGCGGAGAACGATCAGGAAGTCCTCGCCTACCGCATGCTCACCGACACCACCTTCCCCGGTCCCGCGTACATTCTCAGCCAGGGCCTCTCAACTTGGCCCGAGCGGCAATTCGAGTGGGACAAGGAGATCTATCGCAACTCCTTCAACCACCCCATGCAGGGTGGCTTCACCGCCTTCATGCACGAGTCCGTGGGCGGCATCCAGCCGACCTTCGAGCAACCCGGCTACAAACACTTCACCTTGAAACCCCACCTGACCACGGAACTCAAGTGGGCGAAGACAAGCATGGAGTCGCCCTATGGCAGCATCCGAAGTGACTGGAAAAGCAGCGCCGATCAATTCGAGTGGACCGTCGAAATCCCTCCGAACTCGAAAGCAACGCTCTACTTCCCCTACAAGAAAGACCAAGTGCTCAGCGAAGATAATAAAGTGTTAGAAACGGAAATCAACATCATCAAGGAAGGCAACCAGACTTGGCTGAAGCACGAAGTTGGGTCCGGACTCTACCATTTCACCATTACTCAATCATGAAACGACAACTCGCAACACTCGCCCTTCTCGGCGTGATCGCTGGCTCCACAGGATTGCTCACCGCCGACCCGGTCAGAAAGCAGGCATCCACACCAAAAGTGGAAACCCAACTCATCAACACCGACCCGGAACCCGACCTGAAGGAGGAAGGTTTCGTTTCTCTCTTCGACGGCAAGACGCTGAACGGATGGAACACCAAGCAGGGAACCATGAAGTTCGAAGTCAGGGATGGCCTGATTGTTGGAACCTGCAGCAAGGGCCCCAGCACCTTCCTCTGCACCGACAAGGACTACGCCGACTTCATCTTTACCTGTGAGAGCAAGTGGGAGGTCGATGGCAACTCAGGCGTCCAAGTGCGCTCGCGCATCCGCAAGACCAATCAAGGAGAGGTGGTATTCGGGCCACAGGTGGAAATGGAAGACTTGGCCAAGAATGGTCGCGGCTGGTCCGGCGGCATCTACGGGCAGGCATGCGGTGGATGGTTCTATCCGCTCAAATCCCCCGAGCACAAAGCCCTCAAAAACATCATCGACCGCAGCGGCTGGAACCGCATCACCGTCAAGGTCGAGGGAAACGTCTTCAAGACCTGGATCAACGGCAAGCCTGCCGCCCACTGGGTCGATGAGAAGAACGAATACCCCAGAGGCTTCATCGGACTCCAAGTTCACGGCGGGAAGCAAGGAACCATTCTGTGGAGAAACCTGAAACTCATGGAACTGTAGCCAGCCTCCTTTCGGCGGACTCCTCGAAGTGTCACGTGATCCTGTGACATGACCTCTCTGAGACGGGTCCGCTATACTCATTGAAAATACCAGCTTTCAAAAAATCCTACCCAGCCGATGAACCGTTCCAACCCTCGCATTTCAAGGAGATTGAGCTTCTTGCTAGGGCTATTCTTTCTGATCGAAAGAGGGCACACTGGCACAGGGGACTTCTACACACAAAACGGCTCCGATTCGACCTTCGAAGAGGTGATGAAAAGCGGCGATCTGCCCCGAGGGAAGAACTCGGCAACCGGATTCGAGGGCGCAAAAATTTCGATCAACCACGAGCTACTCAAGGATGGCCCGAATGCCCGACGCCCCTTGATCCAGGACATCATGATCCACACCCTGGGCAACAGCGTGATTCAACGGAAGGATTTCTCCAAGTGGTCGAGATGGTATCAGGAGGATGGAAACACCCAGATCTTCCGACTTTTCAAGGACGAGGAAAATGTCCGCAACTCCCGCGGACTCGCCGCCCGGATCGAGGCTTTCAGCGAGTTCAAATGGAAGAAAGGAGACGGCTGGCAGGAATGGGTCGCCACCTACACAATCATCAAGCCGCACAACTGCTCGATCTTCCAGGCCAAGAATCCGATCAACGACTGGTCTGTCATGATCAACATGAACAAGAATGGCGATGTGAACCTCAACCATCGCCGCGGCGAAGACAAACGGCTGGCAAGTAACATGACCGGCAAACCCTTCCACATCCGGATCCGCGAGAACGGCCACGATTACGAGGTTTACTTCAACGGCAAGCTGGAGGGCGCTGGAAGCTACGATCGCCCCAAGGGCGAAACCGGCTTTCGCTGGGGCATGTATCTCGGCGCCAAGCCGGTCACCCACGACGCCATGATCCTCGTCACCGGTGCCGCGATCAATCCAAAGGATTCTGGAGAACTGCTCGTAGACGAGCCCGAGCCGGACCCCAAGCCAAGCCCGGAGCCCGAACCCGGCATCCCCATTCCGCTCCGCAGTTGGAAGAACTACAATGGAGAAACCATCAGGGCCGAAGCCCGCTTCCAAGCGGGAAGCGATGTCATCAAGCTCAAGGTGCGCGGCCAATGGGTTCCCTACCCTCTTACAGAACTCTCAGACAGCGACCGGAAGGAACTGGCCAAGGCCATGGAGGTTCTTCCTGATTGAACCATCCAGATCAACAAGCTCACCCTAACAGGCTACTTCATGAAGCTCAGCAAAGCCACCACTCTCTTCATCTCCCTCCACGCGGGTTACGCACTTGCCGGATCACCCGCCATCTCCCTAACAGTCGGCGAAGGCTTCACCAATCCGATTGGGTTTCATGATGCCACGCCGACTTTCTCGTGGAAGCTGCCCGATGGAGTTAAGAAGCAAACAGCCTATCGAGTCGAAGTTCGAGACCATGAATTACTATGGGACAGTGGCTGGATCGAATCCGATCAGTCGGTCTTGGTGCCCTACGCGGGCAAGCCGCTGAGTTCCCGCCAGAGCTTGAGTTGGCGCGTCGACTATCGGGATGAAGATGGTCAGCCATCAGGATGGAGCGAGCCAGCCAGCTTCGAACTCGGACTCCTCAGTTCCAAGGACTGGACCGCCAAATGGATCCGACCAGGCGCCGATCTTCCGGAGCTGGAATCCACCTCCTTGCTGCGCCGCAGCTTCCCTATCACGCAGGAGGTCACGCAAGCCCGACTCCATGTCACCGCTCGCGGCTTGTTCGAAATTCATCTCAACGGTGAGAAGGTCGGACGTGATGAGTTTGCCCAGGGTTGGACATCTTATCAGAAACGAATCGACACCCTGAGCTACGACGTGACCTCATCTCTCAAGAAGGGTCGGAACGCCATCGGAGCCATGCTTGGAACCGGATGGTATGCAGGAAAGATCGGCTTCCGTGGAGAGTCCAACCGCTATGGCAGCCAGCCGGAATTGCTTCTTCAGCTCGAAGTCCAATACGCCGACGGATCCTCATCCACCTTGATCTCGGATGAAGATTGGTCATCCACCTTCGATGGCCCCATTCGCTCGTCCAGCATCTATAATGGTGAGAACTACGATGCCAACCTGGAGATCGATGGATGGAGCACTGCCGAATTCAACGACGGGTCATGGGCCAAGGTGAAAGCAAACCCTGATCTCGGTTCCGCCGTTCTTTCACCCAAGCCATTCGCACCTGTTAGGGTGATCGAGGAAATTGCAACCCAGAAACTGACCGAGCCCGAACCGGGACGCTTCATCTTTGATCTCGGCCAAAACATGGTCGGCTACCCCGAGATCCGCATTCCGGTTACGAAAGGCCGGACGATCACCATGCGCTTTGCCGAGATGCTCAATCCCGACGGCACGATGTACACCGACAACTACCGTGCCGCCAAGTCGACGAACCAATACACCGCTGCCAGAGATGGCACTATTACTTGGAAACCTACCTTCACCTTCCACGGTTTCCGCTACGTCGAGCTCTCTGGCTTCGAGAAGGACATCAGTCCTCAGAAAGACTGGGTGACAGGTCTCGTCCTTCACAGCGACCTGCCGAGGATCGGCAAATTTGAGTCGTCGCACCCCAAACTCAACCAACTCCAGTCAAACATCCTCTGGGGACAGCGCGGCAACTTCCTCGATATCCCCACCGACTGTCCTCAACGGGACGAACGCATGGGTTGGACCGGTGACGCCCAGGCGTTCTGCTCAACCTCGATGTTCAACTACGGCTCCCATGCTTTCTGGAAGAGCTGGTTGGGATCGATGCGCGACGACCAACTGCCCTCGGGAAAAATCCCCTGCGTCATTCCCGATGTCTTCGCCGGCCCCGACAGTCCTGGCTGGATGGATGCCGCGACCATCATTCCATGGAACGTCTATGTCCGCACCGGCGACAAGGAGATCCTTTCCGAAAACTACCAGATGATGGAAGGCCTTGTCGGCTTCTATCGAAAGAAAGCGAAGAATCACCGGATTCACAAGATCAGCGCCTTCGGGGACTGGCTCCAGCCCTACGCGAAGGACAATAAGGGAAATACTCCCTTTGAACTGCTAGGCACCGCCTTCTACGCCTACAGCACCCAGATCCTTGCCGACTCCGCGAAGGTTCTCGGAAAAACCGCCGACGCGGAAAAGTATCAGACCGAAGCCAAGGCCGTGAAGCAGGCCTTTGCCACGCACTACTTTGATGAGCAGGGCAAGCTGAAGAACGCCCCGGAAACACAGACCGCCTACATCCTCGCCTTCGAGTTCAATATCATTCCCGAGAAGTTCATGAAAGGTGCCGAAAAGAACCTGCTGCGATTAATCAATGAGGCCGATGGCCACTTGCGAACCGGTTTCCTCGGCACCCCCTACATCGCTCAGGTGCTTGAAGAGACCGGCAATCCGGAAGTCGCGTTCGACCTGCTCTTCAAGGAAAGCTATCCGTCTTGGTTCTACTCCATCAATCAGGGTGCCACCACCATGTGGGAGCGCTGGGATAGCTTTACGCTGAAGGACGGATTCCACCCGGAGGGCATGAATTCCTTCAATCACTATGCCTACGGTGCCATCGGCCAGTGGATGTATGAGCGCGTGGCCGGGCTTGCTCCGGATCCAACCCAACCGGGATACAAGCACTTCTTCGTCCGTCCCCTTCCCGGTGGCCCCCTGACTTCAGCCAGCGCCACACTTGAGACCGCCTATGGCACAGCATCGAGCTCGTGGGCGCTCACCGGTAGGACGCTTGAAATGAATGTCCGGGTTCCACCTAACACTTCAGCCACCATCGAGTTCCCAAACGGTCGTGAGAAAGAAAATGTGGGGCCAGGAATCCACCGATACAGGCTTCCGATGTGAACCCTACTCGAAAGCATCGGGTCTAAATGCCCCATGGACTCGCAGATCACGCGCACCGCGTGCCACGGGTGTTCCCTCTCAATTCCTTCGGCTCAGTTCGGCTGCAAGTTCCACCCTTGTCACGGCCAATCAAAGCGCGCGACGCCGAACAAACGGACCCTATCCCCACGGCATGGTCGTAAAGCTGATCCATCGGCTCAGCTTCCCTTTTTCTCCTGTTTACGGAAATCAGGGACGCCCATCAGGCGGGGTACGCGGACTCCTTCCTCGGGGATCACGAACATCACGACCCGACCATTGGGATTGTGAATCCACTTGGTTTCACAGAGTGGCCAGACGTCCTTGTCCCCGGGCCTCTGATAGTAGAGTTCGACCGGAAAGTTCCCCGCCTTATCCGTCGGAGCTTTGGAAATCAGACGTGAGTTTGGCTTCAAATCCAACTTCTCGTCACCGAGCTTCCCTCCGATCCGGTTGTTCGTCAGGTTGAACCACAGCATCTCTCCCATGCGGAAGCGGCTGAAGTCAGCATCAACGACCTTCATCGAGAGCGGCAGCAACTTGTTGGCAGGGTCATTGCTGACGAGGAGATAAAAATCCCCGGCGGATTCCGACAATTTTGCACCGGGAGCTCCCGATGGAATCAGCTCAGGGCTTTCCACCTGTTCTTTAAGCAAACGAAGTGAGACTTCGCCGGCGGCAACCTCATAAACCGGAGAGAGGTTCATGGTCGGCAACTCAACCTTCTGGAAGCCTTTGCCGTCGAAGAGCGTCACCTCTTGGGGAGCGTCCTTTCGATCTCCGACAAAGAGAATTCGACAGGTCCTCTGGGCATTCGCGATACTCGAAAACACGAAGAGGAGAGTTAGAAGGACAGCGAAATTAGCAGATAGTGAAGGACGGGACATCGGAATAATTCGTGGGTTTTTAATAGAGAAGCGCTGGGGATCTTTGTGGGAGGAAGTCCTTAGATTTCGTCTGAAGAGAGCCAACGGAAGCTGACGATGTTGAATCGACGTCCGAACAGTTTGTTCTGTTCTGATTTGGGAGCCGTCACGATATCAGCCTCATCGGTGGGGTCTACGTAATCGCGGGTTCTTCTAACAGTCGCCTCACAAATCGCCCGCGCGGTGATGGTGTTGTTCTTATCGCGAGCATCGCCGTAGGCACGAATTGTGAAGGTATCATCTCTGGCCGTCATGATCGGCGCGAGCGGACGGAGGACGTCTGCCTGCCGAGTCCATCCTGGAAGCCCGTAGGTTCCCTCCCCTTCGGCGGCCTCGGGAAACTCGTAATCAGATTCCACATTTCCGGGGTTCTTCGATGCCGGACGGGAGATGATGCTCGTAATCCCCTTGTATGGATTGGTGGCTTGGGAGCGGGCGATCTCATTGAGAGCGGTCTGAATCGCGCCGGCAAGGGCCAGATCACCATCGGTGAGCTGGCGGTTGACAAACTCTGCAAGCGACAGGAAGGGCCCACGAAGGCGGACTTGCTCGACGATCTCTTCTGCCAATGCATCGATCATTTCCTCGTCTAGATTCCGGTATCCGGTGAACTCGTTGGCGCCAGGGAAGGCTCCGGAAGATCCATTGGACGACGTGTCGGATTCGCCCGAAATACTGAAACGAGACGTGGCAAAGTCGGTCTCGTCGGAGAGTTCGACGACCGTTCTGCCGCTACCTTCCTTCAGGTAGGGAACCTTCTGGTTGCGGGCGTGGCCAAGGATGGCGCGCCATGCCAATTGCGAAGTCGAGTTGACGTTGAACATGCCTTCGACTTCGAGACGCGACGCAATCTTTTGCCAGGCGTCGCTTGTGTTGACATACTCCGAGAAGGCCTCGTTCGCATCCCCACTGGAGTCCGCCGTGATGGGACGGTAAGCGGCATTGGGCAGATTCTCCGTACCCTCGACAAATTCGGTGAAGACCTCCCTGAGCGTCCGCCCGTTGGTCCCCAAATCATCCGGATCAGGAGCAATCGAGGAAAGGAACCAATCATCAAAGAGCACGTGATTGGCACAGTAGGAGTCGTCGTGCTGCAGGTTCACGCCGTCGCTGAAATTCCCCACCACTTCGTCGGATCCGATCAGCGGTGTCGCATCGCTGTTTCCGATGAGATTGAAGGCAAATGGCGGGATGGGATTCTCGTAGCGCAGGTCCCAGTGCTGGAGTTCGCCAAGAGACTGCAGAGGGCGGGTCGGAATTTCGGCAACCACACACCGTGACAGGCCTTCACTCTTCTGGAAGCCGGTGACGATGAAGCCACGGTTGCTACTGCCATCCACATCGGGGAGGTTGGTATCATTGACCCCGACGGTTCTGAAGCTGTAGTCGAAGGGGGAATTCACCGGGTGGTCCGTGCCACGATACTCTCTGGCAATGGTTCGTTCCGATTCGTCCTTGTCTCCCATCGCGGTGTAGTTCACGAGCGGGCTCGACTGGAGAAACCCTTTAGCAGGAATATGTGTCCGGCTGGCCATTCTCGCGCCGAAAACGGTGGTGAGAAAAGGTGTTGGCGTGGCGGTGAGATCTCCGAGCGCTTCCGATGCAGCGATGTTGTCCTCGACCGGATAAACCGCATTGGCGACTTCCGGGGTGTAGACCATGCGGTAGACCAGATGAGGCCCACTGGAGTTGTTCACGCGCATGTCCAGATAAATCCCGACTCCATCGCGGCCATCCGTGTAAGTCGTATCAAACGCTGCCTCCAGACTTATGTTGGATTGCCTGCTGCCGTAAATCGGATCACCGGCATCGTTCACCAGTCGATAGAGATGCCCTTGTCCGGGCTCATAGCCAGGCTGGAGGATCAGATCATTATCCTCCTCCCTCCGCGTCGGTCCAAAGACCCGCGTCTCCCCAGGTTGGAGCGTGAAGCCCTGGTTGATGCGGTAGCGCAGCACATCGCCGTCCGAAATGCTCGGGGCCGGATAGTTTACCGAGCGCTTGGGATCCGCCGTGATCGCCTGAAATTTGGCATTGCTCGTCCCACCTGCCCGGAATCTGAATGCGGTAGGAATGGGGCGAGGGATGTCGAAGCGGAGATTCTGAGTCGTGATTCGAAGATTGTAAGGATTCCACATCGTGATGACAGGAGTCAGAACCATGCATGGTTGAAGGGAGTCTTTAGGAGGAGCCGGGGTCGCGCGCCGATCCGGAGTAGCAGCAAAGTAGGAATAGACCCACTGGATCCGTGCAATGACGGGAAGAATTCTGACCTTGTGCAGGAAGTTGTAGGTATTCGCCGTATCGTTCCATGCATACGATGTTGGCGAAATCGAGACCCCGCTGCCGACATTCTTGTAGAGCAGGGTGTAATCCAGCAAATTGTTCCAACTTGCGACTGCGGGATGCTGGTAGATGGGTTGATCCGCCGCGCTTCCCCGATACTCCGACCATGGATAGAAAGCTGACTTCGTCCCTCGAACGTTGCCCCGAGAAGCAAGATTGACAGCCACCTCATTTTCCGGACTCAGGCGGAACAAAGGCAAGCGCGTGGTACTGTTAGGCCCAGAGTTTATCGATGAGTTCTCCGAAAATAGCGAGAGGTCCTTCTTCCATCCACCCGTCGCCATATTGGTCTGAAGACCTACGGAGGTAGCGGATAGATCATGGAAAAATTCACGCGAAACTTCGAGACTCGATTCCTTTGCTATGAAGTCTCCCTCCTTCAGCGTGATGGCCTTGTCTGCGAGTGAAAAGTCATTGAGCACTTTGTCCATCCGGAAAACTTCCGGATCGGCGACGGCGTGGGACTTCATGTGCGAGGCCCACTGACCACCCTTGTCGTCTTCAGGTTCGTAGGGTTTTGGAATTCGTGCTTTCTGATTCTCGCCGCTGACCCACCAGGCTACTCCCCCATTGAGATCTCCGTCTTCATCCTTTACTTCCAGCGGATCAAGATGGACCTCCAGTTCGTCCCGCCCTTTTCCTTCTCCCACCGTCCCCGGCCCAACCAGGGTCACCTTGCCATTCGCGGAACTTGTGTCTGGAAGTTGATTGTCATTTGCCGATACCAACCAGCCAAGAAAGCGATCTTCCTTTTCCTGATCGTAGTCAACGCTGATCGGCCTTCCCGCGGTCGAGCCACTTTGTTCGTGGTTTTCGCCTTCCCAGCTACGCCACACGCCCGTGACGGGTGGATTGTCATCCTTGAGAATGTCGGCTCGCGCAGTCGCCCGCGTGTCCGGACCCGCATATTTCTGGAGATCGCCCAGCGCCATCATCAGGGCAAGCCGTGCGTTGGCCTGCGCCACCGCAATCGATCCCCCCTGACTCGATGCCCTGAGGGACACCGTGCTCAAGCTGAGAAGCCCCACCGCCAGCAAGGCGAGCAGAACCATCATGCTGATCGTTACAAGCAGAGCAAATCCTCGGTCTGAAACTTTGGGGGTTCGCGGGCAATTCATGGAAGTCGTCGGGTTTGATTGGGTTCTTGTGATTCCTAAACGCCGGAAACGAAACGTTTCTTGTTTTTCGGCGAAGGAATACCATAAAGTGCACAAGCCCCCCTTCCTGTCATGTCACGTGAATGTGTGACAATCGACGAGGAGCAAGCATTCAGCGATGCCCGGAGAACTTCTCGGACGAGCCAGATTGACTCTTCTCAAGCCGTTCCTTTTTCAGGGCTAATCGCTTTTTTCAGGGCTTCTTGAAATCCACCTCGTCGAGAAGGAGTCCCCGAGAGTCCGCAAGAACGAGGCGAATCGCGTTCGCACCTCTCTTGAGCGTGATCGGCACTTCGACCGTCCTCCAGTTGTTCCCCCAGTTCGCCGACGGCTGAAGCGAGAGCTCCTTCCCCTCATCATTCACCTCGATTCGAAGCTTCATCGGCTTGCGATCCGCTGGCTTGCCGCCATAGCGGATCACCAACTTCATCTCGGCGGTGTCGCCGTCGTTCTCTCGATACCATTCGACATACGATCCCTTCTTCCTTCCGAGATCAACAAAGGCAGATCCGTTGTAGTTCTTACCTGCATTGGAAATCTTCCCGCCCGATAGTTCCGCGTCCTCTGCCTGCTCTCCCCCGAAGTCACCATCCTGACCTCCGCCCTCCCAGACCAATCCAACGTCTTTCGCGAATCGCTCCTCCATGACAAGGATGCGCTTCTCTCCATCGGTCACCAAAGCCTTGACCGTCGTGCCGAGGGGAATCTTGAAACCACCATCATACCTCTTGGATCCGGTCGTCGGCGTCGAACCATCCGTCGTATAGAAAACCTCAAAGCTTGCCGGTTCCGACGTGCCCCGTAGGTCGATCTGCTGCACGTCGATGTAAACCTTGTTCGAAACCACGAGCTTTTTGTCGCCGAGGATCGCTCCTGCAATGAGAGCGATTTCGCCTCCTTCATCTTGGGATTCAACGTAGGCGCGTGCGAGACCGAAGAAGCCGGTGCGATCGCTTGTGCCATAGAAGGGCTCGACGTCATTCGGCTTTCCATTGTCGAGTGCTTTGATGCGCGCCGGACCGCCAAGGTGGAAGAAGATTCGATTCTCGCCATAAGGATAGAACTCATCTTTGGCATCGAGGAAGGTAGCCCGCACTTGGACGATGTCATTCCCGCGTTCAGAAAGCGCCTCACCATCGACGGAAAGATCCAGTTTCGTCGGTTCGTCGGCGGTTCGGATGAGCTTCTTCGCGACCTCCACATCATCATTGTAGGCGACGGCCATCAGCTCACCCGGAGACCAGCCCACCATCCACTGGCACTGCATTTCCTGCCACTTCGTGCCGGGCTTTTGTTTTCCAAGCGATTTGCCATTGAGGAAAAGTTCCACCTCGTCGCAGTTGGAATAAACCCAGACAGGAATCTCGGTGCCGGACTTCATGACTGGATGCGTCCAATGCGGGAGGATGTGCACCATCGGTTCGCTTGTCCACTGGCTCTGATAGAGGAAGTAGAGATCCTTCTCGAAATTCGCGAGGTCGCAGGTCCCTCCGGAGAAGAGCTTGAACGGCCAGGCACCGCTGGCGAGTCCCGCCTCGCCAAGATAGTCGTGACCTGTCCAACGATACATCCCGGCATTGTTCGGAATGTCGCGAATCTGAGCAATCATCCGTCGGGCCGGAGAGCGCACCGTCGCATTGTCATAACTCGACTTGTAGAACTGCTTGCGGTTCGTGCGCTTCGAATTGTCCGCCCAATCGTAGGTGAAGACTTCCTTTTCCGTCAGATCAGGAATGGAAACCGCTTCGGGAAGTAAGCCGTCGCGATACCAGGTTTGTGAGCGATAATAGCCGCGCGTCTGCCAGGTGTGCGTGTTCTCCGTGCCAATGAACACGCGGTCGTCCGCGAGCGTATCGAACCATCCCTTTCCCTCACTGGCCCCATTCACCCCCAAGATGTCCATGAACTCCGATCCTGATGCCCCGGAGGTCACGGGGCGTGTCGGGTCAAGTTCATGACACCTTGCCACCAGTTCTCTGACGACATCGCCGTGGGTTTCGTTTCCAACACTCCAAAGGAATACCGAGGGATGATTGCGATCGCGCTTGATCCAATCGGTGAGATCACGCTTCCACCATTTGACGAAATCGTGAGCACCATAGTCGTGACGAGCTTTCTGGTTCCAGCCATCGACAAACTCGTCCATCACAATGATGCCAAGTTCATCACAGATGTCGTAGAACTCGGGAGTGTGAGGATTATGCGCCGTCCGGATCGAATTCGCTCCCATATCCTTCATCTGTTGGACGCGGTAGCGAATGATCTTTTCCGGCACCGCCGCCCCAAGCGCACCGGCGTGCTGGTGCTGGCAGACGCCCCGCAGCTTCACGTTCTCGCCGTTTAGCCACATGCCCGACCCCGGTTTCCACTCGATGTCACGCACCCCGAAGCGCGTCTCCACGCGATCCTGCAGCTTCTCGCCAACCAGCACCTCGCTCACCGCATGGTAGAGGTAGGGACTTTCCGGCGACCAGCGAAAGGGATTCGAAAGCTCGATGACCTGCGCCACCGACTCCACTTCTCCGGGCTTCACAGCGATTGAATCCCGCCGGCTTGCCACGGCCTTACCGTCCGCATCGAGGATCGTCGTCCTCACCATGCAATCAGCGGCTGTTTCCGTTGTATTCTTTACTTCCGTGTCGACGGAAACGGTCGAGCCTTTCGATCGAATCCAGACCCCGGAAGTCGGGATATGAATGGGTTCACGAACATTGATCCAGGTATGCGCATAGATCCCTGATCCCGTGTACCAACGCGCCGCTTGTTGCAGCTTGTTGTCCACCTTCACCGCAAAGGTGATGCTCTGCGCATCGTTGGCAAGCTCACTGATATCGTATCCAAAAGAGATCCAACCATAGGGCCGGGTCCCGAGTTTCCTCCCATTCGCCCAAACGGTGCTGTTGCGAAAGACGCCATCGAACTCAATCGCGACGCGCTTTCCTTTCCACTCGGCAGGCACGTCAATCGATTTGCGATACCATCCGATGCCGGTTGGCAGGTAGCCGCTTCGATCCGAGCTCGGATTCTTCTGACTGAACTTCCCCTCGACACTCCAATCATGCGGCAGGTCAAGCTTACGCCATTTCGCATCGGAGAAGCCTGCTTCTTCTGCCCCTTTCGGGTTCCCTTCGAAAAATCTCCAATCCGCATCGAAGAGCACCCGCTCCGCCAAACAAATCCCCGAGTAGAGGACAAAAAACAAACTCAGTAATACTTTCATTCCATGTTAATTCTCGATTCAACCATGCACCGGTTTTCTGTTAGTTGAGCTGTATCCGAGCCTCAGTGCCATCCGCGTCCAACGACACCTTCTCTGTCATCGTCCTGCCGTCGTGCTCCACCGTCACCTTGTAGTCACCGAGGAACCCCCGAACCTTGCAGGTTCCGACACGATCGGTTAGGACCGTTTCTTTGGTCCACCACTGCCTCTTCACCAGATCGACGAAGACTTCTCCGGCCGGCTTGAGACTCCAGTCAGCCCTCCACAGTGCGGCATGGGGTTTCCAATGAGCATTCTCCCAGAATCCCCACTGAATGATGGCCTCGAAATTCGGATGACTGAAGCTGGCAATCATCACGTCGCGGTAGAAGTCGGCCTGAAGATTCTCGTCGTCTCCCGTCTCCACGTCGAACTCGCTCAATTGCAGGCGGGGTGCGATCTCGGCAAATTCATCGTACACTCGGAGCAGTTCCTCCGGCGGAGTCAGCGTCGTGAGATCGAAGTGGGCCATGAAACCGACCACGTCCGGTGCCTGCCCCTTCTCATTGAGGAAGCGGATCATCCGCAGGTAGGGCTCGCGCTTGTAGCCGTCAGGAAGCACCTTGCCCTCGTTGATCGCATGCCTCGCATTGGGTGCCAGGCGACGTGCCTCCTTCATGATGTCCGCGTAGATCTCCAGCCCACCGTATTCGATCTCGTAGGTGTGTTTTCCCCAGGCCACGATATGGTTCAGCGTGTCCCACTCATCCACGAAGTCCGAGGTTCTCGGCAGCACGTCGGCCATGTGCTGCCAAAGCCACTTGCGGTGACCTTCAGGGTCGCCGACAAACTGCTTTTCGACCGCGTTGTAGTCGATCGCGCCCCAGGCGATGTAGTGCCCTCGGATTTTGATCCCGTTTTCCTGAAGCCACGGCACCGCCTGTTCGGTGAAAACCCGAAACTTCTCCTGCCAGGCCACATTTCCACTTGTCTGAAGTTTCCAAACATGCGGACGCAGCTCGCTTTCGAAAGTCACCGCAGCGCAGTAGTCCTTCACCACCTGTCGATACCTCCGCACATCCTCAGCCGACACCCTAACAGGACCGCCGTTGGCATCCTTGGTAATAGGCAGCTTGTCTTCCGTGGCTCCGAGAATCGCCGAACGCACGGTGTTGCCGAAGAGAAACGAATGACGCTGCATTTCCACCTTCACCTCCGCACCCTTGATGGGATGTCCCTCGGCATCGACCACTTCGATCTTGAGGTCGCCTTTGCGGATCCTCTCGATCCGTTCCAGCGCCTGCTTCCGCCATGCCGCGTCGGGCTCCCGCCCGATGTAGCTCACCGATGACTTGGGAAGGTCCCCCACCGCGACGTGGGCCCCGTAATTCAGCAAGCGCAAATCGCCGATCTCGATGGACGGTCCTGCGGCCCCCAGATGAATCCCGACATTTCCCTTTCCCCTATCATAGTCCGCAGGCGCTTCAAAGGCCCTCACGTGCTGCTGCCACGGTCGGTATGCTGAGAAACTGTATTCGTAACGGGGCTTTCCACCAGCCTGTTGGAGGAACACCGAGACCGGACCCGGTTCACCACCGGACTCCGGCCGACGGATCCAGAAAGAAATCAGCAGGGTATCCCCCTTGTTCACCGCCTGCTGGAGCGGGACTATCAATTGCACATCCTTCGCCTCTTTCGCGGCACCTTTGCCAAAGCTCACCTGAAAAGCCCGGGCGAAAGTTGCCTCGTCGACCGTTTTCCAGTCACCTTCCGCCTCGACGTCCGGCATCCGCACCCGGGGCTTCTCAGATGACCTCCACGCAATCGAGTCCTTGCCACCTTCGGGCGGAACGATCGGCTCAGCGCCAAAGAGGGCCCCAATTGTTAGAGACAATGCCATCAACCCCCACCCCGCCATCAATAGTCTTCGTTCAATCATATTGCCCTAATTTTTCTCATATACCTTGCTGCTCCCGACGCGCTGGGCGGCATTCATCTGCTGCGAAAGCTTGGAGACCAACTCCGCATGCTCCGCTTCATCTGCTAGATTCTTCTGCGGCGTTTCCGATTCCCTGTGATCGTAAAGTTCCTTGAAGACGACCTGTTTCGTATCGGACTTGATCCACTCGGTGTATCGCCAGCGGTCGGTCCTCAGGCTGTAGCCCATCGTTGAACCACGAGGATACTGACTCAGCGCGAAGGGGCGGAAATCCTTACCCGGATCCTGTAGCAATGGCTCCAGGCTCTTCCCTTCGCGCCCACTCGGGATATCACCTCCCGACATCTCCGCCACCGTTGGGAAAATATCAATGATCTCCACCAGCGCCTTCGAGCGTTCACCCTTGGCATGCCCAGGAGCCGAAATAATCAACGGAACCCGCGTGTCGAGTTCGAGGTTCGTGTGTTTGCACCAAAGCCCGTAGTCCCCCAACTTGTATCCGTGGTCACCCCATAGAACGACGATCGTGTTTTCACGGAGACCGAGCCGATCCAGTTCCGCCATGACTTTTCCGACCTGCGCGTCCGCAAAGCTCACACTTGCCGCATACCCATGCTGGAGCTCCCTCGTTTGTTCATCCGTTAGATCCCCCTCTTCCGGGATTCCCAGATAGCCGCGGAGTTCGCCCCATACCGTAAACGCCAGCGAAGGGGCACCTTCCGGAAGTTTCCGCTCGGGCACAGTGAACTGCTCTCGCTTGTAGAGGTCCCAGTAGCGCTTCGGCGTGGCAAATGGCAGGTGCGGTTTGGCAAAACCGACACACATGAAGAAGGGTTTGTCCTTGTTCCTCCGCAGCGATTCGATCGCCTCCTTCGCGACCTGGCCATCCGCATAGGCCTCATCTTCCACCTCCGCGATCTCAACCGCCGGGCCTTTCCCCAGAGTCCGAAGCTCATCCACGTCAGCCCCCTTCCTCCTTCCCTCCGCAACACGCTCCTCGATGCCCTTCAGCGTTTCCGGACTCGCATACTTGATAGCAGATTTCGGACCGAGCTGGGACCAACTGGGTTTGTCGTCGCGGTTATGGTGATAGACCTTTCCAAATGAGCTGGTGACATAGCCTCTTTTCTTGAAATAGCCCGGGAGAGTCACCGCCTTCGGGTCCACCTTCAACAGCGGCGTGAACAAGTCCGCAATCCCGTTCGTATCCGGATACTGCCCCGTCATCATGCTGATCCGCGAGGGCGCACAAAGCGCTTGCTGGCAGTAGGCACTTTCAAACAACACGCCTTGGGAGGCCAGGGAATCGATCGCCGGGCTTTTGATGTAATCGGCTCCATAGCAATGGAGCTCCGGCCTCAGGTCGTCGATGAAGAAAATGAGCACGTTCTTCTCGCCAGACTCCGCGAGGAGGGGTGAGGCAAACAAAGCCGCGGCAAAGATCCCTTGAAGCGCGAGCCCGAGGGTTTTCGTGGATGGTATCATTTTGAGTAGGGCTACTTTCGGGTTTCGATAAAGTTCGTGATGCGAGTCTAACGATCTGCCTTCGGCGCGGTTGCATCGTGAGGATTGATCGTCTTCCCTTTCAGGCAACCGACCAGACCCTTCGGAATCGGATTGAGTTCCGCATCGTATTGATCCAGGGCGAATCTCTTTCCCACCTGCAGAAACGGGACGGAACCGCTCTCCGTGAGGTAGTCATTTTGCTCCCGCATCCAGCGGAAAAGCTCACTCTTCAGTCGCTGCTTGATCTCAGTCAGCTTCGGATCACCCGCTAGATTATTCATTTCGTGCGGGTCACTCTGAGTATCGAAGAGCATCTCTTCGGGCAGATCCTTGTGCTTCTCCGCCCCCATCTTCAGGAAAGGGTGGATTTCCTTGCCTTCCGATTCGTCCCGTTTGATGCGTTCGAGACTATTGAAGTTATGAATGTAATGATACCGACCGTCGTGAACCGAACGTTGCGGGAAGACGTGGCGATCAAGAATACCCTGGTTGACCGTGACGCCATAAACGTAATCGTGGATTTTGCCTCCGCCATTCTCGAGAATGGGAAGCAGGCTTTTGCCATCGAGTTCCTGCGGTGGATTTCCACCCGCGAGCTCAATCATGGTCGGCACAAAGTCGGCAAAGCTGACCAGAGCGTCGCTGCGCCCCGCCTTGACCTTCTCCGGCCACCGCACCATGAAGGCTACATTCAGCCCTGAATCATATGCCGTAAACTTGCCACGGAACAGTCCGTGATCGTCTGCATAGAAGACGATGGATTTGTCCTTCTGCTCATGTTCTTCCAGCAACTTCAGAACGGCGGCCAGTTCCTTCTCTTTCTCCACGATATTGGCATAAAAGAACGCTGCGTTCTTCAAACTGCGCTCCGACTTCGAGATGAAAGGTGCCAAGGTCACGTCGTCAGCCGTATACGGAGTGCTCTTCATGTAGGGAGGATGAGGAAACTCACTGGTGATCAGCAGGCAGAAGGGCTTGGTCCCCGGATCGGCTAGAAACCCGTCGATCTCATCCAGTGGAATTCCAGGACGGGATGCACCCTCATTCTCCACCGGTGGAAACGACTTCGACCAAGAAAACTGCGCAGCGGGACCGACATGCGATTTCCCCGCAAGAATCACATTGTAGCCAAGCTCCTCCAAATACACCGGCAAGGTCTTGACCCCCGCGCGAATCTTGGTGTGATTGATGAAGCACCCGTTCCTCAAAGGATACAGGCCGGTGTAGAGCATCGAGCGACTCGGTGCGCAGATCGCTTGTCCGGTGAAGGCCTTGTCGAAGACCAGCGACTCCTTTGACAAAGCATCCGTGGTCGGAGTCGGAACCG
This sequence comes from Haloferula chungangensis, assembly GCF_042664875.1. NCBI lineage: Bacteria > Pseudomonadati > Verrucomicrobiota > Verrucomicrobiia > Verrucomicrobiales > Verrucomicrobiaceae > Haloferula > Haloferula chungangensis. The sequence continues at coordinate 485,380 of NZ_JBHTBS010000001.1, read as the reverse complement.
TCGGATTGCCATAGGCGCTGTGATCAAATCGGCTCTGATCGTCGCCGAGGAAGAAGACCACATTTGGCCGAGAACCGCTCATCCCCCCGTTTCCCGAGTCCGCGCATTTAGCGTCGACGAGACCGGCTAACAACACGACGGCGATGACCCATGGTCCCTGATGCTTCACGATTCGGCTTTTCACGTATTCTCTTAATTGGAAGCCTGCCACTTCTGCCGGATTCACAGACTTCAGCCACCTTCACCTATTTCGGGCTCGATCGCATGTCACGTGTTTGTGTGACAGCGTCCTCTTCTCTGACTTCTCCAGATCCACTCCATTTCCGAGATGTCACGTGTTTAGGTGACATGACAGAGAGTCCATTTCCGCCATAATCCAAACCGTCAAGAAAGAAACCCCGGATGGGTGCCGACCGACTTCTCCCACATTAAGGGGACTAGTCGGAAGGCCCACATTGATAGTATTTAGAGAGTCTAGGCTCTCCGTTAAGCCTGCCATCCGGCACCTATCGAAAACCTCCCGACAAAAACCACCTAAAAACCAATGAAAGAAAAATACGCAATTCTTATCTGCGCCCTTGCCGCAAGCTCCATGACCTCCTCCGCCGCGCTGATCGCTGGTTGGGATGCTGGTGACGGCGCTGCCACATACACCAACGGGGTAACTGCCACCGCAACGGTAGCCACCGGAACTTGGTCTGGCACAGGTGATGCAAGTTTGGGAGCAATGGGATATAGTCCTGACCAAACATGGGGAACTCTTGGCGTTCCAGCGGCCAGCATCAATACGAGTGCACTCAGCTTGAATAACGGAACTGTTGGCTCGATCGCTTTTCTTGTGACGGATACCACAGGAATCGACAGTGACTTAACTACCTTTCATTTTGACACGGGCACTTTGCGTCCAAAATCAGCCGTTAACTGGTCCCTGGATATCACCGCAGGCGATCTTACGGTTGGGAATGTAACTTCAGGGGCTACAACGCCGAACACAGGAGGATCTTGGGATTGGTTCAATTACGATATCGATCTGACCGGTTTGGCTGACAACACGCTGGATGCAAACGGATCCGTCACCTTCACTCTCTCGTTTACTGGTGTCGACGATGGTGCAGGCGGACATAACCAGGGGCTTGACAATGTCGGCGTCTCAAACAGTTTGCCAGTTCCCGAGCCATCCGCATTGGCTCTCGGACTGCTCGGCACTGGATTTTTCTTCCGTCGCCGTCGCGCATGATCTGAATCTCTTTGATCACTGATCGGAAGAATGACTTCAATCGCCGGACCGGAAACGGTCCGGTGTTTTTGTATCTGGTGTAGTCCGACCAACAGACTGCACATGATGTTTTGATAAGAGCGTATGGGGGAAAGTGCCGCTTTGCGGTTGACGTAGAGGGCGCCACGATCTTTTTCCCAATTTCTGGCGCTCCTGAGAATTTAGAGGGTTGAAGGATGAGAAGTTATGATTTCAAGGCCGTCGGCGATCCAGTAGGCGATGGCTCGGAAGTTCTCGAATCGACGGTATCCGCGAGCCCTCCTTCGGGCGAGTTGGAGGTGGCCTTCAGTCGAAAGATTTGCCACAATGCCGCACCGGAAACAGGCCGGCGTTCTGTGCTTTATACTTACTGGCGACAGGACAATTCCGTCGTCGGCCCTACCAACGCGCTTTCAGTGCCGATTTGCCATTCAGACCACCCCTTACTCGACCGCCCTAATCTGAACAAACAGCCGTGCCTCAGAAGGAGGCGATGACGACAAGGTGACCGTAACTTCCTGGATCTCACCATTGCCATCGGGAATCTGAGTGGCGGTGCGGTCGTGAAACCAGTTAGAGAGATCCTCGGAATACCAGACCTCAAAGTCTGAGACTCCCGTGAGTTCCGGGTTTCTGCGGGTGTAGCGGAAGGATCCAGTGGGCGCTGAAAGCCCTGCGGTCATCGGTGACAAAGATGCCGCATCTGAGGGATCAAGGCCGAATAGATACTCAAACCAATTACTTCGACCGTCCCCATCCGCATCCCCCTCTGGCGAGCCATCAGCGCCGGGCGGGAAAGTGAATCCTTCATACCAAAGGTCAAATCCCTGCAACTCGGCCGGCGCAAGGGTCACATAAACCACCCAATCTGAAGTGGCTGCGGCCGGTGCCGAACCCAAACTAACGGTTCCTCCGCCGGCAACCGTCGTGACCGAACCCATCTGGAGAGTTCCTCCATTCCGAGGATCATACCAACGCACATCGAAGTCACCCGTGGCGCCGCTGAGGTCGAGGTTGGTGGTGCCTCCGTTTTTCAGATAGACCACGTAGTCGGTGCCGGTCTTGCGCAAGCACCAAGCCCCGGAGTTCGAAACCAGCGCGTCCTCGTTGGCCATGTCTTGGAAAGGAACCTCATTGTTCTCGAAGAACTCGAGCATGTAACGGCAGTAGTCCCAGAAACCATCACGGGAGGCATAGTCCTGACAGGTGAGGTCGGAGTTGGCATGCTGGTAACCAAAGTAGAACTCCACTCCTGCGCCACCGGCCATCACGTTGCCCCAAAGGGCGTTCTTCCGCCCGTCGGTCCAGCTGTTTCCAGCGTCGCCCGCCGGACGCAGCGCGTGCTGCGCGTCTCCCGGTTCGTCGCAGGCGACCACCCACGGCACGCCCGCCCCCGCGGAATTCTGCACCCACGCGAGGGTATCCGCAAAGACATTGGCAAAATCGGCCTGATTCGTTTGAAGCGACAGCCCCGTGAGCTTGGAAGCGGTTCCCAGCAGCGGAGTGTAAACAGCGTCCTTCTGCCAGGGGTAGGTGTGGAGCACCACGTGGTGTTGGTAGGGGTCGTTGTCGTGGAACCACTGGGCGAAATCCTGCTGTTGGGCCGTGGTATTGGTGTTCTCCTCTCCGAGATTCCAATTGAGGGCCAGATGATGGCCGAAGCGGGCCACCAGCTCGCGATAGTAGAGCGTGCGCTCACGCCCGAGAGCCCCGCCGTCCATCCGGTCGTCATTCTCGGTCTCCTGGGTCTTGAAATGGAGATACATCCCCTGCTGCGTGCCGTATTCGAAGACCCTCTCCCACTGCGCCATCTTCGAGACGTCGAAGCGGTCATGGTGCACTCCATTCGCATGCGCCCATCGCGCATCGTCCGCCACACCCTCGTAAGCTGCCACGGTGGACTTTAGACGGTGCGGGAAGACATTATCGTCATCTCCGTCGACATTGAAGGTCAGGAAGGAGAACGAGTTCAGCCCCTCCTGCGCGAGATAGCGCACCGCGCCAAGGATCTCCGTCCCCTTGCCGGACTGCCAAGTGAATTGCGATGCCGAGGCCGCATGATAATCCCCGGCATGGGGACTCCACGACTTGCGGTTGTTCGGCTGGTTGTCCTGGTCATTCGGGGTGTCGTCGAAATCATCGTAGGCCAGGAAGTTTTCCGGTGCGTCCGGTCCGGCCTTGAGGAAATACTCGCCGGTTGCGGCAAACTGCAGATGGTGCTTGCCGACGTACTGGAGCCTGCCCTTGCCACGCAGGTCGCGACCGGTCTTGTCCGTGGCGGCAACCTGAATAACGCCTCCATCTCCATCAAAGAAGCCGCCAGAACTTCCCGCATTGGCCGCGCTGCTCACCGCCACATCCGGTCCGGTGCGAAAGGAAACAGAATAACTCCACTCACCTTCCTCATCCGGAGAAAAATGAGCCCGCCAGACGTTACCCGACTGAGCGGAGCTCTCCGCTGCATTGCCATCCGCCGCGAAGTAGCCCGGCACGGTGTAGCTCTTGCCGCTTCCCGCGTGATTGAAAACCACATTGAGTCGATAGTCGCTGAAGGGATTGGTTCCGGCCGTTTCGCTGCTCGTCGGTCCGGTCCAGGAAAAGGTGATCTTGTGCCACTTCTTCAGCTCACCGGTGACTGCTGCGTCCCCACTCCCCTCAGGAAGCACGTTCACGGTGACTTGATCGAAGGAACTGTTGCTCTCGTCATCGGTGGCAGTCAGACGGAACACATAAGTTCCCTGGACTAGTCCGGAGGCGGTCAGGTTCAGGGTGGTTTCGCCGCTGAGCGTTGCGGTATTGGGACCTGATTGCTGGCTCCAAACGGTCGACACAACCGCACCGTCATCACTTGCGGTGCCGGTCAACTCAACCTGGTTTACCGGAAGGATAATGGATACATCATCACCTCCATTGACCTGTAGACCAGATGGTGGGATTGCCGGAACCGCGTGCGTGACCGCGACATTATCCACGAACAAGTGATGCCCGCCGCCACTGCCAGTCCCACTTGAGAACGCTAATTGGAAGACCACCGACCCACCGACCTCAAGGGTCGAGTCAGCAAGCCCGGTGAGGTCAATGTCGATATCGTCGTGCTGATCGTGCGTCTCGGGATCTGAATCCTCCGTCTTCAGGCCACCTCCAAGACTGGTTATCGCATCATCAGCGGAGGTGAAGACCGGACCATTGGTAATATCACCGTCGATCACACTCAATTGATAGGATCTCGCGGCATTGGGTCGGAATGCGACCGCATCAAAGTGAAACGCATTCAGCTCCAAATCGGTCGTGCCATGATTGGTAATCGTGAACGATATTTCTCCGTCGGTTTTGCCATTGGTGAGGGTGAGGTTGCCATCGCCCCCCGTAGTCACTGCGCTAGCGGCGGGAGGCCCCGCGAAGGTTCCCCAGGTCGTGTCTTTACTTGCACCCCGGCTATCCGTTTCACCGGCAGCCCAACCGCCCGCAGCAGAGGCTGTCGCTGAAGCAGCAACATCCGCTGCGAACACGGTGGCAGTGGGAACCGTCCCGCTATCCCAGGCATCCCATCCCGCAAGAACCTCGATGACCGGAGGAGCTGGAAAGTAGATTCCGTTCTGAACATCCATCAGCTCGCTCGCTGTTAATGCCCGTCGATAGAGCACGACATCGTCGATGCCGCCTGCGAAGTGTTCGTTCACCTTCGTCCCGCTGCCATCGTCGTCGCCGCCGATCAGAAGCGGGATCGTGGAACTCTCGCTGTAGGAGAAGACCTGCGGCGCTCCCTGTGCCACCCCATCGACATACCACTGGTAGTTCCCTCCCGATTTCACCATCGCATAGTGATGCCATTCATCGGACGGCAGATCCGCGTAGTCGTAATGCTCGATCGACCCAGCGACATCCGTGTTCGCAAACTGCGCCTCGTGCTGCATCAGCTTGATGAACTCGAGGTTCTCCGAACCCGTGCCGCCATAACGGTTGCCCACCATGATCGCTCCGGTCGAGTTGCCGGGCTCCACCTTCGCCCACCAGGCCCAGGTGAAGTCGTCGCTGGAAGAAAGCGCGTAGCGGAACGGCGTGGCAATGCGGTCGTCGCTCCCGTCGAACTCGGCATAGTTACCGCGGGTGCCATCGCTTCCCCAGCTCACGCCGTTGAGCAGCGTTCCGTGATGACCGTAATCCGAGGAATCCGCAGCCGCCGTGCCCGTGCCTTCGTCCAACTTCCAGTGGCCCACCGGACGAAGCGGATCGACCGGCCCCGGAGCTCCCTCGTAAAGAAGCATGTCCTTGATCTCAACCGGGGTGGAATGCTTGTTCCCTCCCGCATTGGCACCGGTGATCCACCAGTAGATCATGCCCGCGTCGGAGCAGTCGTACTTGTTGTTCTGGAAAGCGACCACGCCGTCCGCTTCAGCGTATTTGAGCTGGTCAAGGATCCAGACCATCGCCGGGTCGCTGTGACCCTCGGCCCAGTCCCAAAGCCCTGAACTGATCAGCACCTGGAGTCCGACGTTCTGGTCCCCGATCTGGTGTTCGGTCACGCCGAAGGCAAGAATCTGCGCCCAGGTGTAGAAGTCGCCGCTGTTGTCATTGGCCGGGTGATGGGAGATCACATGGACGAATTGCCGCTTGGACGGGGTGGCGGCATCGAGTGCGTAACCAATGATATCGGGTTCGCCTGCTTCAATGATCCAAAGCGGATCGCCGGCCGAAGACGCGTTGATGGCGTCGCGCAGGTCGTTGACGGCGGCGCTTTGCTCGCTGCGGCAGTTGTAGTAGTTGCTCAAATTCGGGAACGGCCCGAAGAAGCCAATTCCCTCGCCGGTGGTCTGATGCAGGTAGTTCTGGCGGCGCTGTTCATTGGCAGCGTCGATACTCTGGCTGCCGCCCGTGGCGAGCGGATTGAGATCGCAGGAGTGCGAGAAATGGACCAGCCGATCCTGAAGCCCGGCACCCTTGAGCAGTCCGAACACGACCGCATTGGCGCCGATGTCATCTGGATCTGGCGAGTTGCCGTCGGCGACATAGGCGATCCGGCCGGCCGGCGGACGGACCAGCGAGGTGCTGGAACAAAGCTCGATCTGCTGCCAGCGGCCGCGCCCCCAGGCGGTTCCTCCGTTCTCCGGAATCTCACCATTGGTGTCGGCATTCGACTCGATCGCGATCGTCGCGCCGTTCGGGATCGAGATCCCGCTCCAAGCGTGGGTGTGCGGCTGGAGATCGAGGGGGGAGTTGCCCTGCTCAACGAAAACGTAGGGGTTCGTATAGCTGGCCACCTGCACGCCATTGACTAACAGCCGATAGGTCGACTCCCCGTCTTCCTCGGTCATCGTTGTGATCGTCACGTCGTAGGCTCCCGCCGGACCGTCAAAGGTGCGCGAGGCGCGGGCGAAGCCGACCCGGTTCGCCTCCACATTAGCGGCGATCGCCAGCGCGTCGTTGCCATTGTCTCTGTAGTAGGGCACGTCTCCGGAGGTGATGTCCGGAAAATCGGTCGTGGCGTCGTAGATGTAGCAGGTCTCCCCGACGCCAGTCTCCGACTCGGGTGTGCTCAGGTTCTGCGCCGTGCTCTGGGGCGTCGAGGTGTGACGAAAAACGATGCGATTGATGCGGAAGAACTTCGAACGTCCCGAAACGACCAACTTGTAGGTCTCGCCCGCCTTGAAATCATAGACGGCCACTCGTTTGTTGGCATGACCACCGGGATCAAGATTGCCCGCGCCCCCGGATGAATTCTGACCGTTCTCCCATTTCCACGAGTTAGTCGCACCACCGAAGTACTTCGTATCGCTCTGCAGCAGTGACAGTGAGGCGTTATCGCCGTGACCCGTGTAAGGCCCCGGTCCCGCGTTGTAGTCGCCTTCCACCCGCACATAGCAGTCATTCGCCACATCGGTTCGCCCGTCGTGGGTTTCCTTCGCGCAGTGCAGATGCAGGTAATAGAGGCCAGCCTTGTTGATTTTAAAAATGTACTCCAGGGGTGAAGTGGCCGGACCCGTCTCGTAGTTATTCCCCAAGAACTGGAGGTAACCGCTACCTGAGTAACCCGACAGCGAACTCTGCTCCTCCCACTGCCCGAGCGAAGAGGACGTATGCTCCATCTCCATGACAACCAGTCCCCCGCTTTCATGGTACGTCTGAGCGAGCGCAACGGCGGCGGTGCCAAGCAGGGCAAGAATTGCTAGAAAGGAGGTTTTCACGATATCGATTGAGTTTTTGTTAGAAAGCTGAACGAAGCCCTCAGGCCTGAGGACCGTCCGGTGATCCATTAAGATAACGAGCCATGCCGACAAAAGGGCACATCCACTTTTGTCCCCTCTTTACGTGACATGATCAAGTTGCGGACGACTTCCGCATGATGCGCGTCAGAATTGTCTCACTTTAAGCCGAACGAACCGGCACTCGCTTCCCGCGGGAACCGTGGCAATCCGATGCTCGACTTCACTGTCTTCGGAGTTCTCCGGATCGGTCACTTCCGTGACACCGACCACGCTCCAGGACTCGGCCTGCAGGGTGTCGCTCCATTCGACCTCGAAGCTGACTCCGTCGGCAAGTGCCGCTTTGCTGGCAGTGTAGCGAAACTCGATCGCATCACCATTCATCTCGAGTGCTGTGCTGAGTCGAGTGGCTGCATGAGGGTTCTGGCCCGTTGCAAACTCCATCAGATTACTTTCTCCGTCGGAATTTGCGTCCTTGGAATCGGATGCGGAGCCGCTGTTTTCCGTGGTCCCGAAGTGAACCAGCCGCCAATCCTCAATCCCGGTGAGTGCCGGGGAAATGTAGATACCATCGCGGAGATTACGGATATCACGGGCGTTCAGAGCTCGATCGTAGAGCACGACATCATCGATCGATCCTGCAAAGTGCTCATTCTCCCTGCCGCCGGGCGTGGCGTCATTGTCATCGCCTCCGATATTGAACGGAAGTGGAACGGACCCGCCGTAGCTGTGGGTGATTGATGAGCCCTGAGGAACTCCGTTCACATACCACTGGTAGTTGGTGCCATCCTTGACCATCGCGTAGTGGTTCCAGCCACCCACGGGAAGATCCGTGTAGTTGTATTTGTGGAAGGATGAGATGTCCGCAGAATGCGCGAAGCTGGCTTCGTTGGGCGTGAACTTGATGAACTTGTAGACCTCGGGAGAAGCTCCCACCGGATAGCGATTGCCTACCATGACAGCCTGCGGATTCACCGCAGCGCCGCGTTTCGCCCACCAGCTCCAGGTGAAGGCTGAACTACTACCCAAACTGTAGGTGAAGCTTGTCGAAATACGGTCATCGATGCCGTCAAAGGTAACGAACGAACCACGAACCGCATCACTCTCACGAGTTGCTCCGTGCAGGAGGGTGCCGCGATTGCCTTGACCGGAAGAATCGATCGCGAGGTTGCCGCTGGCTTCATCGAGTTTCCAATGAGCGATTGGAGCAGCTCCGTCGCTCTCACCAATGGATAGCGTCCCATTTCCAATAAAAACAGGGTTCGAGGCGATGGCATTCAGCTCAGCCGCCGTGTAAATCCCGTCTGCGACGACCCTTTCCCCAAGCGTCAAACCGATAACCGACCACGCGAAATTCCCCAGATCCACTTCCGATCCCACCTCGTCACTGACCGCGAGAGTGCCCTCCGTGGACCAATTTCCCAGAACCTTCAGCCGTCCGCCGCTTTTGACATCGATGCTGGAATCGCCGACGGCTCCCGCGTTCTCGAAGATCAAGCGACTCTGATCGCTGACTTCCCACAGACCGGAGAAGGTATTCGAATCGTTGGTGAATCTAACAGAGCTTATACCTGACGTCAGACTCTCGTAGATCTGGATGTTACCTGAACCCGTCACCTGCGAATCCACTTTCAAGCTGCGATCAACCGTTCCGTAACTCACGATGCGACCGTAGCCCGAGACATCAATGGCGCCATCAAGGACATTGGTGACACCGCTTCCGGTTCCTGCGGTGATTTCCGCATACTCTCCAGGTGTGAAACTCTCACCGCCCCGTAGATTGATCTGGCCGACCTTGGTGACCTGGCCTTGGGACTCGATCGCACGCACCTGGAATTTGCCGCCGGGCTCGATCGTCATGGCGTCCCCGGGGAAAGTCCAATTTCCGGTCACGCTTCTCAAGTTCCCCGTCGCCGGGATCTGATAGATCGCGCCTGAATGCGCGGGAAGACCATCCAACCAGGTCGCGCCGCTATCGACGTCTACCGGAGACCCGAGCGCGACCATCGGAATCGTGAGATCGTAGTCGCCGTCCATCACGCTGGCGAGATGGTATGAGGTCAGGGCATTTCGATAGAGCACCACGTCGTCGATGGAGCCTTGGAAATGTTCATTCGCTTTGTTGTCTCCGTCGCCACCGATCATGAAGGGAATCGGAGTGGTTTCCGAGTAGCTGCTGGTGAATGGAGCGCCCTGTGCCACGCCATCGACATACCATTGGTAGCTCGTCCCGGATTTCACCATTGCATAGTGGTGCCAGCCGTCCTGAGTGATGTCGGCGTAGTTGAGGACACTGATTTCAGCGACGTCGTTGGTGTTGGCCAATTGCACGCCGGTCGGCGTGAATTTGATATACTCATAAGTCTCGGAGCCGGTGTTTCCATAGCGATTCCCCACCATGATGGCTCCGTTGCCGGTCCCATTAGCACTCTGCTTGTTCGCCCACCACGCCCAGGTGAAATCATCCGTGGCTTTCAAGGCATACTTGAAGGTGGTCGCGATGCGATCGTCTGTTCCATCGAAGGAAACGAACGAGGCGCGGGTCGCATCACTCCCCCAGGTGGCACCATTCTGAATCTCTGCGGTAAAAGAAGTGCCCGCCACATTCGCCACCTCGGTTCCCGTGCCCTCATCCATCGGCCAGTGCGCCACCAATCCAGAGGACGGCCCCAGATCTTCGCTCGGCAGCTGGAAGACGTAGGAATAGATGTCCTTTTTGTCCGACTGCTTGTTCTCGGAAACGATCAGCACCAGCTTCCCATCATCGATGTAGCTGGCCGAGACGCCGAAACTGCGGCTGGTGTTGTGCACCAGCTCGGTGACGTAGTTGGTCGAGCCCGGCTCACCACTAGTGATCCGGATGGAACTGCCCGAGGCGTTGATGGTGTAGAAGCGGTTGTTCCAGGACAAACCCGTCTTCCGCGTGCCGTTGTGCTTCGTGAAGCTCGTCTCCCCCGCCTTTCGCGTGTAGGTGTATTCGTAGGTGGATCCGCTCCCTCTTCCATCATAGGTGACATGCACGTCGCCCTCCTCACTCACCACCAGGCCGGGGCCACCCGAGGAGCCCTTGCCGGCATTTGAAGCCGGGAGATCGATGAGAAACGGGGCGTAGTCCTGGATCGGCAACGCATGTTTGACGCCATTGAGATCCTCCCACATCGAAGTCATGTCCGGCCCGCACTTGGCCAGATAGACGCCTTCATTCAAGACGCCTTGGTCCTTTTTCGCAGCCCATCGCACCGACCACGCGTAATACACATTGCCGTTGTTGAAGTAGGGCACGCCGTAAGCGTAGTTCTTGTCCTCTTCGGCGACATGGGGCAGTCCGCCTCCTCGGGTGACCTGCTTGTTCGAGCTCCACGACGCCCCATTGTAGACGTGAACCATTTCATTGCCGCCCACCGCCGAACCTTTGCGGTAATTCAGAATGATCTCACCATCGGCGTTGGTGGTGATCTTGGGGTAGGTGATGGTGATGGGTTGCCCTGGCACCAGATACCCGCGAGTTGATTCGAAGTTGGAAAGCTTGAAATCAGCATCAGGAGCGAAGGCGATGTTCTTCTTGGTAACAATGTACTTCAGCGGATCATTGTGATGGTCGTAAAAAATGTGGACGGTCCCGTCGATCTTGCTGACTCCCACGGAGATCGTGCTGTGAGAATCGCCCCACTTGTTTCCGGGTTGGATCAAGGTGTTCTTGTGGGGAAGCTGGACGGTCACCCAGCCCCCGGAGCCGATCTTCTTGCGCGAGATCATCAGGTTCCGGTTGGTCATGCCGCCTTTGTACCAGCCGAAGAAAATGTAGCCGTTCACCACCGCCACACAGTCACCTCTGGGACTGATGTTGGCATTGTAATGGTAGGCCTTGGAGCCATCCGCATACCAGAAGTAGAGCCCTTCATTGGTGACGGTGCTTTCCTCTAGAAACTCCACCTGGGCCGTCAATGGAGCGACGACGGAAAGCCCCAGCGCAGCCAACAGAATTTTGATGGTCCATTGCAGGACACGGAATGGTTTGTTCATGATAGGAATGCAATCAATCGGTAATGGTGAAATGAATCTCCAGAGCTTCGCCGGGGCTTTCCTTGCGATCATCGGAATAGACCGCTTCCGCTTTCAAACGGTAGATCCCCGGGCGAGGTGTCCAAGCGGCGCAGTCGTTAGGGCGGCCATCTGCCCAATGGTCGCCGGCCACGAAGAACGGCGGGTGCTCGTGCGCGTTGACCGCGTGGGGTGGCAGCCCGGTCGGCCTGCCATCGTGACGACTGAGGCTCATTATCGCAGACGCAGGCGCAGCGCCTTCGTAGTCAGCCCGGATATTGATGTTTCGAGTCGGCAGCGACGCCAAGGCAATGCGTGACCCATCGCCAAGATCCACCTCACGAATCGGCTCGTCGCTATCCGCATTCATGAGCGTAAAGCCGATGATCCCAGGAACCGGGATTTTCTCATGCAGGAAGCCCGACTTTCCAGACTCGGCAAAGTGTCCCTCTTTCACCAGCGCTTCCCTGTCAGCACGTCGGGAAATGAAACGAACCGCTCCCTCGCTCACTTCAAGACGACTCCGGTCTCCTCTCAGGTCGAACGAAAATTTCGTGCCGACAACTTCTGCGTGAGCGTGTTTCGAAGCGACAACGAAGGGATTGCCGGCCGCCTGCGGCGTCACGTCCGCTTCTATCCCACCTGCCACGATCTCGAGCCCCTTTGCTCGATCCCAGCGCGAACGCTCCGTGACGACGACCGTCGATTCCGGAGAAATTGCAACCTTCGTTCCATCCTGATAGCTTACGGTGGCTGTGGAATTTGAGCCCGTGCTCAGGCTTCCGCCAGGAGGGATGGCACCCAATGGGCGACTCACGCTTCCCGAGAGCTCACTCAGCATCGGCGTCCGCGCGGTCGAGATGTGCTGCAGTTGGATCAGCACAGCGGCAATGCCAAGCAGTGTCAGAATCGCGGCCATGGCAAAAGCAGGAGCTTTCGAGCGCTTTACAGGCGGCGCCCAAGGAACCGGCCTTCTCAAGGGTGCTGCCACACGGGGAAGCTCATCCGCGGCCTTGAGAACCCGCTCGCGCACATCAGGCGGTTCCTTCCCTCCGACGGACTCCGACAAGAGGAGGTCCACAAGACGGTCATACTTGTCTTCCTGCTTCATGCTTCTGAAAGTCGGTGTTGAATGCACTCGCCAAGAGCGGTCCGAATGCGGCGCAGAGCGGCTTTCACGCCGCTGGATGAAATCCCGAGCGAGCTCGCAATTTCATCGCGTGACTTCCGCGCCGCGTAGAAGGCGTCGATCAGCTCCCGCTGACTCGTGCTCAGCTTCTTCATGCACTCTTCCAGCGCCTCCATGCACCCGAAGCCTTCGTTGTATCGGTAAAAATTGCTTTTCCAGAATACCTCTGCGGTTTCAGCCTCCTCGCTGCTGAAACTAACAGGTGAACGACTGCGCCTCCGGCAGTGATCAACGAAAAGATTGTGGGCGATGCGCCGCAGCCACGCCCGCCGGTGATTCAGATCGTCAAGACCCGGAGCCGCCACGGACTTGAAGGCGCGCAAATAGGTCTCCTGGAGCAAATCCTCGGCAAGCGCGTAGTCTGCGCCAATGAACCTCAAGTAACGGAACAATTCCGTCTGATGAGCTTCAACCAATTCTTCTAGATCATTCCTTGTCATGGATAAGGTCCGGCGACTCCTCGTCGTGTCCATCAAAATACACGAACGGAACGCCCAATAGGGCACTCTCAATTTGTCCCGCCTTTACGTGACAGCTGTGACAGCCGTGACACCTCTCGCCAGATCATCAACCAAGCCCCCCACCAACTCCCTCCCTTCTCCTGCGGCATGAGCCTCACACCAACTCTCCAGACTTCGGTCCGCGCACCCATCTGCGCGATGACGCCATCCTTCGGAGGGAGTACCGGAACGGGTTGCGACATGCTCGGATTTTCCTCCCATCCCCTGCCGACCTCGCAAATCGCTCACAGCGCCTCAGAGTCTCCGTGCCGGCGTTTGAGAAGTTCGGTTTCGCTTGCTCAAAAAGCAACTCCCGCCAGAGTTCCGCGCATGGATCCTTTCCTTCTCAAGACCCTGCACATCGCTGGAACCTTCGGTTTCTTCGCAGCCCTCGGTGCCATTGCTCTCGGTTCCGGTTCATCAAAGACCGCTGCCTCGATCCTCCACGGAATCTCGGGTCTCCTCATTCTGCTCGTCGGCTTTGCCATGCTCAGGAAGCCACCGATGGACTCCTACTGGTGGATGGTGAAATTAGGTCTTTGGTTGGTTCTTGGAATCGCCCCAGCCTTGGTCAAGCGCAAGGTCCTGCCCGCGCCAGTTGTTCTCACGATCGCGATCGTCTGCGGGGTCATCGCAGCCTACCTCGGCCTCGCCAAACCATTCTGAGTTGTCCTCATTTGACTCATTCGCCGCATATTATCTGCTCCGGGGATTCTCCTCTTGCGCGTTTCGGGTCACCTCCTTAAAGCTCTTCCGACGCTTTTCCTGACTAAGTTTCCAGCCCCATGAACGACTCCACCCGTAGTTGCCCATCCATCTGCCGCATCTGGACATCCAGCATCGGCCGCAAGATGCTCGTCGCTCTAACCGGTATTGTGCTGACGCTCTTTCTCGCCGGTCACCTGGCAGGAAACCTTCTGGTTTTCGTCGGGCGTGAGGCGTTCAACGACTACGCCGAGTTTCTCCACCACATGCTTCATGGTGCGGGCGTCTGGATTGCCCGGATCCTCCTCCTTGCCACCCTCGTCATCCACGTGGCCGCGACCATTTCGCTCACTCGCGAAAACAGGGCCGCCAGGAATGCCTACGAGCACAAGGCGGTCATTCAGGCGAAAAAATCCTCGCTCATCATGATTTGGAGCGGCCTCACCATCCTCGCCTTCATCATCTTCCATCTCCTCCATTTCACCGTACGGGTTAGCTACAACGATGTCGACTTCGTTGACCCCCTCGATCCCGAGCGCTTTGATGCCTGGAGAATGGTGATCGTCGGTTTCACCAACCCACTGGTGGTGCTCTTCTACATTATCGCGATGAGCCTGCTCTGCTCCCACTTGAGCCACGGGGTGCAGTCGATGTTCCAGACCCTCGGCTTGCGCTCCAAGAAGACCGCAGGCCTCCTCGATAAGCTGAGTCTTGGCTACGCATGGCTCATCTGGCTCGGCTTTGTCTCGATCCCCGTCGCTATTCTCATTTTCAAATTCGGCCGCTAATCATCATGTCATCCGACCTCGACAGCAAAGACCCCGCTGGTCCACTCAAAGAGAAGTGGTCCAAGCACAAGCAGGATTCGAAGCTCATCAATCCGGCTAACAAGCGGAAGTTCAACATCATCGTGATCGGCTCCGGGCTCGCAGGTGGCTCGGCTGCGGCCACGCTTTCCGAGCTGGGCTACAAGGTGAAGTGCTTCTGCTACCAGGACAGCGCCCGCCGTGCTCACTCGATCGCCGCTCAGGGGGGCATCAATGCCGCCAAGAACTATCAGAACGACGGCGACTCGATCCATCGCCTGTTCTACGACACGATCAAGGGTGGCGATTTCCGCTCCCGCGAAAGCAATGTCTATCGCCTTGCCGAAGTCTCCAACAACATCATCGACCAATGCGTCGCCCAGGGAGTTCCCTTTGCCCGCGAATACGGAGGACTCCTCGACAACCGATCCTTCGGTGGCGCTCAGGTAAAGCGGACTTTCTATGCAGCCGGGCAGACCGGCCAGCAGCTCCTTATCGGCTGCTATCAGGCCCTCAACAAGGAGATCGCCGCCGGTGGGGTCGAGATGTTCGAGCGCGCGGAAATGCTGGAACTCGTCGTCGTCGACGGCCATGCCAAGGGTGTCGTCGTTCGAGACCTCGTCACTGGAGAAATCACCACCCATGCCGGCGATGCCGTGATCATGGCGACCGGTGGCTACGGCAACGTGTTCTTCCTCTCGACCAACGCGATGGGCTGCAACGTCACCGCCGCGTGGAGAGCCTGCAAGAAGGGCGCGCACTTCGCGAACCCTTGCTACACGCAGATTCACCCGACCTGCATTCCGGTCAGCGGCGACTATCAGAGCAAGCTCACCCTGATGTCCGAATCGCTTCGCAACGATGGACGCATCTGGGTTCCCAAATCGAAGGAAATTGCTGCCAAACTCCGCAAGAAGGAGATGCTTCCGGCTGACGTTCCTGAAGAAGAGCGCGACTACTACCTTGAGCGAAAGTATCCTTCCTTCGGTAACCTCTCCCCGCGCGACATTTCCTCTCGTTCGGCCAAGGAGGTTTGCGATGAAGGTCGTGGCATCGCTCCGACTGGCCTCGGCGTCTATCTCGACTTCCGTGATTCCATCGCCCGCCTCGGTGAAGACACCATTCGCGCCCGCTATGGAAACCTCTTCCAGATGTATGAGAAGATCACCGGCGAGAACCCCTACCAGACCCCGATGATGATCTACCCGGCCGTCCACTACACCATGGGCGGACTCTGGGTGGACTACAATCTGATGTCGAACCTCCCCGGGCTCCATGTCCTTGGAGAAGCCAATTTCTCGGATCACGGGGCCAACCGCCTGGGTGCCTCCGCCCTGATGCAGGGCCTCGCGGACGGCTACTTCGTGATTCCTACGACACTCGCCGTCTACCTCGCTACTCAAAAGCCCGGGAGCGTCACTACCGACCATCCCGAGTTCGTCAAAGCACGTGCCGAAGTCGAAGAGCGGACCAAGAAGCTGCTATCAATCCAGGGCGACCGCACGGTCGATTCCTTCCATCGTGAGCTCGGACAGGTCATGTGGGACAAGTGCGGGATGTCCCGCACCCGCGAAGGCCTCACTGAGGCGCTCGAGCAAATCCCAAAAATCCGCGAAGAGTTCTGGAAAAACGTCCGAATCACCGGAAGCGGTGAAGCACTTAACATGGAACTCGAAAAGGCTGGCCGCGTCGCCGACTTCCTCGAATTCGCTGAGATGATGTGTCTGGATGCCCGTGAACGCGAGGAATCCTGCGGCGGTCATTTCCGCGAGGAGCACCAGTATACCGAGGCCGATCCTGAAGTTCAGTCGGGATACCTGTCACCGGGTGAAGCCAAGCGCGATGACGAGAACTTCTGCCACGTTTCAGCGTGGGAATTCAAAGGCGTCGGAGTTCCACCCGTCCTTCACAAGGAAGTACTTAAGTGGGAAACGGTCAAACCATCGGTCCGCTCGTATAAGTAAGCCCCCGAGGGCTCAGCAATCTCCACCTGGTCTTTTGGGGCCTCGCGGAGATTGCTCCTCATCCTTGCAATCCGGATCCCGCTCCTTGTCATCCACAGGCTGAAGAGCTCCGTTCTGACGAACCTCCGGGCGTGGCGAACCGCCGTTTCGCAATTCTTTTGGCTCCAGCTTGAGATTCCCATTCTTATCGAGCTTTTCAAAGTGATCCTCTTGCTCATCTTCGCTCTTTTCCTTCAACCAGGGCGCTTGCCGAAATTCGTCAAAACTTAGCACCCGATCATCGTTTCCATCGAGCATCTCGATCATCTTCGCGGGGTCCCTCGGTTCACGACCACCATCCTTGGACCGATCACGGGAGCGACGTTCCTCCGGCTTGTCTGCAGGCGAGAGCTTTCCATCCTTGTTCCGGTCCAGGCGGGCGAAGAATTCCTTCAATCGCTCCTTCGGAATCCGCTTGGTGAAGGGACCCGCTTCAAATTCCGCGAAGCTAACCGTTCCATCCCTGTCGGAATCGAGTTCGTGCAGCTTAGGGAACGGACGATTGCCCCCATCCGGTCGCGGAGGTGGACGCATCTCGGGAGCTTGGATCAGTCCATCATGATTCTTGTCAAAGCGCTTGAAAATTTCCCTCTGGGACTCCTCAGGGAGCTTCGAAATCCGCTCGAGCGCTGAAAACTCATCGAAAGAAACCACCCCATCCCCATTGGCATCGGCACTCTCGAAAAACCCTTTGAAATTCCGCCCCTTTTCCGCGCCACCATCCGCCTGCGAGGCCCTCTCGTCACGGCGAGGAGACTCCCCGTACAGACTTCCCGCGCCGACGATGGCAACGATTGCAATTGGGATGATATTCATGTTGGTGAAGTAGAGCTCGGCACTGGCCTGCCGCCAATTCGGAAAACCCCACCGCTCGGCGGAAGTTGCTGGCCGCGCGGTTTTTGTTGGCCGTTTCGGCGATCTCATCCAATTCTCTCGCCGACACCTCTCATGCACATTCTCGACATTCTTGCGCATCGCCGCCCGTCATTCTCATTTGAGTTCTTCCCGCCGAAATCCTCAGCGGCTTGGGACGAACTTTACGCCACCATTGTCGACCTCGAAACCTTTAATCCATCTTTTGTCTCAGTCACCTACGGTGCCGGTGGTTCGACGCGTGATGCGACGCATGATCTCGTTGTCCGGATCAAGGAAACCACGGAGACCCCGCCGATCCCCCACCTGACCTGTGTCGGTCACAGTGAAGAGGAAATCGACGCCATCCTCACCCGCTATGCTGAAGCGGGTGTCTCCAACATCCTCGCTCTGCGGGGCGATCCCCCTCGAGATTGGCCGGATTATGACTGGTCGGATTGCGCTTTTCCTCACGCCGGGGACCTCGTGCGTTTCATCAAGGCCTTCAATGACAGCGGTCGACATCCCGATCCGCGGGGATTTGGAATCGGAGTGGCCGGCTTCCCTGAAGGCCATCCGAGCACCCCGAACCGACTGGTGGAGCTTGAGCATCTGAAGTCCAAAATCGATGCCGGTGCCGACTACATCTGCACGCAGTTGTTTTTTGACAACCACGACTTCCTCGACTTCCGGGACCGCTGCCGTCAAACGGGAATTGATGTGCCGATCATAGCCGGGATCATGCCGGTGACCTCAACAAAAGGCATGCGCCGAATGGCTGAACTCGCGGCAGGCGCGAGATTTCCCGCAAAACTCATGCGAGCCCTTGATCGTGCCGGCGATGATCCAGCTGCTGTCGAAAGAGTCGGCATTCATTATGCCGCTCAGCAATGCATCGAGCTCCTCGATCACGACGTCGACGGCATTCATCTCTACACGCTCAACAAAAGCAGTGCCACCCGTGAAATCTATGCCAACATGGGCATGATCCCTTCGGTCGGGGGATGATCATTCGTTGCTGCGCCCGTCTTCCACAATTTCCTCGGCCAGCGGCAAGGTGAGTTCAGGCATGCTTCCACTGAGACGGACGTCGATTCCAATTCGCCCGGTGGCTGGATCGACCGGGTAGCGATCTCGAAGAATTCTCGATCTGTCGAAGGCATCGCCGGGAATCGTCAATCGAATGCCTCCTTCGAAATTCAAGATCGTCCGTGCGCGTCGTGCCGCAGCCCGCCTGATGGTCTCCTCATCCCTTTTCGATGCCAAGCCCGCGAAGAACTGAGTGTTCTCGCCGAGGTTTTCTTTGCTCTTGTCATCCTTGGCTGCATCTCCAGCCCTCTTCAAAGTGATGTCCTTCTTTCTCTGCGCCTCCTTCTCTTCACCATCCATTTGCTCCAGCATGCTGGCCGCATTCTCGCCGATGGACTTGGCAATCTCCTCATCCGTCGGATACCGGGCCTCCAGTCTGCCCTCGATTGACATGAAGTCTCGAGCTTCCAGATTCATGCCAGCGATCACCATTTCCCCTCCCCCTGTCTTCAGATTGAAGGAGCCCTGCTCAAAGACCACTCGCTTATAGCTATTGAAGTTATCCACGAGATCCAGAGCTTCGAGGATGGGAAATTCATCACGAATCTGGATTGAATCCCTCTCTCCCAGAGTAATCGGTCCCTGCAGGGACAGCCCTTCGGTGGTGTTTGTCGAACCACTCAGCTCGAGTTCGCCCGAAATTTTTCCCGAGACCCTTTCCAGCACGTTCTCTGGAACCAGTTTCTCAATCGGCACGCTCGTGAGAACCAAGCGACCGGAAACCTGGGGCAATTCCCCTCCTTCGATTTTCACATCCTTCAACTCCACCCTTCCATCATCCGCCAGAAGGATTCCCTTCTCGATGATCAGTTCGGTCGGCGTACAAAGCATCGCGATCTCTTCGATCTGAAAATCATGGATCCAGTTCTGAGTGAAGCGCCCGCCCTTGAAATTGAATCGCCAACCTTCGCTGACCCGGTTGGCCGTCAGTTTGCTTCCCTCGATTTCGCCTACCCGCTTGTCATACCCCCATGTCACTCGTGCCGTCGAAAAATCCAGACCCATGACCTCAAATTGCCGCCGCCTCTTGAAGAGAGACTCTGCAGCAGCTGAGGCTTCTTCACCCGAATTGGCCCCAGCCTTGACCTGCACATCAATCCAGTTCCCCTCAATGATTCCGGCATCCCAGTCTCCAGAAAACCCGTCGAGGTAACCCATCTTGAAGCTCAGATTCCCTGCCTCAAGCGTCTGGAAAAAACTTGAGGGCGTTCCTTCCGCTCCAATTCGGCGGATCTTCGCCCGTCCCTGGACACGCTCGAATCCCACGATCTCTGCATCCGAAGCAGACATTTCCGTGATAAAGCGCTCGCTGAGTTTCTCTTTGAAGCCCTCCGAATCGATCCGTTTGCTGAGATAAAACGCGAAAATGACCGCAACGACGAGCAGCAGCACCAGAACACGGGCCCCAAGCTTCACCAAATGAAACACAGCCACCGACCATCCTGAGCCACTCGACATCGAATAGCGCAATTGAAACCAGAACCCCTGGCTCGCGATCCACTGGCTGAGTCGATCATTAAAAGTCTGCGAATTGTCAATGTTCATGGATTGAATAAAGCCCCCCTCGAGGAGGCCGGATTACAGCCCCCGCAATCATATCAGGCGAGGCCAAATTTCCCCTCGCCGACAAAGGGCGGATCGCCTACCCACTCGGGCGTGGAAGGTACCGATTACAAAGTGCGACTCGAGATTTTCGAAGGCCCCCTCGATCTTCTCCTCTATTTGATCAAAAAGGATGAAGTCGACATTCAGAACGTCTCGATCTCGCGAATCACCGGGCAGTATCTGAAATACATCGAAACCTTTCGGATGCTGAACATCGACCTCGCGGCCGAGTTCATCGTCATGGCGGCGAACTTGATGTATCTGAAAAGCCGCACCCTGTTGCCCCGCCAGGAGCAGCCACCCGAAGAGGACGCGGAAGAAGACGATCCTCGCTGGGAACTCATCCGCCAGCTCATCGAGTACAAGAAGTTCAAGGACGCCGCGAATTTCCTCAGCTTGAAGGAGATCGAACAAGAAGACACGTTTGCCCTCAAGTCCGAGCAACCGGAAGTCGATGACAGCCCGGCACCACTCGCCGAGGTCTCCATCTTCGACCTGATTCGGGCGTTTCAGAATGTCCTCAAACGATTTGAGGAATCCCACGATCTCGGTGACATCGTCGATGACCGCTACACGGTATCCGACAAACTCGAAATGCTGCTCACCCGCTTCAAGCCAGGTGAATCGGCGCCCTTTGATACCTTGTTCGCCGATGCCGCCACCAAGGCAGAAGTTATTGTCACCTTCCTCGCCGTTCTGGAGCTCATGAAGATGAACCAATTCGTCCTGCGTCAGGGCGAACTATTCGGCCGCATCGAAATTGAGCGAAAGGATCACGGAGCGCCTCTACCGCCACTCGATGAGGTGCTCGACAATATCGAACTGGCTGGATAAGTCATGGCCATGGCTGAGCGGACTCACGATGGATGCCCGCGCTACGCCATTTCGAAAATCGTCCCATAGCCTGACGACAACGCCCCCCCGCTCCCGGATCCGGATCCGGCATGCAGAATCCAGGGCTAGCTCACTTTGAAAATGCGGATTCCGATCTATATCCCGATAGGGATGACAGCCTGTAGCCCGGGGTCGAGAAGCGGCACCGACGAGCACCCCGGGTTTGAATGGGTTCTTGAATCGGCACCCTGATAGGTGTGCCAGCCAAGTCGGATCCGCTACTGACATCCGCGCCCGCTGCAACCCGCTACCGGGGTCAAATTGATTCCTCTACGCGGGTCTCCGGGTGGTCGTCGCCAAGACTCCTCGACCCGGGGCTCCAAGCGATGATCCCTGCCGGGATCGAGATGCAAGATCCGAACATCGAATCCACAAAGGCATTGGGCTGAAGCCGGAGTTCCCATGAGGATCTGCGGTCTACCAAGCCGCTTCAAAGCGAGGTCGTCCTGCAGAACATCCGAAGCTGCTGGCCTGGCTTGGGAACTTAACCCAAACGGAAA
Source organism: Haloferula chungangensis (assembly GCF_042664875.1). Classification (NCBI taxonomy): domain Bacteria; kingdom Pseudomonadati; phylum Verrucomicrobiota; class Verrucomicrobiia; order Verrucomicrobiales; family Verrucomicrobiaceae; genus Haloferula; species Haloferula chungangensis. Next base: position 463,741 of record NZ_JBHTBS010000001.1, on the reverse strand, counting down.
GTAATCCGCGCCTTGGTGACGTCGTATGGCGACATCTCCATCTTCACGCGGTCACCGACGACCAGGCGGATGAAGCGCTTGCGCATCTTGCCGGAAATGTGGGCAAGAACCTCGTGACCACTTTGCAACTCAACACGAAATTGAGTCCCTGCGAGGACCGAAGTAATCGTACCCTCGATTTCAACAGCCTTTTCCTCTCCGACGCTATTCATCTTCGGAGATCCTTTTAATCCGCGACGACCGCCACGGCGTCCACCCCGGCGTCCACCACCACCTCTGTATCCGTTACTCATATTCAGAATCCGGAATTGTGCCAATTTGATGCACGCCTCCGCACGGACCATCACCGATTAACACCCCCGCTTCAACCGCAAAAATCGCTTGTTTTGGGAAACTTGAGAAAAAGCTTCGATTTCAGCGGGGATTTCCGGTTGACACCCTGATATTGGCTACCTAGTTTCGCCGCCCTTCCGCACGTAGGCCTTCGGTCCCGCAGGTTGAGCTACGACGGAAACACTGACGAAAACATGAAGACCTTTTCTGCCAAGCCGGCTGACATCGAGCGCAAATGGTATGTAATTGATGCCGAGAACAAGATTCTCGGTCAAGTTGCAGTTGAAGCAGCGCGCCTACTCCGTGGTAAGCACAAGCCAATTTTTACTCCTCACGTTGACACTGGCGATTTCGTCATCGTGATCAATGCCGACAAGGTTCGCCTCAGCGGCAACAAGGAGAGCGAGAAAATCTACACCAGCTTCTCGGGTTGGGTCGGCGGTAAGAAAGTCGAGACTCCTCGCATGATCCGCAAGCGCCGTCCCGTTCTGCTCGTCGAGCGCGCCGTCCACGGCATGGTTCCAAAGAACCGCCTCGGCCGCGCCATCCTCGGCAAGCTCAAGGTCTATGCCGGCGCCGAGCATCCCCATGAAGCCCAGGCTCCAGAAGTCTACGAAGTCGCCTGATTTCCCATACTGAATCTTTTTTTTACATGAGCGTAGCCACCAAATCCATGTCCGCCACCGGACGCCGCAAGAATGCCACCGCCCGCGTGCGGATGAGCGAAGGAAGCGGCACCATCACCATCAACGGTCGTCCGTTTGATGATTATTTTGCCACCCTGCCCCTTCAGAACGCGGTGCTCGCCCCGTTTCAGCAGGCCAATCTCCTGAATCGCTTCGACCTCGACATTACTGCCAAGGGTGGTGGTCTCCACGGTCAAGCGGGTGCCATTCGTCTTGCCGTTGCCCGCGCACTCACTCTGTTTGACGGTGAGCTCCGCAAGGAACTGAAGCCAGAAGGCTTCCTTCGTCGCGATCCACGCATGAAGGAGCGCAAGAAGCCAGGTCAGCCTGGAGCCCGCAAGCGCTTCCAGTTCTCCAAGCGCTGATATCAGGCGATCCAGATTTCAAAGAACCGCGCTTCCCTTGGGTTGCGCGGTTTTTTGTTGCAGCGACTTTCGACACCCTCATCAGAATTCTCCCATGAAACTCATCTCTTGGAACGTGAACGGGATTCGCGCCTGCCTCAAGAAGGGGCTCGGCGACTTTCTCTCCGCAGAGTCTCCCGATATCCTCTGTCTTCAGGAAACCAAGGCGCGTCCCGAGCAGGTCGATCTGCCTTTGGAATTCGGAAACTACCACGCCGAGTGGAACTCCGCCCAAAAACCCGGCTACTCGGGCGTCGCCGTCTTCTCCCGCACCAAGCCCCTATCCATCCACCATGGGATTGGCATGGAGGAACACGACAGCGAAGGACGTGTTCTTACCCTTGAATTTCCCGAGTTTCGTTTGGTCAATGTTTACACGCCCAATGCCCAGAATGAACTCCGCCGGCTTGCCTACCGGATGTCGTGGGATCAAGCATTTCGCCAGTATCTCCTCGACCTCGAGGCGCTGGGCAAACCCGTGATTTTCTGTGGCGATCTCAATGTCGCCCATCAGGAAATCGATCTCGCCCGACCGAAACAGAACCGTGGCAGCGCCGGGTTCTCCGACGAAGAGCGAATGGGATTCAGCCAACTCCTTGATGGCGGCTTTATCGACACCTACAGGCACTTCCACCCGGATACCGAAGGAGCGTATTCTTGGTGGAGCTATCGCGCCGGGGCTCGCGGCAAGAATGTGGGTTGGCGCATCGACTATTTCGGAGTTTCCAAATCTCTCGAGGATCGGCTCCATTCTGCCAGCATCCTGCCCCAGGTTCTAGGCTCGGATCACTGCCCAGTGGCCTTGGAACTAAAGTGAGTCCCTCACAGTTCGCCGATCGCCTTCATGATGCGGTCGGCGACCATCTGGTAGCCCTCCTTACCTGAAGCCCGTTTCAGCTCGTCAGGGGTAAAGGCCAGCGGGTGTCCGACGTGAACATCAATGCGCGCAAAGCGAACCCGCCCAGAGCCACGCGGCAGAGCCTCGCGCGCGCCACGAATCCGAATGGGTTGAATGACGGCTCCGGATTTCAGGGCAATCAGCCCAACACCAGGCTGAGCCTGCCCCAACGCACCATCACCGGTCCGCTCTCCTTCGGGAAAGACGAGGACCCGGTTTCCTTGTTTGAGCAGACGGATGATCGTCTTGAGACTCGCCATATCAGGCCGGTCCTGATCAACGGGAATGGCCTTCCACTTGGTGTAAAGCCACTTGGCTGGCCCACGAAACAAGGTCTTGCGGGCAAGATAGTACATCTCGTCCTCGTAAAGTCCCCCGATGAGAGGAGGGTCGAGAAAGCTCTGGTGATTTGAAACCACCAGCACCGGACCTTCCGTCACGAGACGCTCCTTACCACGCACGCGCAGTCCAAAGAGCCCACGGAACGCACTTCTGAGTGTCATCCACCCCATCCAATATACCCACCTCATCATGATCTACTAGATTTCTCGTATTTCCAATCCCTGCGACCGAAGAATCTCAAGCGCAGCGTCCACTCCACTCTCGATGGTATGATCCGAGGTATCAAGGATGACGGCGCCCTCCGCTACTTTGAGCGGGGCCGTTTTTCGCTGACTGTCATCACGGTCGCGGTCCGCGACGGAATCCACCTCACCAATTGCCACGCGTCTCTGGGCACGCACGGCCTCATCCGCATCGACATAGATCTTATACGGACTGTCTGGAAATACCACGGTTCCAATATCCCGTCCCTCCATGACAACGTCGGCCGTTTTGAGATAATCCCTCTGCAGGGCAACCAGACGCTCCCTCACCGCAGGAACCGCAGACACCTGGGACACCTTGCCATTCACCTGTTCGCTTCGCAGCGCCTCGCCGGGATCGACACCATCGATGCTCACCGTCGAGGAAAGCCCGTCGACTCCACAATCAATTTCCATTGCCTCCAAGGCCGAGACTACCGCTGTTTCATTGGATAGATCGACTCCGTCCTCAATCAAGCGCCAGGTAACCGCACGGTACATCGCGCCGGAGTTCACCATGACGAGACCCAGTCTGCGGGCGAGCTCTCTGGCGAGGGTACTTTTTCCCGAAGCAGCCGGGCCATCGATAGCAATTGCGAAATGGGAACTCATGATAACTCTTGGGAACGACTCTTCTGATGAAGGGATTTGGCTTTTTCCAGCCATAGTTTGATGGATTCGTGATCACCTTGCTTGAGTGAGCTCTGGATCTCACCGAGCACGCTCATGGCCTGCTCGACGGAGTGGGAGACCGCATGGCGATTCTCCATCAGGATCTCAGCCCACATTTCGGGATCTCCGCCGGCGACTCGGGTGGTATCACGGAGCCCGCCCCCACCAAACCGTGCATCTGAGGGATCGCCCAAGCTCACCAGGGCTGCCGCGGCGGCAATCACGTGGGGAAAGTGGCTGATCCTCGCAACAAGTTCGTCGTGGCTCGCCGAATCGGTCCAGCAGATCCGGCAGTCCAGACCATTCCAAAATGCCTCAAGTCTCCCGGTCCAGGGTTCACCGACCTGATCGTCATCGGTCAAAAAGCACATCGCCCCAGCAAAGAGATCCTTCCTGCTGGCTTCCACCCCCCGCTGCTCGGATCCCGCCATGGGATGAGATCCGATGAAAGGAATCCCCTTGCGTTTCAAAAGTGAGCCGGGATTTCGATGCACCGCCCTCTTCACACTTCCCACATCGCTAACCAGCGACGACGAATTCAAACCGCATTCCAAAGCCTTTTCGATCAGCGATTCCATCGCACCGACGGGAACCGTCAATATCACGAGATCAGCTGCTGCAATCGTCGATTTGAGATCAGTGCTGGCGCACTTGATTCCCAGTTCGCGAGCGCTTTCCACGGCTTCGGCACGACGAGCCCACAGACACGTTTCCAAACGGTCCTGCATGGCCATCGCCAGAGAGCCACCGAGCAGGCCTCCACCGAGGATTGCGATCTTTTCAATTTCTTTCAATTGCCTTGGAATAGAATGAGCCGGACCCGGAGGCCCGGCTCAAATGAGTCAGGGAAATCCTCAAATTCAATCAAGGCACGCGGAAATACTTCTTCTCGGCAGGCGGATAAGTCGGGTCCGCTACCATGGTGCCGCTCGCGAAGTCCTTCACATCAATCATCTTGTTGTTGTAAGGGCTGAAGACAAATCCTTCACGGCCCGGGACCCGGCGGGCGACAGGCACTGCAGCCTTCGGCTCAGGCGTGCTCGGCTTGGGATCTTCCATGGTCTCAGTGATCTTCTTCTCCGTGCTTTCTGTTTTCTGCTTCAGTTCCTCTCCTTGGGCGGTCGTATCATCGGCCTTCTTCATGGCGGAGTTTGGGGGAACTTCAGACCCCGCAGCACGGTTCGCCGCGACGTCAGTTGGAGGAATCGGCGGTGCCTCGTCTGGAGCGGGCGTGCAGGATACAATCCAACCTGTGAGAAGCACAGTAGTGAGAGTTGAGGCAATTTTCATAGAGTCGAAGATTAGTCGGGCTTCAGCTGGCCTGAAGTTGAAGAAGAGTTTCAAACGTCCTTGGTCCAAGGTCAAGTCGCAGACGGCACGGATATCCTCTGAATTCTGATCGGATCCATGGGCGAGCCTCATCATCCGTGGGAGAAGCGTCCATTTGAGCGGATCGAGAAAGCCGGGGCTTGTCGCCCCCATCAGACAGACTCAGGATTCCCGACATGTATGAAGCCCCCATTCTGGTGACGGGAGAAATCGTGAACGTCCTGAAGCAAGAGCTGGCCGAGGTCAGACTGCCGAATGGCAAAATGACCTTGGGTCACCTATCGAAAACACTTCGCTCAAATGACCAGGAACTCTGCCAAGGTCAGACTGTCGAACTGGAAATGACGCCTTTCGACTTCGATTCGGGGAGAATCGCGCGGATTCTCGATCAAGGGGAATGATCCCCTGAGGGAGCTTCACGGAGCTTCAGAGGCGAGCGCCCTGAAAAATCCCGCAACCCGACCGCTGTACAAAAAAGAAGCGGTCCGACCGATTTACCACTGGAAAAACCCAAAACCAGAAGGCATCTCAGCCGGACCGCCTGCTAGATGTCGCGACACGGCGAACATAGAAACTCACAGGGACTGGTCAACCCTAAAATTGAGAAAAACGCGAAAAAAATCAAATTTCCGAGGATATGCAGTATGAAACGATTCCCCTTTGCCCGGAATCCATTTCCCACCTAGGAAATGCGCAGCATGACACCTGATAAGCTCCTAGCTGCGAACCGCGGCGAAATTGCGATCCGAATTTTCCGCGCTGCCAATGAACTTGGTCTCAAGACCGTTTCCATCTACGCCGAAGAGGATCGATTCTCCCGACACCGTTTCAAAGCTGACGAAGCCTACAAGTTGGACCAGACAAAGGGTCCTGTCGGCGCCTATCTCGACGTCGAAGGCATTGTCGCTCTCGCGAAGTCCAAGGGAGTAACCTTGATCCACCCCGGTTACGGTTTCCTCTCCGAGAATGCGGAATTTGCCAGAGCTTGCGCTCGCGAAGGGATCACCTTTATCGGTCCCTCGCCTGAACTCCTCGAGAATATGGGAGACAAGACGGCGGCGCGCGAACTCGCCCAACGTTTCAATGTCCCCGTTCTTCCCGGAACCGAAGAAGCCATTACCGATCCGAAGATCGCGCTCAAGGTTGCCAAGGAAATCGGCTTTCCCCTGATTATCAAGGCTGCCTTCGGCGGTGGTGGACGGGGAATGCGCGTCGTCGAAAAGGAAGAGCAGCTTGAGTCCCTCCTCGCCGAAGCTCGAAACGAGGCTCAGAATGCCTTCGGCAATCCCGCGGTCTTCCTCGAGCGTTACATCAAGCGCGCAAAACACATCGAAGTTCAGATCCTCGGGGATCGCCATGGCAATGTCGTCCACCTCCACGAGCGCGACTGCTCCGTGCAGCGGCGCTATCAGAAAGTCGTCGAGATCGCCCCCTCGATCGACCTCGATCCGGGTGTCCGCAACGCACTCTGTGATGCCGCGGTGGTCCTCGCCAAAGGCATTGGCTACGACAACGCCGGCACGGTGGAATTCCTCTACGACATGGATCAGAAGGACTGGTTCTTCATTGAGATGAACCCACGCATTCAGGTGGAGCATACCGTTACCGAATGCGTGACCGGCATCGACCTGGTGCGTTCGCAGATCCTCGTCGCCAAGGGCGAGTCCATTCACGGCGACGAGGTTGCCATCCCGCCACAGGATGAAATCCCCTGCAATGGCTATGCCATCCAGTGCCGCATCACCACGGAAGACCCCGAACGCAATTTTGCTCCCGACTATGGACGCATCCTCAACTACCGGTCTGCTGCAGGTTTCGGAGTTCGCCTGGATGCCGGTTCGGGTGATGCCGGTTCGGTCATCACGCCATTCTATGACTCGATGCTGGTGAAGCTCACCACCATGGGTCGCAGCTTCCCCATCGCCTGCACACGCATGGACCGTGCCCTCCGCGAGTTCCGGATTCGTGGCGTCAAAACCAATATTCCCTTCCTGGAAAATGTCATTGCCGACGAAACATTCCGCGAAGGTCAGGCCCACACCAAACTGATCGACAGCAAACCGGAACTCCTGAAGTTCAAGCAACGCCGCGACCGAGCGACGAAGCTGCTTTCCTACCTCTCTGATGTCACCGTAAACGGCAATGCGACTGCCAAGAACTGGAAACCGGAGTCACCCATTCCGCAGCCTCGGGTTCCCTCCGTGGGAAATACCGATCCCAACGCACCGCAGACCAAGCACCTTCTAACAGAGCTCGGCCCCGAGAAATTCTGTCAGTGGATTCTCGACCAGAAGCGTCTGCTGATCACGGACACCTCGATGCGCGACGCGCACCAGTCGCTCATCGCCACCCGCATGCGGACCACTGACATGCTGCGGATTTCCGAAGTCTATGCCAAGGGACTCCCGCAGCTGTTCTCCCTTGAAATGTGGGGCGGCGCGACCTTCGACACGGCGATGCGCTTCCTCAAGGAATGCCCGTGGGAAAGGCTTCGCCAACTTCGCGAAAACATTCCCGGCACCCTTTTCCAGATGCTTTTCCGCGGATCGAACGCCGTCGGCTACTCGAACTACCCGGACAACGTTGTTGCCGGATTCGTCAAGCATGCGGCCGATGCCGGCATGGACATCTTCCGCATCTTCGACTCCCTGAACTACCTGCCTAACATGCAGGTTGCCATGGAAGTTGCGCGTGAGCACGGCAAGGTGCTCTGTGAAGCGGCGATCTGCTACACTGGGGACATCCTCGATGACAAGCGCACCAAGTTCTCGCTGGATTACTACATCAGGAAAGCCAAGGAGCTTGAAAAGATGGGAGCCCACATCCTGGCGATCAAGGACATGGCGGGCCTGTGCAAGCCTCAGGCGGCCTACAATCTAGTGCATGCTCTCAAGCAGGAAATCGGCATCCCAATTCACTTCCACACTCACGACACCTCCGGCCTGAATGCCGCGTCCGTCATTGCGGCATCACGTGCCGGCGTGGACATCGCTGACCTCGCGATTTCTTCGCTCTCCGGTTCAACCAGCCAGCCGAACCTCAACTCGGTATGTGCCACCCTTAAGAACTCCGAGCAGGATCCGGGGCTCGATTTCGACACCTTGAACGACGTCTCCGACTACTGGGAAGAGGTGCTCGCGCAGTACAAGCCCTTCGACTCCGCTCCTCGCGCCGGCACCGCCGAGGTTTACGAGCACGAGATGCCCGGCGGTCAGTATACCAACTTGCGCGAGCAGGCGAATGCGATGGGCCTCGGTCACCGCTGGCGTGAGATCGCCCGCACCTACGCGGAGGTGAACCTTCTCTTCGGCGACATCGTCAAGGTCACCCCTTCTTCAAAGGTCGTCGGAGACATGGCCATGTTCCTCATCACCCGTGGCATCAAGCCGGCCGATGTGCCCAAGCTCAAACCCGGATCCATCGATTGGCCTGAGAGCGTCATCGACATGCTCGCCGGCGGCTTGGGGCAACCCGATGGAGGCTGGCCGGCAGAGCTTCAGAAAGTGGTTCTCAACAACAAACCATCAACCACGAAGCGGCCGGGCGAAATTGCCGAATCCGTCGATCTCGGTAAAACCCGCGAGGAACTCAGCTCGACACTCAAGCGGGAGGCGAGCACCGACGATCTCTATTCCCACCTGATGTATCCTCAGGTCTTTGCCGATTTCGAAGCCTCGCGATGCACCTACGATAACCTGAGTGGTCTTCCAACAGCCGCATTCTTCTACGGTCTGTCGCCAGGCGAGGAAATCGAAGTCGTCATCGACAAGGGCAAGGTGCTCTTCATCAAGCTCGTCTCGATTGGCGAAGCGGACGACGAGGGACGCCGGACACTTTTCTACGAACTCAACGGCATGCCGCGCGAGAGCGTCATCACCGACACGCGCCTCGCAGTGCATGCAGGTCCTTCCCGAGTCAAAGGCGATCCCTCCGATGCCAAACAGGCCTGCGCACCGATGCCCGGCATGGTCACCGAAGTCGCCGTCTCACCTGGCCAGGAAGTGAAGGAAGGCGACAAACTCGTCGTCCTCGAAGCCATGAAAATGCTGACGACCGTTTGTGCGGTCGCGGATGGCACGATCAAAGAAGTGCTCGTCAAGAAAGGAGACCAGATCGACAGCGACGATCTCCTGATCCGACTTGATTGAACGAGAGGAAGGAGCCCTCAACCGAGGCGCTCCTTCAATTTGGCCAACTCGGCCTTCCAGTCATCGAAGTCTTCACCTTCCTCCCATGCTTCACGAAGCTCGGACGGCATGTTGAAGACTCGATCGATGCTGCGGCGCGCTTTTTTGGCGAGGGATTCCGTGAACTCCAGTTCGTTGTCGTCCATCCAGCTCTCGATCGCATCGGAGTAATCCCCACCCTTGCCAGGCTGCCCGGCAAGCCAGGCAACCAGTTCGGCAGCGGCGATGGCTTCCTCTCCTGCTTGCAATTCCACAGGCTCATCTCCAGCGCCAAGCACCGTGTCAAAAGCCTCGAGAATCATCCCAAGATCAGAAGTCTCGACCACTTCGGCCAGCCAATCGGCCGCCGTATCATTTCCAAAAGCATCCGCGTCCCACGCATCCATGCCCATCCCTAGAGTGACGAATCCGGGGCTGTCAATCCGTTCAATCAATCTTAATTGAGCCCGGGTCCCAATCCGGCTCTGGAAACTCGAGATTGAGTCCCTTCAGGGTGTCTCGGAAAAGCCTGGCGACACAGAGGTTCCGGTACCATTTCTTGTCGGCCGGAATGACATGCCAAGGCGCATAGGATGTGCTCGTTTTCCCGATCATTTCCTCATAAACCTCCATGAATTCGTCCCAGCGGGCCCGATCCTTCAGATCATCCGGATTGAACTTCCAGTGCTTCCCCGGGTTCACCAATCGGGACTCGAGTCGACGCTTTTGCTCGTCCTTGGAAATGTGCAGGAAAAGTTTGATGATCGTCGTCCCCTCCTCCGCCAGCATTCTTTCAAACTCAACGACGTGCCGGTAACGGCGCTGCCAAACCTTGTCGTCGTAGAGCTTCTTCACCCGAACCGCGATGATGTCCTCATAGTGGCTACGATTGAAAATCACGATCTCCCCGTTTCCCGGAACGTGGGGATGGACCCGCCAGAGAAAGTCATGGGCGAGATCTTCCTCACTGGGTTTTTTGAATGACTTCACGTGAATCCCCTGAGGATCAACCCGGGAGAACACATGCTTCACGCACCCATCCTTTCCACCCGTATCCATCGCCTGAATCACGACCAGAATGCGATGCTTGCTCTGCGCGTAGAGGGTTTTCTGAAGCACCTGGATCTCGTTCCGAAGCTCATCGAAGAGTTCGAGCGTACTATGCTTGTCTCCATCAGGACAAAGTCTGGAGCTTCCGGGATCGATCTTCCCCAAACTTAGTTTTTCCCCCGCCTTGATTCGATACTCCTTCGCCGGATCTCCGATTTTCATTTCCTCCATCGTTCCCAGCTCGCCGATCAATTAAAGCCTCAAATAGTGGAAATCTTGTAATGTCACTTTTTCCGCATTGCATGCCGGACTCCCTCCATCACTCTTTTTTTCACAATGGCCGACACCTCCGCACCCGAACTTTCAACAGGCTCACTCGCCATAGCCGTGCACGTCGGCGCCAGTTCGGTCTCCATGCTGATTGCCGAGAAGGCCGATGACGGAAGCTATCTGCCACTCGATTTCCTGGAACAGCCAGCCCCTCTCGCTCGAGACATCTTCTGCTATGGCTCGATTTCCGCCTCGACGACCGAGCGGATTGTCGAAGTTCTCGACGGATTTCTCTCAGCTGCGGCGGAAGCAGGCATCAGCCGTACTTCTCGAGCCGTCGCCACCAACATTCTAACCGAAGCGACGAATCACGACGTCTTTCTCAACCGGATCCGGATTGCCTGCGGACTGACGATCAACCCGATCGATGATGGTGAGATGACCCGACTCATCTATCTCAAGACGCGTCGTCGGCTCCGAGACATCCCGGCGATGCAGCGACGGAATACGCTCGTCGTTCACGTCGGACCGGGCAACACCCGGGCGCTGTTCTTTGAAGATGGCGCGATCACTCGCTACACCAGCTACCGCCTTGGCGCCCACCGAACCCGTGAAGCGGTCGAAAGCTCCCACGCTGGGGGTCCGGCGCTTCTCCGGGTGATTCGCGAAAACGCGTCAGGAAACCTCAGCCAGCTTCGATTCGACTACCGCGATGTGGAACTCGAGGCGCTCGTCGTCATCGGATATGAAATCCAGCAGGTAAGCACGTTTCTCTCCCAGCAGAGCGGGATTTGCCCGGTGAAGAACCTCCGCAAACTCTCCGAACAGGCCGCCAACATGAGCGACCTCGAGCTGGTGCAGTATTTCAAGATCGACTATCAAACGGCCGAAGCGCTCGTTCCGGCCCTCGAAACCAATCTTGCCATCGCAGAAATTCTTGGGGTCAAGGAGCTGCACATTCCCCACAGTGACTACGAACAGGGCCTCCTCCAGGATCTGCTGATCTCTGGGAATCTTTCGAACTCGCTCGATGCGGAAGTACTCCGATCCGCCCGCATCCTCGCCTCAAGATATCAGTCCGACCCCCGCCACGGCGAGCACGTCGCCCGCATCTCGCTCCATCTCTTCAACGAACTTCAGGACCTCCACGGCATGGGGCCCCACGACGCGATGCTCCTCAATGTAGCGGCAATCCTTCACGAGGTTGGAACTTTCATCAGCCCCCGAGCCCATCACAAACACTCGGAGTACATCATTCTCAACAGCGAGATTTTCGGACTCGATCGCCAGGACGTCACCACCGTCGCGCTTGTTTCACGCTATCACCGCCACTCCGGACCCAAGCCCAATCATCCAAAATACAACGAGCTCGGCACCCATGAACGCATCCGCGTTTCTAAACTCGCCGCGATCCTCCGCGTCGCCGACGCGCTCGAACGCACCCACGATCAGCGAGTTCACGACATTACCGTGACGCGTCGCGACCGCCGACTCCACCTCAATCTCCCAGGCCTCAGCGACACTGCGGTCGAACGGCTTGCCATGCAGTCGAAAGCCGACCTTTTCGAGCAAGTCTTTGGCCTCGAAGTGGTCATCGATGACCCATCCTAATTTCTGAAACCTCTCTCACGCGACATCGTCCATGCCTATCGCCTACAACAATCGCGAACTCAGCTGGCTTGAGTTCAATCAGCGCGTCCTCAATGAAGGACTTCGCTCGGATCTGCCCCTGCTTGAGCGGGTGAAGTTCCTCGCCATCACCGCCTCCAATCTCGATGAATTTTTCCAGGTCCGGGTGGGTGGGCTGATGCTCATGCGGCGAAGTGGCAGGAAGACACCTGACTTGTCCGGACTCACACCACTCCAGCAGATTCAGGCCATACGGCGGAGGGTGCAGAAAATGATCGATGACCAGTACCGGCTTCTTTCCGACGAACTCCTTCCATCGCTGCACGCAGCCGGCATTCATCCCATGAATGTGGGCGATCTCGACGCCGTTCAGTCAGACCAGGTCTCCGCCTATTTCCATACCAACGTCTTCCCCCTCCTCACTCCCCTTGCGGTGGATGAGGATGGAGTTCCTCCGCTGGTTCCGGCCCTGCAGCTCACCGTCGCCTGCAAGCTCATCGACGAGGAAAGCAAGGAGATCCGCTATGTTTTGATCCCTATTCCTGACAACCTGAATCGACGAATCCCAGTGACGAACAGCTCAGGTGGTCATGCCTTCGTTCTTCTCGAGCAAGTGGTCGCCGCCCATGCAGGAAACATGTTCCCCGGCGAAAAGGTGGCGGCAACCGGGTGTTTCCGCGTGACCAGAAATGGAGACATCGCCGTGCAAGAAGAAGATGCCATCGATCTCGCCGGTGAGATGGAAGACGTGCTCGCGGCACGCAAACTTTCCGACACCGTGCGCCTGGAACTGCAGGTTCCCCTGACCCGCGATCTCACGCGCATCATCCAGCACGTTTGTCAGGCCAGCCCGCAGGAGATCTATCGCATCAATGGCCCGCTCGGCCTCGCGGCCTTCATGGATCTGGCATTCCTCCCCGATTTCGATCATCTGCGCGATCAGGAATGGCCCCCGCAGCAATCATCCTCGATCACGCCCGGCGAATCGCTGTTCGAAGCGATCGATCGTCGCGACGTGCTCCTCCACCATCCCTACGAAAGCTTCGAGCCCGTGCTGCGCCTGATCGAAGAGGCCGCCGACGATCCCCACGTGCTTTCGATCAAGCAAGTCCTCTATCGAACCGCCAAGCAGTCCCGAGTGATCGACGGCCTGATTCGCGCAGCGGAAAACGGCAAGCACGTCACCGTCCTTGTGGAACTCAAGGCACGTTTCGACGAAGCCCGGAACCTCCATCGAGCCGAAGAACTTCAACGCGCCGGCGCCCAGATCGTCTATGGGGTCAAGGGCCTCAAGACTCACGCAAAGATCTGCCTCATCATCCGTCGCGAGGCCGGCCGGATCCGCCGCTATGTCCACCTCGGCACCGGAAACTACAACGAGTCTACCGCCAGACTTTACACCGACATTTCCCTTCTTACCTGCCGTCCCGAATATGGTGCCGACGCGTCGCTCTTCTTCAATGCCGTCACCGGCCGCTCCAAGTTGCTGCGCTTCCAACGCTTGGTTCCGGCTCCAAATACGATGAAGCCGAAGCTCCTCGAGCTCATCGCCTCCGAAGCAGAACGCGCCCGCCAGGGCGAACCGGCACGAATTCTTGCCAAGGTGAATTCCTTGCAGGACCCCGAGATCATCGCAGCCCTCTACGAAGCCTCCAACGCCGGCGTTGAGATCCTTCTCAATGTCCGCGGAATCTGCTGCCTGAAGCCGGGCGGCAAGAAACGGGCAAAAAACATCCGGGTGATTTCCATCATCGACCGCTATCTCGAACACACACGAGTCTTCTATTTCCATCAGGGCGGCGACCCGGAAATCTACATTTCTTCCGCCGACTGGATGAGCCGCAATCTCGACCGCAGGGTCGAGCTGATGATTCCGATCGAGGACAGCCAGGCGAGACGGCAAGTCTTGAAGATTCTCGAGACCTATTTTAAGGACACCCGACAGGCATCGCTCATCCTTCCCGATGGCACTTCGGTGCGAATCGAACCTGAAAAGGGTAAGAAGACATTTCGCGCGCAGGAGTACTTCTTCCGTCAGGCGCGGCGGGCCGCCAAAGCCCGCGAGCACGAGCGGGCGATGATCCTTGAGCCGCACGTTCCTTCAGATTAATCTCAAGACAATTGACTCATCCATCAAAGATGACAGTTCCCTATCGGTCAGCACTCAAGTCCTCCCTTCCCCTCGTTTCGGCATTCCTGATCTGCCAGTGCGGACCGCCCTCACCACCATCCTGCCAGATCCTCCCCTACAAGTCGCGTGGCGACGCCGCCCTTCTCATGAGTGAAGCCCGGGCCGCATGGAACGACTTGGGAAAATCCGACAGCCAAAGCGCACGACAACGCTACAACCTCGCGATCGAGAAACTCATCGACCAACTCCGCTGTGGCCGCGGTAGCCACTACGACAAGGCAGCCGCCATGGGCACGTTAATCGATGATTCCCACTCCCTTGGGGCCGGCGTCACCTTCAAGGATCTGGATGCATTTGTCCCCGCATCCAGCATCGACGTCGATGATGTCGGAGGCCGCCATGTGGATCCGGGCATTGGAATCCCCATGGTTGGATGGGACGCCTACCATAGCGAAAAGATGGAACGCTATCCTTTCGCTCCCCCGACCGGCCTTCCGCTGAACCTCACCACCATCCTGGATTTCGACCAGGAACCGCCTACTTGGCGGGTTGTCTATCCAGGCAAGGCGGAAACGCTCAGTGTCAACGGCCAGGCCCAGGCTCTCGCCATCGATTGGTCAGCGCCCTCCGCGCTCTATTGGCAGATGAGCGACCTGGATGACCTCGACCTTGCCAAAGTCATCCTCCCGGGCCGCTTCACCAAGCAGACCGACCTCTACGCCGCGGCACCCTACGACCCCACGAAGATCCCGGTCATTTTCGTCCATGGTCTCTACTCAAGCCCTGGAACCTATAAGGTGATGTTCAACGAACTCATGGGGGAACCATGGTTTCGTGACAACTATCAGGCGTGGTTCTTCAGCTACCCAACCGGCACCTCGTGGGTCTACAACGCCGCTTTCTTCCGCGACCATCTCAGAAGAGCCACCGAGATGGCGAAGGAGAAAGGTGGGATGAAAACGTGGAACGAGATGGTGCTCGTCGGCCATTCGATGGGCGGCGTCCTATCTCATGCCTCGTTGATCGATCCGGGACACCGCTTCTATGACACCCGCTTTGATGCTCCGATCGATGAACTCAAGGTTTCAAAGGAAACCCGTCGGGCCATCCGCTGGACCACGCTCTACGAACCGGTCACCGAACCTTCACGCGTCGTCTTCATGGCCGCCCCTCACCGAGGCTCACCGTCGGCGAACCGCTTTTTTTCCCGCTTCATTTCGAACATCATCCGTTTGCCCAAAACGATGACCATCGATCTGGTCGACGTCACCATGAGCGAACTCGGAGCGGTTGTTAAGGGAGGGGCTGACGCGCTCCCCGAGAAGACTTCCATCGGCACCCTGGCCCCTAATTTCGACGGCTACCAAGCCCTCAACGACTCCCCCATTCGATCCGACATAGAAATCCATTCGATCATCGGTGACCGCGGGCGGGGCGACTCACCTGAAAGCTCGGACGGCATCGTCCCCTACTGGTCATCTCATTTCAAAGATTCGCGGAGCGAGCTCATCGTGCCCTACGGCCACTCGCTGACGCGAAAACCGGAAACGATTGCTGAGGTCAAACGCATCCTCCAACTCCACCTCAAGGAGCTCTGAGAAAATCAGTCCTGGAGGAAGCGCGTCACGGATGGTCGGTTCAGCAGGATGAGCGCGAGCACCGGGTAGACCATCCCGAAAATTGGCCCCAGCAGAACACCGAGCGAGCTGCCGACGGACATGAAGCCCGCCATGGTATCCGAGCTGCCCGCCATGTCCTTGATCAGCGCCTCCGTCATTTCGCGAGATGCGGGGAGCACGACAAGCAGTCCCACCACGATGCTCACGAGCTTGGTCGCGATCGACATCCACGCGTAGCGATTCGACCAGCGAAGGCCGGAAGCCTTCTTTTTCCACAGCTTGGGCCCGGAGATCAGCAGGAGAACCGAGAGCACGAGGATGAAAATCCCGGTCATGATGCTGACCCACCCCACCTCGGCGAGGTATCTTTGCTGAACTTCCAACAGCCTCTCCCGTTCCGGTCCGGCCGGCATGGCGATTCCATTCATCGATTCCGACAGATAGACGCCCACCACGTTCCAGACACCGATCAGGATCCCGAAGACACCGAAAATGATGTGGATGACTCCGAACGCCTGGGCAGCACCGGACTCCGCTCCTTCGAGCGGCATGGACGGCATGCCTGAGCTTGCCGGTGATTGGTAGGGAGAGGGCTCATCCATGCTGGGAAATGAGCCGCAACTCCCCCTTCATGTCGAGCCTTGAGCACCTCGCCACTTGCCACCTGCCTGATCCTCCCCTATTCCCAGCGCCGTGACGCCAGAAGCACAGCTTGAAATCCTCACCGCGGGCACCGCCAAGGTTCTCTCTGAGAAGGAACTCCTTGAAAAACTCCGACTTGGCCGCCCGTTGCGGATCAAGCTCGGCGTCGACCCGACTGCTCCAGACATTCATTTCGGCCACACGGTACCGCTGGAAAAACTCCGCCAGTTTCAGGAACTCGGGCATCAAGCGGTCCTCCTCATCGGAGACTTTACCGCCACCATTGGCGATCCATCGGGACGATCCGCCACCCGCCCCCCATTGACCCGCGATCAGGTTCTGGAAAATGCCAAGACCTACACCGATCAGGCTTTCAAAATCCTCGACCGCGAGAAAACCGAAATCGTCTACAACGGCGACTGGTTCCGAAAGATGAGCTATGAAGACGTGCTGCGTCTCAATGCCCGGGTGACCCTCCAGCAAATGCTCCAACGTGAGGATTTCCGCACCCGGATCGATTCCGCCACCGAAGTCCGACTTCACGAACTCCAGTACCCCGTCATGCAGGGCTGGGATTCGGTCGAAATTCGCTCTGATGTTGAAATCGGCGGCACCGACCAACTCTTCAACATCCTCGTCGGCCGCGACCTTCAAAAGGAAGAAGGACAAGCGCAGCAGGTCGTCATGCTCGTGCCTTTGCTCGAGGGCCTGGATGGCGTGAAAAAGATGTCGAAATCCTACGACAACTACGTCGGGGTCAACGACAACTCCCTCGACATGTTCGGCAAGCTCATGAGCGTATCGGACGACTTGATGGCACGCTACTACCAGCTGCTGCTCGGCGAATCACTCGACCCGAACACTCATCCGATGGAGGCCAAGAAGACCTTGGCGCAAAAACTCACCAGCCGCTACCACGATGATGCAGCGGGTCAGGCCGCACGTGACGATTGGGACACCCGCTTTTCCAAGAAGGACCTGGCGGCCGCCGAACTTCCCGAACTCAAAATGGCAGAACTGCCCGCGGACTTAACGGTCCTGAGTCTCAGCTCGCACGCCTTCGAGTCCGCATTCGGCATTGCCAAATCGAATGGCGAGCTCAAGAAGCAGTTCATTGCTCCCGGCTCCGTGCAACTCAATGGCAGCAAACTTACCGATCCCAACGCGGTGGTTTCGATTTCCGGCGGGGACGTCCTCAAACTCTCAAAGAAGCACGCTGTGCGATTTATCTGAACCATGAGAACTCTTTACATCAAACCCGGTTGCCCTTGGTGCGACGAGGTGGTCGCTTTCCTGAAAAAAGAGGACATCGAGCACGACACCGTGATCGTCTCGGGCAATCACGTCGCCTTGCAGGAGATGATCAACCTTTCCGGCCAGAGCAAAGCTCCCACCATGAACTGGGAAGGCGAAGTGCTTGCCGACTTCGGGGTCGACGAACTGGTCCCCTTTCTCAAGGAGCGCGGAGTGATCTGATCGCGCGGCGTTGAACGCGCGGTGGTCGGAAGATTTTCCCGACACCGAGAAAAAATTCGCGCCCTCGCGCTGTCTCCGCGCTTCTGGATTGGACCTTCGCGCAGCTTCGAGCATCTTAGCGGCATGCCTCGCATCGCCCTACTGCAATCCCGTGCATTCCCGACGAAGGAAGAATCCTTCGACCATCACGAGTCCCTGATCCGACGTGCCGCCGCCGAGGGCGCGAACATCGTGGTCACTCAGGAACTCTTCCTCACGCCGTACTTCTGCACGGTCGAAGATCCGGCACTCTTTGATCTCGCCGACGCGCTCCCCGGACCGGTCACCGACCGCCTCGGCAAGCTCGCAGGCGAGCTCGGGGTTGTCATCGTCTCGTCGCTTTTCGAGCACCGCGGTCCCGGACTCTATCATAACACCGCCGCCATCCATGATGCCGATGGATCGCTCTTGGGTTTCTATCGGAAATCCCACATCCCCCAGGATCCCGGATTCGAGGAAAAATTCTACTTCACCCCCGGTGACAGTGGCTGGCCCGTCTGGGAAACCAGGTTCGGCAAACTCGGCGTGCTGGTTTGCTGGGATCAATGGTATCCGGAAGCAGCGCGGCTGATGGCACTCGGCGGGGCGCAGCTGCTGATCTACCCCACAGCCATCGGCTGGCTGCCTGAAGAAAAGGAAGAACTCGGGGTCGCCCAGCACTGCGCTTGGGAAACCGTGCAACGCGGACACGCCGTCGCCAATGGCTGCTACCTCGCTGCGGTCAATCGCGTCGGCATCGAAGGCGATAGCGAATTCTGGGGACGCTCCTTCGTTGCCAATCCTTATGGCGAACTGGTCGCCAAGGCATCCACAGACCAGGAGGAAATCCTCCATCACGATCTGGACTTCAAAAACGTCGAGGACTTCCGCCGCATCTGGCCCTTTTTCCGTGACCGTCGGATCGACGCCTACGGCGAACTCACCACCCGCTGGCGCCAATGACCCCTGCATCCCTCGGATTTTCCATGCCCCCGGAATGGGCACCCCAGGAAGCCGTCTGGCTCTCGTGGCCCGTCGACGACCCACGCCATTGGGGCGGCGAAAAGCGCGACACGATCCATTCACGCTTTGCTGCCTTTGCCGCCGGCATCAGCCGCTTCGAAACGGTGCGGATCAACGCTCCCAGTTCCTCACATGAGGAAATCCGGCAGATCTGCAACAAGGCGAAGACCGTTCCGGAGCGCCTTGAACTGTTTGATCATTCGCACGACGATGTGTGGTGCCGTGACCACGGACCCATTTTCGTCAAGCATCGCGAAAGCGGCGAAGTCGCTCTAACAGACTGGGAATTCAATGCCTGGGGCGGCAAATTCAAACCCTGGGATGGCGATAACTCCATCCCCTCGCAGATTGCTGGAACCTTGAAGATCCGACGCTTCGAAGCCCCTATGATCCTTGAAGGCGGTGCCATCGAGATCAATGGATCCGGACAGCTCCTAACAACCGAGGCCGTACTGCTCAACAAGAACCGCAACCCGCAGCTCAGCCGCGAGCAGATCGAGCAGAACCTGCGCGATTACCTCGGCGTGCAGGACATTCTCTGGCTGGCGCGCGGCATCGAGGGCGACGATACCGACGGCCACATCGACGACCTTGCGAGGTTTACCGATGACCGCACCATCGTTGCCTGTGTCGAGAAGGATTCAAACTCACCCAATCATCGCGTTCTGAGCGACAACCTTCAGCGGCTATCCGAGTTCCGCAATGATTTCGGAAAGCCCTTTGAACTCGTCGAGATGCCGATGCCCGAAGCCTGCGAAGTTCCTGGATGGCGACTGCCGGTGCTTCCCGCTGCCTACGTCAATTTCCTCATCGTCAATGGTGGTGTGCTGGTTCCGACCTTCCGCCAGTCGCGCAATGACGACCGCGCCTGCGGGATCCTCCGCGAACTATTCCCCGGGCGCGAAGTCGTCGGAATCGACGCTCTGGACCTCGTCGAAGAAGGCGGAACACTGCATTGCCTCTCCCAACAACAGCCTCTCTAACATGTCTGCTTTCGAAAGCCTCAAACGCCTCGCCACCGAGGCTGCCATCGTTTCATCATCGGCCTCCGTTCTGGGTTGGGATCAGGAAACCTATCTTCCGGAACAGGCCCACGATTGGCGTGCCCGCCAATTATCCTGGTTGGCAGGTCGCAGCCACGAACTCTCGACCTCGAAGGAGCTGGGCGACGCCTTGAAGGCAGCCCTTGACGAAACCGATTCTTCCGACGAGCGCACGCTTGGAAACCTGCGCGAGATGCAGCGTCGTTTTGATCGGTCCACCAAGCTTCCCGCCTCACTCGTCGAGAAGAACTCTGAAATCTCCTCACGCTCCAAGCATGCCTGGGCTACGGCGCGGAAGACTTCCGACTTCAGTCTCTTTGCTCCCCATCTCCAGTCGGTCCTCGATATCAGCCGTGAGAAAGCTGAACTCTGGGGCTATCAGGACGAGCCCTACGATGCCCTGATCGAGACTTACGAGCGCGGTGCCACCACCGCCAGTGTCAGCAGAATTTTCGATGAGCTCGGTCCTGATCTCCGGAACATTGCAGCAGCGGCCGTAGCACGCACCGAGGCAAAGCCCGCGAAGCTTCCGGAGGGTCCCTACCCCATCGATCAACAGATGAGCTTCAACGAGAAAGTCGCGCGCTCCTTTGGCTTCGACTTCGACCGGGGACGCATCGACACCACCACCCACCCTTTCTGCACCACCCTGGGTCCAGACGATATCCGTCTAACAACGCGCTATGAGGTGAGCGACTTCACCTCATCGCTTCTCGGAGTTCTTCATGAAGCGGGTCACGGGCTCTACGAGCAGGGGCTTCGCGCCGGGGACTTCGGCCAAGCCGCCGGGGATTCGGTTTCGCTCGGGATCCATGAATCCCAATCGCGCCTTTGGGAAAATCACGTCGGTCGCTCACGAGAATTCTGGGCCCACTGGCTCCCTGTGGCCGCTGAGCATTTCCCCCAATTGAAGAACACGGATCTGAACGACTTCCTCGCCTACATTCATCGGGCTGAGTTTTCCTTCATCCGCGTCGAATCGGATGAGGCGACCTACGACCTCCATATCCTGCTGCGCTTCGAGCTCGAAAGAAGACTGATGAGGGACGAAATGAAGGTTGCCGACGTCCCGGCCGCCTGGAATGAAGCCTTTGAGAAAAGCTTCGGCCTGATTCCGCCTGACGATGCCCACGGATGCCTCCAGGACATCCACTGGTCAATGGGAGGACTCGGTTACTTTCCAACCTACACGCTTGGAAATCTGAATGCCGCGCAGCTGTTCGCGGCTTCCATGCGGGATGGGTCGATCAGAAGCGCCTTCTCGAAAGCGGACTATGCACCGCTCCTTCAATGGCTGAGAGCCAAGGTTCACGACCACGGCGCGACGCTCGAACCTTCCGAAATCGTCAAGAGAGCGACGGGGAGTGAGCCCAACGCAAGGGCTCACCTGAATCACCTGCGTGAGCGCTACAACCGGTAGCATTACTTGATTTCCATGCCGCTCTTCGGCCAGATCCACTTCTCGACCTTGCCGCCCTTGATCAGGGCTTGAGCCTGGATGTTTTTCACGCCGAAAATGGTCTCAGCCTTATACGAGGCGAGGCCGGTCTGATAGGTCTCGCCGCCGGACTCCTTGTCCTCGTCGGCCTTCCAGCCAAGAACCTGGTCGAAGGCAAACTCCTTGATCTCGCCCGCCTTCACGCTGGCCTGCATGACGGCGACGATCTCCTCCGGAGAAAGTTGCTTGTCGGCCACGGCTGGAGCGGCAGGGGCTGCAGCTTCGGGCGTGGCTGGCTCAGCTGGAGTCGCTGGATCAGCCATCGCCGGAGCCTCCGGAGCCGCGGGAGCCGCGGCCACTGGTGGGGCTGTCGGGGCTTCAGGCGGCTTGTTTCCGAGCACTTGGACCAGATCGGTCGACATCACAGCCACTTTGCCCTCTGCCGTTCCTCCGAAGTTGATAACCAGCTCGTTTCCCTCGACTCGGACGGGTTTAACCTGAACGCCAGCCGGAACAAGCATGGGGGCAGATGCTCCAGCAATCGGGAGTGATGCCTCACTCTTCAGTTTGACCGCCTCCGGAAGTTGTTCCGGGGTCAATGTCGCGACCCAAGCCGGTGGCGCGGGGGCGATCGGGGCCGCGGGAGCTGCGGGTTTCGCGGGTGATTCGATCTCCACCGGGGTGGAGCTGCCGTCGGCCTTCTCGACGACTTTTTTCGGAGTGGGTAGCAGAGCCGGGCGGACCGAAGGCTCTAAAAGATAACCTAAAACACCTGCGATAATGATTCCAATAACTGAGGGACCGAGCTTCATGTGAGGGGACTACGTAAGAAGCTTCGGCATTCTTTGCGAGAGTTTTGTCAGCCAGCTGGAGGCAGGCGTCTTCTTCACTGGACTCCGACCCGCTCGCTCTGGTCTCTTTCTCCCATGCCCCGCCTGTTCCTTCTCGATGGCATGGCGCTCGTCTACCGAGCCCATTTCGCCTTCATTACCAATCCCATTCGGAACTCCAAAGGGGTCAACACCTCCGCTCTCTACGGCTTCACCAATACGCTGCTGACCATCCTTGAGAACGAGAAGCCCTCGCATATCGGCGTCGCCTTCGACACCTCGGCCCCCACATCCCGACATGAGAAATTCCCGGAATACAAGGCTCAGCGGGAGGACATGCCCGAGGAACTCGCCGCAGCCATTCCCCACGTCAAGCGTCTCTGCCAGGCCTTCCAAATCCCCGTCCTCGAAAAGGATGGCTTCGAAGCCGACGACCTGATCGGCACGCTCGCCAAAAAGGCGGAAATTGACGGCTTCGAAACCTACATGGTTACGCCCGACAAGGACTTCGCCCAATTGATCAGTGCCAGTACTTTCATGTGGAAACCCGGCCGCAAGGGCAACGACCACGAAGTCGTCGGACTGCCCGAGCTTTCCTCCATCTGGGGCGTCGAACAGCCCGCTCAGATCATCGACCTGCTCGGCATGATGGGCGATTCGGTAGACAACATTCCCGGCATCCCTGGAGTCGGTCCAAAAACCGCTCAGAAACTCATCTCCGAATACGGCTCCCTCGAAGGCGTTCTCGCCAACACCGACAAGCTCAAGGGCAAGCAGAAGGAGAAAGTGATCGAGAATGCGGATCTCGCACGACTCTCCAAAGATCTCGCCACCATCATCGTCGATGCCCCCATCGACGTCTCCTGGGACGACCTCGTGCTTTCATCGCGCGATGATAACAGGGTCAAAGATCTATTTACCGAGTTTGAGTTCCGAACTCTGAGCAAACGCCTGTTTGGCACTGACACCCAAAGCGAATCCCCCAGCTCGGCCGAGGAGAAGAGCCCCGACATCCAGCCGACGCTTCAGGAAACCTTCAAAACCATTGGCGATGTCGAGCACCACTATCAGCTGGCCGATACTCCGGAAAAGCAGGCGGAGCTATTCAAGCATCTCGCCGCCCAGAAGTGTTTCTGTTTCGACACCGAAACTACCGGACTCGATCGCTTCGAGGCGCGACTGTTAGGCATCGCCTTCTCATGGAAAGCAGGAGAAGCCTGGTATCTTCCCTATTCCAATTCGATCAAAACACCGCTCGAAGAAATTCTTTCCGGCCGCGCCGAAAAGATGGGTCACAATCTCAAATACGACCTCTCGGTTCTCCAGCAGCACGGCATTGCCACCAGCGGGCCTTACTTTGATACCATGCTCGCCCATGCGCTCCTTCATCCCGAGCAGCGTCATGGCATGGACTATCTCGCCGAAAGCCTGCTCGGCTATTCCCCCATCAAACTGGCCACCATCGCCAGCCAGACAGAGCCCGAAGGGGACCCTGATGACCTCTTCGCCCACGCGGCGAAGAAGAAGGCGAGCAAGGAACTCGACATGGCATCGATCCCACTGGAGAGCCTGGCAGAGTATGCGGCGGAGGACGCCGACATCACCTGGCAGCTATCCGAGCACCTCCGGCCCCAACTCCGTACCGCCGGACAAGATGCCATCTTTTCCGATCTTGAAGCCCCCCTCCTTCCCGTTCTCGTGCGCATGGAGATGGAAGGCATTGCACTCGATACCGGGTCACTGTCCGACATCAGCTCTTCGCTGGAATCCCGCATCGGGGAACTGAGCCGTTCCATCTCCGAGCAGGCAGGACGTCCCTTCAATCTCAATTCGCCGAAGCAACTCGGAGAGATCCTTTTCAACGACTTGAAGCTCGTCGAGAAGCCGAAAAAGACCAGGAAAGGTCAGTTCAAAACTGACGAACAAACGCTTTCATCCCTGGCGGGAAAACACCCTATCATCGACTCCATCCTCGAATACCGCGAAGCGACCAAACTCAAGTCGACCTATGTCGACGCACTCCCCGCCCACATCGCTCCATCGACAGGGCGCATTCACACTCACTTCCATCAACTTGTCGCCGCCACCGGACGTCTGGCATCAACCGATCCAAATATTCAGAACATCCCGATTCGCTCCGCTGCGGGACGGGAGATTCGAAAAGCCTTCGTCCCCCGAGAAGGATTTACCCTTTTGAGCTGCGACTACTCCCAGATCGAACTTCGTGTGATGGCCTCGCTCGCCAACGACGAGTCGATGATCGATGACTTCCGCAATCAGCGTGACATCCATACCGCCACGGCAGCTCGGGTCTGGAGTGTCAGGGAGAGCGAAGTCACCCGCGAGCAGCGCAGCGGCGCCAAGATGGTGAACTTCGGGATCATCTACGGCATCTCCGCCTTTGGACTCAGTCAACGACTTGGCATCGGTCGAGCCGAGGCTGCTGAACTGATCGACAACTACTTCAAGGAGTATCCTGCCATCAAGGAGTTCATGGACCGCACCATTGCCGAGGCCCGTGAAAGCGGTTATGTCCAAACCCTCAGCGGCCGACGCCGCTACTTCCCCGATCTAACATCCGGCAACCAGACCATCCGTGGCAATGCCGAACGCGCCGCGATCAACACACCCATCCAAGGAACGGCCGCCGACATGATCAAGTTCGCCATGATCAAGGTCGATGCCTTGCTACGAAAGAAGCAGTACCAAACACGAATGCTGCTCCAAGTTCACGACGAACTCGTCTTCGACCTTCATCCTGCCGAAGAAGCCACCCTCATTCCCGAAATCATCGGGCTGATGGAGACCGCCCTGCCCCTTCCAAACAAAGTTCCCATCCTCGTCGAACACGGAACCGGCGACAACTGGCTCGCCGCGCATTGAATCATCCCGGCAGGGATGAAAGTCGATAGCCGATCATCCCGGCAGGGATGAAAGATGATAGCCGAGCATCCCGGCAGGGATGAAAGATGATAGCCGAGCATCCCGGCAGGGATGAAAGATGATAGCCGGGGGTCAAGCGCAGCGACCACCCCCGGGTTTAAGGCCGGAGAAACCAAGCATCCCGGAGGGATGCCACCCGGATTGCTGAACCTAAAGACCTTCTCATCTATTTAGCGTGGCATGCCATTCACCTACGCCGTTCTTCGCCACCACTTGATCTTCGCGACAGAAAGCCTGGGCCGGGAAGAACTGGTGGAGTTTCGCTCGAAGTCGGGAGTGGGTTTCGAAGAGCGTTATCTCGATTAGGCGACAATAGAGGGCCGGCCCTGATGGCATCCCTCCGGGATGCAATAACTCTCCTCTCGAATCCGGGGGTAGTCGCTGCGCTCGACCCCCGGCTAACATCTGCCATCCCTCCGGGATTCATTCATCGTTCATCTCCGTCCCTGGGGGTGACACGCACCGCACACCGCACACCGCACACCATCCACCATCCACCATCTTCCATCTTCCATCCCTCCAAGACGAAAAAAAGCGCCCGCCCCTTACGGGCCGGACGCTTAAACATCGAACGAGAACGAAATCGATCAGATACCCTTTTTCACGATGTCGTCGAGAAGGTCGACAACACGGTTCGAGTAACCCCATTCGTTGTCATACCAGCTGACCAGCTTGAAGAAGGTGCTGTTGAGTTCGATCGAGGAACCCGCATCGTAGATCGAGGAAAGCGGATCGTGGATGAAGTCGGAGGAGGCCACTTCGTCTTCGGTGTAACCGAGGATGTCCTTGAGGTAAGTCTCGGAAGCCTTCTTGAGAAGTTCGTTGATTTCCTTGAGTGAAGTTTCCTTCTCGGTCTTCACGGTGAGGTCGACAGCCGAAACGGTCGGAGTTGGCACGCGGAACGCCATACCCGTGAGCTTGCCGGCCACTTCCGGGCAAACGAGACCAACGGCCTTGGCGGCACCGGTGGTCGATGGGATGATGTTGATCGCAGCACTGCGGCCACCCTTCCAGTCCTTCTTCGAAGGTCCGTCGACCGTCTTCTGAGTCGCGGTGTAGGAGTGAACGGTGGTCATGAGACCTTCCTTGATGCCGATGCCTTCCTTGAGGAGGACGTGGACAAGTGGGGCAAGGCAGTTGGTGGTGCAGCTTGCGTTCGAGATCAGGTGATGCTTCGCAGGATCGTATTGGTCGTCGTTGACGCCCTGAACGAAAGTCGCGACGCCGTCTCCCTTACCAGGAGCGGAGATGATGACCTTCTTGGCACCAGCGGTGATGTGACCCTGGGCAAGCTTGTCTTCGACGAAAAGACCCGTGCTTTCGATCACGATGTCGACACCGAGTTCCTTCCAGGGAAGGCCTTCTGGAGTGCGGGCGCTGACGACTTTGATTTCGTGGCCGTTGACGACGATGATGTCATCTTCAGCGAGGTCAGGTGAGGACTTCTTCGAGGACACTTCACCCTGGAAGCGGCCTTGGGTGGAGTCATATTTGACGAGATAGGCGAGGTTATCGGCAGGAACGAGGTCACCCACGGCAACCACATTGAAGGTCTTTCCGAGGTGGCCCTGTTCGACGAGTGCGCGGAAGACAAGACGTCCGATGCGTCCGAATCCGTTAATTGCGATGTTAGTCATGATCGTGTTGGTGGGTAATGGTGCCGCCGGATTTGGCAGCTCTGAAAACCCGATGGACACTTATTGCCGCCGGGCGGCGGGATTATTCACCCGGAACCCCATCCGTCAACGCTCCACTTTCCTAGGAGGAAAGCTCGCGCACTTTCCAGGTTCCACAGAGCCAGAGCACCACTGCTGCAAGCATGATCCCGGCCAATCCGACGTGAAGAACCTGAACCACCGCAAATACCCGGATCTGGGACATGACGAGTCCAAGGACCATTTGAACTCCAACCAAAGCCAACAATACTTTGGCGGGCTTTCCCACTTCTCCCCCAGTTGCCTTGCCCGTCTGCCACCAGGCGAAAAAGGAAACGACCACGATCGCCCAGGAAAAGCTTCGATGGATCAGGTACACAGAGGTTCCCTCCAATTCGCCGATCCACTCTTCTCGGGGAGCTCCGTCGTGGGACTTCGCCAGGAGGTCGGTCATTTCCCGAATCTGGGTCCCCATGATCCCCTCGACCACGATCAAGGCAAGCAAGGCAAACACCCAGGCCCGAACGGAGAGGATCGAGCGCGAGTCCAAGCGGAGCGACCACGGCTGATCGGTCCCGCGCCAGGCAGTATAGGTCAGGAGCCCGACCAGCAGCATCGCCAGAGCCATGTGCAGCGTGAGCACTCCGGGTTTGAGCCCGCTGTAAACCACCATCGCTCCGAGCACGGCATTCGCGCCCACAAGGATCAAGGAAACGAGGGCACTCCACCAGACGATCCGTCGCCGTCGAGGCTGCCCGAAGGCCGCCACCATGGTCGCCAGGGAAAAGAAGGCAACCGGTAGAGCAAACAGGCGGTTGACGAACTCCGTCCAGACGTGACGCGGATTGAAATTCTCGAGGATGTGCTCGGGAGTCACGGTTTCGGGATCCCGTCCAAGTCGCTCGGCCTTGCGCTGGAACTTTTCAAAATCAATCCGTCCGAGGTCCACCTGCTCGACTTTCCATGGAGGAATGATGCAGCCCCAGCACTTCGGCCAGTCCGGGCAACCAAGGCCCGCGCCAGTGACTCTCACGATCGCTCCGACGAACAACAGGATGACCACCGAGACGAGCGCGGCGGTGGCGAGCTTTTGGAAACGGTTCATGTGGCGGCGGCAAGATGGAGAGACCGCCGTCACATTCCAGCGGAAAACGCCGCCAATCTAGGGCTGACCCGTAGCTTCGGCCGTTTCGGCCGGGATCGCTTCCCCGTCGCGCTTCTCCGCCGCTCCTTCCTTGAGAATCCGCTTTTCCTCATGAAGACCGTGAGTCTCCTTTCCTATCGCCACCGCGATCCACCGGAACTCATTGCTGTTATCGAGCACCACCTTCACCATCATCGTCAAAGGCACGGCCAGCAGCATCCCAATCGGACCCCAGAGCCAGCCCCAGAAGAGCACGGAGAGCAGGACGATCAAGGTCGAGAGGCCAAAGCGGCGTCCCATCAGCATCGGTTCGATGAAGTTCCCAAGGAAGGTATTGATCAACACGTAGCCGCCCATGATCGCCAAGGCCTCTGGTGGGCCATTGACCAGCAGTGCGAGAATCGTCGGCGGCAAACCGGCAATCACCGAGCCCACCACGGGAATGTAGTTCAGCGCGAAGGCAAGGATGGCCCACAACACATAGAAATCCAATCCCGCCGCCCAGCACAAGGTGCCGGCCAGGACACCAGTCGCCAGACTGATGGCCGTCTTGATCCCGAGATAGCGCTGGGTGTCCTTCAAGGCACTCAGCAGACGCTGAATGTTCGGCCCGCGAGCTTCGCAAATCGCATCGAAACGCCGCCCGAACATGCGCGCTTCGGTCAGCATGAAAACCGTCAGGATCAGGATCACCAGGGAGGTTCCGAAAAAGGAGACCACGCGCGCGACCACATCCGTGCCGACATTCCAAACCTGGGCAAACTTCAGCTCCCGAAGCTGGGCAAGCACTACGCCTGCGGCCTGGGTCAGGCGCGACTCCTTCTCAAGTCTCTCCAGTTCGATCCGTTCCCCTTCCGGAACAGGGATCGCCTTCGGAGCATCGATCTCCGGAATTCCGGAATCGGCGTCCTGGGAGTTCTGACCTTCGCTCCAGAAGCTATTCACCTTGTCCCCCATCGCCGCCACGCCATCGACCGCCTGCTCCAGCCTGGTAATGGTCAGCGCCGAATACTCGGAGTTCCATTTTTCCTGCAGGTCACCAATGATCGAAATGGCCAAAAGTACCAGCCCGGCGAGGAAGGCGAAATCGACGAGCACGGTCAGAAGCACTGCTACGGCCCGCGGCACCTTGTGGTTTCTCAGCCAGTTGGTGATCGGGAAACTCACGGTTGCGAGGAAGAACGCCAGCAGCATCGGCACGAAGAAACCCTGAGCCGCCTTCAGTCCGGCGATCACGACAACCAACGAACCGAGGAGAATCAGCATCTGTGCCGCGCCGGGCTTACGATGTCTTGTTTCCAATCCGCTCATCTCAGTGCGCGGTCAGAGTAGCCCCTTTGTGCGAGCACGACAAAGTAAACCTTTCGACATCAGCGAATTTTCGACGCCCCCCTCATGCCGTCCTCAATCCTTTCCCCGTGGTCCACACTTTCGACCCCGCGGCCCGCCTCTCGGGCACGTGGAAAAACCCCTCCAATCCGCGTCGCGATTCGAGATCAAAAAGTGCCGATCCCATCTCAGGCCAGCGCCAGCGGAAGCCTTCGGCCATCAGCCGACCCGGCTTCACCCAACGGCTCTTCAAAACCAATTCCGTCTCAGTCCCCATCACCAGCGCCCCCAACTCCAGCATCCACTTCGCCGACGGAAGCCCGAGCGGCATTCCAAGCATCTCGCGGAAGCGCTGCATCAACTCCGCATTGGTCGGCGCATGGGGTGCCGTCAGATTATAGACCCCATCAGCAAATCCGTCGGCTTCAAGCCTGCTGATGATCTCCAGCAAGTCATCCATGTGAATCCAACTCACCCGTTGTCTGCCACTGCCCATTCGCCCTCCAAGTCCCCGTTGCACCAGGCCATTGAGCACATCGAAAACCGTCTCGGGCTCGTTCGCCATCACCATCCCGATGCGCAAAGCCAGCTTCCGCGTCCGGCCCGCGACCTTCGCCGCGAAGAACTCCTGCTCCCAACGCTGCGCCACACCAACCGAGAACCCCTCGCCCGGCTCGCCGGTCCATTCATCCTGCGGTTGGTCCTCGGCGTGACGATAAAGCGTCGCCGTCCCGGCATTCATCCACACTACCGGCGGCACCTTGCAACTCGCAATCGCTTCGCCAATCACCCGCGTCGCTGCAACCCGCGACTCCATGATCTCATGGCGGTTCGCCTCGTTGTAGCGACAGTTCACACTCCTCCCCGCCAGATTGATGACCAATCCCGCCCCTTCGAGAGCCAGCGCCCAGGGCCCAATGGTCTTTCCATCCCACTCGAGAAACATGCCATCGCCCGACCAGCCGTCACGCCGCCTCCCCACCGCGACCACTTCCCGACCCTGACGGGCAAAGTATCGACAGAGATAGCGACCGATGAAGCCATTTGCTCCAAAGATGATGACGGGCGTTTTTGTTTCCATGGCTGGTGGTGCCTCCTTGTATTTAATTTTATATTTTCAGTAAATCGTGAAATTGATGGGCAAAAAATAACCGCCTATTTGAGAAGTTTGGCCGCCAATTGAATGGCGAACCCATGCTTCATCGAGGCGATCTTGTCGGCCATCGTCGAGGCGAAACCGACAAACTCCTCCAACTGGCGCATCTGCTCGTGGAAGACCTTCCCCTCCTCGCTCGTCATTTCCTTGCTCTCCTCCGCGCATTGATGAAGGACCGCGATGGCCGGCTCAATCTCGCGACGCTTTCGCTCTTTTGCAACGGTCGTAAAAATGGACCAAACATCCTTCTCTGCTTCGAAATACTCCCGTCGCTCGCCCTTTTTCACGACGCTCCGGATCAGCCCCCAGGCGATGAGCTCCTTCAGGTTCGTGTGAGCGTTTCCCCGGCTGATCTCCAGCTCCGCCATCACATCATCCGTGCTCATGGGGTCCGGGACTGTCATGAGAAGGGCATGAATCTGGGCCATCGTCCGGTTAATCCCCCACTGCGTCCCGAGCGCCCCCCACTGGGACACGAACTGCTCCCGCGCCTGCTTCAACTTGTCAGCCTCGCCCTTCATTGTTTTCTATTATTTCTGAAAACTAAGAAAGCGCAAGAGAAAACCGCGATGAGCGAAAAGCGTAGGCCATTTTCCCATCGCCTCTCCAAGTGCGACGGTCTATGTGTCGTAAAGGCCATAAAGCAGGTCGTGTGTCGATTGCGGCACAGCTCATGCTCCCGGCTTTGAAATCCATCGGAAAGCCAGCAGTTTCATGAAAATCCGCCCCCTTGCCCTCGTCGCCTTCGGTTTGTCCCCCATCAGCGCTTTTGCCCTCGGCCCAGGTGACATCGCCTTCACTGGATTCAATGCGGACGCCAATGACGACCTTGCCTTTGTCGCCATTGTGGCGATTCCCGGGAATGAAGTGATCACCATTACCGACAACAACTGGAACGGAACCGAGTTCGCGAGCAGCGAGGGCTCCGTGATTTGGACAGCGCCTGAGAGTGGCGTGGCAGCAGGAACGGTCGTGACTCTCAACTCCCTCGGCGACGCGCTGACGGCAAACATCGGGACTTTGACGACGGGGGGGAGTTTCAATCTTAGTTCAACGGGCGACGCCGCGATCGCCTTCCAAGGTGAAGCCGCCGCGCCCACGAGTTTTCTCGCGGTCATTTCTAATGGAAATGAGTCCTCACTCGGAACGCTGGAAGGAACCGGCCTGACGATTGGAGTCGATGCCAACTTCACCGCAAACGGTGCCGATGTCATGGCTTACAACGGGGCTCGTACGGGCGAAGCTTCGCTGGCGGACTACCTTACCCTCATCAATGATAGCACCTTCTGGATTTTCGGTGATGGAACAGGTGACCAGTCGAATGATGGGACCGCCCCTGATGTTCCTTTCGACACCACCGCGTTCGTAACGGGCGGCACACGACCCGTGACGGTCTTCCTTGCGCTTAGCGAAACCGAACTCGCGGAAAACGGGCAGTCCACGACGCTTACCATCTTCCGCGACGGCCCGACCACTTCGGCCGCCACGATCGACCTTTCCTCGAGCGACACTGGCGAAGCCATCCTCCCCGCCACCGCTGAATTCCTTGCCGGTGATGACACGGTCGATGTCACCGTCACTACCGTAGACGACTCGATTTTCGACGGCTCGCAGCTCGTCATTCTCACCGCTGGTGGGAGCGGCTTCTTCGATGGCACGGCTGAACTCATCGTTGCGGATGACTTCGCCGACACCACTCCCCTCATCATCAACGAAATCTATCCTAACAACTTCGATCTCGATCTGAATGGGGACGGGATCGCCAATGGGAGCGACGAGTTTGTGGAACTCGTCAATACATCGGGCGGGCCGCTCGACATTTCGGGTTGGACAATTTCCGACGCGGACTCTGTTAGACACACCTTTGAGGCGAATACGATTCTGGATACGGATTGCGCGATCCTCGTCTTCTCCTCGCTCTCTCCAAACATCAGCGGCATCAACGGAACGTCGGCAGTCGCCGCTTCCGCAGGAACCCTGTCGCTCAACTCATCGGATACCCTCACCCTTCACGACGACTCGGCGACCCTGATCATGACCAGTTTCTATGAGTCACCCTTCGTAAGTGGTGTCCCGCTTGACGCGCTGAATCTCGAATCCGAGATCACGCCAAGTGCCTATATCGATCACTCGCTGGTCACGGGGAGCGGTGGCGCCCAGCTTTCGCCAGGCACCAAGGTGGATGGCTCGGCTTTCTGCGCAAGCCCGGCCCTGACCCTGAGCGCCTCTCCAGCCTCGTTCACCGAAGATACCGTGGGCACTGCGTCGACGGGAACCATCGTGGCAAACCCCATGCCGACCGCGGACCTCACGATCAGCCTCGCCTCCAGCGACACTTCGGAAGCGGTCGTCCCCGCGACCGTTACCATTCCCGCCAATACTTCGAGCGTCACCTTCTCCATCACCACCCTCGATGATCTCGAGGTCGATGGAGACATTCCCGTGACGCTTTCAGCATCTGCCCCGAACTATGGCGGCGACACCTTCATCGTCACGGTGCTCGATGACGGCGACTCCGCCATCGCTCCCAACCTGACACCCGGCTCAATCGCCTTCACCGGCTTCAATTCCGACTCTGGAAAAAACCTCGCATTTGTGGTGCTCGATCCCATCGACGAAGGACAGGTAATCTACTTTACGGACGATGAATGGAATGGCCTCGAGATTGGTTCTGGCGGGGGATTTGACGACGCTAATGAAGGCACCCTCAGATGGACAGCTCCTGCCGGCGGAGTGAGCGCCGGAACCGTCATCACTATCGACAGCGTGGATTCCTCCGTAAATGTCACCGCCAATATCGGAGCTGTCGCCCAGGAAGATGCGAGCTTCAATCCCAGTACCAGCGGGGACACGATCTATGTCTATCAGGGCACGGATTTCAGGACGGTCAGCTCCTTCCTCGCCGTGCTTTCCTCAACGACTGGGGCCGAACTCGGAGGAACCGGTCTGAGCGAGGGAACCACAGCGATCATGCTTCCCAACAGCACGGACGGTGCTGCCTACACGGGTTCCAGATCCACCAGTCCCAGCTACTCGGGCTACCTGACATTTCTCGGCAACGTTGACATGAACTGGACGACTGACAGCGACGGCGACTCGCTTGTTCCATTCAGCACTGTGGCCTTCACCCTTGGCACCGGCGACGCCTACGACGCATGGGCCAGCAACGCCGGCCTCACCTCCGGCGTTAATGATGGTGCCGAAGACGATGCCGAAAACGATGGCAGCGGAGACGGCATCGCCAACGTGCTCGAATTCCTCCTCGATGGTGATCCACTCGCCGTTGATCCATCGATCCTGCCCAGTGTTTCGGTCGACGCCACCGACTTCATTTTCGTCTTCAATCGTCGGGAAGATTCCATCGGCACCGTCACGGCGAACTTCCAGTGGTCCACCGATCTGAGCTTCCCTGAGACCCATGACGTGCTGATCACCCAGGATGGCTCGTCGGCCGACGAAAATGGCGTCGTGGTCAGCATTGATGAAGAGAGTACGCCCGACACCGTCACCGTCAGGGTCCCCCGCAGCAACGCTACGGGAGGCAGGATCTTCGGCCGTCTGAAGGCCAGCCGTCCCTGATTGACTCCGGACAAGCGACAACACTCTGGTGCCGCGGGAAACCGGGGCACCTTTTTTGTGGTTCGGAGCGGAAATTGGCGTTTCGGATCCCTCGCGGCAGGTTATCAGTGCGCATGGATTTGTCCGACTTCCGCGAGGAATACTCAGCCAAAGGTCTTCACCGCAAAGACCTCGCCGATCATCCGCTCGATCAATTCGAGCAGTGGTTCGCTCAAGCCGTCGAGCTCAAGCTTCATGAGCCCAATGCCATGAGTCTCGCCACCGTTGATGCCAATGGTTGCCCCCTCCTGCGCACGGTCCTCTTGAAATACTTCGATCGTGAGGGATTCCTCTTCTTCACCAACTACGAGAGCCGCAAAGCCGCGCAAATCGCCGCGAACCCGCAGGTCAGTCTGCTCTTTCCGTGGATCACGCTGGAGCGCCAGGTGATCGTTCAGGGCCGGGCCGAGAAGATTTCGACGGCCGAATCGCTCCGCTACTTCACCAGTCGGCCACGGGAATCGCAGCTCGGGGCCTGGGTGTCGGCTCAAAGCTCGGTGATTTCCTCGCGCAAGTTCCTGATGCAGAAGCTCTCCGAGCTGAAAGAGAAGTTCTCCCATGGTGAAATCCCCCTGCCTTCGTTCTGGGGCGGCTACCGGGTCATTCCCGAAAGCATCGAATTCTGGCAGGGCGGCCCGGCCCGCATTCACGACCGCTTCCTCTATACCAGGGACGGGCAGAATTGGTCGATCGACCGTCTCTCACCTTGATTAGTGTCTTAATCTGCAAATTCGGCATTGGCCCAACCCTAGCCTTCCTTTACCCATTCGCTCCGCCCGCGCTTCCAACCCATGCCAACCCTCTTCATTCTTCTCCGAAAGGAGCTGAAAGCCTTCTTTCTCAACCCTTTCGGCTGGGTGATCCTTGCCGCCGTCGTCGTGGCGAACGGAGTCGGAATCTCCACGGCCATGAAGGGCTTTCTGGACACGCCCTCTCAGGACAGCCTGATTTTTGTCACCTTCCATTCACCGGTTTTCTGGTTCTGGTTCCTCTTCATCTTCCCGCTGATCACGATGCGGTCCTTTGCCGAAGAAGAACGCTCCGGAACGCTGGAAACCCTGCTCACAGCCCCGGTGCGGACCTGGCAAGTGGTCTTGTCCAAGTACCTGGCCGCCTTTCTCTTCTACCTCTTCTTGTGGCTGCCGACTCTCGTCCAGTTTCACATATTCGACTGGATCGCCGAGCTCCCTGACTCGTGGACGCCCGGAGAAGTCGTCGGCACCTACGCCATCCTGATCCTCATGGGCATGGCTTTCACCGCGGTCGGCTGCTTCGCTTCGGCACTGACCTCCAGCCAAATCATCGCTGGCCTGCTGACGATCTGCTTCCTGATGATCCTCTTTTTCGTCGGCTACGTGCCCGTCATTTGGGGCGGTGCGTTCCAAGGCGTCGGGCTTTTCCACTACATCTCCTGCCAGGAGCACCTCGCGCTCTTTGCCAAGGGCTTCGTGGATACTCGGCCCGTGATCTACTACCCCACCCTGACCTTCGTCATCCTTTTCCTCACCTACCAGCTCGTCGACTACCGTCGCTGGAAACGCTAAGCCATGAGCCCTGAATCGAATACCACCGCCCGACCGGTGAAACGCTTCCGCATCGGCTTCCTGTCGGTGCTGCAAGTCGTGCTCGTCGTGGTCATTTTCCTCGCGGTCAATTTCCTCTCCTCCCAGCTCTATCGCCCCTTCGATCTGAGCGAAGACCTGGATTTCACGCTATCGACTTCCACCACCCGCTACCTCGCCTCCGAGAACATCACGGAGCGCGAAGACCCGATCGAGATGACCGTGGTCTTCCGAGCCGATGCGCCCTACTACAGCCGCATCCG
The DNA here is from genome assembly GCF_042664875.1 of Haloferula chungangensis. Taxonomy (NCBI): domain Bacteria; kingdom Pseudomonadati; phylum Verrucomicrobiota; class Verrucomicrobiia; order Verrucomicrobiales; family Verrucomicrobiaceae; genus Haloferula; species Haloferula chungangensis. The sequence continues at coordinate 427,830 of NZ_JBHTBS010000001.1, read as the reverse complement.
GCCGATTGCCGAGGAATACGCCCGCCTTTCGAAGGGAAAGATCAAGCTGCGATTCGTGGATCCCATCCGTGCCAATGACAAGGCCGAGACCCTTGCCGCGGAATATGGCATCATCTTCCAGCAGGACCTCGTGATCATCGATGCGCGCAGCGCGAAAGAGCGCGAGACCTCGACGGAAAAACAGGTCAGCCCCCACGTCAACATCGTCAAGTTCGAGGACATGGTGGTTTACAAGACCGACGCCAACAACCAGCGCCGTGTCGTCGGCTTCCTCGGTCAGGACGCCCTGCGAGCCGGACTTGTCAGCTCCATCGAGGGCAAACCCCGCAAAATGTGGGTGCTTTCCGACAAGAGTGACCTCAATACCGAAGGAAGCGCCACTTGGTCTGTCCTCAGCGCCAACCTCGTCTCTCAAAACATTCTTCCCGAGCGGGTTCCCTTTGCCGGAGTGGACGAAATTCCCGAGGACATCAACTGCATTGCCATCATCGCACCGGCCTACGACCTCAGTGCCGACGAGATCAAGCTGTTAGAGAGCTTTTGGAATCGTCCGAAATCCTCGATTTTCATCACCACGGGAGAGAAGGACGTGCCGCCCCGACTCCGCGCCTTCCTCCGCGGAAACGGCATCACGCCACGCCACGATCGCGTTTTAACCGTCAAAGGCGGAGCGATTCAAACGGCGGTCACCAGCCGCTTCACATCGGGCACCGAGTTCACCCGCGATCTCTGGGAGAAGAACACGCTGTTCGAGGGGCACACCCAAAGCCTCGACGTGCGCGAGGGTGATAACGCCCTTCTGACCAAGGGCATCACTCCGTTGCTTTTGCTCGAAAGCTGGCCGAACTTCTGGGGTGAAACCAAGTTTCCCGCAGAGAAGATCGAGTTCGACCCGCGCGAGGACACGCCCGGTCCCGTGGGGCTCGCTGCCGCCGTCATTCGCGGCGCGCCGAATGACGAACTCCTCGCCAAAGAGATTTCGAAAATGGTCGTCATCTCGAACACCGACTTCCTCGAGCCGAAGAATGCCCAGGTTCAAAATCTGGACTTCCTCGGAAGCTGCGCCAACTGGCTCGTCGGACGTGAGGAACTGGCCGGCGAGGGGCCTCGCAGCCTGCGTCTCTACAAGCTTCCCATCCTCAAGCCACAGGTTGCTTTCATCAACCGCGTGAACCTCATTTTTGTGCCCTGCTTCGCTCTACTGATCGGAGCTCTCGTCTGGTCCTCGCGACGCTCCTGAATCCGTCATGCGCTCGGTCGTCTTCACTCTTTTCCTTGGTCTGCTCGCCTTCATCTCGGTGGGCCTAGCAGCGATCAGGATGGCGGATGGAAGCCTCGCCCGGGTCTTCGGCGCCCCGGCGACAGCCATCGGAGACACACTTTACGACTTCGATCCCGCCACGGTCAGCAATATCGGTCTGCAAGGCAATGGCGTGAAGGCCTACTGCCAACGCACCGAGAACGGTTGGGAAATCGTCTCTCCATGGAAAGACCGGATGGATCCCCGGATTGCCCAGCAGCTCGTTTCATTCACGCTGGGATCACGCGTCGAAGGTGCGCTCCCAATCGAGAAAGTGGAAAGCAACACCCTCGGGCTCGAGGACGGATGGATTGGCATCTGGATCAGGGATCACGATGGCGAAACCCTTTCCAAATATGTGCTGGGTCGTCGGACCGCTTGGCTCGGCACCGAAGCCGAAACCGGAGAAACCATCCCCACCATCTTCGTTCAGCCGCGCGACAAGAACCGCAAGGATTTCATTTACGCCTCCACTGACCCCAATGACATCCACTCGATGCTGACCGATGGCTTCAAGCGCCTTCGCGACCATCACCCCTTCCTTTTTTATCCGCCCCTCGTCCAATCCCTGCGCATCAAGAACCGCAGTGGCGAGATGCTCCTCTCCCGCGACAAGCCGAAGGAGCTTTGGAAAATCGTCAAACCCCTCGAGCTCAAGTCTGACCGCGATTCCATCTACCGCCTCGTTCAGGGCCTCTACGACCTTGAAGCCATCAGGGTAATGAATCGCTCCGAAGTCACCTTGCCTACGGATGACCCTTCGGCCGTCGACCAGATCGCCATTCAGCTCTTCGGCCAAACCACTGAGACCATTCTCGAAATTTACCCACCCGAATCACCCGGCTCTCCGACCGTGTTGGCTCGGATCAGCGATCGCCCGAATGCGGTTTTTGAGCTCCTCAGAAACACGACGCCAGCGACCGAGGATGAAAAAGCCCCCGTCGCCCTCGCCGATCTCCCCCTCTCCGTTAACGAGCTCCGTGACCCGACGCTGACTTCCATCAACCCCGCACAGATCCAGGGCATTCTGATAGCCTCGACCAACAGCGACAACATCTTCATCAAACGCGACGATCCGAAAGCCCGCTTTGAAGTGCTGCTCGACGGCGAAATGCGCGCCCCTAACGAAACCGCGCTCTTCAGTCTGCTGAAGACGATTACGGAAGCCAAAGTGGCGGGATTCGTCTCGGACACCGCCACCGATCTCAGCCCCTACGGGCTCGACCGACCATTCCTCAGCCTGCGCTTTCTTGGCTTCGACGACACCGTCATCCAGCTCGATTTCGCACAGAACAAGGATGGCGAGATCCTCGCGATGCGGGCTGGCACAACCACGGTTTTCAAGATCGATCCGGCGATGCTGGGGCTCATTCCTCTCCAAAGTTGGGAATGGCGGGATACCCAACTCTGGGGCATCTCGGAGTATGATGTTCAGGGCCTCGTCCGAAAGCTCCGCGACAGCCCGGAACTCACTCTGGTATACAAGGCACGCACGCAAACCTGGAGAGCCATCGAGGACGGCAAGGATCGCACTCCGGAGCTTGCCATCGATCGCGCCAATCGATTCCTCAAGCATCTAACAGGACTCAAGGCACGCTCCTGGCTCCGCCCCGATCACGAAGCCGCCCGCAAGGCCTTGGCGGATCCCGACATGGTGATTTCCATCAACGCCAAACTGATCAATGCCCAAGGCGAGGACGCCGGCTTCGGAGTCAAACAGCTCACGGTCGGCTCCGTCCCCGTCGGAACGAACCGCATCTACTACGGATCGATTCAAGGGGAGACCAACCCTTTCACCATCTCTGCCGAGAGCTTCGAACTTCTCAGCGTCGATCTCTTCTCCTTCGACTGAAGAGGATCAGGCCACCGCGGCCTTCACCCGTTCGAGGACTTCCGCGTAGGCCTCCATCACGCCACCGAGATCACGGCGAAAGCGGTCCTTGTCCATTTTCTCCCCGCTTTTCAGATCCCAGAGGCGGCAACCATCCGGGCTGATCTCATCGGCCAGCACGATCTTCGACGGATCCGACTCGAGCCGTCCGAACTCAAGCTTGAAGTCCACCAGCTTCAGACCGCACTCACCGAAAAACTTGCTGAGAATTTCGTTCACCTTCAGTGCCGAGCTTCTGAGAAACGCCAGGTCCTCCGGTGATGCCAGCTTCAGTTCACGAATGTAATCATCGTTCACCAAGGGATCACCCAACTCATCGCTCTTGATGCTGAACTCAATGATCGGCTGGGAAAACGGCGTGCCTTCCTCGACACCCGTCCGCTTGCAAAAACTACCTGCGGCCAGATTCCGAATAATCACCTCGACCATGATGATGTCGACTTTCCGGACCTCGACATTGGTTGGATCGATCTGACGGACAAAGTGTGTCGGCACTCCCTCCTTTTCAAGAAACCCGTAGATCAGTGTGCTGATCTCGTTATTAAGGCGGCCCTTGTCCTCGAACTGAGCCTTCTTTTCGCCGTTGAATGCGGTGGCATCGTTCTTGAACTCCATCCGAAGAATGTCCGGATCTTCCGTGGCCCAAAGTCGCTTTGCTTTACCCTCATACAGCGGTTCCATGCCGTTTCCTAGGGTTCGGCCCCGCCCGGGTCAAGCGCGGCCTCTCAGAAGAGTTCCTACTCGTCGAAGCGCACTCCCGACATCAGCTCCTCACCACTGTTCAGGCGGCTCGAATTCCCATCATATATCTCAGCCCGAAGACCCTGTTCCAGAATCAGTCCAGGACCGGAGTTCTTCTCAATCCTGTTTCCTTCAACGACCATGCTGATCGCGGCGAAGCGCACCACCACGCCTCCCATCATGTTCGCATAGCAGCTGTTGTTCGCGACTTTGCCGGAGGCCCCGGCATTCAGGACGATGCCATACTCGCGGTTCCCGAAAAACTCGCCACCACGAATCTCAATGCCTTCCGCCGCAGAGTCAGCGAGCACGCCATTGCGACTGTTCCGGGATCCCTTGGAATCGCTCAGCACCGCAGACGCTCCATCCCAGATTTCATACCCGTGACCAAAGTTCCCGGTCGACTCGCATTCATGGATCGTCATCCGGCTTCCCGCACCACTCGCCGCAGCGCCATCCCAGCCATTGGTTCGAAAGACGCAGCGTTGGGCAATTGCATGTCCGCCATCCACGACAGCCATTCCATGGCCGGAAGCCTCGAGGAACTCACAGTCGGAAAACTCCATTTCCGAGCCCCGCACCAAAGCGACGGGATAACGGCTTGTGCCGGCGTCGAAGCCCTCGTGCTGAAGAACCACACCTGTCACCGTGGCGCCCTTGGAACCCGGGCCAAATGTCAAAACCGGTCCTTCCTGCGCGGCCATTTTCAGGATCGTTTTCCCTTCGCCCACCCCTTCGAGCTGGACCGCGGAATTCACGACAACACCCGCCTCGAAGCTCCCCTCTGCCAGGACGATGCGATCGCGGTCGCGAGCTTCGCCAAGGGCATCCGCCAGCGACTTGAAATCCTCGGGAATCCGCAGGGTCCTCGAATAGGAAGCCAGCTTTTCATAAAGTGCCTTCATCTCGGCATCATGCGGAGCGAGCGCCACCGCTTCACGCATCCACTCGAGTGCCAAGGGGTCATACTTTCCCTGATCGCGGAGACGAGCCGCCTCCGCCAACTCCCGAGCCCTGGCATGATCTTTCCGCTCTTGTTCCTTCTTTTCGGCAATGAGATCACCCAGCTCTTGAATCAGGGGGTCCTCAGGCAGCTCTGAGGAAAATGATTCCAGTGCGGACTCCGCTTCACTCCATGTCCCGCTCTCGATCGACGCCCTGATCTTGCCCTCCCATTCCTGACGGATTTTCACGAGCTTCTCCGCCTCGATCTTCGAGAGCAGCTCTGCTGCCTCCATTTCTTCGGGATACTTCTTGAGCACCTTTTTGGCGGCGGCCTCAGCCTCATCAATCCGTCCGGCCTCCAGTGCGGCCAAGGATTCGCCCGTCCAGTAGCCGACGAACTGCCTCTGCTCCTCCGCCATGCCCACTTCGATACTTCGAATGCCGTTCTCGGCGAGCTGCGAACCCGGATCCAGATCGGCGATTTCAGAGTAGGCCTGCGTTGCCTCATCCCATCGACGCGCCTCCACCATCTGGGCCCCCACTTCTTCGAGAAGCATGACGCGCTCGAGATTCCGCTGCTTACGCTCGGCCTCCATGCGGGTGTAAACCCAGCCCACACCCAGCCCGCCAAGCAAGAGGATGATCAGCGCATAGCCGGCCATCCGCCGACCTCTCCCCTTCTTTTCAACCTCAGGATCCTCATCATCATCATCGGAAACCGGCGCCGTCGCCGGCTTCCCCAGCTCGCCCGCCGGCTTGGTGGGAGGCGGCGGTGGGAGTTCGGATGGCTTGTCTTCCGGAAGGAGGATCTCCTCCAATTCCCCGGTTTTTGAATCCGCTTCCTCGGCCTTGCTTCCCTGCGAAATCCCTGTCTTCCCGGGTTCCGCCTTCGGCTCTTCCTTTTCTTCAAGGACCTCCGGCTTCTTAAATGAGACCTTCTGATGACCTGCGACCGCCCCGGGCACCAGGATCATGATCTGAGCCAGCTTCTCGCGCCTCTTGCGTTCGATTTCCTCGCGCACTACCGCCAGCGCCTTGTCGAATTCCAGAAGACTATACTGGTAGCGATGCTCAATGGTTTCGTTGGAAGCATTCCGCACCATTTCAGCAATCCGTTCCCGTGCCGCCGTGAATTCCTCCACGTGGCCCGCAGGATCCTCACTGGGACTCAAACCGAGCACCTTTTTGGCCTCATCAAGCGTCATCTGCCGGGGGCTGTATCATCGGCATTCCCACCCGAAAAGAAGCATTCCGGGAAAACACGCAATTTCATCCCAAAAAGCGCTGCACAATGGGCATCCGTCGGCCGATCCCAAATGCCTTCGAGGTCACGCGGATTCCCGGTGCTGCCTGCTGACGTTTCCACTCGTTGAGATCCACCCGCCGCTGGACCCAGCGGACCAAGGTCTCATCGAAGCCTAAAGCCACAATCTCTTCGGCCGAGAGCTGCCGCTCGACGTAAGCTTCTAGAATGCCATCCAGCACATCATACTCGGGCAGTGTATCCTGGTCCTTCTGGTCCGGCCTCAGTTCGGCACTCGGCGGTTTCTCGATGGTGTTCCATGGGATCACCTCACGCTCGCGATTCAACCATCGGCAGACATCGAAAACCCTCGTCTTCGGAAGATCGGAGATCACCGCCAGACCTCCACACATGTCGCCATAAATCGTGCAGTATCCCACCGCCAGCTCGCTCTTGTTTCCCGTCGTCAGCAGGAGATGATTGAACTTGTTAGATAGAGCCATCAGCAGCAGCCCGCGGGTTCGCGCCTGCATGTTCTCCTCCGTCACATCCTCCTTCATCCCCTCGAAAAGCGGAGCCATCGCCCGTTTTACCGCGCCGAAAATCTCCGTAATTCCCACCTCATCGCAGCGGATCCCCAAATTCTTCGCCAGCGCAAACGAGTCGTCCACACTGCCGCCCGACGAGTAGGGACTCGGCATTGTCAGGCCATGCACATTCTCCGGCCCCAGAGCCTCGGCAGCCACCGCCGCCGTCAGCGCGGAATCGATTCCGCCACTCAGCCCGAGACAAACCGAACTAAATCCCGTCTTCCCCACATAGTCCCGCAGTCCCAGAACCAGAGCCTTCCACAGCTGCTCTTCAGCGACCGCCTGCGGCAACAGCGTTTGGGCATTGGAAAATGGATCATCGAAAATTTCGACCACCCTGCACTCCTCCTCAAAGCCCGCCATCTCCACCACCCCGCCATCCGGCCAGGCAACCAGGGAATGTCCATCGAAGACGAGCTGATCGTTCGCCCCGATCGAATTGCAATAGACCACCGGCACGCCCGCCTCCTTGGCAACCCCAGCCAGCATCGCCCTCCGCCCTGCAGGCTTTCCGAGATGAAATGGCGAGGCTGAAAGATTGATCAGGACATCCACGCCTTTCGTCACCAACTCCTCGGCGGGATCGCGATCATAGAAAGGACGCTGAAGAAAATCCTCCGTCCAGATGTCTTCGCAAATCGTCACGCCGAGACGCTTGCCATTCCACTCCATCGGCTCGCATGACGGCGATTCCTCGAAGTAGCGACGCTCATCAAAGACATCGTAGGTGGGCAACAAGGTCTTCCAGACCTTCGCCTTCACTTCGCCATCCACCAACAAGGCCGCGGCATTGCGAAAGGGCTTACCGACCGCATCGCCATCGTTGTGGTCCACGTAGCCGACCAGCAAGGGAACCTCTCGGGTCTCGCTCGCCAGATAGTCGAGCGCCTGCAGGCATTTCGGCACGAACTGGCTTTTGAACACGAGATCCCTCGGTGGGTATCCCACCAAGCTCATCTCCGGCGTCACCACCAGTTCCGCTCCTTTTTCAATGCACTCACGATAAGCCTGGAGCAGGCGTTTCGCATTCCCGGGGAAATCCCCGATCACCGCATTGATCTGTGCCAGCCCGATCTTCATTTCTTTCCTCCCCAGGAATCCCGAAGCGCCACCGTGCGGTTGAATACCAATTTCTCGCCAGCCACATGGTCTCGACGGTCCGCCACGAAGTAGCCGACCCGTTCGAACTGATAGACCGTTTCAGGCTCGGCATCCGCCAGCATGGGCTCCACCCACGCGGTGACCGTTTTAAGGGACTCCGGATTCAACACGGAAACGAAGCCCTCGTCCGCTCCATCGGGGTCCGGGACGGAAAAGAGGCGGTCATACAGACGCACTTCCGCCTCACGACCTTCTTTTGCCGATACCCAGTGAATCGCCGCCTTGCACTTCACGCCTTCCGGCGCATCGCTGCCGATTGTTCCCGGCAGATACTCGCAGTGCACTTCGCTAACATTGCCTTCAGCATCCTTCTCAAATCCGGTGCACTTCACGATGTAGCCACCGCGCAGCCGGACGTAGCGATCGGGTCCTAGACGGAAAAACTTCTTCGGAGGGTCCTCCATGAAATCATCACGTTCGATCCACAGTTCGCGGGTCAGCAGAACATGGCGTTCGCCCATCTCGGGCTTGCCCGGGTGATTCGGCACGGGCACCTCCTCGCTACGATCTTCCTCGTAGTTCGTGATCACGAGCTTGAGCGGATCGAGCACCGCCATGCGGCGCGGCGCGACCTCATTGAGATGGCCTCGCACTTCATGCTCCAGCAAGGCGATGTCGGTCGTGCCCTTGAACTTCGTGATTCCCAGCCCCTTGCAGAAGGAACGAATTGCTGCCGCCGGATAACCGCGTCGACGAAGCCCTGATAGCGTCGGCATGCGCGGATCATCCCAACTATTCACCCGACCCTCCTTCACCAGCGTCAGCAACTTGCGCTTGCTCATCACCGTGAAGTTGAGATTGAGACGGGAAAACTCGATCTGACGTGGCTTCGCTGGAACCGGACAGTTCGCAATCACCCACTCGTAGAACGGGCGGTGAATTTCAAATTCCAAAGTGCACAGCGAGTGCGTGACGTGTTCCTTGGCATCCTCCAAGGGGTGGGCGAAATCATACATCGGGTAAATGCACCAGGCATCTCCCGTGTTGTGATGGTGGGCATGAAGCACCCGGTAGATTACCGGATCACGCATCACCATGTTCGGTGACGCCATGTCGATCTTCGCACGCAGCACCGCTTCTCCCTCCTTGAAATCACCTGCCCGCATCCTGGCGAAGAGCTCGAGGTTCTCATCCACGGATGCATCGCGGCTCGGGGATGCCGTTCCGGGCACTTGCAGATTGCCACGTGTCTCCTTGATCTTTTCTGGCGACTGCCGGTCCACATAGGCCAGTCCCTTCTTGATCAATTCAACGGCGCAGTCATGAAAGTAGTCGAAGTAGTTGCTGGCAAAATAGAGATTATCGCCCCAGTCGAATCCTAGCCACTTCACATCCTCCTTGATGCTCTCCACATACTCGCTTTCCTCCTTCTCGGGATTCGTATCATCGAATCGCAGATGGCACTTCGCTCCCGTCGAAGCATTTTCCTGCGCAATGCCAAAGCTCAAGCAGATCGCCTTCGCATGACCAATGTGCAGGTAGCCGTTCGGCTCCGGAGGAAAACGCGTTATCGTCGTCGCGTGTTTCCCACTCGCCAAATCGGCGGCGATGATTTCACGGATGAAATCGAGCTTCGGTGTTTCAGTTTCGGACATCTTGTTACTTTGAAAGTTCTTCCAGCAGAGCCTGATTCAGACGAATCCCCGACTCAAAGTTTTCGACCGGGAAATTCTCGTTCGGAGAATGGATCTGAGCATCGGCCAACGCCAGCCCCAAGAGCAATGTGTCGGCTCCGAGAATATCCTTCAGGTCCTGGATGATCGGAATACTTCCCCCTTCGCGAATCAACATCGGCTCCTTTCCAAAAGCCGTCTTCAGCGCCCTTTGCGCCGCCTTGCCGAATTCAGCCTGGGGATCGACGTGATAGGGTCGACCATCGTGCCCCGGCACGACTTCGATCCGGACACCCGCCGGGCGGTGCTTATCAAAGTGAGCCTGCACCTTCTTCATGATGTCAGCCGGATCCTGATCGGGAACAAGTCGGAACGAAAACTTCGCCATCGCGCTCGCCGGAATCACCGTTTTGGAACCTTCACCCTGATAGCCCCCGGCAATACCATTCACCTCCGCCGTGGGGCGCGCCCATGTTTGCTCAGCAGCCGAGTAGCCCGCCTCACCAAACGTCGCAGGCGAGCCCGTGACCTCGAGAAAATCGGCATCGGAAACCCCGGGCACCTTCGCCCACATTTCACGCTCCCACGCTTCCAGCGGACGCACGTCGTCGTAAAACCCTTCGACCAGAACCTTTCCCTCGGCGTCGTGCAGGCTCGCGACAAGTTGAGCTACGGCAGTTGCCGGGTTTGCCACCGCACCCCCGAACAATCCGGAGTGCAGATCCTTGTTAGGTCCATGCACGATCACTTCACAGCACGAGATTCCGCGCAGGCCATAGCCCATGGTCGGCACACCGGGTGCCACCATTCCCGTATCGGAGACCGCAATGACATCGCAGGCCAGCATCTCCCGGTGCTCCTTGAGGAAGGGAGCAAGGTTGGGACTGCCGATCTCCTCCTCTCCCTCGAAAAGGAACGTCAGGTTCACCGGCAGGTCACCCTTCTCGGCGATGGTCTTTCCTGCCCCCAACAGATGGGAAAACATCTGCCCCTTGTTGTCCGTGGCACCCCGCGCCCAGATCTTTCCATCGCGAATCTCTGGCTCGAAAGGCCGGCTCGTCCAGAGGTCAAGCGGATCGACGGGCTGCACGTCGTAGTGACCGTAGATCAGAACGGTCCGTCGGCCGGGCTGATGCTTGTTCTTCGCGATCACTACCGGATGGCCCGGGGTTTCGTAAAGTTCGGCTGACAATCCCAGCGCCGTCGATTTGCCAACCAACCACTCGGCACAGGCGCGCACATCACCCGCATGTCGGGAGTCCGTCGAGATACTCGGAAAGCGCAGAAACTCAAAAAGCTGTTCCAATTCAGAAGTCATGGCGCATCCATGCCCCCCACCCTTCGCTCGGGCAAGAGCAAACCCACTGACAGACTTCTTCCGACATCGGACTCATTCTTTCTTTCACCTCGGTCAATCCACCGCTAACATGAACCAAAGATAAAAGCTCAAGTGACTTCTCCAGCCAAACCTCCCGAAAAAACCAGGCCCCGAATTCTCGTCGTTACTCCCGAGATTACCTACCTCCCGGAGGGCATGGGCAATCTCGCCCAGCGACTCTCGGCCAAGGCTGGAGGGATGGCGGACGTCTCGGCCTCACTTGTCAAAGCCCTTTATGATCAAGGCGCTGACGTCCACGTCGCCCTTCCGAACTACCGGAAGATGTTCCACCTCGATGTCGCCCATGTGCACGAATACGAGTTCGGCAGGGTCAGCCGGGCACTCCCGGAACAGCGCATTCACCTCGCCGAAGACCGCGTCTTCTATCACCGCCAGCGAGTCTACAGCGCTAAGGAGAACCACCTCATCTCGCTCGCCTTCCAACGCGAGGTGATCAACCACATCATTCCTCAGGTCCGGCCCCACCTCATCCACTGCAATGACTGGATGACCGGACTCATTCCCGCCGTTGCCAAACGTCACGGCATCAAGTCAATCTTCACCGTCCACAACATCCACACCGAACGGATGACCCTCGAAACCATCGAGGATCGAGGCATCGATGCCGCCGATTTCTGGCAGTACCTCTATTACAAGCATCAACCCCACAACTACGAGGAGTCCCGTAATGCCAATCCGGTCGACCTCCTGGCCACCGGGATCATGTCCGCCGATCACGTCAACTCGGTCAGCCCGAAATTCCTCTCGGAGGTCGTCGACGGTGTTCACAACCACATTCCCGGCCACATCCGCCACGAGCTTTGGGCCAAGTGCCAGCACGGGGCCGCCAGCGGCATCCTCAATGCCCCTGATCCTTCTTTCAATCCGGTCAGGGACAGCTACATCAAGGATCATTTCTCCGTCGACACCGTGATGGCCGGCAAAGCCGCCAACAAAAAGCGCCTCCAGGAAACGCTCGGACTCAAAGTCGATCCCAACGCCCCGCTCCTCTTCTGGCCATCCCGCCTCGACCCGGTTCAAAAAGGCTGCCACCTCGTCACCGAGATCCTTTATCAACTGATCAACGATTATAAGGAGGACGGGCTACAAATCGCCGTCATCGCCAGTGGATCCTATCAACCGCACTTCAAAAACATCGTCGAAACCCACAAGCTTCACGACAAGGTCGCGGTCTGCGATTTCAGTGAAGACTTGTCGCACCTCGGCTATGCCGCTGCCGACTTTGTCCTGATGCCTTCATCCTTCGAGCCCTGCGGACTGCCGCAGATGATCGCACCGAAGTATGGAGCCATGACCATCGCCCACGACACCGGCGGCCTGCACGACACGGTCGAGCACCTCAACGTCGATGCGGAATCCGGCAATGGCTTCCTCTTCCGGGTCTTCGATAACGGCGGATTGCGCTGGGCCATCGACGAAGCCATCAACTTCCATCGACTCCCGGCCGAGGTCCGCGAAGCCCACTTGCAGCGCATCATGCGCGACGCCAAAACCCGCTTCAACCACAAGACCACCGCCGCCGAATACATCCGGCGCTACGAGGAGGTCCTCGGTCAATCGATCAGCGAACCACTTGGCGCCTCCAAGTAGGACGAGTAGGACGGCCCCAGCACCTGTCTCATTGCCGCTCGCGCTCCTCCTTCAATGTCGCGAGGGCATCGAAGAGCGCGAAAAGCAGCACGAACAGACAGAGTAGTCCGCAGGCACCCCAGTAGAGTCCGAAGCGCAGAATCGACTCATTCAACCAGTCGTCGATGCCCCACAGCCCGAGCGCCAGCATCCCGAGCATTCCAAAGGCAAAACCGCCAAGCGCACTCCGCCGCTGCCCGCGATCACGCAGGACCGCTTCCGCGATTCCCTTGTTCACCGCCCATTGACTCCCACGCTTCCGGCTCATCGCCAGAAGCCTAGCGTCACCGACTCAGCTGCCAAGCGGAATGCCCGAGGGTATGACCGATCACTCCTCCTTTTCAGCGAGATAGCGCTCTGCCTCGAGTGCGGCCGCACAGCCTTGGCCCGCAGCAGTAATCGCCTGACGGTAGACGTGATCCGCCACATCGCCGGCGGCGAAAAGACCTTCCGTCTTGGTCGTCGTCTTACCTAGGTTCTGAAGAATGTAGCCGTTCTCATCCTTGTCGACGAGATCACCGAGGAACGCGCTGTTAGGCACGTGCCCGATCGCTACGAAGACACAGGCCACTTCGAGTTCGCTCTCGCTGCCGTCCACCGTATTCTTCAGCTTCACCGCGCGCATTTCACCGGCATCATCGGTGAGGTAGTCGATCACCGTGCTGTTCCACACTGGCTCGATCTTCTCGTTGGCCAAAGCACGCTCAGCCATGATTTTCGAAGCGCGCAACTCGTCGCGACGGTGAATGAGATACACCTTGCTCGCAAATCGCGTCAGGAAGCTCGCCTCCTCACAAGCGCTGTCGCCGCCACCGATCACGCAGACCGGCACATCGCGATAGAAAGCACCATCGCAGGTCGCGCAGGAAGTCAGACCGTGACCGATCAGCTTCTGCTCGCCTTCGATCCCCATGTGACGCGGCGCCGCACCGGTCGAGACAATCACCGTTTTCGCTTCGAGCGTCTTGTCGGCCAACTTCACTTCAAAGTGACCCGCAGGCATCTTCGTGACCCCTTCCACCTGGGCGAACTCGATCCGCGTACCGAATTTCTCGGCCTGCTTTTGCATGTTCATCATCAGCTCGGGACCCATGATGCCCTCCGGGAATCCAGGAAAGTTCTCCACCTCGGTCGTCGTCGTCAGCTGCCCCCCCGGCTGGGTGCCGGTGAGCATGAGGGGATTGAGATTCGCGCGTGCCGTGTAGATTGCCGCAGTGTATCCCGCGCAGCCGGTTCCGATGATGATGACGTTTTCCATTGTTCTGTGAGAGAAATCCGCGGGGAGTATTCCGGGGAAAATCGGCATCGGTCAACCGCCAGTCTCACTCAATTCCTCTCGCGCGCTTCTGCTGGGCGATCCAGTCCTGATCTGCAGGGGAAAGATTCTTCTCCTTGGTCCGCGCGCGGGTTCCATCCGGCTCGACGATGACAAGCTCTCCATCCTTGTAAGCCACCAGTTTGGCAAAAATTTTCCGCCCGCGCGGATCCTTCCAGGTTCGATAACCCTTCTTCTCCATCTTCGACTTCCACGCCTGATGCTTTTTGGATGCCACCTCGGCCGCCTGACGAAGTTGCCCCCATTTGAAATTCGCCTGTCCCCGGACGTAGCCCTTTTCCCGCATGATCACATCCTCGGCGGGAGTCAGGACCACCAGCATCGGTGTGCCGAGCACCTTGAAGCGCTTCTTCAGCTCCTGGACGTAGTCCTTTCTGCGCGCGACCTCGTCCCCATTGTCGCCACTCACCCGGCTGTCCACCTGCAGTCGGACAAATGTTTCCTCTGCCCACTCCTCAAACTCCACATCACCGAAAAGCTCCTGACTCAGCATCTTGCAGTTCACGCTGTTCTGGGAATCAGTGAACCAGATGAGCACCGGCTTGTCTTCACGCCGCGCCCTCTTGAAAACATTCGTGTAACTCTTGCTCCAAGGCCCCTCCTGAGGGGCCTCTGATAGAAGCGTGTCCAGCTCGGTCGGCAAGCTGTCGGGATCCTCCGCATCCGGATCCGTGTAGACGATCTCATTCGGATCCAGTACCACTCCCGGATTGTTTTTCATCTCATCCGAGATCCCGCCCGGTGCGATGGGCGTGCCCCCCTGGCCATCACCCCGGCGAAGCGCCGCCGGTATGCCAGTGGCTCCGAAGGGGTTCGGCTCGGTCTCGAAAGGATCCTCGGAGGTTCCGCAGGAAGCTAGAATCAGGACCGAAGAAAGCCACGAAAGACGACGAATCATGGCGCGAGACTAAACAGCTCCAACGATCGATGCAATCCGGACCCGTTTTCCTTGCGAGATGGAGAATCAAGGGCACACTCGCGCGGTCTTCGTTTCCGGAACTTCCAATGAACACACGTCTCATTATCATTCTCGCCCTGATCTTCGCCTTCCTTTCGCCGTCGCTCTTTGCAGCAGGCGGCATGGCCTCGGAGCACCCCAAGTTTGTCGAACAAATGGGCAACTTCGCCGCCCAGGAGAAGGAGGCGGGCATCGTGAACATCATGGACAAGATCAAGTTCCGTGCCTCGCAAGCTCCCTTCCTTCTGGTTGCGACGATCATCTTCGTCTGTGCGATTATCCACACCTTCTTCGCCGTCCCACTCACCAAGAAGGCCCACCACGTTCAGCACGAACACGATGCCCGAATCCGGCGGGCCATGGAAAAGGAAGGCCTCCCCGCCCATGCCTCGGACATGGTGAGCTTCAAGGCCACCATGCTGCACTTCCTTGGCGAGGTCGAAGCGATCTTCGGAATCTGGGTCATCGCCCTGCTCGGCGCCATGTTCTACTTCTACGATGTCAACGCAGTAGAAGCCTACATGACCGGTGTGAACTTCACCGAACCGATGTTCGTGGTCGTCATCATGGCTCTCTCATCCACCCGCCCGGTTCTCAATTTCGCCGAAGACTGCCTGAGCTTCTTCGCCCGATTCGGAAAACAGACACCTTCCGCCTGGTGGCTTTCGCTGCTCATTGTCGCTCCCGTTCTCGGATCCTTCATCACCGAGCCTGGGGCCATGACCATTGCCGCCATGCTTCTCGCCAAGAAGTTCTACCGCCTCAAGCCGTCACCCAAATTCGCCTACGCCACGCTCGGTCTGCTTTTCGTCAACATCTCGGTCGGCGGTGTGCTCACCAACTTCGCCGCTCCACCCGTCCTGATGGTGGCCTCACCTGAGAAGTGGGATCTGACCACTCCTGAAATGTTCATCCACTTTGGTGAGAAGGCCATCGTCGCCATCCTCGCTTCCACCCTACTTTACTACGCGATCTTCCGCAAAGAACTCCAGGAGATGGGCAAGAAACTCGCCGATACCGATGGCGACGGAAAAGGCGACCTTAACGAAGGCCACGGCCCCATCCCCCTCTGGATCACCCTGGTCCACCTCGGCTTCATGGGCTTCACCGTCTACTTTGCCCACTACCCGCAAATCTTCATTCTCGGTTTCCTCTTCTTCCTCGCCTTCCGCATGGCGACCGCCCACCACCAGCATCCGATCAACCTGAAGGGACCGGTGCTCGTCGGATTCTTCCTTGCAGGACTCGTCATTCACGGCGGCCTTCAGGGTTGGTGGCTCGCTCCGATCATCAGCTCGCTCACCGAGGCCCCACTCTTCATCGGCTCGATCATCCTCACTTCATTCAATGACAATGCCGCCATCACCTTCCTCGCCAGCCAAGTCGAAGGCCTGCCTGCGAGCCTGAAGTATGCGGTGCTTGCAGGTGCTGTCACCGGCGGTGGTCTGACCGTCATCGCCAACGCTCCGAACCCCGCAGGTCAGGCGCTTCTCGGCAAATTCTTCGGCGATGGTGTCTCACCCGGAAAGCTTGCTGCCGGTGCCATCATCCCGACCATCATCGTCGCATGCTGCATGTATTTCTTCCCGGACGCCGGCATTGACGAAATGTTCAGCAAGGAAGTTCCGGGAGAAGCCAAGGTCGAGGAAGTCGCACCTCCCGCCGAAAGCCTCAACCCCGAGTAAAATCGATGTTTACCGGCCTTGTCGAATCCACTGGCCGCGTCCTCAGCCTTGAGGCACGCGGTGACCAGGCCTGCCTGAGAATCGACATCCCCTTCGCCAGCGAACTCACGCTCGGTGAATCCGTCGCCATCAACGGCTGCTGCCTCACGGTCGTCGAATCCTCGGAATCCGAGGCCTCCTTCGATGTCCTGACGCAGACTCTCAAGGTGACCTCCCTCGGGGATCTGGCGGCTGGGCACCGCGTCAATCTCGAACGTGCCCTGCGCGCCGGTGATCGACTCGGCGGTCATTTTGTCCAAGGCCACATCGATGACATCGGCATCATCGAAACGCTTGAGCCACGGGGTCAGGACCACCTGTTAGAGATTCGCCTCCCCGACGCCATCGCCGAGCTTTGCATTGATAAGGGCTCATTGGCCATCGATGGCATTTCCCTGACCATCGCCGAGCTGGAGGGAAGCCTTGCTCGTTTCTGGATCATTCCCCACACCATGGAGCGGACCAATCTCTCCGGGCGAGCGGCGGGACAGCGGGTGAATCTTGAGGCCGACGTTCTCGCCAAGCACGTCGCCAAGCTTCTGCGTCGATGACTCAGTGCGGCGCCAGCAAGCAGAACGGCCAGCTCGGCACGTTACGCAGCACCGTGAAGCAGACCATCATCATCAGCGCCCCCCACAACCAGCGCTCATCAAACGGTAACCTTCGCCAGCGCCACTGAGGGAAGGCCGCCTCCCAACTCGTTCGGAAAACCAGCAGCGCAACACCGAGGACAAACAGCGTCCCAAGTGAGTTCATGCGCAGCGCTCCCATCAGGTCGAGTCGCGCCAGAGCCTGAAAGGCACGGGTGCCACCGCAGCCCGGACAATGCAGCCCCGTCCACTCATGGATCAGGCATGGCGGCATCCTCCCGGAATCCAGAAAACCTCCACCAGCCAAGATCAACCCGATCGCTGTTAGGGCGGGAAAAAGTGCGATGAGAAAGATCCGCCGCAGCATGATTCACTTGATGTCCTTGGCGATTACGAACCCGAAGACCGCGACGGCAATCAGCGTAATCAGAATCGTCAGATAGCCTGTCACGATCCCGGTGATGGCAAAGCCGCGCCCAGTCTGAAACGCGTTAACCTTGAGCTGACCGAGCGAAAGATGTCCGCAAATCACCGCGGGAATCGCCGCGAGAATTCCAAAAGCACATCCCAGCATGATCGGCATCGAAAGCAAACCGAGCACCATGCTTGCGATTGCCAGTCCATTGGTCGGAGGCGCCACGCTGTAGGCTGGAATCGGCGTGCCCATCGGCGAAGCAATCTGGCTCGACCACTCCGGCTGACTCGCCAGCGGTACCCAGCGATCCATCCCATCACGCCAGACCAAGGTCGACGCCTGAATCATTCCGGAAGCCAGCATCGCTCGCATTTCCTCATCATCCACCGGCCCTTGCTGGACGCCATTCAACGAGTAGTACCATTTCGCCATCGCCCCTTGATTTAGATTCATCACCCCTTCGCCACAATCCCGGAATTTTCACCCTTTCCCGTCTACCACTGCGAAGGATCCATCCCGTAGAACTCCACCAGCATTCCGTAAACTTCCGGTTCCTGCCGTTTCATGGCCTTCGCCTTTTCGAAGAAGGTCTCCGTCGCCACCGCAAAAAATTCGGCCGGATTGGTTGCTCCGTAATCATCGAGAACACTTCGCTTCCCCGCATTCACCCGCTCGCAGAAGGCATCATAGGATGGCGTAAATGCCTGTGACCAGCGGCCATAGTCATCGCCGTCATCGAGCTCCGGGACGCCATCGGCTGCGCCGTCTTCCTGATCGAGTTGATGGGCGAATTCATGGAGCACCACATTGTGCCCGTCCTCATCATTTCGCCCTCCTTGCAGGATGCTCTTCCAACCCAAGACCACGCTCCCGGTTCCCCAGGACTCCCCGAGACGCACATCCGAGTCCCCATCTCCATCGAGGGCCCGATAGGCACCCGGGTACAACAGAACTGATTTCAAGCGTTCATAGTAGTCCTGCGGGCGATGCGCGATCAGCAGACATGCTTGCGCCGCCACCGCCAACTTCATTTCGCGGGTCACTGCCTCAAGCTCACCACAGGCCTCGAATGACTTCTCATCGAGAAACACATGCATCCAGCCCTCTGTTTTCATCCGGATTTCCTCCGGAATTTCCGCCCACAAGGCAAAGACCCGCCTGACCGTCTCCCGGTCCTCATCACTCAGGCGCAAGGCACGCAGCGCCGTCCTGCGATCCTTTCGTCTTTTCGAATGCCAGAGCGCAAATCCGATGATCAACGCCACCCCGCCGAGTAATAGCCACAAACCAGTCATTCCCTTCCTCCTGTCTTCCATCCCACCAGAAAGAGAACCACGACTCCCAACAGCAGCCCCCCGAAGAAGATCCCCCAGAACCAGGAGTGCACGAACTCCGGCAAATCAACATTCATCCCCATCAAGCCACCAATGCCCACGAGCGGCAGGAAGAACCCGGCCATCAGGTTGAGGCGAAACGCGATGGTGTTCAGTCGCTCGGTCGCGGCCTGCTGTTCTTCGGCTCGCTCGGCCTGTTGGAAATCCAGAACCAATTTGGCATCATGATAGAGAAGCTCCGCGGCCCGCTCCAACTCCCTCCCTCGGTCCTTTAACGTCATCAGCTCCCGGTTGTCGTCGTCATGAGTGCAGGCCTGTTCAATTGCCACCAGCATGTTTCTTGTCGACCTCGCCAGAGGGCCTGCATGGCGCAAGACCTTGAAAACTTCCGCCGCGCCTTCCGACTCGTCGATCACCGCCTCATACTCATCCACCACCGCATGATAGCGTTCCAGAAGCGCTGACAACTGTCCGAGTCCCTTCCTTGAATCGGGTCCGAACCAGCCCCCTGCCGGCGTCCGCCAAAAAACCAGCGGCTCCCGCTCGGGAACCCCCGCTTGCGGTACCTCATGGACAATCAGCAGCAACTCATCGTGCCCTATCAGACAGCGCTGGATCCCTGAACGGGCACTGATCTGATCAAGAAGCTCAGGCTCCAGATCAAAGCCCTTTGGCAAAAAGCCGAAATCCTGCTTGGCACTCACGGCCACCACTCAAGCCCAGCATCTGAGATCCGCAAAGCCGGAAAACTTGCCATGCAAAGCTTCCAACCCGGCACCCTGGAAACCCCGAAGCCTCAGCAAGCCCAGGCACCAGTCGACTCAATGGTCCGCCGGATTTGACTCAGGCATACCCCTCCGGTTCCACTCGACAATCTCATCGTAGCGAACCCCACATCCGCCGAAAAGATCGAGCGCGGAGCCAACAGTAACATCCACACGACCGCCACTTAGCTCGTCGACCAGACGGACGTCATCCATTGATGCCGCCCCACCGGCATAGGTCACGGGCCGGCCTGCCCAGGCTCCCAACATCTCAACCAGCTCGCGATCAATCCCGCCGCAAAGCCCTTCAACATCCGCGGCATGAATCAGGAACTCGGCGCAATGGGGTGCGAGACGCTCGAGGGTTTCCGCACTTAGCGTCAGATCAGTCATCGTCTGCCAGCGGTTGGTGGCAACGATCCATCCCTCGGCGGTCCGGCGGCAGGACAAGTCGATGACGAGCTTGTCCGCGCCTATCTTCTCGGCGAGCTGCTTGACGCGATCTTGGGAAAATCGGAGGCCGTCCTCAAACAACCAGGAAGTCACAATGATCTGCCTGGCTCCCCATTCCAACCATCCCGCAGCGTTCGAGAGATCGATGCCGCCACCAATCTGCAGGCCACCCGGCCAAGCCGTTAGAGCTGCCCGCGCAGCTTCCTCATTGCCCGGACCGAGCTTGATCACATGGCCGCCTTCCAGTCCGTCGTTCTTGAACTTCTCCGCGAACCACGCCGAGCCCTGCTCCGCGACAAAGTTCTCCTTCGGCCCGGGACCATCGTCACGAAGCGTCCCCCCGACAATCTGCTTCACTTTCCCCGAATGGAGATCGATGCAGGGTCGGAACTTGGTCATGGGATTCGGGCAGGAATCAGCTGGCGACTCAAGTCGCCACTCCTCGGGTCACATCTCCAACAGAAGGCGCGTCGGATTCTCGATGCAGTCCTTGATCCGAATCAGGAAAGTCACCGCCTCCTTGCCGTCGACCAGGCGGTGATCATAGCTCAGTGCGAGATACATCATGGGACGAATCTCGACCTTTCCGTTCACGGCCACGGGGCGTTGCTGGATGGTGTGCATTCCGAGAATACCGCTCTGTGGCGGATTCAGAATTGGTGTGCTGAGCAGGGAGCCGTAGGTGCCGCCGTTCGAAATCGTGAACACACCACCTTGCAGGTCTTCGATCTGCATCTTCCCATCGCGGGCCTTTCCGGCGTAGTCGAGAATATCCTTTTCGATTTCCGCAAAGCCCTTTTCGTCACAATCCCGCAAGACCGGAACGACGAGTCCCTTCTCGGTTCCGATCGCCACACCGACGTCATAGAAATGGTTTTCCACGATGTCCGTCCCTTCGATCTGAGCGTTTACCGCCGGCACATCCTTGAGTGCCTGGACCACGGCTTTCACGAAGAACGACATGAAACCGAGCTTCACTCCGTGCTTCTTGATGAACTCATCCTGCACCTCCTTGCGAAGGTTCATCACCGCCGACATGTCGGCTTCGTTAAAGGTTGTTAGAATGGCAGCGGTCTGCTGGGCATTGACGAGGTGGGTCGCAATCTTGCGACGCAACATGCTCATCTTCTTGCGCGTGGTCCGACCTTCACTCACGGGTGTTAGATCGACCTTTTCCTTGCTGGCAAGAAGTGCCCCGAAATCTGGTTTCGCCTTTTCAGCGGCGGCCGCCGGCTTGGGACTCTCCACCGGAGCGGCCTTCGTTTCAGCTGCGGCGGCAGGCTTCTCAGCGGGCTTTTCCGTAGCCTTGGCACTCGTCGCACCGACGGTGATTCTGGCGATCACGGTTCCAATCGAAACCTCCTCGCCTTCCGGCACGATGATTTCAAGAACTCCGGATTCTTCAGATTCCAGTTCGGTGGAAACCTTGTCGGTCTCAAGAGTTACCAGAACTTCGCCTTTGGAAACCGAATCTCCATCCCGCTTCCGCCAAGCCGCTACATTCGCAGAGGTGATCGACTCACCGGCTGCGGGGACCTTCACTTCGATGACTTTTCCTTCTGCAGAAGTTGCCGGTTCCGAAGCTGCGGGGGCCGCCTTGGGCTCGCTCGGTGCGGATGAGGTCTCATTTGATGCCGCGGCCTTCGATTCATCGATCTCGGCAATGACGGTTCCAATGGCGACCTCTTCGCCTTCTTTGACGAGCACCTTGAGAAGCCCGCCAACATCCGCAACGAGTTCGTTCGAGACCTTATCGGTTTCGATGGTGACGAGGACGTCACCTTTCTCGACGGTATCGCCGTCTTTCTTGTGCCAATTGGCGACGTTCGCACTGGTGATCGACTCACCGGCTGCAGGAACTTTGACTTGTGTGGGCATGGAAAAGGAATTCTGAGGAGGGAGAATGATAGATCAGACGGAAAATTAGATCAGACGGAAAATGCGCTATCGATCAGCGCCTTTTGTTCGCGGTAATGCATTGCCTTGGAACCGGCAGCCGGACTCGACGCCCGGTCGCGGCCCGCGTAGCGGACTTTCTGTCCCAGCACTCTTTCGAGCCTTGGGAAGATATAGGACCAGGCACCCATGTTGAGCGGTTCCTCCTGACACCAGACATACTTCGCGGCGGAAGGATACTGGCTGATGATCGCTTCAAGCATCTCGTTGTGGAACGGATATAGCTGCTCGATCCGGATGATCGCCGAGTTCTTGATATCATGCTCCTTACGGTGAGCCTGGAGATCATAGTAGACCTTGCCCGTGCAGAAGATGATTCGGTTGACTCGGGATGGGTCATCGAAGGTCATCGAATCAGGGAGAATCTCCTGGAAACATGAGCCCTCGCCAAATTCGTCGAGTCGGGATACGGCTTCAGGCCGGGTCAGCAGGCTCTTCGGCGTCATCACGATCATCGGCTTGCGGAATCCGCGCTTCTTCTGCCGGCGAAGCGCATGGAAATACTGCGCAGGTGTGGTGAAGTTCGCGACGATCATGTTCTTCTCGGCGCATAGTTGCAGAAAGCGTTCCAACCGCGCACTGGAGTGCTCCGGACCCATGCCTTCATAGCCATGAGGCAGAAGTAGGACGATGTCGCTCGGGGTTTGCCACTTCGATTCCGCTGAAGAAATGAACTGATCGATGATCACCTGGCAACCGTTCGAAAAGTCGCCGAACTGCGCTTCCCACATCGTCAGCATGTTCGGAGCTCCGAGCGAATATCCGTAATCGAATCCAAGCACCGCGAACTCCGAAAGTAGCGAGTTATAGACGCAGAACTTGGCCTGATTCTCATCGAGATTCTGAAGCGGAATGTAGCGCTCGCGCGTCTCGGAATCGTAAAACACCGCGTGGCGCTGGGAGAAGGTTCCGCGTCGGCAATCCTGTCCGGAAAGTCGGACCTGGTTGCCTTCGAGAAGCAACGCGCCCCATGCCAGTGACTCGGCGAATGCCCAATCGATCGGACCACCCTTTTCAAGAGCCTCGATCCGCCTCGGGACGAAACGTTTTGCCAATGTCGGATGCAGATGGAATCCATCGGGGACCGTGGTGAGCACTTTGCCCACACGCTGAATCACCTCTTTTGAAATCCCCGTGGGCACCGGCGCGTGATTGTAGGACTCCTGCGCAACCGCAGTGGAACCACTGAAGACCGTGCGATCCCCGGCGGCTTCATACTCGAGCATCTTCTTGTAGCCATCTTCGAGCCGATCCCAGATTTTCTTGTCCAGTTCGTCCGCCTCATCAGCCGATATCACGCCTTCCGCAACAAGCTTCTTCTTGTAGATCTGCCCCACGGTATCGCGCCCTTCGAGCTGTCGGTAGATGTGAGGTTGGGTAAAGGCTGCCTGGTCCGTTTCGTTGTGCCCCTGACGGCGGTAGCAATACATGTCGATGACGATGTCCCGACCGAACTTCTGGCGGAACTCGAGCGCAAACATGCCGGCCCAGTAGAGCTCCATGGGCTCTTCACCATTCACGTGAAGAATCGGTGCTTCGATCATTTTCGCAACATCCGTCGCATACGATGATGACCGTGCGTCAGCTGGCATCGTCGTGAAACCGATCTGGTTGTTGACGATGATGTGAATCGTGCCGCCTGTGCGGTAGCCGGGGAGCTGCGAAAGGTTGAGTACTTCGGCCACTGATCCCTGACCGGCAAAAGCCGCGTCGCCGTGCATCAAGATCGGAAGCACTCGCTTGCGGTCGGTGGTGGAGCCGTCGTCTCCAATGAAGCGTTGGCGCGCACGGGCTTTCCCTTCAACCACGGAGTTCACCGCCTCGAGGTGGCTCGGATTTGCAGCAAGACTCACCCGGACTTCACCATCCTCAAGTTTGCGGACTCCCTCATAGCCGAGGTGATACTTCACATCGCCATCACCCGCCACGAGATCGGGCACGTAGTTCGGAGTGAATTCGAAAAGAATGGTCGGCAGCGACTTGGCAAGAAAGTTGGCCAACACGTTGAGGCGGCCGCGGTGGGACATGCCCATTTCAATTTCGAGAACACCCTCGCGCGGGCACGCGTTCAGGATCGAATTGAGGATCACCATGGCACCTTCCCCTCCTTCGAGCGAGAAGCGCTTTTCACCGAGGAACTTCTTGCCGACAAAACTTTCAAAAGCTTCCGCTTCCAGCAACCAAGCCAGCGACTTGTACTGCCTGTTAGGCGGATCCACTTCACGCAGGGCATGACGCTCGATCCGCTCGCGGACCCAGTGACGCACCGTGGTATTGTGGATGTGCATGAACTCAAAACCAATCGGTCCCGAGTAGGTGACGGAAAGTGCGGCGAGCATGTCGCGCAGCTTCATTTTCGCGCCATCGCGGAAAAACGGATTGGATGCCTCGCGATCCAGGTCCGCTTCCGTAAATCCAAACTGCTTGAGCGCCAGCCGTGGATTGTTCTCGGGAGCACCGATCGGGTTGATGTCCGCCTGAGTGTGGCCAAGCGTCCGGTAATTGTAGACGAGGCTGACCACCTTCCCGTAGAAGGCCAAATCCCCATCGGGAGCCGGACCGGAGGCAGATGTGGCGGTAGTGGCAGCAGCAGCCCCACGCGGCTTCAGCTGGGCGCACCCAAGCTCAAAACCTTCGAAAAAAGCCCCCCAAGTTCCGTCCACGGAGCTGGGGTCTTCACTCCAAAGAGCGTACTTTTCTTCCAGAATGTCCGCGTTCAGGCGGGCGGAAACCGACGATTTCATGAGCTATAGTTTCGGATGACGCATCGAAGGTACGGGAATTTCCCGCTTGGCCCCCGGCGCACAACGCTTAGGTAAGAGCAGCGCCGCGCAGCGTCAATCGCGCAGGCACCCTTTTTGCCGGAAAACCATTCATACTGATGATCGAAATCCGTAACCTCACCAAGCGTTTCGCCCGCCACACCGCCGTTCGCGACCTCAGTTTCAGCGTGAAACAGGGCGAAATCGTCGGTTTTCTCGGTCCTAACGGCGCCGGAAAGACCACAACCCTCCGCATGCTGACGGGATACCTCCCGCCGACGTCCGGGAGCATCGAGGTGGGTGGCTGCGATGTTTTCCGTGATTCGATCGGCGCTCGCCGCAAAATCGGCTACATGCCCGAGAACGTCCCCCTCTACGACGACATGCGGGTCCGCGAGTATTTGAAATTCCGCGCCCGTCTCAAAGGGCTCTCTAACCGGGATGCCCGGCGTCGTGTTGGCGAGGTGATCGATACCTGTGGTCTCGACAGTGTTCGCCGGAAGATGATCAAGGTCCTGTCGAAGGGCTACCGCCAACGCGTCGGACTGGCCGATGCCCTCGTCCACTCGCCCGAGCTCCTGATCCTCGATGAACCGACCAACGGACTTGATCCCAATCAGATTCGGCAGATCCGCGAACTCATCAAGCGACTTGGGGAAACCCACACCATCCTTCTTTCCACGCACATTCTCAGCGAGGTCGAAATGACCTGCGATCGGGTGATCATCATCGATAGCGGTCAGATCAAAGCCGAAGACACCCCGCAGGCCCTCGTCACCGGCATGCGCGCCGCCGGAAAGGTCGTGGCCGAGATCACCGGTGACCCCGAAGTCATCAGCGGAGCGCTTTCACGCATGGATCACGTCAAGCGAGTGACCCACGAGCCTCTGACAAACGGCCGCTTCCAGTTCGACATCCTCGTTGAGTCCGGCACCGATGCCCGCGAGCGCATCCACGAACTTGTCGCCCAGAACGGCTGGCCCATGCGCAGCCTATACCGCCGGAAAGCCACGCTCGAAGACGTCTTCGTCGAGCTTACCCGCAAGGACTAGGCTCAGTCGTCGAAGCGGAAGTCGGTCTGGCGCTTCTTTTTGAAACGCGTCCGTCCCCCATTGGCTCGGCGCAGTGGATCGAATACCGAATCCATGCCGCACTCCTTGACCTCCCAGATGATCGCCAGCAGTTCACCGAGCCGGCCTTTGGGAAATCCCCGCTCCTTGAACCAGGTCAGGTACTCGAGCGGAAGATCCATGATGGGATAGCCGTGAGGTGGATGCTCGATGCGTCCATACTTCCCGTATGGCATCCGAGTCCGGGCAATCTCCTCAAGCAGATTGCGGAAGTCCTCGCGGTCGATTTCGTTCATTCCCCCATCATGACTCGATCCTCATGGGGATCAAGCAGGAGCCTCTTCATTGGCTGATCGAATCGGCCTGCTCCGTCTCAAAAAAACGGACGATCTTTAGGAAAAAGATCGTCCATCGAAATGATCGGGCCACTCGCTCCCCGCCTCCTGCGTCACGGCAGGAAATCCAGCCGCTGCTCAGCGACTCGCGGTGGCTTGCTGTGGCGTGTTGCGCTTGAGGAACGACTCGGACTCGCCCTTCGCCCACTCGCGGTAAGCGCTGTCGGAGATCACCTCCATCTGGCCAGCCATGTTGCCATGACCTTCGCCGCAGAGCTGACCGCAGACCACGGACGTCTCAAGCTTCTTGTTAGGAGTGAACCACATTGGAATCTCGCGGCCGGGAATCGCGTCCTGCTGGATGCGCATCGGGACAATGGCGTAGTTGTGAATCACGTCGTTGGTCGTGATGTTCAGGATGGCCGGGCGACCTACAGGAATCTTGAGCACCGAACTGGTGAAGTCATCCAGACCATTCGGGTCATCCAAATCGATGCCTGCATCGGTGTTGCCGGTCTTGAGACCGTGATCGATGCGGCCGAAAATGCCATCCTCGCCCGGATAGTGATAGGTCCAGCCGAACTGGTAGCCGATGACGCGCACCCGGACAGGATCGCGCTCTTGAACCGTCTCCCAAGTGTCGGTGCGGTCCTTCCAGAGCGGAAAGGCAAATCCGAGAAGAAGTACGGCTTCCAGAATCACGATACCGATCTCCAAGTGACTCGAGATGTGATTCTTCACACCGGTGTAACAAGCCTTGGGATTCGCCGATTGGCGGAAGCGAACGAGACAAAACAGGAAGAACAGGGTCCAACCGACGAACAAGGCAATCATCAACCAGTGCACCACATCGATGAGGTGATCGACCTGGCCACCGTGGGCGGAGAAGTTTTCGGGAATGCCGAGGAATTTCGAGGGACTCAGAGAGTTCATGGATCGTGAAAAATGGAAATCAGCAGAAAATTTGTCTTAGGCGTCGGCGTCGAAATCGTCGCGCAACTCAGGGTCAAGGGTCGAGCCTTCACGGCGGACCAAGCGGATCATGCAAAACACCACACCGCCCAGCATCGGAACGATCACTCCAAGCATGAAGAGAATCGACCAACCGGCCGCATTTCCGTCACCACGGAAATTGTTCGCGCAGGTCGCGCAGGCGAGGAGTGAATCAAGCATGGGATCAAAGGAGGATATTGCGGGCCTTGCGATAGAAATAGACCCCGTAGATGGGCATACCGAGCGTTCCGATGGCCCCCATCACTCCCAGCGCGGTGATCACGCCGGTGCGGTCCGCTGCAAATCCAAAGACCCACACGGCAAAGAATGCGCAGAGCAAGGTGCAGACGGTAACGAAAACGATGTGGAAGGCGCGAAGTGACATGGCAGCGGAAATTTACAGCCCAATCGACTTGATGCAACCCGGCAGAAGCACCCCACCGGTATTGAACTTATCGTAGTGAATCGGATCGCTCTTGGCGAGGAAGGTCAGGAAAGCGAGGAAGAAGGCCATGATGACGCCAAGCACCAGTGAGCCGTAAACCCAGGCACGCTCGTGATTAAGGTGCATGAAGAAATACATCACCAAGGCAACCTTCACCGATGCGATGCAGAGACCAAGGATCATGTCCGCAGTGTCAAAGCCATGTTTGCCAATATCGAGCCATGGCACGGTCGCAACCGCCACCGTAACGATCGTGCCGATGAAGAGACACAGTCCGACGCCCAGATAGAGTTTCTGCGATTTCTTAATCGCTTCAGGAGTATCAGCCATTTCTTAGGAAGATTAGGGATTGGGGAAATTTAGACGGTTCAGGTAATTCGGAGATTACATCAGGTAGAAGATCGGGAAGGCGAAGATCCAGACAAGGTCCACGAAGTGCCAGAAGAGACCGCCAACCTCCACCCGGTTGGCAAGCCACTCGGGGTTGGAAAGATACATCTTCCGTCCGCAGAACAGGTAGTAGCCGAGGACGACCGCACCGCCGATGACGTGAAGACCGTGAAGACCGGTGATGGTGAAGTAGATCGCGTAGTAGGTGTTCCACTTTGGCTTGAACTTGGAGTCGAGCATGACCTGCTCACGCGGCACGTGGATGTCGGGGAACTTCCGAACATCGTAATCCGGGCCCTTGAAGTGTTCCTTGAGCGTCATCGTCACCTTGCGGGGAGCTCTTTCACTCTCGATAATCGTGACGTCCGCCAGTTCGGTCTCCATGTAGTAGGCGATTTCCTGCCAACCCATGCGGTAGCGATCCTTGTGCGTGGGTTCGCGACCATCCTTCGCGAGCAACTCTTCAAGTTGACCGACGACCTTCTGGTGCTTGACCCACAAATCGGCCACCACAGGATTCTCTTTGATCAGCCAGGTGTTCTCGATCGCAATCAACGGATCCTGACCTTTCTCTTCGGCCTTCATCGCGGTGTGCTGGAAATCAATCCCGTCCACATAGTGGAAGGCAATCGAACTATCCTCGTATTTGCCTCCGATGACCGTGCCGTCGCGCACCGTCACGCTGGTCGCATTCGGATCATACTTGGAAATCACGTCGTGGCTGGTGAAGCGGACGGTGAATGGCTCATCGATTTCAAACGTCGCCGTGCCTTGTTCAGGAAGAACGAGGTCCGCGTAGTGAGCCTTTTTGCCGTCGACCTTGAGAGTGACATTGTTCAAGTCCACGCTGGTAGCCATGCTCGCGCGCTTGCCTGCCTTCCAGCGGGCATAAGCGAGCCTCCGTTCATCCGGTCCCAACTCGAGACCTTTCGGGAAATCGGCGGCAAAGGCTCCTTCACCAAGCTCATCGTTGGCCTTCACTTCGGCCCACTTCAGATCCCAGGCTTCGGAGAGGAATTTGGTCCGCCAGGCAGCGTTGTCGTTGCGGTTCGCGATGTGCGCCTTGCTGATTTTGCTGATCAGATCGTAGCTGAGTTCAGTCCCTGCCTTGAAGATCTTGCTTTCGTCAGACTCACCTTCCGCATTGAGGTCGATGTCCGCACTGAGCGTCACCTTGGTTCCTGCCCTCGCCGCATCACCAACGAGGGTTTCAACCCAAGGTTTGTAGGCACGAAGCACATCGAAGGTCACGGAGCTGGCCGCGATCTTGTAGTGGTTGTCTTCGATCTTGTTGCCATCGGCATCCTTAACAAACTTCGGCTCTTCGTCATGACCGTGACCATGGCCTCCTTCAACCTCATATCCGAGGTGACCTTCCAGGACTGAATAATCGGTCAGGCGGGCTGCCTGGTGATGGAACTTCACGTTGTACTCAAGGCCCTTCAAGACCATGAAGACTGCCGCACACGCGACGGTGATTCCCATGAAGATCTGGAAGCGGCGCCAGTTCCGCATCTTGAGCGAGGCCCAGGCGAAAACGACCGTCACCGACGAGAAAATCAGGATGAAGGTGTTGATCAGACCCGGCAGCACGGGAAGCGTCCGCTCCGGCCATGGGTAGTCCGCGCCGATGCGCAAGAAGACGTAAGCCGAAAAGAAGCCGCCGAAGAGCATGACTTCCGACGCGAGGAACAACCAGATGGCGATCTTCGAGTTGAAGAGACCAGTGTCCTTGCGCGGGGTAACAATATAGGGAATTTCCATTTCCTGAGAAAATAAAGTCGGTGATCAGTGGGAGGCAGGGGTGCCTGGCTGCGTTTCGAGGTCGGGCTTAGGTTTCTTCGGAGCAATCCACTGCGGAAGGTAGTCTTCCTCGCAGTCAGGACGGCTGTATTCGTATGGCCCGCGATAAACGGCGACATCGAAGGTGAAGTTGCCGTGACCCGGAGGTGTTGGCGTCGCCCACTCCAGCGTGGTGGCATTCCATGGGTTGTCGCTCTCGACCTTGCGACCTGCGAAGGTGCTGATCACCAGGTTGATGATGAATGGCAACTGGGCCAGAGCCATCATCCAAGCGGCATTTGACATCAGGATGTTCAGGTCGATGTGCTCGGCAACGGTCGAACTGAAGATGTTGGTGCTGTCGGGCGACTTCGCCAGGTAAGCATCACCACCATTGTACCAACGGCGGTGGAAGCCTGCCATGCCCTGCGTGAGCATCGGGAAGAAGATCAGGTTCATGCACACCAGGCTTGGCCAGAAGTGCAGGTGGCTGAGCCACGAGCTCATGTGACGACCGGTGATCTTCGGGAACCAGTGATAGATGCCGGCGAAGAGACCGAAGAGAATGCCGGGAGCCACCACGTAGTGGAAGTGACCGATCACGTAATAAGTATCGTGGAGGTGAAGGTCGACGAGGTTGAAGGCGAGCGGCAGACCGGTGAGACCACCGATACCGAACATGGGCAGGAATGCGCAGGCCCAGACCATTGCCGGCGTGAAGCGGATCGACCCGCCCCACAGCGAAATGATCAGCGAGGTCAGCAAGACCACCGAGGGCACCGAAATCAGCACCGTCGTGGTCTGGAACCATGTGGAAACCACAGGTCCCATGCCGGTCAGATACATGTGGTGAGCCCAGACGATGAACGAAAGGAAGCCGAGCACGAGCACGCTGTAGACCATTGCCTTGTAGCCCCAGAGCGGCTTGCGGGTGTTGGCAGGAATGATTTCCGCAACACAGGCAATCGCAGGAAGGAGAAGCACGTAGACTTCAGGGTGACCGAGGAACCAGAAAAGGTGCTGGAAGAGCAGTGGCGAACCGCCGCCGGAGAGCTCAAGCAATCCTTCCGCCTTGGTGTAGAGACCCGAAGGCATGAAGAAGGAGGAACCGGAAACACG
Source organism: Haloferula chungangensis (assembly GCF_042664875.1). Taxonomy (NCBI): domain Bacteria; kingdom Pseudomonadati; phylum Verrucomicrobiota; class Verrucomicrobiia; order Verrucomicrobiales; family Verrucomicrobiaceae; genus Haloferula; species Haloferula chungangensis. Next base: position 396,892 of record NZ_JBHTBS010000001.1, on the reverse strand, counting down.
GTCCATCAGCTGCATGATGCCGGCCGCTTCAAGCGGTGGGAAAGCGAGAAGAAGAAGGAAACCGGTGACGAGCATCGCCCACACGAAGAACGGCAAGCGCATCCAGGTCATACCACGCGCCCGAAGGTTGATGATCGTGGTGATGAAGTTCACCGATCCGAGCAGCGACGATGTGATGAGAAGGACGAGACCGACGAGCCACTGCGTCTGACCTGCGAGCCATTGATTCACGATCTGTGCATCGGCGATGCCGGCCAGTGGCGAGTAGTTCGTCCAACCGGACTTGGCCGCGCCAGACTCCATGAAGAAGGATCCGCACATCACCAAACCACCCACGAGGTAAATCCAGTAGCTCAGCATGTTGAGCTTCGGAAATGCCATATCGGGAGCGCCAATCTGAAGCGGTGTCACGAAGTTACCGAAGGCACCGAAACCAAGCGGCACCACGCCGAGGAACACCATAATCGTTCCGTGCATCGCACCGAACATGTTGTAGGTATCCCCCGTAACCTTGCCGTCCTGAAGCCAGCGCGCCTGCCAGTTTTCACTGAAGAAAAAGCGCATCCACTCGGGAAGTGGCTCATGGGGATAGGCGATGCTCCAGCGCATCACCATCATCAGGAAAAATCCGAAGAGAAGGAAGGCACCGGCGGTGATTCCGTATTGAATACCGATCATCTTGTGATCCGTCGAGAAGACATACTTCTGGATGAATCCCGGATTGTGGTGATCGTGACCGTCGTGGTGATCGGCAGTGGCAGCGTGGGCGCTCATGCTAAATAAAATGGATTGGGTGTTACTCTGCGGCGGCAGTTTCCGCAGGTGCGAGGGTTACGGGATCGACCATGGCGGCCGGATCGATGGGCTCGCCTGGCAGTGCTTTCGCGTGGTCAGCACTCAGTTCATCTGCGGTCACCGGAGATCCGGGATTCGCGCGGGCTTCAGAAATTTTCATGGCTTCGGCAGCCATCTCGGTTGTGACGACGTCACCCGTGGAGTTGCCGAAGGAGTTGCGGACGTAGGTCATCACCGCAGCGAGGTCCGTGGGACTCATGCCGACACCCTGAGCAGGCATCACGCCCCAGGTTTTGCCGGTGCTGCTCGGGCCGCTCAGACCGTTGAGCACGATCATTGCGAACTTCTCGGTATCACCGAGCGCCCATTCGGAGCTGGCAAGCGCCGGGAACGCTCCCCCGCCCTTACCATCAGGTGCGTGGCAACCAATGCACTTACCGTAAATTTTCTCACCCTTGGTCATGTACGCCTTGAGCGCAGGAACCGGCGGCAAGGCACCACCATCATCGGTGTCGAGCGTTTGACGGACGTAGCCCGGACGCACCGTTTCATCATAGTTGAAGAATGTCCCGGCCTTGCCAAGAGCACCGCCGGCAACCAGCGCCACCGCGGCACAAGCACCGAAGATCCAGAGCGACATGGGCTCCTTGCCTCCTTCGTCTACGTGCTTCTCACGCACGACCGCAGCCGCCTCGCGCAGCATCGGGTCGTGAGACGTCGTCACATTGAGTGACTCATCGAGATCAGGCTTGTTGGAATCTTGCATCGAATTATCGGAATCGCGAAATGGTTTCAGCCTTCAGTGTCACCCTTCTTGTCGGCGGGCGAGTAGTCCATGGAGGCAGGCACGGGGTTGTCGTGCTTGAGAGACATCAAATAACTAACGAGGGCACGTGCCTTGTCACCTGGAACAATCTCCATTCCCGGCTCGGTCGCCACTTCAAGGGCATCATCGGAACGCTGACCGGTGATCTCACGTTCTTCGAAAAGGAACGAGTAGGACGGGCAGCTCGACCAGTCGCGCAGCTCAGGACTGAGACGCGGATTGTAAAGGTGGAGGTAGAGCCAGTCGCGGGCAGCACCATCCACTTCACCGGCAGTCGCATCCGGTCCAGCTGCTTCGCGGATTCGTGCCGGGATACGGCGACCGACATTCATCAGGTCCGGACCCAGACGAGCCACCCCGATCGGGGCGAAATCGAGACCCGCGTAGTCAAAGACGTTCGATTCACGACGCGTGTCCTTGCCGGTGTCGGCATCCAGTTTCAAGCCACCCCAATCCGGACGGCCAAGATCATTTCCGGCGTCGGTATTGCGCACCACCTGTGTGTGGCACTGGTAGCAGCCATTGGCGGCATAGACCTCGTAACCATTGGTGACGCGTCCTGCACGCTTTGGATGATAGATCCCTGTATTCTCATCGATTCCTTCAGTGTAGGAAACGGGCGAGGGATTGCGCAGCTTGAAGAATGGCACGACCACCACTGCCAGCCAGGCGATGCCGAAGCTGAGAGTGAGACCAAGGGCGAATTGACGGAAGTTCATCGGGTAAGGAAAAATGTCAGATCAGTGGGCGGCGGCGGGACCGACGTTGTCGATATCACCTTCGGGACCGTGCGGGCTACTGTGGTGAGCCTCGATCAGCAAGGTCGGATGCGAGCTGCGGCGTCCCAAACGGAGCCACATCAGGGTCAGGTGAATGAAGAAGAAGAAGTTGGAAAGCGAGAGGATCGCCCAAGCCATCGTCGTGAAGACAGCGTATGGGAAGGCACGGCCAGCGGCATCCTGCCATGGCTGCGCGAAACTTTCCTGACCCACGCCCTGCATCAGACCACCGAACAAGGCGATCAGAATGATGCCGCCGACACCGTAGACCGAGAGGAAGAAGTGCATCTTGATGAGGCGGCGCGACAGCCACTCGCGACGAGTGATGCGCGGAACGATGAAGTAGATCGCGCCGAAAGCCACGAAGCTGAAGAAGCCGTAGATTGCCAGAAGGTCGAAGCCGTATCCGGAGATGGTGAACTGGGTGATTTTCAGAACGCCAGGGCTATTGAGAAACACGGCTGCGAGTCCAAGAACGAGCAAGCCGATGATACCGGTCACTGTGAAACGCAGCGTGGGACTCTGGGCCACCGTGTCGCCCGCGGCAGCCGCGGTCTTGAGGAGGTTGACGCCGGAAATCGCGGCAGGAATGCCGAAGAGGATCGTCGCGAATGCTCCGAGATAAGGAAGGAAGTTCGGGATTGGAGCTCCGGTGAGGCGCTGAAGACCGGCCCACGGCACGATGATCGCAAGCGTCCAGAAACCCGTCAGGGAGAGTGCGTAGTTGTAGACCGGACGACCCGTGACTTTAGGCACCAGGTAGTAGGCCATGCCGATGGCGACGGGCACGAAGAACATCAGTGGAAGGGCCGAGTGGAACCAGGCGCTGACACCGGCGGCACCCAGTGGGCTTCCCTCAAACCCGTGAATGAGAATGTTGGCGGTGGCAAAAACCCATGGGAACCAGATCATCGCCGCGAGGAGATACCACTGGGAGATGTAGGTGTGACCGACGGGACGAACCTTGAACTGCACCATCGACCAGATGGTGATGCCTGCATAGGCCAGCAGCATCGGGATCCACGCGAAGGATGGCATTTCCATGAAAGGAATCCCCGTTCCACCACCTGCGAGAATTCCGATGATTCCCAGTGAGATCGCGAGATTCCAGATGTGACCCGCGACAAGGATGAAACCGGCCGCGCGGCATTCCTGACGGGAAAGACGAGCCATCAGCCAGATGATCATGCCAAAGGCCGCCTGGCATCCCCAGCCATAGACGAGGGCACTCTGGTGAGCGGCGAAGACACGGCCGTAAGTGAGCCATGAACAACCGGCCAGGAAATCCGGACTGTGCACCTTGGCGGACGATACGATTCCAAGGAGAATCGCCACGGCCAACCAGGCTGCACCACTGGTGAAGAAGAACATCACCGGGTGACGGAGCGAACGGTCGATCGACGCACGCAGCACGTCGTCATGTTCGAGGTATTTATCAGAGTCGCTGGACATTGCGGAAATCAGTTATTTCACAGGAATCAGATCGGCCTCGGTGAGAGCGGGCTTGCCGATTTCACTGCGGAGTGCCTTGACCTGCTCGGGAAGGACGGGAGGAGCGGAGTTACCGAAAGAATTTCGAACGTAGGTGAGAACGGCAGCGACGTCTTCGTCGGAGCTTGCGGCACCCATGGCAGTCATCGGAGCTGCCGGATTGTAAACCTTACCAGCAACCGTGATCGGACCCGTGAGGCCGCGCATCTGGATGCGGATCAGGTTCGAAACCGGACCCGTCACCCACTCCGAGCCGGCAAGTGGAGGACCGACGGTGATGTCACCTGCTTGGACACCCTTGCCATCGGGTCCGTGGCAGGCCGCACACAGGAGGTAACCTTGCTCACCTTTCGCCAGAAGCGCCGCATCCGGAGCGGTTCCTTCCGCAGGCGTCAGGGCATCCACTGCCGCGTAGTCTGCCGATGGTCCGCCCGCGAGCTTCTCAGCGGTCGGCGTGTTCGGAATGACCTGGGCCGGATCTTCGATCTTGCTTGGCTTGGAAGCGATCAACTGAGCGCCGACCATTTCAAAAGCAGCGGTCGGAGGAACCTGAACGGTCGAGCCCTCCTCCACGACTTTCCAGGAATCAAGACTGGCTTTCTGCGCAGCGTCGATGCTGGCACGGACCTCATAGCGCTTGATCGCGGCGGCTTGCTCAAGCGGCTCGATGCCACTGTTGCCGCCACTGCGGAGCCAAAGGATCAGCACAAGCACGCCAAAGAGCGAGATCACGCTGATACCCCACCAGAAGGCGGAGAAGCGGATGAGCGGGTTGTCGCGGGATGGTTCCATTTTTTGGAAAACTGAAATTCTGAAATTTAGAAACTGAAATCCGGGTCAGTTCGAAACGTTGGCGGATTCGAGAAGGCGGGGGTCGCGGTTCGGGTAGAGGTTGTTCTGACCGAGTGCGCGGAGGTAGAAGAAGACGAAGCCGGAGCCAATCGCCACGAAGGCGAGGATGTCACCAATGAAGGCACCGGGAACCGTGGTGGTCACGGGATTTTCCGAACCAGCACCGTAGACATTGGGAAGGATGTTCATCAGCGAGATCGAGCGTTCCGGAGCAACGATCAAGTAGTGATCGAGGATGTGCATCACCAGCGTGTAGATACACATGATGCTGATCATCTTCGGGTTCCGCTTGAGCCAGGCTTGAAGAAGAATCACGAATGGCACGACGAAGTGGCCGAAGACCAGAGCGATCATGCCGGTGTTCCATCCTTCCGTGTTACGGATGAGGAAGTATTTCGTTTCCTCGGTGATGTTTGCATACCAGATCAGGAAGAACTGGGAGAAGGACACGTAGGCCCAGAAGATCGTGAAGGCGAGAAGCAGCTTGCCTTTGATGTGGAAGTGCTCGGGAGTCACCACCTTCTTCATGTAACCAGCCTGGGTCAGCAGGGCGCAGGTGATGATGATCACGGCCATCGAGTTGAGCGCGGAACCGGCGAAGAGGTAGACACCCCACATCGTCGAGAACCAGGTGTAGTCGAGTCCCATCAGCCAGTCGAAGCCGGCAAAGGTGATGGTGATCGCGAAGATGATCAGCGTGTAAGTCGAGTGGTAACGAGCGCGGAAGAGACGCGAGGTTCCAGGATTCGGATCGCTGTCCTGAGCGACCGAAAGCTTGCGGAGACCGCGGATCACCAGGCTGAGTCCGACGAAGTAAAACGCGAAGCGGAAATACCAGAACGGGATGCTCATGTACCAGTATTTCAGGTAAAGCAGGTGGTCGTGAGGATTGTGGCTGTGATGAAGGGCCTCCTTCGCACCAAGACCGAACCATGAACCGGAGATGTCGCGGTGCATCGTCATCCACTCGTAGAGATACTGCTGGACCTGTGGGAAAAGCAGCGGAATCGCGAAGATGAACAGGTAAGGATAAACCGAACCGAGATTCTCCATCACGCGGCGGACCGAGGTCCCCCACCCTGAGTTCGAGACGTTGTGAAGCAGCGTCCAGAAGCACCCGCCGACGGCGAGGGTGAAGAAGAAGAACAGGGCGAAGAGCCATGAGTAGGCGTAGCTACCCGCAATGGCTTCCCCTGCTCCGAAGAGAAGGAAGAAGCTGATCAAGGTGAGGATCAGCGAAAGACCGCCGGCGAGCATTTTGATCTTATCGACCTTGCTGCTCTCGAGACGCTCCCCGTCTGCGGGAATGTCGGCTGAGGTGACAATGTGGGATGCCATGGGAAAATGAAGTTATTGAGCCTGTGCGGGGTTAGCAGCCTGGTGGGCGTCAAAGGCAGCCTTGATCGACGCGTCGGATAGCGGAGCCTTGCGGGCGACCTGCATGGCGCGGACGTAGGCCACCACAGCCCAGCGATCACGGATCGAGAGGTTGTGCTTATAGCCACCCATGTTGCCTTTGCCGTTGGAAATCACATCGAACATCCGACCGTCCGGATAGCTCGCCTGCCCGTAGTTGTCCAAAGTCAGATTCGCCACGCCGGGAACACCGAAGCTGGTGGCGATTCCCATCCCGTCACCCGATGCGCCGTGACATGGCATGCAGTTGATGTTGTAGCGCTCCTGACCGCGATTCAGGAAAGCCTGGACGTTCTCGGCATTCAGTCCGAGTTCCTCAGGCATGCCGTTGGAGTAGTAATCATCGATGCCACCAGTGTAGTAGTAGCCGGTGCCACCGCCGAATTCGTAGACGGGGATGCCGCCAAGTTCGGTCTTGCCGTCCGGCTGGAAACCCAGGGGATGAGTGCCGGTCACAGGATGACGCGAACCGGAACCGTCGGCGAAGAAGTCATCGTGGGCCTGGCCCATGACTTTGTCCTGATCGTCCATGTCCGGGAATAGACGGAGCGGCGTTTCGGCCCGCTTCGCACCGCGGATCGGCATGAGGCCGACAAACAGAACGATGACGATGGCGTATGCTAGAAAGAAGTATTTCACGGGATGAAAAGGAATCAGTCTTCTTCTTCGACGAGTTCGATGCTGGTGCCGCCGATTTCCTCAAGCAGCGCGCGGGTACCTTCCGGGCTGAATTTTGGATCTCTGGCTTCGATGGCGATGAAGAAAGCGTCGTCAGTAGTGCGGTGGAATTGCTTGCTGGCGAAGAGAGGGTGATTGAGGCGTGGCAGCTTCATCAGGGCGAGCAGACCGAAGAGCGTGGTGAATCCTGAGAACAGAATCGTCAACTCGAACATGATCGGAAAGAAGGCCGGAACGGTGAACACGTTCACCGGCTTGGCCTGCACCACCGTCGGGTAAAGAAGCACCTGCGTGCCGTAGGCCAGGGCGAAGGCCGTCGCGGTGCCGGTCGCACCACCACAGAAAACCAACCATGGAAGAATCGAACGCTTGAGGCCCATCGCTCCATCGAGACCGTGGATCGGATACGGCGAGTGACAGTCCCATTTGCGGAAACCGGCATCGCGCACCTTGGCGGCCGCCTTGTAGAGGGCGGAGGCGCTCTTGAACTCGGCCAAGTAGCCGTAAACTCGTTTGCGGGTAGTGCTCACTAATGAAGTTCTGTTAGAGGTAATTAGGCTTTGCTGGCAGCGGGATCCTGAAGCTCCTGTTGGTAGGCGGCTTCGACGACAACTCCCTCATCCGGATGATCCTCGTGATCATCAAAGTGCGGATCGGATTCCAGCAGGGTCCACTTCACCTCGGCAATGTTGATGCAGGGAAGGAAGCGGAGGAAGAGCAGGAAGAGCATCAGGAACATTCCGATGGTGCCGACGAAGAGCAGCTGGTCCTGACCACTCGGTGAGTAGTATTTCCAGTCGCCCGGCAGCCACATGCGGGCCAGCGTGGTGACGATGATGACGAAGCGTTCGAACCACATGCCGATGTTCACGAACATCGCGACGATCATGACGACCCAGAGGTTCTCGCGCATCTTCTTCATCCAGAAGATCTGCGGTGCGATGACGTTGCAGAACATCATGCAGAAGTAAGCCCAGTTATATGGACCGGTGATCCGGTATTTGAAGGCCTCCATTTCATACTTCGCTCCCGAGTAGAAAGCGACGAAGAGCTCCATCAGGTAGGCGTATCCCACGATCGTGCCGGTAAGCAGGATGATCTTCGCCATGTTGTCGATGTGCTTCATCGTGATCAGGTCCTGGAGACCGTAGATGAAACGCGCCGGAATCATGATGGTCAGCACCATCGCAAAGCCACCGAAGATCGCACCTGCCACGAAGTAGGGCGGGAAGATCGTGGTATGCCATCCAGGCACCACCGAGGTGGCGAAGTCGAAGGAAACGACCGAGTGCACCGAGAGCACCAGCGGCGTGGAAAGCGCGGCCAGAAGGAGGTAAGCCATTTCGTAGTGGCTCCACTGACGGTTACCACCGCGCCAACCCATGGCGAAGAGGCCGTAGAGCATCTTGCGAAGGCCGGGCTTGCAGCGATCACGGATCGTTGCGAGGTCGGGAACCATGCCGAGATACCAGAAAATCAGCGAGATGGTGAAGTAAGTCGAGACCGCGAACACGTCCCACAGCAAAGGCGATTTGAAGTTCTGCCAGATCGCATTCGAGTTCGGAATCGGCGCGAGGAACCAGGCCATCCAGACACGACCGACGTGGAAGGCCGGGAAAATGCCGGCGCACATCACGGCGAAGATCGTCATCGCTTCCGCCGCTCGGTTAATCGAGGTCCGCCAATTCTGACGGGTCAGGAAAAGAATCGCGGAAATCAGGGTTCCGGCGTGACCGATACCAATCCAGAACACGAAGTTCACGATCGGCCATCCCCACATCGCGCGGTTGGTGTTTCCCCAGACTCCGACACCGGTCGAGACGAGGTGGAACAATCCGCCACCGACACCGATGGCTGCGATCAAGGCACTTGGGATGAACAGCAACCACCACAAGAATGGCTGACGGTTCTCAAGCACGCCGCAGATCCGATCGGTGATCCAGTGATAGGAGCGACCGTTGAGGATCAGTTTTTCACGCTTGAGGACCGGAAGTTTCGGACCTTGGCGGGTTGGGGCATTTTCAGTGGCTGTGGCCATTTCAAAAAAGAGTCGTTAGATCGCCGGATCAGTGCATGTGGATCGTAGCTCGGCCGATGTGCGGAGCATCAGCCATGGCAGGATTCGGATTCTTCACGCGGGCCAGGTAGCTGGTGCGTGGAGCAGTGCCGATGTATTGAAGGAGATCGTAATTCCGCTCGACACCCTTGGCGCGCATCATGCGGCTCTTGGTCTCGTCGAGCTTGTTACCGAAGGTGATCGCGTCGGCCGGGCAGGCTTCCTGACAGGCGACTTTTACGGAGTCCACCGGGATACGCAGGGTGTGAACGTTCACTGTGTTGGCTGTGGAGTCGCCGCTTTCGAGCGCCTCCTGCTTCTGACCGCGCTTCTGGCGGATCTTGGCATCCTTGAGGCGCTGCACGCAGTAGGTGCACTTTTCCATCACACCACGCATCCGGACGGAAACGTTCGGGTTGCGCTGGAGGTGGGCAGCCGTGCCGACCTGCTTCTCACCGAGGGGACCACGGTAGAGGTTGTGGGCAACGAGCGGGTTGCGCTTGTTGTAGTCGAAGAAGTTGAAGCGACGTGCCTTGTAGGGGCAGTTGTTCGCACAGTAGCGGGTGCCGATGCAGCGGTTGTAAGCCATCGCGTTGAGGCCGTCCTCGGTGTGAACCGTGGCGTTGACCGGGCAAACCGTTTCGCAGGGAGCGGACTCACACTGCACACAGGCGACCGGCTGAGGAATCATCTCAGGATTGTCCTGATCACCGTTCACGGCGGCGAAGTAGCGATCCATGCGGATCCAGTGCATTTCACGGCCCTTGGCGAGCTGTTCCTTGCCGACGATTGGAATGTTGTTCTCCGCCTGGCAGGCCACGAGGCAGGCGTTGCAGCCCATGCAGGACGAAAGATCGATCGACATCGCCCACTGGTGAATCTTGTCGCTGATCAGTGGCTGACCGTCGCGGTCCTCCTGCTTGTAGAGCGAAACGTTCGGAGGCATGTGGGAGTCGATCCCCTGCTTCTTGACGTTGGCGAGTTGAGCGTCGAAATCCTTGTGGGACTTCTCGTCCGTCATCGTCGAAATCTCACGAGCGAGCGAACGGCCATACATCGAGTGGTGCTCCTGGGTCGCGGCGAGCGAGTATTTCACGCCGGTCTTCGCAGGCTTGTCCGCAAGCACGGCGAAGTACGGTGCAGCGGAAGTCCGCAGCGGGTAGGCGTTGAAACCTGAATTAACCCCTACCAGGCTGACATTGGCTTCACCGGAAGTGTCGCGGCCAAGTTCGTCATCCGCATTGTAGCCCTGACCGTAGCCGAGCGAAACGATGATGGTATTTTCAGCCTGACCGAAGCCGATCTGAACTGGAATCTCGAGAGTCTTGTCACCAACCTTGATCGAAATCAGCTTACCGGTGCGGTGCTCGCCTTCTTTATCAGGTGGAACGGCAGCGGTGTCCGTTTCGAGCGGCACGATCTCATTGTAAAGTCCGAGTTCTTTCGCGGTCTTCGGAGCGATGAGGGCGACGTTGTCCCAGGAAATCTTGCTGATCGGATCAGGAGCTTCCTGAAGCCAGCCGTTGTCGATCCAGCGACCATCGTAAACCGAGGCGTCGGTCGCAAAGATCACTTCAAGCTCACCACCTTTCGGCGCAGCCTTGATGGCGGCATCGATGCGGTCGGCGACGTTGATCACATCGTCCTCATACTTCGAGTCCGCGAGGAAACCGTCGTGAAGAAGCTTTTTCCAAGCAGCCTCCCCTTCTCCAGCGATGCCTTCGAAAGTCTTGCGCACGGCGGTGTAAGCAGGAGACGCGGCGCCTTCCTCCCCTTCTCCAGTCAAAAGCGTTCCATCTTCGGAAAGCAGCGCGGTGAGCACTTCGATCTCACTCGCACACTCGGAGTAGAGTGGGAAAATCATCGGCTGGACGATGGTGTAGACACCCGATGCCGTGCGGGCATCAGCCCAACTTTCAAGATAGTGGCTCGCAGGAACGTGCCAGTTGCAGGCGCGCGCCGTCGCATCCGTCCGGAGACCGAAGTGAATGCTGGTCGTGGCCTTGGCAAGAGCATCGCGGAATGCCAAATCCGAAGGTGCGTCGTAAACCGGATTCGACGGCGTGAAAAGAATCAGCGTTTCGATCGAACCCCCATTGAGGTCAGCCACGAGTTGGTCGATTCCAGCCAGAGCGCCGGCATCGGTGCGGGCAACCTTGAGAGGCTTGTCATTACCGACGTTGTCGAGCTTGGCATTGATCGCCGCGACGATGAGATGAATCGCTTCGGGAGCGCGCGAACCGGCGAGCACCAGCGAGCGGCCCGGCTTGAGGTCCGCGACCATCGTCGCAACCCACTTGGCGGTATCGGCATCCGGAGCCTCGACATCACCGACATTGACACCAGCGCCCACCTGACGGGCGATCTCGGCAGCCACGACGAGCTGCTGGCTCGGCTTCACGCGCAAGCGGTGATCGGCCATGCCGCCGGTCAGCGAGAAGGCGCTTTCCACCGCGTAAAGGCGGTTCATCGAGTCGGCGCTTGGCTTCTTGTCGTAGCCGGCACCTTCCGGCTTGCGGCGCGAGAAGAACGGAGTGACCGGCCCCACGGGATCGATCCCGGCAAAGTCACAATCGAGCGAAACGATGCGGTCCGCTTTGGAGAAATCCACGACCAGCTTCTGACCACCGTCGAAAGCTTTCACCGCTTCACCTTCGAGGGCTTCGTAGGCGTAGAACTTGGCATTGCCGTTGAACTTGGCGGTCAACTCCTTGACCAGACGGGCACGCGTCGGTGAGTCATCACGTCCGAAGACGACGCCCACCTTCGCCGAGCTATTCTTCGCAAGCTCCGAGAAAACCTTCTCAAATTCCTTACGCGAAGTCGGCTGGCCATCGCGCAGCACCTGCTTGGAGCGCGCGGGGTTGTAGAGATCAAGGACGCTGGCTTGCGCAAAAGCGTCGGTTCCCGAGTTGTCCGGGTGAAGCGTGTTCGGACCCAGCTTGGTCGGACGACCCTCGAAAGTCGTCACCACCAGTGGCGTCGCGCCTTCCGCACGTGGGAAACTAGAAGCATAGTAGGTCGCCTTTCCTGGAATCACCCACTCGGGAGCGTTCGCATAGGGAAGAATGTAGCTTTCGGGGCGACGGCAGGCGGCCATCCCGAAGCCTGCAAGCGCGGTCGATGCGCCCATCAGCTTCAGGAAGGAACGACGCGATGTCTCGGCGTCCTCATTGTCCGCCATTTCGGCGGCACCTCTTGGGAATTCACGCTCCAGCCAGGTGCGGAACTCAGGTGTATTCTCAAGCTGCCCGACACTGCGCCAGGAGACGGTATTCTCGTCTGCGGGGACTTCGGGGTGTTGCCAAGTGCGTTTGCTCATGGGTCGGCGAAAAATAAATCAGTGGTGGCAGGTGGCGCAGGACTCACGCGGCTGAACCTGCCACATTTCCTTGAGTTTCAGACCGAGGTCTTCCTGAGTTTTGAGGTCCTTGAATTCCTCGCGATTGCTCTGTGCCAGGTAATCCTCGGCATCGAACTTCAAATTGAAGACCTCCTCAAGCGGGCGAAGGTGCTTCTCGGGAGCGCGGTGACACTCAAGGCACCATCCCATCGAAAGATTCTGATCCTGATAGACCACTTCCATCTGGTCGACCCGACCGTGACAGCTCACACAGGAGACGCCACGGTTCACGTGAGCGGAGTGGTCAAAGTAAACGTAGTCCGGCGCCTTGTGGACACGCACCCATTCGATCGGCTTGCCGAAATCAGGATGCTTGAGCGCCGGATCCATTCGGTTGCGCAGCGGCTGAAGCTTCGGGCTGTCCTGCTGCACGTGCTGGTGGCAGTTCCAACAAGTATTCGACGTCGGCACGTTGGAATGACCGGACACGTCCACAAACGAGTGGCAGTATCGGCAATCCAATCCGAGCTGATCGGCGTGAATCTTGTGTGAGAATGGAATCGGCTGTGATGGCTGGTAGCCGACCGCTTGGGTCTTCGGCGTGCCATACCACGTAAAAGCCGCAACCGCACCTGCACCGAGCGCGCCGGCACAAATTGCGATCTTGAAAGGAAGTAGGTTAGTCCAGCGCGGGAAAAAATTGGCCATGACGGTCGGCGTCGGGGTGCTCGGCGGGGTCAAATTGGGTGCTTGTGAAATTTTTCACAAGCTCTTTTACGCTCCCAGCCGAAAGGGTTCCGGCTGGGGCGCCGATGTTGCAAAGACCGCTCGAACTGGCAACCGGAAAAAAGGATTTTCTTTAGATTTTGCGAAAGAATCTTTGCGAAGCACCCCAATCAGGCAGGTTTGTCGCCTGATCGTCCATCTGAGCTCCAATTCAGACCCTTTTCCCGCCGCCATTTTCGAAAGGCCGCGAACTGCTCCTTCTTCGGCAGCTCGCTGCGTGCCGGGTCTTCATCGAGGAATTCCTGAAAGATGAGGTACTGTTCCTTTTCGTCGGCACTTCTCTCGTCCTCACTGCGCTGCGCGCGACTTCTTTGCGCCCCTTCTTTCCTTCCCCCTTCCGCCATCGCCTGCTCGATCCGCTTCAATCGCGCACCGAGACGTAGCTGACCAATGAAAATCAGCAATGCAAAGAACAGCAGGATCCCCAAGAGGATCCACAGATTCATCGGAATTTCCGTTTCAAGAGGCATGGGCGCAAAATAGTTCCCTGCTTCAAGGGGTCGATCAAAATTCCAGCAGCCCTGCAGCCCTCATGGACTCGGCCAACACCGGGCGTTCGGTGCATCAGGCATCCACTTCCCCTGTCAGACCCAGCGAATCTCATCACTTCTCATATCGAAAGCGAAGGAAGCCTTTGGAGTTAGGCAGAACCGGAAGCTGGGCTTCGACCGTCTCCACCCCATTGACACTGCTGAGGATCCGCTCTTCAAAATCGGGAGCCGTCCACTCGGAGAAGCTTCCCCGCGTGGCCTCGCAGACGATTGAATACTCCCCGGACAATCCCGCATTCCGAGTGTAAATGATCGAGTAGTAGCCGCCCCCCATTCCCTGACGGATGATCCCTCTCGATTGGGCACTCTGTGGATCAGAGCCATGCAAATACTCCTTCCAGTTCGCGAGTCCATCATTGTCAGGGTCGGCATCATCACCCGAAACCAGCAGGTCCGGCAGTTCGGCCTCGTCAAAATGCAGTGACTTCCATGAATCCATCGGTAGGACAAAATGCGCCGTCAGACGCTTCGATGAATCCATTGTCACCTGAGCCGAGGGCATCACCCCGTCGGCCGCTCCGCTCCAGTGGGAGAAGTGCCATCCAGCCGCAGGAGAAGCGGTAACCGATGCCGATTCGCCCACTCCATAACTCCCCAGATCAGCCAGCCCTGTCACTTCACCACCTCCGCGCACCAGAACCTGGAGACTGACTCGGGTTGAGAAGAACGCTTGGACGGTTTTGTCACCATCCATCAGGATCGTAATCTGATTCTCTGCTCCAAGCGCATCCCCTCCCCAGCCCGCGAACGCCGCGCCCTTGCCCGCGCTGGCGGCGAGCGAGACGCTTGCCCCATGGGGATAGAACGAGGTGGCGAAATCACGTGCCACCTCACCGTTGCCGGTCGTATCCAGATTCAATCGGTGGCCCTCCACCTGAATGTCCGCCGATCCGCCAATCCACACATTGTTCGCCTTGTTCGTTTCCGTCAGAAGCTGCTGAGTATCGAACTTTATCACCAGATGGCTGCTTCCCACCGGGATCTCCCTGGGCAGTCGGAAGCTCACCGGAATCTCCAGGCCTTCACCCGGCGCGAGCCCGGGCAGGCTTATCACTTGTTCCCCAATCGGAACATCGTTGCCGTCGCCAATGAAGCGATCGGGAGAAAGCCATCCTCCAATCCGGAAATCCCCCGGTGCCGACGCCGTCGAACCACGATTCACCAATCGAAGCAAATGGTGAATTTCCGATTCCACTCCGGCCACGGTCGTCTCCAGCGGATCAGCCTCCACCGCCAGGTCCACACCGGTCCATTCAAAAATCGAATCGATGCCAAACAGGTAGATCCGATCTTCCAATTTCTCGGCGTCCATCACGCCCGTCTGAATCGGCACGATCTCTGCCCATTCGCTTCCTCCCAGCGGAAACAGCCACATGCCATAGCGAGAACCGTTTGCGAACATCGCCAGATAACCTTCAGGTATCTCTACAATCTCCTCATAGTAATTTCCGGACGAATGGCGGGGCGCGCGAGCTCCCATTGGCTGCCAGTTCATGCCGTCGCTGGATTGATGGGGCACCATGTACTTTGACCCGACCACCAACTTGCCATGAGCCTCCCGATAGACCTCTGATCCGAGATCCCCTTTCACTCCATGGCTCATCCATGTCTGTCCATCGGCTGAACTATGCACCGAGCCCTCCGCTGCGATACTGGTCGTTCCGAAGACCACCCAGCGATCCGCAAATCGGGTGATCCCCAAACCCTTCACCAAGGCAGGGCCAGCTTGAGTCTGCCACCTTTCACCACCGTCATCCGAGCGGAAAAGACTGCCTGTTTTGCCGACCGCCATCACCTCATCGGACGAAGCCGCCAGCTCAACAATCCCTTTGTCCGAGAGACCCTCGACCTCAGTCCACTCCAAGCCGTCGAGACTGCTCCATACCTCCTGCGCGTAGGATGATCCATAGCGGGCGAAATTAATCGTCGCAAATACGCGCTCGCCGATGGAAATCAAGTTGGTCACGCGGTCATCCTTGGAAAGATTCGCCTGACTGATCGTAACCTGCCTCCAGGCCGGTGCTCCTTCCGCATGACTGACGTAGAGTCCGGCAAGTCCTCCCGCAATCAGCATATCGCCATGGCGGGCCATGGTCTTGATCGAGCTGACCTTCGGAACTGATGGATTCTTCAAAACCCAGTCCACGCCATTCGTCGACTCCAGCACCCCACCCGAAATCCTATCTTGAAATCTCAGGACTCCATCGATTTTGATGAGAGAACCGCCGTCGACACTGAGGTTTACCCCGGGGATCGCTGTCCATTCCACTCCGTCTTCACTTTGAACGGTGCCTGAGCCAGCACCTAATAATCCCGATCCAGTCGATGAGATCCCATTGCGGGGAAGGTTGCCGGTGGTTGCCGTCCACGAAGAACCATCGAGGGAAACATACCTCATGTAGCCGTTGGGTTCGCTGAGCCAGTAACGTCCTTCGCGATACAGAATCAGCGGATCCACCCAGAAATTCCGCGAAACCGTGGCCACCAGTTCCCAAGCGAAATCCCCGTTCAACGCTCGGTAGACGCGGCCGTCATTGAAGGTCACAAAATACCCGTCGGGGCCCGCGATGGCACTGATCTTGCCCACGCCATTTCCGCTGCCACCGATCTCACCGGAAACACTCCAGGTGCCGTCGTGCAGTAGCGTTGCCACCAGATTCTTTCCATTGCCATCACTCTGATCGGTTCCTAACACGATAAAGCGACCGTCAAACCAATCGATCACCTTCCCGGCTAGTATCCCGGGAACAACGCTCGCCGTCCACGAATCGCCAAAGTCGTCCGAGCTCCAGATCCGCCCGTCCTTGCCGATGGCGATGGCCTTTCCGTCACGGGACTCGAGATCCAGGATCTCGGCTTCGTCCAATTCCCTGATTCTTGTCCAATCCCGACCATCCCTCGACACAAAAACACTGATGCCCGAGACATTAGAGAAGGATATCAGATAAATCGCGCCTTCTCCTGAAACGAGTTGTTGGGTCGACCCACCGATCATCGGTCCACTGCGAAGAGTCGACGCCTTCCACGTCAGTCCATGATCCTCGCTGTATTCCAGATTGGAATCGGTGCGACTCCTAACAAGGAGATCACCAAAGGCCACTGTTTCAATAACCGCCCGATTGGACGGATTCGAAAGTTCAGGAGCCGCGCCCGGCACCAGCAGGTCCCAGGCGACACCATTTCGAGATCTCCAGATTCCTCCATTGATGTCGCCGACCAAGGCAAATCCATCAGTCGACACCAAGGTGTTGGAAACCACATTCAGTGGTCCCTGGCTTGCCCGTTTCCAATCAAGCCCATCCTGACTCCAGACAACGCCACCAAACCCGGAAGCGAGATACCGACCTGCTGAAACCACTACCTGGCCTTCTTGAATCGGTTCCCCGGTAAGCTCCGTCCATACCACTCCATCATCCGAAGTGAAACCCCATGCATCATTTGTGGCGCCGAGGAAGAAGCGTCCCGACAGGTAACTCAGACTCAGGGGCTTCGATTGCGTTCCCCAGCTGCTAGGCAAGCCTTGAAGGGTCGTCGCCAGAACCCAGCTCGCACCATCATCCGCAGTCGTGAAGATCCTGCCATCCGCCAGCGCCACCACCGTGCTGTGTGGACCGGATTCGATATCGATCGCGTAAGCCAGGGACCCCTCGATCTCAGGAACCTCAAACCAGTTGTTGCCGCCATCGACCGATCGCCGGACATCCCGGCCATTATAGATCCCCATCATCACCCCTCCCGGAGTTCTCAACAACGATATCAGTTCCGCATCAGGACTGGAGGCACCTACCACCCAGTTCAATCCATCTCGGGAAAACATCACCCTCGTTTTCGAATAAAATGAATCCCTCAGACTCGAAACGAGCCATCCATTGGATTCCCTGACAGGGGTCCGCGGAGTCCCCACAACCGGATCGAACAGCATCCAGTTCACGCCATCGAGGGTTGTTGCCACCTGTCCATTGCTGAACTGCATCACCAGCGACTCGTCATTGGCCGCCAGCCCGCGGATCTCCCCCCCCACCACCGGGATCTCGACCCTGGTCCATTCACTTCCATCGGTAGTTCTCAGCAAATCACTTGCTCCTGCCGCGTAAACCGCTCCTCTGAATTCGACCCAGTAATTTGAAGGAACAAAGTCCACCCCTGCGATACTGCCAAGCTGGCTCACGGTCGCTGCCGTTGTCGACTGGATCATGATCTCGTCCGAGCCGATCAAGCCTGCATCGTCCGCGACACGGACCACCACCACATGTCCGTCCACGTTTTCCACGGGAAAAGCGAACTCGAAATCCCCGCCAGAGCCGCTTCCCAGCAACTGCCCGTCGAGCAGGAATTCAAGACTCAGAGGTGAGCCTTCAGCATCAAAAGCACTTCCCCTCACCGTCACCGTCGAGCCCGCAAGGTGGGTGCTTTCATCCGGAGGATAGGCGATATCGACCGATGGCGCGGCCCCGCCCGGATGTTGCCGACCCGAATGAACAATCCCGCCGTTGGCGGTCAGGGCCACAAATTGTCCGTTGGCCACTTCGATGTCCCGAATATTGCCAGGAGTTCTTGCCAAATGCCAATCAGAGCCGTCGTTCGAGAATAAGACTGCAGGCCCCTGCCCATGGGTGCCGACACCAAGCGCTACAATGGTGTCTTCGAACAGCTTCACCTTCTGAACCACCCAGCCGAACGACAGCCCGCCTGGTAGGTTTGGGGAGAGGTTCGTCCAGTTCACGCCATCCGAACTGCGGTGAGCGCGCAGGGCATCATCAATCAGATACATCTCCCCTCCCTTTTCAACCATGTGGCTCCCGGAAACTCCGGGAATGAGCGTCCATGTCTGCCCGTCGCTCGATCGACACACCTCCTCTGACCCGAGGTTCTCGCCAGTCAAAAACCACTGGCCGTCGAACCTGTAAACCTTGCTGCGATTAGTCGGGGTCAGGGGAATGACCTCACTCGGAATTTCCGTCCATTCCCACAACTCCTCGTTGACCTTGAATACTTTCGCCGCTTGTCCGGACGATTGCGGCGCGACCGCCATGGTAACCCCCTCACTCATCGCGGAGGAATAGACCTTGCCAGGAACACCGTCGATGACGGGACCTTCAGCGGCCAAATGAGCCACTGACCAGCCCGCAAATGCAGGCTGATGAAGAAGGTTGCTTCCCCCGATGTAGCGTCCTCCAATGAACGCCATCAACGAATACGTGTCCCGATTTCTCGAACGAGTTTCCCGCCAATGAACCCCATCACCGGAAACCACTACTGGAAGTCCTTCGCCAAACCATGAGTAACTGTTCCCCGCCACTCCTGTCGCCACAAATTCGCCATTCAGGAATGAGATACTGCTCAGAGCGGAACTGTTGGACTTTGCCAACCGGAACTCCTCGGGATCGGACACCTGCTGCAGGACACCGTTCTCTGTGCCGTAGATCAATTTCCCGTTAAAAACGGTCGCTGAGGTGAATTTCTGGACATTCTCCGAGCGCAGTTGCCGCCACTTGATCTGATCCACTGAAGATCCCCATCCATAACTTACCGAGTCGATCGGAATCGAGACCGCTTCCCCGGACAGCTCCATGCCGATGCTTTCTGGCGCCCATTGGTTGGCATACTCCGCAAACGACTCCAGCTCCTCCCACGACACCCCATCTGCACTGCGATGGATCCCGTTGATTCCATAGTCGCCCATGACATAGTAGAAGCCGCCGATGTAACTGGCTGCCCCGAGGTAGAAGTCATTGCGCTCGGCAAAGGCTACACTGTTCCACGAGGTGGCATTGCCGGTATAAACGATCATCGGCCCGGATGGAAACAGCAGCTTGTCGGGACCGACCACCATCCGTGATCTGGATGTCAGAGCCTGACCTCCCGCCAGTTTGACCGAACTCCAATCGAAGCCATTGTCAGAGACCAACACGTAGCCAAGCGCACCCCGACCGCTATTCGAATTATCATCCCTGGCCCAGGCCACCAAACGGCCACCGAAGACCTCCATCTGTCTCATCGGAGGCGCGAAACCCGCGTAAATCCTTTCGACGCCGGTCACGTCAGCCGGGGGCTGCCAGATTTCTCCGTCGGTTGAAACCACCATCTTGGCCACTTCCCCCACGGACCCGCTGCAAAACCACTTCGTTCCCAGCTTTGCGATACTCGTGCCCCGGAATCCGGCCGGAAGGAACCACGGCGTCCAGTACTCACCGTCTTCCGACACCAGAATCCGTTCGCCCGCAACGGCATAGACCTTGCCGTCGATCACCTTGAGATCGGTGATGGCATCATTGGGGACTCCTTCCCGCCTCCACTCCCAGCCCTCGAAGGGCGAAGCAACCACGGTCACCCTGATCGTCGCTTGTGCCGATCCAACATCATTCGTAGCCGTAAGGACATAGCGTGCTTCGTCACTCTCGGAAACCTCTGGAAAAGCCAGGTTCGGAGAGGCCTGGTTCTCCATCAACTCGCCATCCTTGGTCCAGGCAAAGCTCATCGGTTCCGACCCGGTGACTGTGGTCACTAGCCTCAAGGGGTCACCGCTCACGACCACCTGATTACCGCTACTCTGCGCAATTGCCGGAGCCGTGCGCAGTTCGGTAAGCGTAACGGCGTCGCTGCGGATACTACTTACCTCGTTGCTCACCTCCACCTCATAGGATCCGAAGTCCGACGACGTGACAGGATCGATGCTCAGACGGCTCTGGGTGGCACCCGGAATTTCCTGGCCCTCAAAAAACCACTGATAGCTCAGACTGCCTCCCGCCAGTGCCACCACTTCAAAGCCAATTCTGTCGCCCAAAGGTGCCGTCACCGAGGACGGTTGGCGGACCAGTTGAATCACATCGCCTCTGAATCCACTCAACGCGATCGTTCCTGCTGCGTCATCTCGAAAGCCATCGACAGCGATCAAATACTGAGTCCCTCCAACCGCCGGGAATTCGACCTGGCTGGTCCAATCCAATCCGCTCCGATCGTCGTTCGACGCGATTTCCGTGAGACTCGCATTCCCCTCGTTGACGTAAACCGCAAGCACGGTGTCGAACGCACTCCCGTAAGTTGTCATCACGAAGTCACCATCAAATTCGGGCGTCCAGTTCCACCACAGGGATTTCCCCTTACCCACTCCCGCGTGCGGGCGATCGAGTTCAAATGGCTCGGCAGTCGCCGTGCGATTGTCAGCAATGGTCTCGAATCGGTCGCCCAAAAGAGCCAACGACTTTGATCGCTGATCATTGACCGGTCTGAGCGCCAGGGTCACCAGAAGATTCTGGCCCGTTGGGTGGGAGCTATCGACAAGCAAGCGGTACTCTTTTCCAACCTCGCTGTAAAACCGTAGCGTCTGCCGCTCTTCCGTCTTCGAGCCTCCTCCATCCCACACCAGCGATAGCTGGCCGTCGGGCCCGGGTGAAAACGCTGCCAGACGAACTCCTTCATCGCTGGATTGCACCTCAAACTCGACCAAGCCCTGATACGGCGCATTCCAAGCGAACCAGAGACTCCTCGATCCTGTGCCTGCCAGCGAAAAGGAGTCCTCATCCGGCTCCCGGCTCGCCTTGCGGTTCGAACCACTCCAGTAACCCTGGACCCCTTCGAACCTGAGCGCATCGGCGAGATCATCGCACACGACCGCAGCTGAGGAGGCACCGAGAAGCTTGTGGAGATTGAGGCGACCACCAGTCGCCACTCTATCAGAAAGCTGGGGGAGCTTGTCGACCGATGAATACAAGCGGGCAATCAGGTCCTCCGCGTCTTCATCGGGGAAATGAGCTTTTGCCAAAGCAAGCGCCCCGCTGACGTGAGGGGTCGCCATCGAAGTTCCATTGAGTGACTTGTAGGAATTGTTCGAGCCGATATACGAGGACCAGATTCCGCTCCCAGGTGCCGCGATATCGACCGAGTAGCGCCCGAAACATGAAAAATACGACAAGTTGTCCAGACTGTTGGTCGACGCCACGGCGACGAGCGATGGGAGATCATAGCTGGACGGATAATGAGGGGTCGAATCGTTGTCCGTGCCGCTGTTTCCTGCGGCAGCTACAAACGGGATGTCGGCATTCCCACATGCCTCGATGGCCTGATAGAGCCCTTTGGAATATCCCCCGCCGCCCCAGCTTGCACTAATGATATGGGCTCCATTCAGACGGGCGTAGTTGATCACTCGGATCGCGTCCGACGTCGTCCCTCCGTTCGGTCCGAGAAACCTCAGTCCCATCAGCTGAACATCCCAGGCGACGCCGCTCAGCCCGACAGCATTATTGCCCTTTGCACCGATTGTCCCGGCACAATGAGTTCCATGCCCGCCCACATCCATCGGATCCTGGTCATCGTCGTAGGCATCGAAGCCATGCTTCCCTGCCTCATTGGTCCAGATGTTCGGCACCAGATCCTCATGATTGTACTGGATGCCAGTATCCGTCACCGC
Organism: Haloferula chungangensis; assembly: GCF_042664875.1. Lineage (NCBI taxonomy): Bacteria > Pseudomonadati > Verrucomicrobiota > Verrucomicrobiia > Verrucomicrobiales > Verrucomicrobiaceae > Haloferula > Haloferula chungangensis. The sequence continues at coordinate 374,912 of NZ_JBHTBS010000001.1, read as the reverse complement.
CACCACCACCTGACTGGCATCGTGGCGGATGTCCCAAGCTTCAGGAGCATCGATGTCGGCATCAGCGATACTTCCGGCCTGCACCCCTGGATTGTCCAAACCCCACATCTTGCCATTTGGAAATGAGATATCATTGGGAATCACACTGGGAAAAACCAGATAGTCCGGCTCGGCGTAATCGATGAACTCCTCGAGCCCTTGAAGTTTCGCGATCGCCTCCTCTTGAGCTTCGACCGTGAGAAATTCCGGAATCTCTACGAGGAGATACGCATCGGACTCCACCGCACGCAGCTGGAATCCGGAAGCTTCGATGGCCTCGATCACTTGATCCGAGTCCATTCCTGGCTTCACTCCCACCATCACGTGGTCCGCCACCGAGGCTTTTACCAGCACCACCGACTCCCCATTCCCTGCTCCGTCATCCACCCAGACTTCCTCCTCCAGACGCAGTTTCGGGTACTTGAAGTTGGCCTCGACAATCCGGATCCGGCGGCGGCCTGCCTTTTCAGGAGCAGCATCCTGCCAGGATTCGAATAGAACTTCCCGGACGAGATCCTCACTTGAGATGCCCCCGCTTGAGTCCGCCGGAGCGCCTCCCGGGTCCGCAACAGCTTGTCGAGCCTGGACGGGCGGCATGGGATCGTTCGCATGCTCCGCGGCGGCGTTCTCTGCGGACTCCCGAACCCGGGCTTGCACCGGAGCCGATTGCTCGGTGAGAGGATTGGCGCGGTCGGGCGTTCGAAAAGAAGTGATCCCCTTCCAAGCGATAACCAGAACGAACAGGAATAATCCAAGGATAAGGAGCTTCGGTGATGATCGACGTGGAACCAGCATGCTTCCTTTGACCCTGAAAATTCGGTTTCAGAAAGTCCAGTTGCAAATCCTCGGCAGCGGGTCACCCGAGATATCAACTCGTGCTCTCCGCCGCCCAGGAAACCCGTCAGATCCACCTGCCCTACTCCTCCCAGCAATCCCGCCATTTCGCAGTTTCCGCCGGGGTGACCAAGCGCCGCCTGACCACCCGATTTTCCCGTTGCGGCATTCCATTTCCATCAGGCGGAAAGATCACGTACTTGTAGCCCACGGCCTTCCCAGCGGATTCATCAAAGGGCAGCTCGCCGAACCAGGTATTGGCGTTGATGCACTCGAGATCGTAACATCGCCTGAGGTCCCAGTTCCCCAGCTCCTCGCTGTCCCCAATGATCGCCAGGCGATCTCCAGGTTGCGTGGGCGCTCCGTTGACTTGAATTCTCACGATCGTGGGACTTTCCACCTGCTCACCGCGAATCGAAAGAACGAGGCATTCGTTGAGTCCGAGCTTCACGGAGGTTTTGCCCTCCTCCACCCGGACCTTTCTTCCTGAAATCAGACATTCGTGTTCCCCATCCGGATACTCCAGGTCGGCGACATCCAGCACCCGCTCGGGTCCCTTGTTGAGAAATACCAGACAACGGGCGTCGCGGTAGCGCCGGAGATACACATAACTTTCCGCATCCACCCACTTCGGCCATTGCCCGCCCCACTGAATGGCGCGATTCCGCTTTCGTTCTTCCGAAAGGATTCCAATCAGGCGCGTCGCCGCGGTCGGCTCCCAACTCTCCATCATGGGGCGATTGTATGGGTCATCCCCACCGTCCGTATCGTTGTGAAGATACTGCTCGCAGCCGTAGTAGAGGCAGGGAACGCCACGCGAAGTGATGAGCAAAACCAGCGCCAGCTCCAGAACCTGATCCGGGGCGCCCAGCGATTGCAGTCGGGGCATGTCGTGATTCTCGAAAAAGGTCACCAGCTCGGTGGCCCCGTTGTAAACACCATCCAGATCCAGCAATGACTTGATGCACCCGAATCCCTCGGGATGACCCTCCGCCAGACAGGCTCTAATCGCCTGGCAGAATCCGAAATCCAGCAGAGTCATTCCGGCCTTGTTGGCGAACTCGACGGACTGGCCGTCTTCCGGGTGGTTGTAGATCCACTCGCCGAAGCGGAATACGTCCGGATTGACCAAGCTCATGTCCGACGTGAACTCCTGCCAGAACCAGATGGGCATGTGCTTGACGGTATCGATCCTCAGGGCGTCCACCCCTTTGCGAATCCACATCGAGATCGATTCCTTGATGTGATCCCTGAATAGGATGTTGTTCTCGTTGAAGGTGGCAAGTCCTCCCAACTCGCAATTTTTCACCTGCCACTCGTCATCCCAGTCCAGCGTTTCACCGTAGTGGTGATACCAGTGATCGACGTCGTTATCGAAGTCGGCAATCAGCTCACCGTCGTCGTAGAGCTTGCCTTTTCCCTCCGTGGTGTCCGGCGAGCTGTGGTTGCACACGATATCGAGGACAAACTTCATGTTCCGATCGTGCATCGTGTTGAGAAGAACATCGAAGACCGTGTCATCCCGACTGAACAGCCGCTTCTCCGATGGATCATTCATCCAGCGGGGATTGATGCGTTTGAAGTCGCTTGTCCAGTAGCCGTGGATTGGAGCCCTCGGACTATCATCCCGGGTCATCGCCCTAACCTGCTCGAAAAGTGGAGTCGTCCACACGGCCGAAATGCCGAATGACTGAAGATAATCGAGGCGGTCGAGTACGCCCTGAAGGTCTCCGCCCCAGTACTTCCCCCAATCCTCATGCTCCGCATCGAACATTTCATCGTCCTCCCGCCCCTTTTCGGGATTTCCGGCGTGGAACCTGTCTACTACCAGAAAGTAGATCGTCTCCGCGCGAAATTCCACATCTGATCCCGCGAGAACACCGAGTTCCACTTCATCTCTCCCATTATCTTCACTCATGATTTTTCCAGTTAAATTTTTTACATCTCTCCAAGTTAGGAAATCCTGATCCATCGGATCAATCCGTCGCGCCCTCTTTCGATACGGAATGCCCAGGTGATCAGAGGGGTGCACGAGGGAATCTGGTGGACGGGATCGATCGCGATCTGTCCGGGAATCACAAAATGATGGATGGTTTCCTCAATGTGCCAATCGGGCACCAGCGAGGACTCCAGCCAATCTCCCAGGTCACATTCTTCTGCCGATACTCTCACGCATGGTAGATGGGTTTTCATGGCGATGGTGGGTTTGTTCAGTGTCTTCCGCTTTCTCGAACAAGCCTCGAAACTCTTTCGATTCTCGGCCCATACTTCGGATGACTTTCATACTCCGAAAGCGGGAGATCGAGCCGGTCACTCCATGTCCCCCGACCATAGCTGCCCGGAAGATTGAAGCGCAAGGGAAGGCCAAGCAGGTCGCTGCACATCAGCACGGCCAGACGGGCGCTGGTACCGAAAAGGGCCTTTTGAAACGCTTCAAGATACTCGTCGTCAAGATGCTCAGGCGGCGGCGCATTCTCCAGACCGGCAAACTTTCTGAGTGCCTTCAGATCCGAGGCCTCCGGGCCACCGGGGTCCTTTCGGCTTGCCTCCAGAAGATGCAGATACAGCAGGGACAAGGGCGCATTGTCGTGGTTCGCGTAAGTTACGAGACTCAATTCACGGAACGCTTCCGCCTCAATGATTTCACCGTCAGGACGGCGCAGCAGTTGAGGAAATGACAGGTTGGCAAGTTTGAGGTCCTCCAGGGTTCTCGACATGTATTCCGGCATATCACCCATGATCTCGGCCACGAGATCCATATCTCCAGCGGCGTCGATCAGATGCCCGATGATCTCGCGCCCCTGAACCTCGTTGATGGCTGCCGCGGCCGGATCTTCATCAGGACCCGGCACGAAGCGAGGCAGGCGCCCGCCCGTTCGTTCGAGCGCTTCGGCCTCCGACAGGTTGGCAAATTCGGCATGTCTCGCGCCGCCATCCCACGGAAACATGTAGACCCGAAAATATCCCCGCAAATGGTCGAGCCGACAGCCGTGAAAAAACTCTGCCTCCCAGGCAATCCGACCGCGTAGCCAGGCGAAGGAACTGGATCGGTGGTTCTCCCATCGGTACGGAGGAAAGCCCCAGTTCTGTCCCCACGATTCCGACTCCGGAGTGGTGTCGAAATGAGCCAGAGGACGAGTGCCAATGCTCCATTCAAGATCGAACAACGATGGCTCGGCCCAGACGTCCGCACTGTTCTTTCCCACACCGAAGGACATCTCCCCCATCAGCCGCACTCCCTGCTGGTCGGCGTAGGCTTTCAATTCCTTCCACTGCCTCCACGAGACCCATTGAATGAAGGCGAAGCCCCGTCTCAGCCGCTCGAGATCCTCGCGTGCGGGATGACGCAACAGCCAGTCCTCAGCGGCGGACCAACTCTGGTTCTCCGGTCTCCAATCACTCCACTGTGTGTTCCCCTCGTACTGCCTTAGTAGTAGTCGGAACAGGGTGTAAGGTGCCAGCCACTGATACTGATCTTCCTGGAAGCGATCAAATTCCGCCAGCTCCTCCTTACTTCCGTGCTCCTGAAAGCGAAAATACGCATTGATGAGGATCTGGTTCTTCAGAGGATGCACGACCTCGTTTCGCACGTTTCCTTTCCTCAGCTGAGCAACCCAATCCGCGGGTGCCGCTCGCTCGACCATCTCGCGCGTCAATCCCGGCACCGACTCGGGTGACAGCGAAATCAGGGCTGGTGAGTGAGCCCGCGAACTGATCGGGTTGTATGGACTGTGATCTCCAAACGTTTCATGGATCGGGAGAAGTTGGAGGACTTCGATGCCGTGACGCACGCAAAAATCGATTGCCTCGCGAACCGCCCGGGTGTCTCCGATGCCCAGGTCATGCTGGTGCCGCAGCGCATAAACCGGAGCCAGCATTCCAGATCGTCGATGATTCAAAATCGTACTATTCATATCCGAGGTCGTTCGCCCATTTCAGCGGTCCTTTGGTCCATCAAGGTCCAAGCCGAATCCTCTTCGCAAGAAACGGACCATTTCGATTTCCGCTGGAAATGCCCACTCGAGCTCAAACTCGGTGCCTCAATCCGATGCAGAATGCCGGAAGCAAAATGCATTTTGCTCCGATGGGAGAAGGGCTGCAGCGCCTGGCACCCATCGCCAATCACCCCCCTGCCATGCCCCAAATGGACTTGCCGAATTGCCCTCAAAGCTCCATTTCTAGGTCGTTGAATCCGACCCCTTTCCCATCGAACGAATCAAGCGATATGGACGACTCATGGATCGCTTCCCGCCTTCCCGGCTTCCGGGATCTGGTGGCCGTGATCGACGATTATGCAATCTACACCTTGAGCCCGGACGGTACCGTTCTCGATTGGAACAAGGGAGCCGAGAAAATCACCGGATTTTCCTCAGAAGAGGCCGTCGGCAGAAACTTCGCCACTTTCTTTACCACCAAGGACCAGACATCAGGCCTCCCGGCATCCTGCCTATCCATATCCGCCAGAGATGGCGATTATGTTACCGAGGGTTGGAGACTGCGCAAGGGAGCCCACCTGTTTTGGGCTCATACCACTCTAACCGCACTGCGCTCCCCTTCAGGCCAGTTGCAGGGATATCTCCAGGTAACCCGCGACCTCACCGAGCGAAAGACGACGATGGAAGCCCTGCGTGAAAGCGAGACCCGCTTCAGGCTTCTGGTCGAAAGCGTTCAGGACACCGCCATCTTCCTCCTCGACCCGGAAGGACATATCATCAGCTGGAATTGCGGCGCGAGGAGGATCAAGGGTTACGAGAAAGACGAGGTCATCGGTCGCCACTTCTCCCTATTCTACCCACCTCAAGCCATCGCAGCAGGCCTCCCCTCGCGGATTTTGCAAAGCGCACTCCGGGACGGCCGGGCTCAGCTCGAAGGATGGCGACTGCGCAAGAACGGTGAGCGTTTCTGGGGACATGTAACCATCAGCCCCCTTTACGGCCACGAGGGCGACCTGCAGGGATACGCCAAAATCACACGCGACCTCAGCGTCAGGAAACAAGTCGAATCGCTGCAAGAGTCCGGCAAACGCAAGGACGCGTTCCTCGCCACCCTTGCCCACGAGTTGCGCAATCCATTGGCCCCCATTCTCCCAGGCCTCGAAATTCTGCTGAGCTCTCCCGACGATGCCCAGACTGTCACGAAGATCGCCACCATGATGCGCAGGCAAGTCGACCAATTGGCTCGCCTCATCGAGGACCTTCTCGATGTTTCCAGAATCAGCAGCGGGAAATACAAACTGCGCAAACGCGTGGTCCCTTTCAGCGAAATCCTCGAGCGGGCCCTGGAAGCTGTCGGTCCCATGATCGAGGAAAAACGCCATGACCTGGTGGTCGATTTCAGTCAGTCATCGCTGCAAGTCGAGGCGGACCACCATCGGCTGTCACAAATCATCTCCAACCTGGTCGCCAACGCGGCCAAATACACGCCTGATGCCGGCCGTATCGAAGTCAAGGTCGAGGCCAGCGAGTGCGGAATGCTCAAGGTGACGATCCAAGACAATGGGATCGGAATTCCACCTGCGATCCAGGAATCCATTTTCGAGCTCTTCAATCAGGGAACCTATGGTGAAAGTCAGGGCTTGGGCATTGGTCTCACCCTCGTCAGGTCCCTCACCGAACTCCACGGGGGAACCATCGCCGTTGCGAGCGCAGGGGAAGGAAAAGGAAGCTGCTTCACCCTCCATCTCCCCATCGTCAGCAGCCTGAATGAGAGCGATAAGCAAGTGACAACTGGCGACGAACCCACGAGTTCGGACAGCCATTTGCTCAAGGTGCTGGTTGCCGACGACAGCCGCTCCGTCGCCGATGTGATGGCGATGTTTCTCGAGATGGAAGGGATGAAAACATTCGTCGCTTATGACGGTGTGGAAGCGGTTGAAATTGCGACCAAGGAAAATCCCAATCTGGTGCTTCTGGACCTCGGCATGCCACGGATGGACGGCTTCGCCGCCTGTCTCAAAATCCGCAAGGCTTGCCCGGACACCTACGTCTTTGCCCTCAGTGGTTGGGGCAGCCGTGATGATCGGCGAAGATCGGCCGCCGCAGGCTTCGACGAACATCTCGTGAAGCCCGTCGTTCCTGATGACCTCCGGAGACTCCTCAAGGAATATCTGAAGCACAACCCGACACAGAACGTCGGAGGTTCGTGAGTCAAGCACCGCGAGGAGCGTTGAATCCAAGCAGAGCTATTAATGGACGATGGCCGTCATTTCCGGTCATCAGGCCTTTGCTCCATGCCGAGTAGGGCGCGGTCGGCGGAATCCGGATCCCCATAGAAATATTTGTCATGGGTCATGTCGGCGAAATGCCAATAGGTACCAATGAAGCATCCTATGGCATGAATGATCGCCAGGCCGAAAAGCCAGTAGATGAGCTTTTTCTCATGATTCAAGTGCATGTAGATCAGCGCGACGGCCGACACTTTGACACTGGCGATGGCAAGCCCGAGAATGGCGTCCCACTTGTCGAAGCCGTGCGCTCCCACATCCAGCCAGGGAACCGTGGCGACCGCATAGGTTGCCCCCGTGGCCACGAACAGAAACACGCCAACGTAAAGATAGAGCTTTAGCGATCTTCTAACCGCTTCAATGCTGGCCGCACTTGCCTGATTGTGCGGATGCATCTCACCCGCCATAGGCTCTGAAGCTCTCCCTTGAGAAGCGGCTTCATTCTCTTTCGAGGGAACAGTCGTCTCCATGCTCAGGCTTTTCGCAAGCCGCGTGCCAGATCTGCTTGAGCGCTACGCACGTGATTACCTTTTTCCCGTGCGACCACCATCGAAATGCTCGATGAGCCACAGCAAGCGTCTTTCATCGGCCTTCAACTTCGAGCTATCATCAGATTTTCTCATCCTCGGCGCCGGCTTCGACATTTTGGTTCGCAAGACTCCCGATCGGTAGGCGTCAAAAACAGCCGGATGGATGTAGTATTTACGGCATACCGCCGCAGTGTTGTTGAGGACCTCCGCCGTGTTGCAGATTGCCTGCCGCTCGGTGCGTTTTATCTCCGCAACGGACTCTGGCGGATCCTCCTTGGCAAGCTCCCGGGCGCAATGGAGCGAGGCCCGCCATGTCCTGAAATGCTTCGCCGTGATATCGCCTCCAGACACCTCCTTCAACCAGTGGTTAACGTCCGTAGAGCCGATCGGCCTCCACCGGCCATCGATCTTGTGACAGAAAAGATACTGCCCCGGGAGATCCTGAAGGTCATCGATCAGCTTCGCTATCCGCGAATCATCGACAATGGCCCGATGAAGTTTCCCGGACTTTCCCCGGAAGCGCATTGTCCATCCCTCATCGCCCTTTTTCACGTGCCGGGAAAGGAGCGATGCCAATCCGTAGGTATGGTTCTCGTCGGCGTATCGACGGCTCCCAATCCGAAAGCCCGTGCGATCTAACAGACTGACAATGCCTGCGATGACGCGGCCCCTGGCGTCTCCATCTTCCTCTAGCGCCGCCCTCGCCCTCTTCCTGATCTTCGGCAGCGCCAGAGCGAACTCGGGCAACTGGCTGAATTTCCTCTCGGCGGCGAACCTGTGCCACCGGGGGTGATAACGATACTGCTTCCTCCCCCTTTCGTCCATCCCGGTCGCCTGGAGATGACCGTGAGGCTTCATGCATATCCACACCGAGTCGTAAGCCGGTGGTATGGCCAGGGATTTGATCCGGTCGATCTCAGGCTGGTCCCGCAGAACGGCACCTTTCGGAAGAAGGTAACGAAAGCCGCGACCTGCCCGACGCCGTCGATAACCCGGCATCCCATCATTCGTATAGACCAAACCGGGGACCCGTCGACATCGCGCGGACTTCGCTTTCTTCATCCAGATCGTTTCGCAGGACACGTGCCATGCGTTCCAAACGAAAAGACACCGACCTGACCTGACCACTTGCCCTGATCTCCTAACAGGGTTGTTCCATGATTCTGATAGGATGCTCTCCGGGATCAGGAAGCTCAGTCTCCCGACCTCAAACCACGTCCGTACTTCACCACTCAATTCCCACTCCCTCTTCGGGAATGAGGATCTTTTCACTGATTCCCAGTCGGTCCGCTTCCTGAAGCAAGCGGTTCACCGGTTCTTCCAGCGGTTCATTTCCCAGCGGAAAGGTTCCGTAGTGCATCGGAATCATCACCTTGGCGCCAATCTCGGCAAAGGCTCTGACCGCCTCCTCAGGATTCAAATGCACATCTCGTCCGCTGGGAGCTTCATACGCACCGATCGGCATCAGTGCGACATCGATGCCAGGAAGGCGCCGCCCGATTTCCGAAAAGCCATCGAACCACGCGCTGTCGCCGCAGTGGAACACGCTCTTCCCACCCGCTTCAATCAGGTAGCCCCCGAAATCACGATGCGTATCATGAAGGTAGCGAGCGCCCCAATGGTGGCTCGGCGTGTGGGTCACATGCAGCTCGGCGAACTCCTTGCGATCCCATATCTTCATTTCGTGCACGCTCGGAAATCCAAGCCGCTTCACCAGTGAGCCGCTGCCTTTTGGCACCACGATACCCTCCCGCGCCTGCAGCACACGCAAACTCGGCTTATGCAGGTGATCAAAGTGCGCATGCGTCACCAAAACCAGATCAAGCTCTGGAATATCCCGCAGCGGGAGCCCCGGTCGACGCTGCCGCCGTACAAAGCCATGCCAGTTCGCCCAGTTCGGGTCGACCATCAGCGAGTGATCGGCAAACTGAATGTAAAATCCGGCGTGGCCCACCCAGGTGAGCCTCACCTTGCCCGCCTCCGGCGCATCAAAGATGGGCGCCTGCTCCGCACCATCCGGCCTGCGGAACATTCCGGGAACTATTCGATGACGGAAGAACTTATAATTCCGCTGAGGCCAGCCTTTTTGCGGCTTCAACCCTGAATAGCGGGTTTCTACCCGTTTCTCATTCGATCCTCCGTCCTTCATCATGGTTTCTCCTCAGTGACGAGCCAAAGCTCACTCGTAGGCCTTCGAAATTTTCTCAGCCCAGTCCCTGGCCCGCTCGGAAAAACTCCGCTCATCACCGGCATAAGAAATGCCCCGGGACACATTGATCACATCCGGGGCCTCACGCCCGGCCGAGGCCAAATCCGCAAGATCCCCACCCTGAGCGCCGAGACCCGGCACCAGCAGCGGCGAGTCCGGAATCTTCGCGAGCACACCAGCCGCATTTGTCAGCCCGACGACATAGCCGGCATCGGTCGCCTTCCCTTCCGCCTTCGCGCGTTCGCCAAGCGCGGTCACCAACTCAAATACCGAGCGCCCGTCGGCCAGCTGCTGGCGTTGGAAATCCGCGGAGCCCGTATTCGACGTCACCGCCAACAAGTAGATCCCCTTCCCTTCCCAACCGAGGAAGGGCTCGATCGAATCGTAGCCGAGAAAGGGATTCAGCGTCACTGCATCGACATTCCAGTGACTGAAATAACTATGAGCATAGTACTTCTGCGTCTCCCCGATATCACTGCGCTTGGCATCCAGAATAATTGGCACCTCCTTCGGCATCGCGCCGAGCAGTTCCTCGAGAATTTCAATCCCGCGAAGCCCCATCGCTTCGAAGTAAGCCATATTCGGCTTGAAAGCCGCGGCCTGCTCCCAGGTGCCATCGATGAGGCGTTTGAGAAAATCCGGCACCGCCTCGATCCCGTCGTCTCCGGGCCGCGGGTCGATCCCGACACACAGGCGGGAGCCCGTCTCATCAATCCGTTTCTGAAGTCGTTCTGCGTAGCGCATGGCCGAATAGTGGCGCGTGTTGCCACAGGGAGCAACCCGAGATCCGTGTCAACCCGGAGAAGATGCCGCATCCAGCACCCCGTTCGTCGCATTCTCAGAATTCGACTGCGGCTCAGGACCGAGTGATGACCTCGCATTCAGGTTTCTCACCCCACCCCGGAGCGCAAATCCCGCGCCGACCAGACCGTTCCCGCCAACTCCGCCAGCGCGCCACGCGGTTTTCTTGCTCCATCCATCCGCCGCAATCCAAATCGCTCACGGCATTCTCGGAAAACCTCATCAACGAACTCCCGCCCCCCTATCGCCACACCGTCCGTGAAATACCTCACCCGATGGCAGATCACCCTCGAGATCGCCAAATCGCTTCCCCGCCCCTCCATCGCCGCCAACTCCTTATGCACCCTCTCTTCCTTCATCCCTTTCCGCTTCACTTGGCCGTCGATCCTCACCTCGGCAGCCGCAGCGAGCAACAAAGCCCGATACTCCTTGGCGAGCCCTCCCTGAGCCCAGGCCCGCGCCGTGCCCACGTGGCCATCCCCGAGCTTCAGCGCCCGCACCAATCCACCACGCGCCCGCTTTCCTCCCGCCACCGCTTCCGCATAGCCACTCCAACGGTAGTCCGCCGGATCTTCACAAATCCCTGCCCGCACCGGATTCAAATCGATGTAGGCTGCCATCGTCCGCGACGCAACACCGTTCTCGACCATCACGCTTGTGAATCGCTGCTCCCACAGCCGCCCGGTCCGATCGTGTGCCTTATTGAACCAGTGACTGAAGCGCTGCAGCAGCACCTTCATGAACTCGCTCAAATCCTGCATCCGGTAGCTGTAGGACTTCTTGAGTGCCGCCTCCGCCACCTTGTTCCCGCGCTTCCTCAAATCCGCCAACTCCTCCGCCACCGCCGCCACGCGGCCCTTGGAATACAGCGCCCGAAGCCGCTCGAACAAGAGTTCATCCGATAGCCCCTCTTCCGGCATCGGCGGCACTTCCAGCAGGATGTGAAAGTGGTTGGACATCACGCAGTAAGTCAGCACCCGGCAGCCCGTGAAGTTCTCCGCCATGCGCATGAACATCCGGAACTTCTCCTTCTCCTCCGGCCCGAACGCAAAACGCCGCTCCACCACCCGCGAAACCACATGGTAGACACTCGGCTTCTCTGTCGAATCCTTCCAAGGGCTAATCCACCGCTTCTTCGCCATAACGGGGAAGAGCTTGAACTCCGCAAATCACAGCGTCAATGGGATTCTGATAAAGGGTGTGTCCTTTTCTACGCGAGGGCAAATCCACCGCTTCTTCGCCATAACGGGGAAGAGCTTGAACTCCGCAAATCACAGCGTCAATGGGATTCTGATAAAAGGTGTGTCCTTTTCTACGTGTCCTTTTCTACGGGGAGGCGGGCAAAGCCGCCGCACGCCCGGCCGGGTGGCATGTGCGGGGGAAATTGAGCGCCAGCGAACCAATCGCGTGCTGGCGCGGGGGCTGCCCGGCCGGAGGTGACTTGTGACTGCGCGGTAATGCGGAGCGCGGGCGGCACGGGGGGACCCTTTGGGGGGACCCGTGACGGGGGCGGGCACTCCGCATTACGCCGCGCACGTCACAAGCTCACCGCAGGCCAGCAGCTCGCGTGACAGCACGCCGGTGGGGGCTTTTGCAGCGGCGCGGAGCGTGACCGACATCTACTGGAATTGCCGTAACCACCTCAACGATTGCAAGATTTATCACCGGAAACCTTTTTGCTGCAACCGTAGTAATCATCTCGACGGTCGCGCCGTTCTTGACGTTAAAGCCAGTTACAGAGCCGGATTAGTCTTCATCATCTGAAATTCGACGCACGACTCGCTCTGCCACTATTGAGGGGGCAATCACCGAAATAAGCGATGCCACCAATAGCTCGACCATTGCCAGGACTCCTTTATGCTGAAACTTCTCAAGAACCAACCAAGCCGAGAGAGAAATGAGGCCTATGCAAACAATGGCCAAAACAATCCGAACTACGACGATCATTTGATTAGCTCTTTGCCGATGTCCCGCAGAAGCCGATAGGCACTAGGAATGAGCGTTGGTGCTTTTTCAACCGATTTTGTGGACACCTTGATGCATACCTCAGTGCTTTTTGCGCCCATCCATCTCGCGATTCGGGCGCTGTTAATCGCGCTCACATAGACACCCTTTCCAAAGAGCCCTCGGCCCGCATTGATTACTCCCTGTGTTCGAATTGAAGCTGCCGCCGCACTTGACGTAAAATGATACATCGTATTGGGCGCTAAAGCCACCAATCCCCCTCTTGCTGCAAGGCCTCCATGAATACCCAACGCGAAGGTCACACCCGGACGAGTCATTTCTCGGAACTCGTCATCCTCCCTGACGCATCTCGCAAATGCCTTGGTGTAATGAAAAGGATCCCATTCTTCCCCCCGCCGCTGCGCGGCGTTGTATTGCCCCATCCCCCATGGACTGAACGGATCGTATAAACCTAGCGGATCCATACCATTGATTGGATCATTCCCGACGTAGGCGTAGAGATTCGGCCCCTCGGGAAGCATCTCCGCCATCTCCCCGGTGACGTTTTCAAGCGGATCCGGTGATAGCCACCTACCAAGGTTCGGATCATACGCGCGGTAGTGCGCCAGCACCAACTCCGTCTTGCCAGCAACCAGCGCCGCCCGCGTGAAGTGCCCTGTGTAGCCAAAGTCGCAACCGCCGAGATAGGCGGGAACCTGGGTGATCGTCGTGCGTTTGCCGTAGGCATCGTAGTCGTAGCGGGCTTGCAGACTGCCGTCCTGTTTCACCACTTCACGCACGCTTCCGAGGTGGTCACGCGTGTAGAAGTAACTCCCGGCATCCGCTCCGCCAACCCGCAGCTCACCATCTCCATAGAACTTCTTCTCGATCACTCCAGCCGCGCTTCGCTGGAGCAGCAGCTCAACGCCGTCCCAATGGAACTTCCGGCTCAGAGTCCCATTCACGCTTTCGCTGACCTTCTGGCCCATCGCGCTGTAGGTCCATTCGATCCGCTGGGCACCCCAGTTCACCGCTTTCAGACGATCCGCCCCATCCCATTCAAAGCTTCTAACCACCGTGCCGCCGGGATCCTTCTCCCAAAGCAAGTTGCCGTTCAAATCGTAGCCGTAGGTCGACTGCGTGCCGCCGACCTGAACACTGTAAGTCTGCTCGGTCTTGTTGCCGTTCGCATCGGTGGCGGTGATGCCGAAGGTATTCGCGCCCTCCTGCACCGCGATCTCCCGGCGGAACGTGAAGTCGCCCGTTCCAGGAATGCCTGTCACCGTGGCAGGCTGACCGTCCACATTGACCGTCGCCGCTTCATCCATCTCACCCTCCACCACCGTGCGCCCTGCGCCGCCGATCTTCTGCAAGCGGTTCATCGCATCGTTGGTCCGGTGGGTAGTGCTGCTGGAATCCCCCACCGCATACCAGTTCCCGGCAGGATCATAGCTCCAGCTCCCGCGCTTCGTTTCGCTACCCAGCGCGTTGGTCTCCACCAAGCCCGTTAGTTCACCTGCTCGTGAATAGCCCAGCTTCCAGCTCTTCCCATTCGCTGGGCTCGCATCAAGCTGCCGCGACCATTTGCTGACCCGACCTCCAAGGTCATACTCGTAGCCGAACTTCGATACCGTTGTCCCGGCACGGCTGTGGTGGATTTCCTTCAGCCCAAGCGCGTTCGCTCCCGCGTTTGCCGGATACCAGTCGAACTGCGTGCTCATGCCATTTGGCCGGGACAAAGCGTTCATCTTCCCGGTCAGATTACCCGGATTGTAAGTGGCATTGAAAGTGCCAAGTTCGTTGACCGACTGGGTCAAGCGACCGAGCGAATCAATCGTCACCCCGCTGGAATGAAGCACCGTGCCCGCATCGCTGCGAACTTGGCGGAGATTTCCCCTACCGCGCCAGTCATACGCTTGGCGGATGGTGTCATCGGCAAGCGGACCATTTTGTTCGTAGAGCTGCCCCGCACCATTCGAGCCATTGAGAGCGATGTAGCTGTAACTCGTGGTTCCAATGCTGTCCGTCCACGAGGTCATTCTGCCGAGCGGGTCTGGCTTTCCGCTCCCGTCAAGGTAGCTGAAACTCGCATCCGGGGTATTGGCCGCATGGTAGTCGACCAGCGATGTCATGCCATCCGCTGTGTAAGTGAAGGTCACGGTGGGGTGCCCGCTGCCCTGATCATTCGGCCGGGTGACGCTTTCCAAGCGTCCCGAACGGGGCTGGTAGGAATAGCTCGTCTTGGTCCCGTCATGGGCGATCTTTTCAAGCACTCGGCCATCGGTGGCCCGCTTCCACTGGGTGACGGAACCGCGCGGATCGATCAGCTTTCGCATGTCGCCGCATCGACACCACTCATACGAGGTCACTCGACCCTCCTCCCAGCTGATATGCAACCCGTGAGAGTATAATCTGCACTTGTGACATTGCTGCTTGCACCTCCTAACCACGCTTTTGCCTTAAGCGTTTGTGACTTCGCGATGAAAATGGTGGATCCTGAGATTACTGCTGCATCGGCCGTACTTGGGTCGATACCATTTGTCGTATAAAAAATGTCCGCACCTGGAGTGCCGCAGGTCACTGTAACCTCAAAGCCTACCGCAGACTCTAGGGACCCCGGACTAAATGCAGGCTGATCAACAGCGCTCACTAGGGGCCAAGACAAAAAAAGATAACCGACGATTGGCCATACGAGGCCGGAGGCACTTTTCATTTTTATATGTGTAGCTATCCATTGGAGTTAAGGATCGCCACGTTCAAGAAAATTCTTCAATCCTAACAAAAATATCGCTCCGACCTCTCCTTACTTGAGCGAATTCGGATGCCCCTCATAAACGTGAACAAACCCGTGATCCGTGTCACTTTTAGGGCAGCCGCATTTGCGAACCGCTGAAAATCTTCCGATTCATCCGGCTCTCCGTGGCGATGACGAACACCACTGCCACCAACTGCGCCACCAGCAGTGCCATTTTCGAGCCGTGATCGAGAGTGAAAAGCTTCCCGAAGCAACCGCAATCCGCATCAAGTCCGCGAACCCACGCCTGTCCTGAGACGAAGATGAAAAGGAAGGTCAATGCCGCAGCACCTCGCGACGCCCCACGAGCCAGCCACCCCGTCATCAGGCAGAGCCCGACGATGATCTCAAACCACGGCACAAAGTAGGCGACCGGAAGGTTCCAAGGGTCTTTCAGGATCTCGAACTTGCCCACCTGGCGGGAGAAGGCGGGGATTCCCCCGGCCTGAAACACCTTCAGCGCGCCGAAAACCAGAAACCAGAATCCCAGCCCCACGCGGACGGTGAGAATGGTGTAATCCCATGGGGTCTTCGGCGTCATTGTTCCTGCGAATTTAAGCACCGCTCCCGCCGCTTCCAAGCGCGGAATCCTGTGGATCTTTTCGGTCCTCAGGCTACGCTGTCAGGATGCTTCGATTGCTGCCCCTTTTTGTCGCCGTCATCGGCCTCCTCCCCCTCTCCGCGAGCGCAGGATCGCGCTTAAAGAAGCCTGCACCCGTCCATTATGATCTGCGCGAAGGCGACATCGTCTTCCAAGGCAATGCCGGCCCGCAAAGCGATGCGGTCCGCGCCGCGACCGGTTCTCCCTTCACCCACTGCGGCATCGTTTTCAAAAAAGACGGCCAGTTCCTGGTGATGGAGGCCATCCAGCCGGTGCAGGTCACCCCTCTCGAGCGCTTCATCCAGCGCAGCCTGCCCGGCACCTTCCACGCCATGCGCCTCAAGCAAGCCGTCGATCCCGCCTCGCTGATCAGCGCCCGCAACTGGGCCGCCAAGCAGGCCGGACTGCCCTACGACGTGCACTTTCGCTGGGACGACGAAAAACTCTACTGCTCCGAGTTCGTCTGGAAGGCCTATGAAAAGGCCGGTGTGAAACTCTGCGAGAAGCGCCCCTTCCGCAGCTACGAACTCGAAGCACCCGCCGTGAAGCAGGTCATCGACCAGCGCTACGGCGGCCTCGACAAGCTGCCCCTCGACGAACCTGCCGTCGCTCCCGGCGACCTCGCCGCCTCGCCCTTGCTGGTCGAAGTCCCCCGCTTGACGAAAAAGAACTGAGTGATGGGGAGATTTTGAGGTTTAAAATTACGCGTTTAAGGGTTCCCTGTTCGCGTGACAGTCACCGACCTCCTCCAACAGCTCGTCCGGATTCCTTCGGTCAACCCCGACAACTCGCCGGGAACCGATCGCACGGGCGAAAAGGACATCGCCGATTTCCTCGCGGCCTGGCTGCGCGAGATCGGTGCTGATGTGACGCTCGATGAGATCCGACCCGGTCGCCCGAACCTGATCGCCCGCTTCGCCCCACTCGATGGACGGCCGCGCATCCTCCTCGGTCCGCATCTCGATACCGTCGGGGTCGGCGGCATGACCATCGATCCCTTCGCCGCCGAGATTCGCGATGGCAAGATCTGGGGCCGCGGTACCTCCGACACCAAGGGCCCGATGGCCGCCATGCTCTGGGGACTCAAGCAGAACGCCGCCGCCTTGAAGGACTCCCCGGTCGCCATCGACTTCGTCGGCTTCATGGGAGAGGAGTCCTCGCAGTGGGGTTCGATCCAGTTCGGGAAAACTTACGGGAAGGACTACCAGTTCGCCATCGTCGGCGAGCCGACCTCCCTCGACGTCGTCAACACCACCAAGGGCTCCCTCTGGGCCACCCTGCGGGCCAAGGGCAAAGCCGCCCACTCCTCGCAACCGGAGCGCGGCGAAAACGCCGTCATGAAGCTCGCCCGCTCGCTC
This sequence comes from Haloferula chungangensis, assembly GCF_042664875.1. Classification (NCBI taxonomy): domain Bacteria; kingdom Pseudomonadati; phylum Verrucomicrobiota; class Verrucomicrobiia; order Verrucomicrobiales; family Verrucomicrobiaceae; genus Haloferula; species Haloferula chungangensis. The sequence goes on along the minus strand of NZ_JBHTBS010000001.1, from coordinate 357,579 downwards.
GACCAACTGGAGCAGGAGCTCATCCCCAAACTCGCCAGCTTCACCCACCCCATCCTCGGTCACTCGACGATGAACATCGGCGTCTTCCACGGCGGATCACGACCGAACATCGTCCCCGATCACGCCGAAGCCGAAGTCGACATCCGCATTACCCCCTCTCTAACAGAAGCAGGTGGTGCGCTCGCACTTATCCAGAAATCCCTCGCCGGTCAGGACATCGAGATCCTTGCTCCCGTGGAAAAGCCCCCCATGGAAACCCCCGCCGACAATCCATGGATCAAGCGGATTCTAGCGGTGAAGCCCGACTCCAAAACCGTCGGCGCCCCATGGTTCTCAGACGCCTCCCACCTGTCGGAAGTCGGCATCCCCTCCATCTGCATGGGCCCCGGTTCCATCGACCAGGCGCACACCAAAGACGAATTCATCCGGGTTTCCGATCTGGAACAGGGAGCCGACTTTTTTGACAGTCTGATCCGCGATCTCTCCCATCCCATCGTCTCTTAAAGAACGACGAGAGGCTCCCCCTGTTAGCGGCTCACCTACGGAGCGATTCTTCCTACCCAACTTCGCTCGGGTGAGCTCCAACCACGGAATGAGTCCTCCGCTTTCTCCGCCATAAGTGGTCGGAGTCGTGGCGCATGCTCCGCGGTGGTCGGTGTCCTCGCGCTCGGCGTCCTCGCGCTTGGCGGCGAGCGAAACTTTGAGCCCCTACACGACTCCGTTCGCCCCCAAAATCGGTGACGATATTGGAACTCTATTCCAAATCATCCGACGATCCCCTCAACACTCCCCACGGAGCGATTGAATATCAAGTTTTCCCATGTCTTTTGGCACGAGCCGTCTTTCACTGCCGTCGAAGTGCAACATCTCATTTAAACCTTTAAAACCCAATTAACTTAAGGGTTCCAGCAAGCCTCCGAGCCAGTCAATCGCACCAGAAAAGCATTGCCACCGCTAACACTTTTGCACTAGTACGTTGAGTTGTTATGGCATCATATTTACATCCTGGAGTTTACATTGAAGAGATTCCAAGTGGTTCCAAGCCCATTGAGGGCGTATCAACCTCGGTGGCAGCCTTTGTCGGTGTGTCGCCGCAGGGTCCATCGGGCGAAGCGGTTCTGATCCAAAATCTTGAGGACTACAAAACAGACTTTGGCGGTGTGGCTTCGGAGACCGACGAAATGGGCCTGGCCATTCAGGCATTCTACCTCAACGGCGGCCGCTCGGCCTACATTTGTCGGATCGTTGGCGGAGCATCCACCAGCGCGAGCAACTCCGTGACCGGAGAGGGCACCGGCGCGACCCCGACGCTGATCATTTCCGCTCGAAACGAAGGCGACTGGGGTAATTCCGTCTTCTTCCGAATTATCAAGCCAGACACCTTCAGCACGCTCTTCACTCTGGAAGTCGGCCACCGGGAGAACAATGAATTCGTTGCGGACGAGGTATTCCCCAACCTCTCCATGCGTGCTGAGGACAGCAACTACGCCCTGACTCAAGTCAACGACACATCATCTTTAGTCCGATTAAGTGTCGAATCCACCGCCGCAGAGCTTGGCAACACGGCCGCCCAGTATCAGGACGCCGTCATCGTCGGAAGTCAGCCTCCTGCTGACGACGCGCACTTTACCAGCAATGTAAGCATCCCGGCTTCTCTGACTTTGAATATCAACGGCATCGGCGCGCAGATGATCACAGTGAATACCGTGCTCACTGGCAATCAGACGGCCGATGGCAATGCCCTCGCTGCTGACGTCGAGGCAGCCGTCCACGCGCTCGGCGCGGCGGACCACCTCCAGGCCTTCACCTGCACTTACAACGGTGTGACGCGACGCTTCACCCTGACCTCCCCGGAGGATGGGTCGCAAGCGAGCCTCACCATCTTCAACGGCGAGCTCGCCCGCGCCATGGGCATCGATCCGGGCCAACGCGCCACGCTGACCGGTGGTGCCCTTCCGGCAAATGCTGACCATTTTTCCGCCGCCCTCGCGGGATTCTCCCAGCCGATGGACTTGGTCCTGAATATCGACAACCTCGGCAACCGGACCATCTCCCTCAATGCGGCGACCCTGGGTCTCAGCGGCGACAACGCCAATGACGGCGCCATCATCGCCGCTGCCATCCAGACCGCCGTCAGGGCGATCAATCCCGCGTCGCCCACCTATCGCGACTTCACTGCCATCTACAACGGCTCCAACGAGTTCGTGCTGCGTTCGGGTAGTTCCGAGGCGTCGAGCTCCCAGCTCACCGTCAGCGCTGGCGAACTCGCCACCCATCTGGAACTCGATACCGGCACCACCGTCGGCGGTCGCACGGTCAGCCAGGGCAGCTCCGCGGTCATTCCAATCGAAAGCCTCGGCCTGCTGAATCAGGGGACATCGCTTGAAGACGGCTCACTCGCGGCACCCACGCCCGCGGATTTCAGCAGCTTTTTTGAAAACGTTCTCCGCAAAGTCCGCGATGTCAGCATTCTCGTCATGCCCGGCCAGCAGTGGGCCGCCGACGGCTCGGGAAGCGCCGTTCTCTCGGCAGGCCTCGCCCACTGCGAGTCTCTGAAAAATCGCGTTCTCATCATCGATCCCGAAGAAGGACTCGAGCTCGATCAGGGAGCCACGGTCGATGAGATGGGTCTGCCCACCTCCACCTATTCCGTCCTCTACTACCCATGGGTCGCGGTCGCGAATCCCTTCTACAACGTCGACACCAACCCCACGGCCTCGCGCACCCTCAATATCGGCCCGTCCTCCCTCGCCGCAGGCATGTGGGCGAAGATCGATGGCAAGCGTGGCGTCTGGAAGGCTCCGGCCGGAGTCGAAACCCAACTCCTGGGAGTCTCCGGACTTCAGTATGCCGTGGGCGATGGCGAACAGGACCAACTCAACCCCCTCGGCGTAAACTGCATCCGCAGCCTGCCCAGCTACGGCTCCGTCATCTGGGGTGCCCGCACCCGCTCGACCAAGGCGGATCCGGAATGGCGCTATGTGCCGGTTAGACGCACCGCGATCTTCATCGAGCAAAGCATTTTCAACGGCATCCAATGGGCCGTCTTCGAGGGCAATGACACACCCCTCTGGGGTTCCCTCCGCGCCAATATCGGCGGCTTCATGAACGGCCTGTTCCGCGCCGGCGCCTTCCAGGGAAAAACCGCCAACGATGCCTACTTCGTCCGCTGCGGACTCGGCGACACCATGACCCAGGCCGATATCGACCGCGGCCAGGTCATCGTCGTCGTCGGCTTCGCCCCCCTCAAACCGGCGGAGTTCGTCATCGTCCGCATCCAACAGAAGGTCAATCAACAGTAACCATCCAACCCGAATAACAACTCACCAGAACCATGGCTGCACCACTATTTTCCGCAAACGCCCACCGCTACGACCCTTATCGCACCTTCATGTTCCAAGTCGTCATCGACGGTGCCATCGTCGCCGGCCTCAGCAAAATGGGAGCGCTCAAGAAGACCACCGAATCCGTCAAATGGAGGACCGCCGGCGACCCCGCACACGAACGCGTCCTTCCGGGCGGGACTTCCTACGAACCGGTCTCGCTCGAACAGGGCCTCACCCATGATCCCGTTTTCGAAAACTGGGCCAACCTCGTGAACAACATCCAGGGAAGTGCCGCGATGTCCCTCAAGGACTTCCGCAAGGACATCGTGCTCAATGTGCTCAACCTTCAGGGCTCACTCGCCATTTCCTACAAGCTCTACCGCGCCTGGGTCTCGGATTTCCAGGCACTCCCCGACTTTGATGCCGGATCCATGAATGCGGTCGGAATCCAATCCATCACCCTGCAGCACGAGGGCTGGGAGCGCGACACGGCCGTGACAGAACCGACCGAAAGCTAGGCAATCATGATTCTGCCCGGCGGATTGAAGAGAGGCGATGAGTGGTTGCGGGAGTTCACCCTACGCCCTCTCGACGGACATTCCGAAATCATCCTCTCCGAAACTCTAACAACGCACGAATCCTGGCCAAACCGCCTGACCCGAATCCTGGATTGCTGCGTCTCCCACATCGGCGGAGAAGATGCGGACTTCGATCGTTTGCACGACCTCTGCGTGGGCGATCGACACGTCATCGTCCGCGCACTCATTCTCCAACTCGGCAGCGATCTCACCTGGTTCACTCAGGATTGTTCCGACTGCGGTGAGAAATTTGATTTCTCCCTCCGCTACTCGGATCTTCCCCTGAAGCCTGCGGGCAAATCGTTTCCGGAAGTGACCGTCAAGCTGCCGAATCACGACGAGCCATGGACCTTCCGCGTCCCGACCGGCCGTGATCAGGACGCACTCGATGGCTACCTGGACGAAGCCATGGTCAGGAAGAAGATGATCCAGCTCCTTTTGATTTCCGGGTCACGGATCGAATTCACCGACGCTGAAGAAAAGCTGATCGAAAAGGCGATTGAGGAAACCATGCCCGAACTTGGATTCAACGGTCAGGTCACCTGTCCCAACTGCCAATCGGAGACCAGCGTCAGTCTCGACCCCTACGCACGCCTCCGCAGCTTTCAGGCGGATGCCGTCTTCCGGGACGTCGACACCATCGCGCGTCATTACCACTGGAGCGAGCGCGAGATCCTTGGTCTCAGCCGCAGCCGCCGGAAACGCTACCTCGCCATCATCGAATCAACCCATGGGACCTCGCAGGCCACCTCGAGTCACCACGTCGCGTAGACCCCCTATGAGTTTTTTCCAGGACATCTATCGCGATGCGCTCGCCGTTCCGCGAGTCGAACCGAAGCAAACCGGCATCCCGGCGGAGTTGGAAACGCTGGTCCAATCTTCACCTACGCCACCCACAGTAGGCGAGCCGACCGAAAGAACGATCCCATCCAACGATCCTCCTCGCCACCCTACCACCCAGGTCGATCGACCGAGCTCAGCTCTGGATGCTCCGGAGACCGATCCCGAGGAACGCCAAGTTATTGAAACGATTTCAAAGAGATCCGTCATCCGAGATTCAGAGTCGGAAACGGCTCTCCCACCGGAGCCCGAAACCTTGAGCGAAACCATCTACAAGGACCGGGAGATCACTCACGAGATCCCTGTGGAAGTGGCAAAGAATATCATCTCCAAGGAACCGGCCGCGGAAAAAATCAGCACGATCACCGAGGAGAAAGCCCTGCCGACGGAAGCCCATGAGCTCCCCGTCGAGCACATCGACAAGAGCACCATCGAGCCAACGCCCCGCGAGTCCGAGCAGGTGATCCCCACGCACTCCCTTGAAGAAGTGGAACGTCCGGAGACACCAACGAGCATCCCAACGACGCCCTCTCCTGAAGTCATCGAGCGCACGCTGCCTCCCCAGGTGGCGAGTGAAAGAGATGCTCTGAAGGAAGCACCTGCCACCGCCATCGAGCACCTCCCTGCCACGCCAGCCCAAGCCACCCGCCCAGCGCTCCCACCGGCTTCAGAAGCCCCGCAACCGGCCACCCGGAGCCCGCGGGTCACCATCGGTCAGATCGATATCATCATCCAGCCCGACCAGGCCCGCAAGCCGGCCCCCGCCCCAACCACGACTCCCATTCCCTGGCATCAGAAGACCCTGTAGATCATGCCGCTCAAGCCCACATCCCTCTCTCACGCCTGCGCATCCATCCGTTCCTTTTTAAGCGCGAACATGGAGGATGTGCCCGCCGACATCAGCTTGCAGATCGGCTCACCCGGCGAAGTGACCCCGGCCAACGGCAACCAATTGAATCTCTTTTTCTACCGCTTCGAGCCGACGGCCTACGGTCCGATGTCCCGCCCCGGAGATCCCCTTCGCATTCGGCTCTACTGCCTGTTTTCCGCGTTCGGCGTTCCTATCGACAATGTCAGCGGTGGTGAAAATGAAATGCGGATGCTCGGTGAGGTCATGCGGCTTTTCCACGAGTCCCCGATTCTCGCACTGTCCGAGTTCATCCCGCCAGGTGCGAGCCATGGCGACCCCTTCCGCGCCGAAGCCATCTTCCACTCCCTCAGCGAAGATCAGGTCAGCCAATTCTGGAATGTCAGCGGCGATCAGGGAATCCGGCCGTCGATTGCCTACGAATTCTCACTCATCCCTATCGTCCCCGAAACCCGCCGGGTCGAGCCCCCTCGCGTCGGTGCCATCGGTGCCGAAAGCTTGGCAAAAATGGGTGCCCGCCACGCCCCCGTCACCACCCAAGCCAGTCCGCCTGCGGTCCGCGCCAGCCGGGTCGACATCCGGAATCCGCTTTGGGAACCGCAGATCGCCTGGGTCGCGGGTGGGGCCCTCGCACTCAGCCAGATCCTCACCAAAACCGAGGCCGCCGGACCGCCCCCCCAACTCTGGATCGCCGGAGATCCGGCAGGAACCGTCGAGCTCGTCTGGGAAAGCTGGCGACCGGACACCGGCTGGCAGGAACTGGCCATCGCCAACCCAGCCGCCGCCCCGCATTCCGAGGAGATTGATCCCGAAAATCTTCCACCTGCCACAGCCAGCTTTCCCCAGCAGGTCGCTCTTCCCGCCATCTTCGCCGACGTCCCGTCCAGCCAGGTCATGCTCTACGCCCGGAGAACCGTGAACAACCACCAGCTCCGCAGCAATCCACTCCTCATCAGCATCACCGATTCATGACTCCCACGGCCATCCATCCGGAAACGCCCGTTCTCCCCGTCCTCACCGACGAGTGGGCCCGCATGGAAATGCTCGGTGGCTGCCTGCAGGACGCGCGCCAAGGACGCTCGGTGAGTGATGAACGCCTCACCGAACTGCGCGAAAAGCAGGAAGCCATCCTTCAGCTCCGCAGCGATGCCCGGGCTTGGGCAAACCTTCCCGTCGACGGCCTCAGCATGCTGGAAATGGACATCCTCGTCTGTGCCCTCCTCCCGGAAGTCCAGCCCCGCCTGGCATGGATGTATCAATCGCTGCAACCCGGCCTGAACCATCCTCACGCCACCCTCGCACTGGTCCAGGCCATGCTCGCACTCGATCTGGCGGACGCCGCGATGCTCCGCGGCATTCTTCTACCAGACAAGCCGCTGCGTAAACGCCGTCTGATCGAAGTCGAAGGCAGCGGCCCTTTCCAGATTCTCAAACCCGCCCGAGGAGTCGTCGCCCGCCTGCTCAATGTCCCCGACAATGAAGCACCACCCGGTGCCGTGCTCGTCGAGCAGAAGGCCCACTGGGACGACCTGATCCTCTCTGCCGACAGGAAAGCGATTATCCGCGAATACCTGATGTGGATTCACCACGAGAAAGTGGTCGTCGGTGAGTGGGCGGGGCAACCCGTCGGCGGCCCCGTCGCCCTCTTCACCGGCCGCTCCGGCACCGGCAAAACCTTCGCCGCTCTCGCCATCGCCAACGAACTCGGATGGCCACTCTACCGCGTGGATCTCGGAAAACTGGTGAGCAAATACATTGGAGAAACCGAGAAGAACCTCAACCGCCTGTTCGATGCCGCGCACGGCCAGCCCATCATTCTCCAGTTCGATGAGGTCGACAGCATCATGGGCAAGCGCGGCGACCTTCGCGAGGCGCGCGACCGCTACGCAAACATGGAAGTCAGCCACCTCCTCGCCCGCATCGAACAACATCGCGGGCCGTGTATTCTAACAACGAATCTGCGCGACCACCTGGATACGGCCTTTTACCGACGCTTCCAGGCGGTGGTCGAATTCCCCCAACCGGATGCCGATGCCCGCGCCTTGCTGTGGAACAAGCTCCTTCCCTCGCGCGCGCCGCTTGGCGCGGAAATCGATCTCGATGAGATCGCCTCAGCGGTGAGCCTCACCGGCGGAAATATCCGCAACGCCGCACTCCACGCCGCTTATCTCGCTGCCGACGATGGCACGGAAATCCACCTCCGTCACCTCGCTCTCGCGGTCTGGCGCGAACTCACCAAGAGCGGCAAGGCCATCGATACCCACGACCTCGGCATCCTCGCCTCCCACCTTCCCAAAACCACCGCTTTCTGACCCCATGGAAAACCACCAACTCAACGTCGAAAGAATGCGCCTCAGCCTGCCGTCGGAAATGCGCGGAAAGGAGCGCACTTTCGCCCAACATCTGGCAGGCGAATTCGGCCGTCTGCGCGTCAGCGAAGATACGACGATCGAAAAAATCAGCCTTCCACCCATCACCTACCGCCCGGGTGAAAGCGCGGCCCTGCTCGCCAAGCGGGTCGCCCAGGAATTGAGCCATGTCATGACGAAAGACGGAAACCACGAAACCCAGGGAGGTCGATCATGAAGGGCTTTCTCCTCGAATACGCGCTCTCGCTACCGCCTCTCGTTCTGGTCTTTGAGTTCAATCCCGAGACGATCTCGCGCACGAGAACACTCCAACTATCTAACAGCGAAGTCCCGGGCTTCCGCGGTTACGACTTCGTTTCGCCGCTCGATACCCCACGCGTCGCGCAGGGCGTGTCCGTCGCCGCCGAGGAGTTCAGCATGGAAATCCTGTTAGATGCCACCGACCGCATGAATACCGGCGACCCCATCGCCAGCACGCTCGGAGTCGAGCCGGAACTCGATACGCTCCGCAGCATGCTGGAACCAAAAACCCAGGGGCCGGGCGGAATGCAGATACTCTCCAGCCTCGGGCTCGGTGGCGCACGGGCCTTCCAACGCGACGAACATGCCTCGGTCCTCCTGCTGGTCTGGGGAACCCATGTGCTGCCCGTCTTTCTAACCAGCGTCCAGATCGATGAGAGTGCCCACCTTCCCTCGCTGGTGCCCTACCGCGCCAAGGCCGGGCTCAGCTTCCGGGTCATTGAAGGCGACAACCCGTTCTACAAGGTGGAAAAGATCCGTCAGGCCATCGGCGCAGGCATCAACCTCGCATCCTCCGTTTCCGGATCCATCTCACTCGTATTCTAACACGTCATGATCACCAAGAAGAGCCGCTACGCCCGCACCCGTCCCTTCAGCGGAGAGTTCGCCGGACTCCGCCCGCGTGACATCCACACCGTGGAAGGCGTGATCGAGCACGAAGTGAAAGTGGGTGATCGCCTCGATCACCTGGCCAGGCACTACTACAACAATCAACACCTCTGGTATCACATCATGGATGCAAATCCCGAGTTCTTCTACGGTCAGACATTCGCTGAGAGAGCTTCCCTCGGCGTGATGCTGCTGCGGGAGATGGAAGGCAGCGTCATCCTCATCCCCCGCCTCACCAAGACCTGAAATCACGATGCTTCTCGACCTTTTCAGTGGAAAAAACCTTCAGCCAGCCGAGTGCGTCATTCGGATTGGAGGGGAGGAGATTGTCCACCTCTATCCCTACCTCATCGAGGTAGGCGTGACCATGACGCGTCGCGATGGCACCGAAGCCACGCTGCAATTTCAAACCCGCCGCGATCGCGATGGGCAATGGCTCGTTCAGGATGATCCGCTCATCGAGCCGTGGGCGGAAATCGAGATCATCGCCCGATTCGGTGAAGATGATCAGGAGGTGATGCGCGGCTATTTGAAGAAAGTTTCCGCCAGCTACCCCACGGACGCCGGAACTTCCACCGTCATCATCAGCTGCCAGGATGCCTCGATCCTCATGGACCGCAATCACCGCCGCCGTGTCTGGGGAGCCGAAACACCCACCGACGATCTTCTGATTCTCAGCGAAATGCTGGGCGATGTCGGCCTGGCGCTCGACCCCGAGTCCACGGGTGAAAGCGGGGTGACCTTGAATCAGAACCAGACCGATATTCGGTTCCTCCGGACCCGAAGTCAGGAACTCGGATACGACCTCATCTTCCGCGAGGGCCTGCTCTATTTCGGTCCGTGGCGGCTCGACGACAGCCCTCAGGAAACCATCATCGTTCAGGGCGGACCGGATACCCAGTGCATCTCCTTTTCCCTCGATGAAGACGGCCACACGCCCGACCAGGTCACCTTCGACGTCGCTTCGGAAAGTGGCAGCGATGCCGTCGAGCAGAGTGTTACTCCGAATCAGACACTCCTCGGTCCCGAAGCCGCCGGCAGCGAAAGCTCGGGGCTGGCCGATTTCAACTGGCGCCTCAATCAGCAAGGCGAGGCCAACCCGGATCGCCTCCAGCGAATTGCCCAGACGAAGGCGAATGAGAATGCCTTCAAAATCAAGGCAAGTGGCGAGCTCGATGGGAGCCTCTATGGCTACGTTCTCCACGTCGGAAAGACGGTCGGCGTGGACGGCGTGGGCGAGCGCCACAGCGGCATCTACTACGTCGACCGGGTCGAACACAAATTCGACGGCAATGGCTACCGCCAGTCCTTCCAACTCCTCCGCAACGCCTACGGCGACAACCTGGCCGAAAACCTGCCGGGTGTCCTATCCGCCCTCTAACCATGGATCCTAACAAATATTATGGAAAGTACCGCGGCTTCGTGGTCGACAACGAGGACCCGGAGAAACGTGGCCGCCTGCGCCTGCGTGTCCCTTCCGCGCTCGCCGGCGAGGTTACCGCTTGGGCGCTGCCATGTGCGCCATTCGGAGGTTCGAATGATCAGGGATTCTTCATGATGCCGGTCGTCGGTGCCCAGGTCTGGGCCGAGTTCGAGGAAGGCAATCTGGATTATCCGATCTGGAGCGGGACTTTCTGGCAGAGTAGCGGCGAAGCGCCCGTCGAGAATCCCCAAAAGGCGTCGACCACGCGACTTCTCCGCACCCCTTCCGGCCACAGCCTTCAGTTCGACGACGAGGCGGGGGCGGAATCTTTCCTTTTGACCCACCCGAGCGGCACGGAAATCCGCATCGATGAGAAAGGAACCATCGAGATCAAGGGGGCAAACGGCGAACAACTCACTCTTGATGCCGCGGCGAATATTTCGCTGTCCGATTCTAACAACAACGAGCTGTCGATGAATTCTTCTGGCGTGACCGTGAAGGACGCCAGCGGCAATCAGATCGAAATGGCCGGCTCGGGGATCACGATCAAGGGCAGCGCCGTCACCATTGATGCCGGCATGGTCTCGCTCGGAGGAAGCGGCGGCGAACCGCTTATGAAGGGCACCTCGCTGCTCAGCTGGCTCGCCAGCCACACCCACAACTGCACCGCTCCCGGCACGCCCTCCGGGCCTCCCGTGCCACCGCCCACGCCCGCACTGCTCACCACCAAGACCACCGCCAACTGACTTCATCATGAGCCGTCTCAACAACACCCAATACATGCGCTTTCCCTTCACCATCGGCGAGTCCGGTGCTGCGCTGTCGTCACGGCTCGACCACGTGAGGGAGCAGATCGAGCAGGTGCTCTTCACGCTCTACGGCGAGCGCTGGTATCGGCCCGAGTTCGGCGTGGGCGTCATGGCCCTGGTCTTCGAGCCGAACAATCCCGGCCTCTGGGAAGTCACCAAGAAGCGTCTCCTCGCCTCCCTGGCTGATGCTCTCAAGGGCGAGGTCGACCCCAAGACCCTTTCGGTCAATGTGACCGGCGAAGGGGCCGAACTTTCCATCATCATTTCCTACACGCTCGCGACGATCAATCACACCGAGCGCCAGAAATTCCTCATTGGATCACCCCATGGCTGAGACACCCCAAATCCAACTTACCTTTCAGGACGGCTGCCCGGACTGCGCATCACGCGAGGTCAGGCTGCCGCCCATTCTGCCGCAACCCGGCGACGACTTCGACTGGTTGCTTCGGGACTACGATGGCTTCCGCATGTTCATGATGGAAGAGCTGGCCGCCCGCTTTCCCGAGCGCCGCCGCTGGACCGCCGCCGACATGGAGGTGGTGATCGTCGAGACACTATCCGTCGTGCTCGATCAGCTTTCCGACCAGATGGACCGGGTCGCCTCCGAGGCATTTCTGGAAACCGCACGGCGTCCTCAATCGGTCCGACGTTTGCTGAAACTCATCGGCTACGATGCCGTCCGCCATGAACCGGGACTGGAGCAATTCAAGGCCGACTTTCCCTCCACCGACAGCGATGCCGAGCGGCTGGAGCGCTACTGGCAAAAGTACCCGCACCGCATGGAGCTCGCTCGCGAAGCCGGCCCGCGCTCCATCCGCACCCAGCATCGCATGGTCACGGAAAATGATTACGCCGAACGCCTGGAAGACCATCCACTCGTCAGCCGGGCGGTTGCCTGGAGCGAGTGGCGAGGCTCATGGATGGTGATGACGGTGGCCACCCGGCACGTTTCCGACCTCTCCCTGGAGGACCGCTGGAACGACCTGACACTGGCCGACGGAAGGAAAGAGCATCTTGAAAATGACCTGACACGATTCTCCACGGAACGCGGGTTGCCGGTGACCGATCTTACGGAAAATCCAAGCCTCCGCACCATGCTCCGCCCCTATATCGATGCCTACCGCATGGCCGGAAAAGAGGTCTGTCTCACCGATGCGGAAGCGGTTGGAATCCGCATCGATCTCACCATCCAGGTCAGCCCGAACTACTACCAGTCCGAGGTGCGGAGCTCGGTCTTCCAGGCACTGGGAAATGGGCTCGGTGGATTCTTTGAACCGGGTCGACTGAATTTCGGTGAAGACCTCCATGCCTCCGACCTCTTCGAAGTCGTGAACGCCCTCGAAGGCGTGACGGCGGCCTGCCTGAACACCTTCAAACGCGTCGGCCAGCGCTTTCCAAACCAAGCAGACAACGGCGTGATCCGCCTTGATGGACTGGAATACGCCATCTGCGACTCGAACAACCAGCGTCCCGAACGCGGATACCTCACCCTGAAAATGAAAGGAGGACAGCAGGGATGAAGAAGGACCTCACACGCTGGAACCGCGCCGGGCTGGACGAACTGCACTACGTCGAGGGAAATGCCGTGACCCATCTGGAAGCCCTCCGCAAGGGCATGGTCGAGCAATTCACCGAAGACGGAGCGCTGAAATGGGCCGAACTCGAATCCGGCCAACCGGAAGACGAAAGCGAGCGTGAGGCCCACACTCGCATGCTCGCTCAGTACCACCGCGGCGAGCGCGGCGACTACGCCTGGGAAATCCTTCGCAGCTTTTCCCGCTCCGTCCACGTACTCGGCGGCCACCTGAACACCTTTGCGAATGAAAGTTATCTGCGCACCGCGAATGAATGGGAGCACATTCGCAGGCTGGTAAAAATGATCGATTACCACCCCGCCCCTCCCGCATCGGCGACCACCAAGCTGGCGCTGATGGCCAAGCAGGAAAAAGCCGGCGAGGTGCTGGCAGGATTGGCCGTCAAGAACCAGCCCGAGGACGGCAGCAAAGCGGTCACCTTTGAGACACTCGAAGATATCGTGGTCGATCCCGCGCTGAATCGCATGATGGTCCGCGGATGGAATCAATCACAGATCCCTTTCAGCTATGCTGGAAATGATGGCCATCTTGAGCTCGCAGAGCCGTTGAAGGACGTTTCCGTAGGCAGTCATGCCGTGCTCGTGATGAAACAAGACGTGGCCGCAGCCGTCAGAGTCACTTCCCTCTCGGACACCTCTATTTCCATCGCCGGCGCGGACGCCAGCGGCTCGACCAACGGAGTGAAGTTGAGCGATGTCCAACTCCTGCTGGAACCGGAAATCATCCTGAAACCCCGACTGCGCGGCAGTCAGGTTATGGAACTCGATCAAAACTTCTCCCTCAACGCCGGTCAGTTCGTCGCCTGGTTTCAAAACTCCAGGTGGGAGCTACGCAAAGTCGTTTCGGTCGATGGAAAACGCCTGCAGCTCGACGGCGCTCTTCCTCCTACCGGAACCAGCATCCACCTTGTCGGCGAGCTGGAGCGCGAAACCGGATACTCCGTGACACTCCCCTCACAGCGCCGCTCGACCAAGGTCTGGGACGAACACCTCAACGAGCTCTCCGTGTACGGCTACGACGAGGACAATCAGATCACCCACACGCCGTCCGAAGTCATTCGAGAAGCAGTCATCACCTCGTCAGACAAAGTCCTCTTCCTCCACAGCGACGGCTCGACTCTGGGAAAAGTGATGCGATCCAATCTAACGGAGCTTGAGTTCGATGGCAGCCCAGCCGCCGTGAAATCCGGCGACTGGCTGGTCGCCGCTTCCCCCAGCACTTCGGCCGTGGCGCGGGTCACCCGGATCGATGAAGCAGAAGATCACTTCACCCTCACGGTCTCCGGTCAGGCGATTCCCGAGGACGCGGTGATCCATCTCGGATTTGCCCAAAGCATCCGACCCAAGGGCCATGCGGAAAACCATGCTCCACTCAGTGGCTCCAGCCTTCAACTGGATCTAACAGCCGCTCCGGCCGAGCTCAAGCGCGGCAGGCAACTGATCGCCAGCGCAGCGGGAAAAAGCCAGGAACTCACCATCACCCGAGTGATCGCCGCGCCTCACAGCGTCTCGATCGAGGTGGAGCCAGCGCTTGAGAGCGGATTCACCGCCTTTGAGACGATCCTCTTTGGAAACGTGTCCACGGCTGGCCATGGCGAGTCGAAGCCGGAGAAAGTGCTCGGCAGCGGCGATGCCACGCAGATGAACCAGCAGATGATCCTCGCCGTGCCGGATATCTCCTTCATCCGCGATGCCCACCTTCCCTCGGGAGTTGCCGCGGCGGTGGACCTCGCAGTGGAGGGTCAGATCTGGCAGCAGGTCGCCTCGCTGCACGACTCGCGCCCGGAGGACCCGCATTACACGATCCGGCTGACTGAAGACGGGCATTTGCTCTTCTCCTTTGGCGATGGCTACCACGGGCGCCGCCTACCGAGCGGACGCAGCAACGTCCGCGTCAGCTACCGCGTGGGCAATGGCCTCGCTGGAAATGTCGCGGCCGGATCGCTGTTGCATCTCGCAAAACCCCATCCACGCATCGAAGCCGTCCAGCACCCCATCGAATCCATCGGCGGCAACGACCTGGAAAGCCCCGAATCCCTGCGGGAAAACGCTCCGGCCAGCACCCTCGCCATGGAGCGCGCGGTCTCGCTGGCAGACTTCGAGGCGCTCGCCGTCAAGCACAGCGGCATCTGGCAGGCCAAGGCATTCAACCGACCCGCGGAATTCGGTCATCAGGAACATGTCCGCATCGCCGTCGTTCCGGCAGGCGGTGGAAGCCTCGGGAATCTCGGCGAGGAACTCGTCACCTTCCTGGCTAGCCACGCAACTCCTGGAGTTCTGTTAGACGTCGATGCCTACGATCCCATTCCCTTGAACCTGGATATCGAAGTGCAGGTAAAATCCGAGCAATTCGATCCCTTGGACATCGTCGACGCGGTCCGTGCCCACCTGCTCGATCACTTTTCAATCAGCAAACGAAAACTCGGGGCAGGGCTTTATCGCAGCGAAATCTTCGGAGCCGTCGAGTCCATCGTAGGCGTGGAAAACTGCAGCTGTCGCATCCTGCCCGTCGATCTTCCATCCGGCTTGCCGCCGAGGATTCGGACAGGTTCCGATGGCACGATCCGCGCCATCTGGGCCCGGCCGCAGGAACTCATTCACCTCTCGGACACCCAGTCCCTCCTGAGCATCACCCACAGGGAATTCGAACTCTGACAGAACTAATCATGAACTCCCCGAAATCCACCCTCGGCCACGATCTCTATCAGATCCTTCCCGCTGTCTATCGCGAACGCGATGGCGGAGATCTCGCCAAATACCTGGATACCTGCGGCGAGTTGTTGGATCAATTTCAAGCCACCCTGCAGCAGCGCCTGGCCGATCAGTTTCCCGACAACCCGGAGTCGGGGCCCGCCTGCCAGGATTGGTTGCTCCCCTACTTCGCCGATCTGCTGGATGTCCGCTTGCACTCGCCACTGCCGGACGGCCAGCGAGATGAGATTTCCAACGCGATTTCCTGGCGTCAACGAAAGGGCACGCTGGCCGTGATCGAACAAGTGGTGGAGGCCATCTCGCAGGCCGAAGCGGTGATTCATGAAGGCTGGCAGCGGGTCGCAATGACACCCCGCATCGGCAAGCCCCTGCTCTCGGCGACCGTTCACGGTTACGACGACGATGCCCCGGAGGAACTGATCAACCGCCACCCGGACCTCCCAGCGGTCACGATCGATTTCCGCCACCCCTCCGGCGCGGTAAAAGCCGATTCCGACGGCCCGGGAATCCAGAATTCCAACATCGAGGGAATTCCCAGACGCTGGCGTCAGGCGAGCCGCCACGGCACACCCTGCCACCAGGGAAGCTACGAGGATCACAGCCGGCGCAGCGTGGATTTCCGCTCATCCAACTGGAGAACCGGCCACTTCCATCCACGCAAGTTGCTCCTCTACACCGCCCCACCCGCCGGGTTTTTCCCTGAAAACATGGAAGCCGTGCTGTGGACCGACCGGGACAATGAGGACGGTCGTTTCCAACAATGGATCGAAAGAATCGAGCAAGAAGATGGACGGGTCATCTATCGCAACCGGACCTGGGGCACCGATGATTTCGTCCCCGTGCGCATCCGCCGCACCGTTGAGCTCGATACGCACGAAAGCGGTCACGAGCTTCTTTGGCGTTTCGAGGGCATCGTTTTCGAAAACACCTTGTTAGTGCATCACGGGCGGGTCGAGTTGCTGGATTGCGCGGCCCGCAAGGTCGAGCTGCACGGCATCGAGTTCGATCGGCCAATCCTCAGCGCCCGCAACTGCCTATTCAAAAGCATCCAGGCCGCGCGGGGGTTGTGCCGCCTCGAATACTGCACGGTGCTCGCCGATGCGCTCATTGAAATCCCGCAGGCGAGCGACTGCATTTTCCTCGAAGCCATCGACCGTCATCACCGCGACGACACCCCTCCGCAGCGCGGCTGCATCCGCTACTCGCGCATCGCCGCCGACCAGGAGAGCGAAGGCATGAGACTCATCAGAAACACCCGCGATCACCCCGAATTCTTCAGTGAACGTTTCGGAGAACGGGGTGCCGGAGTGCTCCACCCGGCCGTCGCCGAATCCATTTCCCACGGCGCCGAGGACGGCTGGGAAATGGGCGCCTTTCACGATTTCCACCACTGCCGCATCCGCACCGCCACCGTGGAAAAACTCAAAGACTACCTCCCCATCGGCTACCAGGCCGTGCTCATCCCCGACGAACGACTCCCGGACGCGCCGGAAAAAT
Source organism: Haloferula chungangensis (assembly GCF_042664875.1). Taxonomy (NCBI): domain Bacteria; kingdom Pseudomonadati; phylum Verrucomicrobiota; class Verrucomicrobiia; order Verrucomicrobiales; family Verrucomicrobiaceae; genus Haloferula; species Haloferula chungangensis. The sequence continues at coordinate 340,654 of NZ_JBHTBS010000001.1, read as the reverse complement.
CCATTTCCCAATAACTCACCCCCATTTGCATTTATGAAAACTCAGCGATCCCGCCAAAGTTTCGACCCTTTCAAGCGCTACTCCGGCGTCTATCAACAACAGGGTAGGATGTTCACCGATTCCGATTGGAACGAACTCTCCGATCTCGTCCGGAGCCGCCTCTCCGACGCCCTTCAGGATGTCATTGGATCCGGCACACCGCGCGGAGACGGCCTCGTCGTCCCGGATGGAGCAGGTGGCCTCACCCTGCAATGGGGGCGGGTCTACGTCGATGGGATCGCAGCCGAATGTCTCCCGGCGGAGACGGCGGATCTCTTTCTCTCCTTCGACTACAGCAAGCAAGCCGATTTCCCCGACGCGCCTCCCCTTCCGGAAACGGACTACTTTCTCTACGTCGATGTCTGGGAACGCACGGTCACTTTTTTAGAAGATGATGATCTCCGCGATCCCGGCCTCCACGGCGCGGACACCTGCACACGCACCCAGACGATGGCCCAGGTGAAATGGGCACCGACGCATCTCGACCCGAGGGACGAGCACCTCAACCCACCGATCGGCGACGCACTTCTTACGCTCCAGCTCCGCCAGGGCCAGACCACACCCGACCCGTGTGACCCCTGCGCCCACGAATTCCAACTCGCGGACAAGGTCGGCAACTACCTGTTCCGGGTGGAGATCCACGATGCCGTCTACGACAGCGAAGCGACCCTCACCGAGTTCACCATGAAATGGTCCAGCGAGAATGGCGCGGAGCACTACCAGGCGGGATCGGAACCAAAAGGGTTCAAAGGATCCGACTGGGTTTTCGAATTCTTTCACGGTCCGGATGGTGCCTTCGCGACAGAGAAGCACCTCGGACGTCACCTGTCGGATGCCCCCGCTTGGTCCCCGGCACTTGGCGAACTTTTCCACGGCTACCCTGATGTTTTGCCTGCGGACAAGCCCTTTGTTAGACGCTGGGATGGCGCGGCCACCTTCGTGCGCTCCGGTGACCAATGGGAGCTGAAAGCCGAGAGCGACGGCAGTGATCGCGGCATTTCACTCAGCGAAGGATCCAGCGAATCCGCACCCGGCCACGTGACCTCCGGCCCAGCGATTTCCATCAATCTCGATGCCTTCGATCTGCAGCTCAACCTGGTCGATGCCGTCCTCATCTCCGGCGATTACTGGGAAGCACCTGTCCGGGAAACGATCCACGAATCCGGCGACCTTCTGCTCGAGAATGCCTTGCCACACGGCATCGAACATCACTACTTGCTGCTTGGGGAAATGCGCGATGGCGAATTTCTCCTCGACGACGATGGCGTCTGCCAACGCTTCGAATTTCCGCCGCTGACCGACATCACGGCGGACGATGTCTGCTACGAAAACGGAGCCTGCGAGATGCCCGGAGTCCGGTCGGTGCAGGATGCGCTCGATCACCTTTGTCAGCAGAAAGACCTGCGCTGGCACAACAAGCACCTGCATGGATGGGGAGTGGTCTGTGGCCTCAAGGTTCACTGCGCCCCACCCCTGATCGACGGCGACCCTTCCGAGGAGTCGGTCGAGCTACGTCGCCGCAGCATCCGCGTGCAGAAAGGCTACGCGCTCGATTGCGAAGGCAATGATCTCGTCGTGAATGGCGTGATGCCGCTGGATCTCGTGACTGCGGTCGAGGGTCTGGACGAAGAAAACCCCAACGACCCCATCCTCAAGGAGGGCAATGGCACCGTCTCCCTCTATCTGGAACTCGATCAGGAAACAGGGTCTCCGGCACTGGTCGTCGAGAGGTTCAGGGATGAGGACAGCACCTTTGCATCGATGATGCAGGGCACCCTGCTCTTCGATTTTTACAATGACTGCATCGTCGGACTGCTCGAGGACCTGAAAGAGGAATTCGATTTTTCCGGCGTCACCGACGTCGCGGCCGACACCAATGCGGATATCGAGATCGGCCTTCAGCGTCGGCGTTTTGTGGAACTCATGCACCTCTTCATGCAGTTCGCAGTGCCCACGCATGGACGCTACATCCTCATCGCCCGCAACGATCACCACATCCTCCGGCAGTTCTACGAAACGCTGCGCGCCCGACTTCAAAGCCGGACCTACTGCGGCATGTTCCGTGGAAACGAGTTCCCCCAATACCCCTTCCCGGAGAATGAACGCAGAACCCACACGCTCTTCGGCAAGAATGGACATACCAAACTCATCGTCTCTCCGGATGGTGAGCATATCTTCACCTACGGCGGAGCAAACCGCTTCATCAACATCTTCTCCGCCAAGGAACAGGCATTGGTGAACATCGTCCCGATGCAGGCGGGCGAAGGCGCGGAGATCCAGGCGATCAGCTTCAACCAGGACGGCAGCCGACTCTACGCCGCCGCCACCTTGCGCGAAGATGATACCATTTTCGGCTTCGCCGATGTTCGGGGTTCCCAGCTTGATTGGCGAAGAACGACGATCCTCTGCGACATCGACATTGTGGCGATGGAAATCTCGCCAAAGGAAGAGGGCCTCATCTACGCCATCGGACTGGACACCGGACTCTACCTTCTCCGCCACGATTCGCTATTCGACGATGTCGAGAAACTGGAGATGGCTCCTAAGTTTGCCTTTCCCGCCTCGGGCCACCTCGCCATCAATCACGACGAAGGCGTCGCCTACGCAACCGCCTCCCGCAAAGGCGGCATTGAGGCGATCCACTACGATCACTTCGTAATCCTCAATCTCGCCGATCTTGGTCAGGGCGATCTCCTGCCACCAAGCAGTGAAATCCCGCTGGGCAACGCCAGTGAAAACCAGCCACTCACCGGAGTGGACGGACTGGCCTTGGGTGAGAGCAACGGCCGCCAACGCGCCCTCCACATCGTCGCCAACCCCGCCGTCTCCGGAGGACAAAAAGCGGTCTTCACCTACCAGATCGAAGCTGGCACCAAAGTGTCGGAATCCATCGTCTCAATCGATATCGAAGATAGCCCGGCCAGCCTGCTCTTCCACCCTGGGCACCGCCGGCTTCTCGTGAGCCTCGCTTCCAGCTTCCGCATCATCAGCATCGACCCGACTGGAAAGCAGGAAATCCAGCCGCGTCTTCCCGTGCAGGTCCAACCCGAGGCCATGGCACTGGATCCCAAGGAAAACCTCTACGTGCTGAATTTCCTCAGCAATACTATCACCTCGATCCCCAATGAAGAGATCGTTGTGGATCAATCCTACCTCGATCAACTCGCCCGTTACCGACGAGATGTCATCCTCGCCTTTCTCGCGCTGTTCAGCGGACTGCTCCAGTACTTGAAGGATTGCTTCTGCGAGAAGTTGTTAGTCGACTGCCCGCAGTGTGAGGAGGGCGACAAGGTCTACCTCGGCGTCGTCGAAATCCGGGATCACCGGGTGGACAAAATCTGCAACTTCGCCAAACGCAAAGAGGTCCACACCTTCCCGAAGCGCGATTACTGGTTGTCGCTCATCCCGATCGCGCCACTCATCAAGAAGGCGGTCGAAAAAGTCTGCTGCCTCGCGCTTCCGGATTACTTGATGAAATTCGCGCCCAACATCACCGAGCGACTCTCCATCACCCCTCTGGATCCCCAGTCGGAGAAGCGATCATCCTACCCGGCCCAGTCGATTTCCAACGCCTACACAGGCTACCAAAGAACCGACATCAAAGGTGGTGCCAGCGATTACAGGAAAAGCATTTCCACTTACGGAAAAATGGGAGTCGACGCTGCCATCGCTCAAGGTGCCCTCCTTAAAATCAGCCCATCCGGTATCAAAAAGACCACTCTGGTCAACGCCGAGGCAGCCGTTGCGGAAGTCGAACTGGCAAACCATGGAATCGAAGTCGCCGAAGTTAAACAATACGACCCCCAATCGACCGAGGCACTGAAGAAATTCCGCCAAACCCCGACTCGTATTCCAAAAGGGGCCAAGGTGGATATCTATGAAAAAGACGGTCGAGTCATCTACTACGCACTCGCGGAAACTCCGAAAACCTCCGGATCGATCGAGGGTGTCCCGGTCGAACTGAAGGAGGAGATCGACTCACTGGAACGCCGGAAGAGCGAACTCGCGGATATGCAAAGCCTCCGCGCCGAGATGGAGTCCATGAAAGCGGATTTCACCAAACTCCGCACCGACCGCCAAGCCGAGGAACAGAAACTCATCGAACTCCAAACCAAGAAGTCAAAAGCGGCGGAAGAGTTCACCAAGCTGGATCAGGAAATGGCCCGCATCGCCGCCAGCCACCAGGAACTGAAAGTCGAGATCGCCAAGGACCGCCCGGTGAAGGAAGTCACCACCGTCACCCCGGAGGTCGACGCCCACCTTCGCGAACTCGGCATCCGGCGCGTCGAGGAGCTATCCCTCGCCAAGCCTGCCGACCTCGTCAAATCCGGGGTGCTCACCAAAACCCAGGCCGAAAAAATCATCACCAGTGCCAAGTCCAGCCTGAAGTAGGATCCGGATTTTCGTCGACGCCATGAAAGCGAAAGTGAATGAGGTCAAACCTGCTGCCACGCAGCGGGCAAAGCCTCGTCCGTTTTCGTACCAGAGCGAAAAGGCGCATCAGGCATCGGTAGCCTCAGTCCTTGGGGACCGCTCGGCCACCATGGATAATCTGGGACTGCAGGCCGAACTCAAAGTCAATACCGGAGGCGATCGTTGGGAACGGGAAGCTCAGAGCGTCGCCCGTCAGGTGACTACCCGGTCGCAAGAATCCAATCCGCAAATCTCACCCAAACCAACGTCGCTGCAGAAGGAATCGCAACCGGGAAGCAGCAACGGATCTCCCATCGGAGCCGCCCCCCAGCGGAAGGTCCAGCAAGCGCTCGCCAGACCTGGCACCGGAATGGATCGGGACACCCGGGAAACGATGGAGTCAAAATTTGGACGGGACTTCAGCAATGTCCGCATCCATACCGATTCCACAGCCGCCCGCTCGGCGGACGCGATCCAGGCGAATGCCTACACCAAGGGAGACCACATTTTTTTTGGTGAGAATCAATACCAGCCTGCCTCACGGAAGGGACGAACCCTGCTCGCCCATGAACTGACTCATGTGCTGCAACAGGGCGGCTCGAAAAACACGATGATCCAGCGGGATGATCCGCCGACATCCAGTGAGCGAACTCCGCCACCTCGCGTCGCTCTGGCGTTTTCCCTGTCGGGAATTCATCTGGCGCCATCCGAGGAGGCGGTATTCGAGCAGGGAGTTCCGCTACGCGAGCAGTATATCCGGATGCTTGCCGCTAAATTGGTCCGCCCCGCCGACTTTAGCGAGGACCTGGTCGAACGCCTCCACAGGCATCTACTAGGAAGTCAGTATTTCGTAACCTTCCAGCCGGCGGAAGAGGGAACCACCGCCATCCGCCCCATCAATATCAGTCTGCCGATCAGCTTTGAAGCGCTCAATTGGCTCTACCAGGAGTTGAAATCCTCCGACAACCAGGACCCCTTGGAAGTCCTCCGCATCACCCGTGCCCAGCTTGACCTCATCCTATTGGGCTCTGAAATCGACTTCATCTGGCAGCAGATCCATCAGCCCGAAATCGCCTCGGAGATCGGAGCGATTTTTCCGGATTGGTACACCATTCATTTCTTCAGGCAGGACATGGGACATCGCAACACCGTCCTGCAACAGGCGCGGAGCGAACGTCTCAGCGAAGGGGAAATTTCAAACCTCCTCCTCTTCATCCTGGCCGAGGCTGCGATGGAGTCCGCCTACCTCATGGAGGCCTTCCGGGAATATCAGCCCCTTCATGGCGATCCCCTGTTCCGGAGAATGTGGAATCTTCCCGAACTCGAAAACGAGGATGCAGAGGTAAGCGCCCCCGGGCCGGCACAGACCCCCAATCTGGGAGCGATCGGCCTCTTTGTGAGCTTCGCACACTCGCAACCGGCGCTAATGGAACAAGTGGTGATGGGAGCCGAAGCCGATCCCGACCCCAGATTCGCCCTATGGGAGCGGTTCATCCGATTCAATGGACGCACGAGCGCGACCAGCGGTGAGGTCCGCGACCAGGTGCTGTCCGATGGATTCAGCGACAGAAATGCGGAACCCCTGCCTTCGTCGCTCACTGCCATTCCCGCACTCACTCCCCCCTTCTTCGATCTCGCCACGGACAACGATCATGCGTTCTCCATGGACGTGAGTTTCTCCGACAAATTCGAGGCTCTCTCCCATGCCTTCGGAGGCTTCAACTATATCTTTGAAATTATCCGCGTTGAAAATGATAGCCTCGACAACGTGGAGGAGTCCGCAGCTGCCGGTGAGGGGGATGTCGCGGGCTGGGAAGATGTCTGGGATGCCCGGATGAGGCGCCAGGCGCGGTACTTCGGAGCCGATATGGATACCACGGCCGAGGCCATGATGATCGGCTACAGCGAGGAAGAGAAGGGTGTCACCCAGACCCTCGCCCGGTTGAATTTCCACCTCGGACCACAGGGGTCCGGCGTTACCAACCTCGTCGCCATGGGCGCGGCTCTGCGGACTGTCGGGGAGGTCATCAGCACCGTCTTCCTCATGCTCAGCACTCCACGCTATGAGCGCCGCCTGGTTTTCCCGAACGACGGCCTTTACGTGGTGCGGGCCATCTGCACCCCGTCGCTTGATGATGATTCGGAGTACCGCCGCGCACCCAGCATTGCCTGGCTTCCGGTCTGGGCCAGATCACCTGCCGCGATGTCCCGCCTGAGATCCGAGCAGAATGTGCGTCAGTTGATCGCCCAGGAGCTGGCACTCGCGGACGCTCTGAGCTCAAACGAGTGCACTCCTGACATGCTGAGTCCGGAGGATCTTGGCACCCTTCGGACCAGTCTTTACGGCGATGCCGGCGAACTCCTGACCCTTCAACGAAGCCAGTTGGAAGCGAGACGGACAGAAATCTCCGGAATGGAGGATTCGGAAATGCCATTGGCCGAACGACAGGCGGCCATCCGCCAGATTGACCAGCGGATCACGAGCATCAACAACCGTCTCGGAACCCGCACCAGTCGTGGAAACCACGGGAATTCAACCCGGATAGTCGCCAGTTTCGTCAGCGATACGGGCGTCACTATCCAACCTCTCATCGAAGCGACCGACGTGGACGCTTCCGATGAACGCTATCGATACTACGTATCCGACCTCACCAAAGACGATGCAGGGGATGTCACCGGTTCAACCGCCACGGATCGAAACAGAGCTCTACTGGATGCTCTCGAGAAACTATTCGAGCAATCCACAGGTTATGGTCGTGGTAATCTCACCGTCTACATTCCCGAGGAACCCGACGGATTCTCCCATCCAGATCAGTTCTCGAATGGCAGCACCCACACCATCCGTATCGAAGCCGCCTTCGATGCCATCGTGATGGAATCGGTGGAAAGCGTGACCACCCTCATTTCCGTGGCGGCGATGGTCGCCGCACCATTCACCGGAGGCGCATCCCTCGCGATTCTTCTCCCGGTCGGCATCATTGGATCCGTTCCCGCCGCCTACCGCGTCGGCACCCGCCTGGAATCCTCCACCTTTCGCTGGGACATGCAGACCGCCATGGACCTGGTGGATATCATCGGGTCGTTTCTTTCCGGAGGCGAAGCGGTTTCCGGCGGTCTCAGACTGTTTCGCACCGCGAAGTTCCTGGGTGTCATGGGCAGCGGCCTCGATGGACTCAGCATCCTCGCCGTCAATTGGCAGACCATTCGCGCGCTCCAGTCCCTACCACCCGGCCTGTCAGAGGGAGAACGGCGTCTTGCGATCATGCGCACACTCGGCGGTGCCCTACAGGCAAATGGAATGGCAGTCGGAGGCCGCATGCTTGCCCAGGCGGGTGATGGAGTCCGCGCCGATCTCCCCGATGTCCCCCGCACCGATACCAGCACTCCGGAAGCGAGCACCCGTGCGGCTGATTCACCGCGTGTCGAGGCAGATCTTCCGCCCACCGAAGTCACCCCTGCACCTCAGACAGAAGTACCGACCAGAACATCCGTGGAAGGCGGCTCATCGTCCCCCCGCCCGGAAACCAGCCGCAGGCCGCAGAGAACCCCCGCCCTCGAGAGCCCACGCCCAGCCTCTTCTGCCGAAACCGCAGGTGCCATACCCGGAAGCAACTTCCATGGAAACGGCCGAGCCCAATCCGAACCGGAAGCGGTGGCCGCCCAGGCGCGTGAAGTCATGGGTGAAGTGGCAACCCGTCTGAACATGGAAATTCAACCGGACGGAAGCGTGACCTTCACCAACCCCGAGGGAGTCCGGATCACAATCCATACCGAGACGGAGGCCCCCATTCATGGAAACCAATCGCAGGTCGCCCGATTTATCCGCGAGCGAGAGGGAGCATATGACATTCATCTATCAGACCGCCCCAACAACGAAGATATCGCACGAGCTCTCACCCATGAGTTGGCCGAAATCCGCGCGATCGAGGCAGGGGTACCCATTTCCCACCGGTCGTCACTTGTTCCGGGAAGTTCACGAAGCGAACTCACCGCGAATGATCATGGGCGCTTGGCGGAGATCGCCTTTCTCGATAGTCAGATCCAGGCGGCGGGGAATGATCCCCAGACAAGGCAACGACTTCAGGGTGAGCTGGAAAACCTCCTGCTGGACATGGGAATGGTGTACGGCAGGCATTCCGAGACCAGAAGGGAAATGATGAGCTCCGCCTTGGGAGACCCGGACCTTTCCGCCCGCCTGGCCGCGACCATGGAGCACATCGGCCCGGATCCCCGCTATGCACTCGATCCGGATTCGCCCGTAGGGGATCCATTGACCCAGGCGAGACATCGCCAGCGCTTTGGCGACCGTGAACGCTACATGTCATGGGAAGACTTCCAATTCGCCTACGCAGCCCTCAATAAGAAAACGACCCTCACCCCGGAGCAGCTCTGGGCACACTGGGTCGCCGGCCGCGTCCCCGGGACCAGCGATTCCCAACCGGCAAACGGCCTCTGGCTGAACGGATTCGGCAGCGGCAGGCAGACCGGACAACTCTACAATCCCGATAGTGGCGGTGCGACAACTCCGGGGTACGAGGCAAGTCTGACCGACTACACGCAGGTCGCCGGGGCTCCCGTGCCGGCTGGCACCACCGATCCATTGATCGCCCAACGGGACCGCGCCCAGCAGATCCGGGACCGTTTCCAGCATTCCGCCGAATGGAGCGCTGACAGATTCCCCGAAATCTCCCAACGCCTTGCCGATGCCGGACGTGTCTATGGCGCACTGATGAACCGCGCGTCCGAGGCACTCGGAGAAGCCGCCGCACGGTCCTTCGGCCAGGCTCGTGCCGAAGCACTGGCCCAAAGTCTTGGCGGAAACAGAACCGTCATCGAGGAACCCGCCGTGCGCACCGGCGCGGGATCATTCGACATTGTTTTCCGCGTATCCGGAACCCCCGAGCACTTCATCGTGATCGAGGCAAAGGGAGGAACATCCGACCTGGGAAATCGTGACGGGGTGGGAACCGCCACCGGAGCCCGCGTGCAGCAGGGAAGTCGCGCCTATCTCGATAGCCTGCTGGCCTTCATGACCTCTAGCAGCAGGAGACCGGCCGAGCAAAGCCTGGGAGGCAAAATTCAGGATGCATTGCGAAACTCCAACTTGGAATATTTTGTCGTCACCCAGCCGATCATTCAAAACGGCGGGACAACCACCCTGGGCGCCCCCACTGTCCGTCAGGCGAATATTTACTAAACCGTGAAAATCCTTCCCGCTCACTATTCCCTGCCCGGCCCCTCCGTCGCCGAACGCTACGACCGTATGGCGGCCGACCTCGGAAAGTGGAAGTCGAAACTGGAAACAAGTCCACAGGCGCTCAGCAGCTTTCCAAGCTACGCTTGTCAGATGGCGGCCCTTGCCCACGCACTCGGCAAGCCTGCCGAAGAGATCCGCCACTGGTGCCGCTTCGCACTCGACTCAGGAATTGCCTCGCTCCAGTCGGCGTTCACACCGCAGGGACAGGCCATCGAAGTCAGTCTATCCGGCGATCCGGTTTCCCTCGCCGCCTTGGGAGAACAGAGCCAATTCGCACCCACGGACTGGCGGGCCTGCTTTTACCTCTCCCTGATTCTCCACGACCGGGAATCCAGGTATTTTTTGATAAAGAATGAAGCCGGGATGATCGGGAAAAAGTCACCAACGGTTCCGCACCCATGGTTCGGGCAAATCAGTTCGCTATTGGTCCACTTGACGCTTGATCGCAAAAGAGAGTGGGAGAATGGCTACGACGGGCTTGTCGAAACGCTCAAGAACCAGCCCTCTCTTCCCCCGTTTGTCACAGCCGTGGAAATCCCCGTCCTCAAGCTCGGGGAGGAAATCATCCACACCAGCACGGAAAACTGGGACAGCCTGATTGAGCAGGCCTTGACTGCCCACTCGCACTTTTTCGCCGCCGATCCCACCCGTGCCGAGGACCCCTACGGGTTCATCGCCTGGGGTCCGCTGGCCATGCAGGATTTCGCGGCCACCAAAGGTTTCGGAAATGGGGTTGAAAGCCCCTACCTGCCGGCCAGCCTCCTATAGACCTCTCCCGGCTCACGCCCTACTACCTCTTGGCATTGAGCCCGAGCGCTGCGCTTTCGCGATTCCTCGTCAACCTTCGAATCGGCAATCCCACGCGCTGCCGAGACACCCTCTTTTCTACCAATGATTCGGTGATTGACCCCAAGCATTCTTCGTCGAGCCTCGTGCCCCCAATCATGACGACCGTTCTCGATATCCTAGACAAGGGCACCGCCTACTTGGAAAAACGCGGCATCGAGGAAGCGAGACGGAACATGCAGATGCTCGTCGCCCACCAGCTCGGTTGCAGCCGCGTCGAGCTCTACGTGCGCTTCGATCACCCCATCGACGACAGCGACCTCGAACCCCTGCGGATCGCCCTGAAGAAGCGCGGCGAAGGAATCCCGATCCAGCACTTGTTAGGCACTGTTTATTTTCGAAATCACGAGTTCAAGACCGACGCACGAGGCCTGATCCCGCGTCCCGAGACCGAGGAACTTGCTGAGTGGCTGGCGAAGCACGTGACGCTCTCCGAGGGTGGCCGCATTCTCGACATGGGTTGTGGCTCCGGCGTTCTCGGCCTTTCGCTCGCCGCCGATTTTCCGAAGGCGGAGGTGACCCTCGCCGACGTCTCGCCCGATGCTCTCGCGCTCGCTCGGGAAAACGCCGAATTCACCGAACTCAGCGTCTCATTTCTCCAGAGCGACCTTTTTTCCGAGATCCCCGAGGACCAGAGCTTCGACCTCATCGTCGCCAATCTCCCCTACGTTCCCGATGCCGAGGAGCTCGCCCCGGAAGTCCGCCATGACCCCGCCTTGGCGCTTTTCGGTGGAGCCGATGGCATGGATCTGATCCGCCGCTTCATCCCCGAAGCCGCCAAACGGCTGGCACCCGGCGGCTGGCTGGCCCTTGAAATCGGGCATGACCAATCGGTCGAGACGGAAAAGCTGCTGCACGCCGCTTCCCTCACCGACGTCTTGACACTCAAGGACCTCTCGGGCATCCCCCGATTCCCTATCGCGAAGCGCGGATCAGTTTGATCATGGGTGCTTGATCATTGAAAAATTAAGAAAATGGATAAACTTCTCGTTCACGGCGGCACTCCGATTCACGGAACCATCACCATCTCCGGCTCCAAGAACGCCTCCCTGCCGATTCTCGCCGCCACTCTCCTGACCGAGGAAGACTGCGTCATCCGCCGGGTGCCCGACGTTTCGGACACCAACTACATGGTCCAGATTCTCACCGGTCTTGGCTCCGACGTGGAACGCTTTTCCGGCACCGTGCGCGTCACCGCCGCGGAAATTTCCGATACCGCCCCCTACGACATCGTCCGCCGCATGCGCGCCTCAGTCTGCATGATGGGCCCGCTCCTCGCCCGCAAGAAGCGCTGCGTCGTCGCCCTTCCCGGCGGTTGCGTCATCGGCGATCGCCCGATTGACCTTCACATCCGCGGCCTCGAAGCCCTCGGTGCCACCGCCGAAGTCGAAGGCGGCAACGTGATCCTTTCCGCGCCGAATGGTCTCAAAGGTGCAAACATCGACCTCTGTGGCGACAACGGCCCGACCGTCCTCGGCACCGACAACGTGATGATGGCCGCCACCCTTGCCGAAGGGACCACCACCATCACCTCCGCCGCCTGCGAACCTGAAGTCGTCGACCTCGCCGACTTCCTCAACGCCATGGGCGCCAAGGTCAGCGGAGCCGGCACCCCGGTCATCACCATCGAAGGCGTGGAGAAACTCCATGGCTGCGTGCACAACGTCATCCCGGACCGCATCGAAGCCGGCACCTTCATGGCCGCCGCCGCGCTCGCTGGCGAGGGCGTCACCCTGCGCCGCGTCAACGAAGGCCACCTCGCCGCCATTACCCAAGCACTACGCAAGGCCGGCCATCAGGTTCACTTCAACGACTCCGGTGACGTCTGCACCGTGCACCGCGGAGACACGCCGATGCCCGCCGAGATCGTCACCGAACCCTACCCCGGCTACCCGACCGACATGCAGGCGCAAATGACCGCGCTGTTCGTCACCACCCCGGGTACGAGCGTCGTCGTCGACACCATCTTCCCCCAGCGCTTCATGCACTGCGCCGAGCTCAAGCGCATGGGTGCCGACATCTCGCTCAGCGAGGGCAAAGCCATCATCAAAGGGGTCAAGGGCCTCAGTGCCGCCCCCGTCATGGCCAGCGACCTCCGCGCCTCCGCCGCGCTTGTCCTGGCCGCTCTCACCGCCAAAGGCACCACTGAGATCAACCGCCTCTATCACATCGACCGCGGTTACGAGCACATCGACGAAAAGCTCCTCGCCCTCGGCGCCAACGTCGAACGAGTCAGAGAGTAGGGCAAGCTGGTCACAATCCCGCGGCGCTCAGATCTTCCTAAGCACACCATTCGAATCTCCGAAGTCCTTTTTCTGGACTCCGAACTCGTTGAGCATCCTGACATAGAGATTCGACATCGGTGTGTCCTCTCCGAGATCGACATGCCTGCCCGGATTGAAGACTCCGCCTCCATTCCCCGCGACCACGATCGGAATGTTGTCGTTGTTATGCCGGTTGCCGTCCGCCAGGCAGCTTCCGTAAACGACCATGGAATTGTGTAGCAGGCTCTTGCCGTCGACATCCTCGACCGCCTTCATTTTCTCCATGAAGTAGGCCATCTGCTCCATGTAAAAGCGGTCGATCTTGGCAATTTTCTCGAGATTGTCCTTCTTGCCCTGATGGTGGGAAATGCTGTGGTGGCCCTCGGAAACGCCGAGCTCGCGAAAGCTTCGGTTGCTGCCCTCGTGCTCCAGCAGGAAGGTCGCAATGCGGGTCGAGTCGGTTTTGAATGCCAGCACCATCATGTCCATGAGAAGGCGCACGTGTTCACTGAAAGTCGCCCCCTTCCCTTCGGGAGCATCCACGCCCGGATCAGGCGGCAGCCCCAACGCCTCGACCTTCTCAATCTGCAGCTCAATCTCGCGCACGCCGGTCAGATACTCGTCGACTTTCTGACGATCGTTGCGTCCCAGATGTTTGTGCAGCGCTTTGGCATCTTCCTGAATGAAATCGAGCAGCGATCTCTTCGAGGCGTAGCGCTGGCCAAGACTCGCGATTCGCTCGTTGGCACCACCTCCGCCGAAAAGCCGTTCAAAGACCGCACGTGGGTTGGACTCCGGCGTCATCGGCTGATTCTCGGAGCGCCAGGAAATATTGTAAACATAGGCGCATGAGTAGCCCGAATCACAAACGCCCGACTTCCTCACGCCTGCCGTGGTCAATTCGAGCGAGGGAAACCGCGTCAGATCCTTCGCCGCCATGGCCGCGACCTGGTCGACCGAGACACCCAGGTGGATATCGGAACCTGCGGTCTTCTTGGCGCGCTGGCCGGTGAGGAAAGTCGCGCTCCCCCGGGCATGATCTCCTGCCCCATCACCTCCCGTTGTGGCGTTCTTATGTTCGAAGCCGCTGAATACCTGAAAATCATCCCTGAGGTGCTCGACCGGCGCGAAGGTCTCGCCCAATTTGGCGTTCTCACCCGAGCCCGAAGGCCTCCATTTCTTCACGTTTACCCCGTTGGGAACATAGAGATAGGCCATCCGCAGCGGCGCACCACTCGCCGTCGTGCCAAGTGCCCTCGCGCTTGCCTCCGCTGCAAGCAGCGGCCGGAACGCTTCCAGGCCCGGCAAAGCCATGGAAACCCCCAAGCCACGAAGGAAACTCCGACGGGAAAGATTGCTGAAGTCCTGTCTCATGCTGCGATAGATACCTGAATTCCAGAGATAATCATTCAAACTTTTGGGAGAAGCCCTCAATCACTGCCACGACGCTTTTGAAACGGAGCACTTTCGATGATGCCCATGATCAACTCCTCCAGCTTTCCGTCCTTCTTCTTCAGTCGATCCACCAGCAGATCGATCGTCGGCGCATCGAAATACTCGACCCCGCGACCAATCGCGAAAGTCAGGAGTTTTTCAGATAGGCAGCGGTAAAAGTCATCCCTCCGATCGGTCGCGAGAATTTCCTTCAGCTCCGCCACATTGGCGAACTTCTCGCCGGTCAGCAGCTCACCGGCGGCATCGATCGGCTTGCCGTGCTCAGTCACCCGGTAGCGGCCAAGCGCATCAAAATTTTCCAAGCCAAGCCCGATCGGGTCCATCCGCGCATGGCATCCACGGCAGTCCGGCTTGTCGCGGTGGATCTGCATCATCTCGCGCATCGTCGGATTGCTCCCGGCCTCCCTGGACGCTTCCTCCAACTCGGGAGTATTCGGTGGAGGCGGCGGCGCGGGGGTGCCAAGGAGGTTGTCCAACACGAAAAGTCCCCTCTTCACGGGCGAAGTGCGGGTCGGGTTCGAAGATACGATCAGATACGAACCGTGGGTCAGCACCCCGCCGCGTTCGGGATGCGCCGTCAGATCCACCGGCACGAAATCCTCTCCCGCCACTCCTTCAATCCCATAGAACTTCGCCAGCCGCTCATTGAGAAAAGAGTAACGGGCCGAGATCATCTCCTCCACCGGCCGACCATTCATCAGAATGAACTCGAAGAGCATCTCTGTCTCGATGCGCATGTCGTCCAGCAGGCGGACGTTGAAGATCCGGGACGCATCATCCCGTCTCCGCAACCCGAGGATGCGATGCGGCTCAAGCGGCACCGTGGTCACATCCCGGGTTTGCAGCCACTGCCCGACGAAATCCATTACCAGCCTCTTCGCCTTGGGATCCCCCAGCATGCGCTTCACCTGCTCCTTGAGGTTCGCACGCAGCTTCTTGTTGAAGGCCAGGCTAAGCAACTCATCGTCGGGAACGGATCCCCACAGAAAAAACGAGAGCCGCGACGCGAGCGCGTATTCATCTAACAAAACCACTTTTTCCGGATTGTCAGGTTCCGGCTGGATCTCGACGCGGAAAAGGAAGCGAGGCGAACAAAGGCAGGTCGTGATCGCTTCCCTGATGCCGTCTT
The DNA here is from genome assembly GCF_042664875.1 of Haloferula chungangensis. NCBI lineage: Bacteria > Pseudomonadati > Verrucomicrobiota > Verrucomicrobiia > Verrucomicrobiales > Verrucomicrobiaceae > Haloferula > Haloferula chungangensis. The sequence goes on along the minus strand of NZ_JBHTBS010000001.1, from coordinate 325,251 downwards.
CGAAGGATTTCCCAGCCTGAGCATCGACTTCTTTCACAATTGCCACCAATCGATCAATCGTCGGATCCTCGATCGGACGTCGAAACGCCCGGCTCACGAAGCTCCGCATGATTTTGCGCGCATAGCGTTCCTTGTCCGCGGCATTCCCGGAAGGCTCTCCATCCACGAAAATCATCCGGTAGCCCTTGGAATATTCGCGATGCTCGCCTCCCAAGGGCCCCTTGATCACGACCCGATGAACCACGAGCGCCTGCTCCTCCTGACCGTCGCCAGCCGGTTTCTCGGGAGTCACCTCGACTTCAAAAGCCGATCGACCCTTTTTCAGGGGAACCGTGCCTTGAAGCTTGATGATCTCACGCTGGTCCCAGCCCATCACTTCCTCCCCCAGTTCCTTTCCTCCACATTTCACCTTCAGCACCGCCTCCTGATCCGTCGCCTCCGCAGCACCGCGAATCTGGTACTCCACCGTCACCTCATACTCCCCGTCCCACTTGATCTCCGGGTGCGCCACTACCCTCGACTTTTCCTTAAACGGAATCCACCGGCCGGTCTCGTTTTCATCTTCCGACTGTTGGAATTTATTTCCCTCGATCACCTTCACCGGCACCTGACGACTGCTTCCTTTCGGGAGCGCCCTCATCACCACCTCTTCCGCAGCGGAAATGTACTTCTCCATCAGCAGCGGCGAGATCGAGAGAACATCGCCGTTGTTGTCGAAGCCGTAACCGGAATCATCCGGAGGAAAATAATCCTCCGTCTCAAACTCCACCCCGAGCAGATCTTTCACCGCGTATCGATACTCGTTCCGGTTGAGCCGACGAATCGTCACTCGACCAGGATCAGGATGCTCGGGATCCAGCCTGAAGACCGATCTCTCGATCCACTCCAGCACCTTCTTTTTCTCGACGATCTCGAGCTGGTCCTCATCGGAGGGCGGCATGATCTGACTGCGGATATTCCGCCACACCGGAAGCCAGTGGTTCATGTCGTCGAGGTGCGAGGAGAGGCTCTCGAACTCGTCCATCGCAAAGTCGCCCTTGGAGGTCCCGTCCCCATGGCAGCTGTAGCAGTAAATATCGAGAAGCGGTTCAATCTCCTTCTTATAGTCCTCGCCAGTATCGGCGATGGCCGAAACCGTTGAGATCAAAAGCACAAGAAATCCGCGAATCATTCGAGCCCTACGTTCCATCCTGGAAGTCCTTTCGTCAAACCGCGCAACCATGCTCCCCCTTTCGGGGGAAAATATGAATACCCCGACGGACATCCCCGTCGGACCTGAAGCTCAGCATCTGGAATGAAAGCGACCCTCCTTCTGATCTACCTGCTCGCCTCCGCAGCCATCGCCACGGCCAAGCCCAGCGAGATGGAACGCCGCCTCCAAGAGCAAGAGCGCCAGATCGCCCAGCTCGAAACCGAGAACTCCCAACTCCGGTGGCTCATTGAACGCCGCGGCATCGAGATTCATGACCCATCGCTGACCCGGCCCGTCACAACCAGCCCCGGGAGGCAGAAGAGCGACCCCGCTCGGTCCCACGTCGTGAAAAAGGGAGACACCTTGAGTGCCATCGCCCGCAAGGCCCACACCACTCCCGAGCATCTTGCCTCCCTGAATCAAATCGAAGACCCCGGGCTGCTCCAAATCGGCCAGCGCATTCTCCTCCCCGAAGCCGAGCCTCCCGGTCAGCCCCCATCACCACTCGGACCTCAGACAACAGCCAAGCACATCGTTGCCCCCGGTGAGACACTCTACCGCATCTCCCTGCGCTATGGCATGCCCTTGGATGAGCTCTACCAAGTGAATCCCGGCATCCAAGCCGAGACCCTGCAAGTCGGTCAGGAAATCCAAATCGCCCCCCAAGCGATGCAAGCCTCCGAGTCCAGCAAGCAGCCCGAGCCGCCATTCTCCTGAAATTGGCCGCTCTTTCGACAAGCCCCACCTTCCTGTGCCCTCGGTCACCCAACCTCAAATATCCATCCCTTGGAACTCGCCCTTCGTGAACTAACCCTACGCCCTTTTTCATCGACCAGAAAGCCTACGAATGTTAGTTGTAGGGCACGAACGAATCACTGTCGTTACCTAAATCCATATCAATTGTTAGCTGTGGACGGTCCAAACTATAGATCTCAGCCTACCATTCCGTCATCTCCCCCGTTTCTGACAGACATACTGGTCCCTTTACGACGACGAATTGATCATCTCCAGCGACTGGATGAAGCGTGGTCTGAAACGATGCGGAGCTGGATGATCGAAGGGCGTAATCGGGCAGCGAGCTCAGAGTGTTCTGCGCTGAGTTCACGCGAACGTGAAGTGATGGCCTGGCAGCGGGCTGGAAAAAGTATCGAAGAAACAGCCACGATTCTTGGGATCTCGCCGCGCACCGTCGAAAAACACCGTCAGAATTTGAGCAAGAAACTACGCTCTTGGGAAAGTGGCTCCATCTGAGTCAATCCGAGTATCCCGCCCCTCACCGTGATCCCCCGCGATGTCTTCGTCCTTCCATCTTCTCAGTGCCCGATCCCTGAAGAAAGCACGACATTATCTTGAGACTGCTGCAACTTGTCGGGACTTTTACTCCCTTCAACAGCAGTACCTCAACGAACTTCCGGAACTTCTACCCTCCGAGTCCTCCTGCTGGGATACTTGGGCCCCCGATCGGAGGACGGTTTACGGTCTGACCTGTCCCGACCAGTGGGCTGCTGCAGTGTCGCCGATGATCGATGCAATTCAGTCGACGATCGAGACTCATCCTGTGGTTAGAGCCGGCGAGTGGGTCTCGGGCAAACACTCACCAGCCCGCCTCTCTGACTACTCCAGCCGGCGGCAACTCCGGGAGATTCCGCTCTATCGTGAGGTCTACCGGAAAGTCGACATTGAGTTCCAAATTCTTGCTTCATTTGGCAACCTACCCAGCATGAGTTTTATCGTTTCGCTGAACCGCAAGTCCTCTGACTTCACCAGCGAAGAATTTCAATTGTTGGACTTCGTATCGACTGGGATGGAAGAAATCGCAGGTTTGCTTGATCGCACCCAAACATTCGAGCGACTGGCCAAGAGAACGACCTCCCTGCTTTCACATCGGAGTGGACTATCCGGATGGTCAGAACTGACTCTTAAGGAAATCGAAACCCTCGGTCGGCTAGCCTCTCACTCCAGCCTTACCAATCTTGCAGCGAATGAAGGGGTGAGCCGTTATACCCTCAACGAGCGGCTCGCATCGATTCGCAACAAGATCGGACTTGAAAGCACCGCCCAACTTCGTGCGACTCTCCGCGAGATTTCAGGAACTCCTTCAACCGGGCGAAAATGTGGATCGGCAGAGAGCCCTCCCGGGATATCCTAATGTGAGAAAACCAGTCGCGATTCAAAACACGCCTGGAGACCAACGAAGGCTAAACGCCGGAACAAGCCGCCTCAAGGAAAGGTAACCGGACCGAATGCCACTACTTTAGGAGGACCGTTTGCCGGTGACATGACCGTCTCAGCAATGAGCCTTGGACGGACTGAAGAATACCCCGGCGTAGGCACTTTGGAACCCAACCCGCCTCATGCCGATACGGTCATGCCACACCCTTTTCCCGATTCCCGTGCTAAAGCAGTGCCATTCGTTACAGCCCCCCCTGATCCTTTCCGCCGCCGGGCAGATCGGACCCTGCCATTTCCGTGAGGCGGCGCGCCTCACCTTTGCCAACGAGCTTCTGCATGATTCCGTTGAGTGTCTCCCCCGCACCCTCCTGGATTGCTCTACTGTCACATTTTGGTTTTCAGTGAGTTCTTAGTCGTGACTGAATGGAGCATTAGCAACCTTCCTTTGATGACTGAGTGAGCCTCTCTTTCTGAACTTTCGAGACTTTGTCATGCTGTCCGTCAAGAGATGCAGGCTCAGAACCTCAAAGGCCTGGTCGGCGTAGGACCTTGAAGGCGAACTTACATCATCAAGTAGAACTACGTAGTTTGTGGGGTAGGCAGCCTTCAACCGATACAGATACTTCGCGCAATGGCTGACGCGAGTCAAGATTGGTTCCTTATCCCTCACGCGACGTGGCAGACGGCTTCACCCGCAACCGCCCGTATCGGATCGAGTACTGATCTCTCATCAAGAAGCCAAGACCAACACTAACGTTTCCTCGAACTGAACTGACCTTTTCAAACTTATGAAAGAAAATCTACTATTCATCATTTTCGCGACTGCAGCTTCCCCTGGCGTGGCATGGGCAGGCGATCTAAGCTACCCGTCGGCCGGAACGACCTCGACGATATCATCCGTAGACAGCGAATCTGAGCATTGTTTTGGGCTTGGTATACAAGCCGGCATTCAGGGCATCGGCTTGCACGCCCGCTATGATATTAATCCTTGGCTCTACATGAAGATCGAGGGCAATTATTTCAAATATGACGACACTTTTGATGTCGACGGCACGGATTATCATGGTGACCTTGATCTCAGCAATATCGGCCTGACCGCCAATTTCCTCCCCTTCAACAATGGCTTCCGCGTCACGTTGGGAGGCTATTTCGGCAATAACGAAGCGAGCGGAGTCGCCAATGGAAACGGCCAAACCGTCAGCATCGGGAACAGCGTTTACACCCTCACACAGGGCGATCAGCTTCAAGGTTCAGTTGAGTACAATCAGTTCGCTCCTTATCTGGGCATCGGATGGGATTTTGGCTTCGGTTCGACCTCGTCGTGGGTGTTTGGAATTGATCTCGGGGTCCTTTATCTCGGTGAACCCGACACCCTCGTCAGCGCTTCAGGCCCCATCACAAGCGTCCCAGGATTCGGTGCGGATTTGGCAGCCGAACAGGCCATCTTCGCAGATGACATCAACGACTATCAGTTTCTACCGGTGCTGAAGCTGTCACTTACCTATCGATTCTAGAGACCGCTTCATTCTCGAGTCAGGGATCGGCACCTGGATGCTCATGGACGTCCATCCCCCCACCCACTCCCGACCCTGACGCGACGAGACGAACATTTCTCAAACGGCGTCCAAGCAGGCACAACAACCTGAATTTAAGAACGTCCATCACGTCCCCGACACCTATAGGCATCTTCGCCCCCCCCAACACAGGAAGCCATCGCACGCCTCCGAAAGCAATAGATTTCCATAACATGAGAACGACTATTTTCGCCTTCGCCAGCCTTTCCCTTTCATGTCTAGCCCTTCCCTACAACGACTCCATTGAGAACGCTGCGGATTTGGGAAGTCAGCCAAGATTGCATCGAATGGCCGACCCCCGACTCGGAACGCTCGAGGATTTCGAGTTCTCTTTGGAACCCTCCGATCCGTTCTTTCCCCATTTCTTCAGGTCAGGGTCCCTGTGGTATCGCTGGCAAGCACCTCAGGACGGCACCTATCACGTCGCGGGAACCGATGGCGGAGATCTGGTGGATGTCTATGACTCCACGCCCGAGGGATTGGGTTCGGTTCTGGCGTATGACGAAGACCAGATCGCAATCCCGATCCATGCGGTGGCGGGACAGGAGTTTTTCATTCGGCTGACCTCGATTACGCTTCCCGCCACCGATCCATTCGGCTTCCCCATGCCTCTCGCTGAACCATCGGGTTTCATCCTCCGTCACGAGGGAACGGGCCACGTCACCGATCTTGGACCCCGCAGTGGCTTCGCTGCCTACCTGAGTTCGTTCGGTCCTGGCAATGCCGAAAGCTACACATGGACCGCCGCGGGGACCGGTGAACACCAGCTTCTTCTCCATTCCTTTTCCGGAGACCCAAGCGCGACCATCTCCCTGGACGTAAATAGTACGCCCATTGACGATCCTGCGGACTTCATGACGCTCCCTCTCTCCGCAGGAGATCAGGTAACACTCACTCTCACTGGCTCCCATGGCTTCGTTAACGCCGTCCTCCTTCCCCCCAATCCCGCCTCGTCCGATCTGGGTTCGGTCGGCGAAGCCGTCATTCCTTCGACAGACTTTTCGCTGGGATTTCCCGGCGAATGGTCGTGGACAGCCCCCGAGGATGGCTTTGTCAGGATCGATCTGGAAACGAGCTATCAGAGCTGGCTGTCATTCTTCCATCTGGCAAGTTTCTCGGGACAGTTCGTCACCCTTTCAGCAAGGGACACTGATTGTCTCACCCTCGCTTACCGAGGATGCATTCTCGCGCCGGTTCAGAAGGGTGAATCGTATTCGTTCGCAGAATATGGCGACTCTCCCGAAAGCGTTGCAAGTGGCTGCATCACGTTGAAGTTCACTTCCCACCCGACGAGTTTGGACGAACTCGTCGACGCTGCGACGATCGCTCTCGAGGCCGACCCCGCGGATCCCACCACCGCTGACCTGCATCTTGCAGCGGCGCTTGCCATTGATCCTGACGATCCACGGGCAAATGCCCTGCGTGCGTTCACCCGTCTGGCACTCCTTCAGGAAGAACCCTCATTTGCGGCCTTTCTTCAGAGCCTCGGCATCACGGATTCAGGGGGCGCCTCCCTGGGACTCCGGCTTACGATGACAGAGGCGCTTGACGGGCGACCGGAATTCCCTGCGTCGGCCAACGCCTCAGAACGAGTCGCCGCACTCCGGGATCTGGTCTCGCCGCGACTCGATGAAATCCACGATTATCTCAACGCCGCAGTCGCGGAAGCCGACAGACTCCTTCCGATTGCCAGCTTCAAACAATCCTACGTCATCGATGACGCCGACCTGCTTGCAATGAAAGGCTCCGTGCGCATCGTTCAAGCACTCCTCGATCTGCTTTCCATCTATGATCTCGGAGGAGCGATGAATGCCATCGTCGAATTTGAACGGGAAGGCCAACTCGATCTTGAGGTCGCTCTTGAGGAACTTCCCACTCTACTTGAGGTCGCCAAATCGAGCGCGATCGAGGATTTCAAGTCGCACATCTCTGAGGCCAACACGCTCCTATGCGCCGCTTTGGTTCTTGCCGGCGGTGAACGGACTCTTTGTGGCTACCATCTGTTTCCCCTCGTCAGCGATGCCGATGAAGGAGAGGCCTTTGTCGAATACTTCGAGGGCTTGGAAGAACTGGCAAAGGCGCTTGAAGCGCCAGTCGATATCGACGGCGTCACCCTCGACCTGACGGCATGGAACAGCTCCACGCCAGGCCTCCGCGGCCTATTGCCCAAATTCAGCGGGAACCGACCACTTGGATTCACCGCGGGTGATCCGACCATGGGAGGAGTTTTGCCGGGGAACGATCAGGGCGGAATTGCCAGAATTCTGGAGGACAGTGGCATTCTTGCCGAGCCCGCGGGATTCTCGTTCTGGATCCAAACTTACCTCTCCGAATCGCTTCCACCCGGCCTCGAGGGATTTCTCGATGACATGGACGGAGACGGTTATCAGAACGGTGAGGAATACTATTTCGCATCCAATCCCGCTGATCCTTCGATCCGGGTTCAGAGTCCCATCGCCGCACTCGACTCGAGCCAAGCCGGGTCAGGTCTCCAGGTTTCCTTCGTCCGGCGAATCGGCGGCAGCGACATCCGGTATCTTGTAGCCGTCTCTTCAGACCTTGAAAACTGGGACTACTCGGAGGCGAAGGTCACCGTCCTCGGCTCTCCCATGCCGGTCGGCGACGGAGAAGGTGAAGTCGTCACCGTCTCGATCGAGGCCGACGGCCTTGGGAAAGGACAATACGTGAGAATCCATGCGGTGGCTCGTTGACCAACTGCTCGCAGTATCGCTCGGCCTTGCTTCCGCAAGCGCCGGGGATTCGACACGCTTGAACTTTGAGTGCCGGGGAGCCGATTTCAATGTTCACCGGGGCAAGGGACGACTCAGCGGTCCCGTGCGGGTGCAGATAGGCGATTGGATCATTGAATGCAGCCGTGAAGCCTTGGTGACCGCTCGAAGCACCCTTGTTCGCAACCAGACAACAGGCGCCATCGGGGTGGAAGGCGTCAATCGACGGATCATCTTTCTCGGTCAATGTCGCGCCAGTCACGGCCTCACGTGTTTGGAGGCTCCCGCTCTTGTTCTGGACCTTGAGAAGCTGACGGTCACCGGATCAGGTCTGGGAATGACTCTAACAGGCATGACGGACGAGCCCTCCCATTCCACCCACTCGGATGCCCGCGCGACCATTGACCTTGAGAGTGGCCAGATGAGTCGGACCGACCTGTCGTGGAGCCCAGCTCATCCGTCCTCTCACTGAAAGCAAGCTTCACCGATCATCCATCAGGGGACGATTCGTCCCGCCCCTTTCCCCCCCGTGCCAACGACAAAAAAATGGCCGCTATCTCGAGTGAGATAGCGGCCGATTTTTAGATTTCGCTTGTTGCTTGTCGCAAGTCTTACTTGCCGGCGCGGCGCTCTTCCTCGCGCTTCTTGGCAGCGGCGATGACTTCTTCCGCAACGTTCTTAGGACATGCCGCGTAGTGGCTGAATTCCATCGAGAACTGACCACGACCGGAAGTCATGGTGCGGAGGTCACCGATGTACCCGAACATCGCGGAAAGCGGAGCTTCGGCCTTCACGCGAACACCGCCGGGTGTCGGCTCCTGGCCTTGGATCATTCCCCGGCGGCGGTTGAGGTCTCCGATCACGTCACCGATCTTCTCCTCTGGCGAGAAGACGTCGAGCTTCATCATCGGCTCAAGCAGCTGAGGACCGGCCTTCGGCATCGACTGGCGATACGCAGCCTTGGCCGCAATTTCGAAGGCGATCGCCGAGGAGTCCACGGCGTGGAAGCCACCATCGGTCAGCGTGACCTTGAAGTCCAAACATGGGTAACCCGCAAGCGGTCCCTTGTCGACGGAGGTCTTGAAGCCTTTGTCGACGGCCGGGATGTATTCCTTAGGCACGTTACCACCGACCACTGAGGATTCGAACACGAAGCCTGAACCGGGCTCACCTGGTTCGATGGTGTAGTCGATCTTCGCGAACTGACCGGAACCACCCGACTGCTTCTTGTGAGTGTAGCTGTCGGAAACCGGCTTGGTGATGGTTTCACGGTAAGCCACCTGTGGCGCGCCCACTTCGACCTCGATCTTGTGAGTACGCTTCAGGATGTCGATCTTGATGTCGAGGTGAAGCTCACCCATTCCCTTGAGGATCATTTCGTTGGTCTCCTCGTCGGTCTCCACGCGGAAGGATGGGTCTTCCTGAACCATCTTGCCGATCGCATTGCCGAGCTTCTCAGCGTTGACCTTGTCCTTGGCGGCCACGGCGATCGAGATCACCGGATCCGGGAAGACCATCGGCTCGAGCGTGGCGGGATTCTTCTCGTCGCAAAGCGTGTGACCGGTCTGGACGTTCTTCATGCCCACGATGGCAACGATGTCGCCTGCCTGAGCACTTTCGATTTCGTTGCGGTCATCCGCGTGCATCTCGACCATGCGGCTGATGCGCTCGGTCTTACCTGTGAAGGAGTTCAGCACGGTGTCACCCTTCTTGATCGTGCCCGAGTAGATGCGGGTGAAAGTCAGGGCTCCGAACTTGTCGTCCATGATCTTGAATGCAAGGCCACGGAACGGGGCGCTGGCATCCGGCTTGGCAAAGCTGCCGGTCTCGTTGCCTTCCTCGTCCACTTCGGGAAGAGGCTTCACTTCGAGGGGGCTTGGAAGGTAGTCCACCACCGCATCAAGGATCAGCTGCAGACCCTTGTTCTTGAAGCTCGATCCACAATAGGTCGGGAAGAACGCGAGATCGATGGTGCCCTTGCGGATGCACTTCTTGAGAGTGTCGATGTCAGGCTCGTTGCCTTCAAGGTAGGCTTCCATGACCGCATCGTCCTGTTCCACGGCAGACTCGACCATTTGCGCACGGAATTCCTCGGCCTTGGCGACCATGTCTTCAGGAATATCGGTGATTTCGAAATTCTCAGGCTGACCGGAGTCATCCCAGATGTAGGCCTTCATCGTGAGAAGGTCCACCACGCCCTTGAAGTCACTTTCCGCGCCGATCGGCAGCACCATCACGAGCGGATGCGCACCGAGCACTCTCTTGACCTGATCCACCACGCGGTAGAAATCAGCGCCGATCCGGTCGAGCTTGTTGACGTAAATGATACGGGAAACCTTTGAGTCGTTGGCGTAGCGCCAGTTCGTTTCCGACTGAGGCTCCACACCACCCGATCCGCAGAACACACCCACACCACCGTCGAGAACCTTCAGCGAGCGGTAAACCTCGATGGTGAAGTCAACGTGACCTGGAGTATCGATCACGTTGAACTGGTGATCTTTCCAGAAACAGGTCGTCGCCGCGGACTGAATGGTGATACCACGCTCCGCCTCCTGCTCCATGAAGTCCATGGTGGACTCACCGTCGTGAACCTCACCGAGTTTGTGAATCTTTCCGGTCAGCTTGAGAATCCGCTCGGTGGTCGTCGTTTTTCCGGCGTCCACGTGGGCGAAAATGCCGATATTCCGATAATTGGTTAGGTCCTTCATGTCTTGAGTCTTGCGTAGAGGTGATCCGCGACCGGGTCGCGAAGCGGCGAATTGCTAGCGGACCGCACGAATTTGGCAACCCTTGACTCGCTAAAAATCAGGCTTTCCGAGTTCCGACGCAGTCTTTTCAGTCGATTGCGCCCATTTTCACCCCTCCGTCTCCGAATGACGCCCGTCTCGCCACACGGTGGCGATTCCGAAAGCCGTTGCCGGCGACCGCGAATTCGTCACCGAGCCCTCTCCTCCAGCGCTTGATGACTTGCCCGGCCGCTCCCACTGGGATTCCCTCCCCACGTGCCTGATCCCCTTCTGGAAATTGACTCCATCGAGAAGCGATTCGACGACTTCGTCGCGGTCGACTGCGTTTCCCTGTCTGTAGCCCCGGGAGAAACGGTCGGGCTTCTCGGGGTCAACGGCGCTGGCAAAACCACGCTGATGAACATGATTCTCGGCCTGATTTCACCGACCTCCGGTTCGATCCGCGCCTTCGGTCTGGACCTCGCCACCCACCGCATCCCGATCCTCGAGAGGACCAATTTCTGCACCACCTACGCCACGCTTCCCGGCAATATCAAGGTCCGCCACAACCTCGAGATTTTCGCCCGCCTCTACTCGGTGCCGAAGCCCAAGGAAAAAGTCGCCGAGCTTCTTGAGCTTCTCGAGATCACCCGGCTTTCCGAAAAAATCACCGGCCAACTCTCCGCCGGGGAGTCAACCCGCGTCAATCTCGCCAAAGCCCTTCTCAACGACCCCCAACTTCTCTTGCTGGATGAACCCACCGCCTCGCTCGATCCGGACATCGCGGATAAAGTCCGCAAGCTCGTCCGCCGGGTGCAAAGTGAGCGTCATCCGGCAATCCTCTACACCTCCCACAACATGCGCGACATCCACGAGGTTTGCGATCGAGTCCTGTTCCTTCACCAAGGCAGGATCCTCGCCTCCGGCACCGCTGACGAGATCACCGCTCAATTTGAAGGCAAAGACCTTGATGAGGTCTTTATCAAGATCGCCCGCAACGAGCTCAAAGCCCCCAGCCCGCCCACGCGGTGACGGTATCCTTTTGGCGCAAGCTGCTGGCCCAAGTCCAAAGCGAACCTATTTTTCCATACCCAAATCACGGCTTCCTCTGATAGGACACTCCGCGACGCATGGTTCGCTACCCTTCACGTTTTCAAATCCGCACTCTCTGGAATGCGGCGACTGGTGTCTCCATCTTTATTCTCGGAGCACTCATCGTCGGATTCTTCTGGCTGTTTGGCCAAGTGTTCGGCTTCCTGCAACCGGTCCTCGTCCCTCTCGCGGTCGCCGCCATCATCGCCTACCTGCTTGATCCCATCGTCCGCTGGTTTCAGAAACGCGGCATGAGCCGAGGCAAGGCGGTGGTCATGACCTTTGGCTCCGCCACCGGCCTGACGCTGCTGCTCATCGCCATCATGATCCCTCTCGTGGGAAATCAGATCGATCAATTCAAACAGCGCCAGATTGAAACGAATGGCGCCGAGAGCAGCCAGGCCGGTGATGCGACAGCCCCTGAGACAAAAACTTTCGACGAAAAAATCATCGACCGGCTCATCGAAGAGCGCAACACCCACAAATGGACCCGGCCTGCCATCGATTGGGCACTATCGGCCCCCGAGTCCTTGATCATGGCCGAGGCAAAGCTCGAGCAAGTGGCCGATAACAGCGACTTGGAACGAGTGGTCCTGCTCCGCGGTGATGAGCTCAGTGAACGGCTTGACGAACTCGCCGACAATGAGAGCGAAACCCGCCAACCTGAAATTCATCTGCGAGAAACCGAACTCTGGTACTCGCTCAAGGGCTTTCAGGACGAAGCTGTTGGCTGGGCGCGCGGAGGCACCTCGAAAATCCTCGGCTTCCTCGGCCTCGTCATCGGCTTCTTCATGGTGCCGATCTACCTCTACTACTTTCTCCGCGAAAGCGCCGCGATCAAGGAACACTGGCATGACTTCGTCCCGCTCAAAGCCTCCCGCTTCAAAACCGAGCTGATCGAGACCCTGACCGAGGTCAACCAGTACCTCATCTCGTTCTTTCGCGGCCAGGTTCTCGTGGCCTTCATCGATGGCTTCCTCGTCGGGATCGCCCTCACCATCTTCGGTCTGCCGCTCGGACTCCTCATTGGAATCATGATGGCCCTGTTAGGCATCATTCCCTACATCGGCAACATCATCACCCTCATTCCCGCCTGCATCCTTGCCTACTTCCATTTCTCGGCGGAACCGTCCTTCCTCGGCGACAATCCCTGGTCCTACGTCATCGCGGTGATCGCGATTTTCATCATCGTCCAGCAAATCAACTCACTGGTGACCGCGCCCAAGATCGTGGGCGACTCGGTCGGACTGCACCCGATGACGGTGATCTTCTCAATGTTGTTCTGGTCCCTGATCCTCGGCGGATTTGTCGGAGCCCTGCTCGCCGTGCCGCTCTCGGCCTCGGTGAAAGTCCTGTTCCGCCGCTACATCTGGGAACGACAACTCAAAGAAGGCCCAAGCAAGCCAGATGACGAATGGTCGCCTGCCGAAGCGGGGGCCTGAAAATGTCAACCACGTCTGATTCCACTCCTATTTTGAAAAACGTTCTCATCATCTCCAGCGCTCTCGTCACGGCGGCAACCGCCGACCTCATCGCCAACGTCGAAACGGACAAGGGAATCATTCTGGTAAAACTCGAATATCAGAAGGCTCCGCAAGCCGTCGCCAACTTCATCACCCTCGCCCAGGGAACCAGGAGTTCGATCGATCCTTCGACAGGAGCAGTCCGAAACGCCCCCTACTATGTTGGCGAAAAATTCTTCCGGATCGTCAACGAGAGCACCTTCAAAATTGCTCAAACGGGTTCAGGAACAGGAACGAACGTCGGCGGCCCGGGTTACACCTTCAAGGACGAGTTCGATGAGACTCTGACCCATGAGCCCTACATCCTCTCGATGGCGAACAGCGGTCCCAACACCAACGGCAGCCAGATCTTTTTTACCGGTTCGGTTGGCGCCAGCCATCTCGACAATGTTCATACCGTCTTCGGCACGGTCAGCGACAGCAGCAGCCAGCAGGTCATCGATCAAATCCATGCGGCCGGCAGCGATGGCAGTTCAATCCTCGCAGTCACCTTCGACCGAACCGATGCGGCGGCCCAAGCCTTTGACGAACACGCCCAGAATTTGCCGACGGTCTCCGTGCCCGAAGGCGAGCTGGTGGTCTCACGCAACCAGTTCTGCCGATTCGATCTTCTTTCTCCAGCGACGACTGGTGACATTTTGAGCGCGTCCCGATCAAGCGGGCTCACCGATTGGACAGCACTTACAAGTCAGCACGTCGGCATCAGTCCGGACCCTCTCGAAACCCCTGCCGTCGACACTCTGGAACTCGACGACGCCTCATCCACATCGGCCTTCTATCATCTTGCCATCGCCCGACACCCGGATGCCGTCGCTCCCTCCGACTTTAAATCTCGCACGGTATCGTTTCCCGTAACTGGAGGCACCTACACCCTTGAGTTTGATGCTTCGGGCTTGGGTGGAACCACCACCTTCACGCCGTCCACCGGCAGTCCTTTTGGAGGCGCGTTCACGGTGCTTAGTGATCAGGTAAACACGGGAGCCTACCATTTCTCATTCGCCGTGGACACTCCTTCGATCAATCCGAGAGGATTGAGAATCCAAGCTGGTGCAGAGACCGCCACCGACTCGCTTGTAAACTGTCGGCTGAGTCTCTCCTACTGGAATGGCGCCAACTGGATTCCCTATCCACAGGGAACCTGCACCGTCACTCGGTGAAGTCTCAAAACACAAACCACTGCGGCACCACCAGCCACGTGCAGTAGATCAGGTAGCCGACGACCAGAATACCGCCCTCTATCCGGTTGATCTTCTGCCCCCAGGCGAGGAAGGGCACGAGAATCAGGGTGACGCCGCCCATCACCCACAGATTCACCGGATTGACCGGATTCATGGCCTCGACCTCGATCGGTTTAGCCGCCGCTGTGATGCCCATCACTGCGAGAATGTTGAATAAGTTGGAGCCGATGATGTTGCCGGCCACCAGATCCATCTGACCTCGCTTGACCGCCGCGATGGTGGTCGCCAGCTCCGGAAGTGACGTTCCCAAGGCGACCAGTGTTAGACCGATCACCAGTTCGGGAACGCCCATCTGCTTGGCCAGCACCACACCGCTGGTCACCAGCTTATCCGCCCCGAACAGCAGGGCGGCCAGACCGAGCAGAACCCAGCCGACACTTTTTAGAAGCCCCTTGAGACTATGGTCCGCAGCTGCCGCGAGAGCCTCTTCGGGAATGTCATGCTCCGCGGGATCACCGCGATGCTGGCGGGAAATCCGAATGCTCGTCACCACATAGGCCACGATGGCTACGACCATCAGGGAACCCTCAAGCCGGGACAGCTGACCATTCCAGATCATGGCGATGAAGGCCCCGGTCACCACCAGCAGGATCGGCAGTTCCCGCCTGACCACCTGGCTCCCCACCACAAAAGGCCGCATCAGCGCAGCCAGCCCCAGCATCAAGGCAATGTTGCAAATGTTAGAGCCCACCACATTCCCGATCGCGATGTCCGCCTTGGTATTCGGATCCAGGTTCGCTTTGAGACTGACGATCAGCTCGGGTGCGCTCGTTCCGAAAGCCACCACGGTGAGACCGATGACCAATGGCTTCAGCCCCGACTTCAGTGCCAATTCAGAAGCTCCCCTCACCAACCAGTCGGCGCCAAACGAAAGCAGAACCAGCCCCCCAATCAGCCACGCCAAGTGCACCAGCATTTCCATGCGCGCAGCCTGCCCTGATTCCCCCGCTTGCCAACTGGAAATATCCTCTTCAATTCCAATCGTAGATCTGAGCCGCAGATGAACGGGATCGACGCGGATAAAATGGGAAACTCTGCCAAAATTTTGCCGACACCTCGATGGCGAGAGACGCAGTTGAGCACACCAACCCCAAAATCTTCATCGCCGTCCATCCCGCTCCTCTGCGTTTGGAAAACACCTTTCTCCCCATTTGGGCCACCCAGCAATCTTTCCTCAATTTTGCAGTTTAAAATCCTGCCGTTTGCGTTTCACCTCCCCGCATGTCTCGCACCCACCGCATCGCAGTCCTCGCCGGAGACGGCATTGGCCCCGAAGTCATGACCGACGCCCTCCGCGTCCTCGACGCCGTTGAAAGCAAATTCGGCTTCAGCACCGAGCGCAACGTCCAACTCGTCGGCGGCGCCGCCCTCGATGCCACCAACAACGAGACTCCGCTTCCTGCCGAGACCATCGCCGCCTGCGAAAACAGCGACGCCATCCTCTTCGGCTCCGTCGGCGGACCAAAATGGGAAAACCTCCCGCCCGACATCCAGCCCGAGCGCGGTGCCCTGCTTCCCCTGCGCAAGCATTTCGGCCTTTTCGCCAACCTGCGTCCCGGCGTCTGCCTTCCCTCGCTCACCCACGCCTCACCCGTCAAAAACGAGCTCATCCCGAATGGCTTCGACGTCCTCTGCGTCCGCGAGCTCACCGGCGGCGTCTACTTTGGCAGCCCGAAAGGCCGCGAGGAACGCGATGGCGAAACCGTCGCCTTCGACACCATGATCTACAAGCGCAGCGAGATCGACCGCATCCTGCGCGTCGCCTTCACCGCCGCCATGGGCCGTGGCAAGAAGCTCGTCTCCGTCGACAAAGCCAACGTCCTCGCCTCTTCCGTGCTCTGGCGCGAAGTCGCCAACGAAGTCGCCAAGGACTACCCTGAAGTCGAACTCTCCCACCTCTACGTCGACAACGCCGCCATGCAGCTTTGCCGCCGCCCCGACAGCTTCGACGTGCTCGTCACCGAGAACCTCTTCGGCGACATCCTCTCCGATGAAATGGCGATGATCTCCGGTTCCCTCGGCATGCTCCCCTCCGCCTCCCTCGGCGGAAAGAAGGAAGGCAGCGAACTCTACTTCGGCATGTATGAACCTTCCGGCGGCAGCGCCCCCGACATCGCCGGCCAAGGCATCGCCAACCCCATCGCCCAGATCCTCTCCGTCGCCATGCTGCTGCGTTTTTCCCTCGGAGAAAACGACGCCGCCGACGCCATCGAGAAAGCCGTCTCCGCCGCCATCGACAAGGGTTTCCGCACCGGCGACATCGCCACCGGCGCCGCCACCGAGAAAAAGGTCGGCACCAGCGAAATGACCGATGCGATCCTGGCGGGGATCTAAGCATTCGATCTCCCCACCCCGAACCATGAAGATCTCCAGTCCAAGATCTCTCTGGTTCGGGCTTCTCGGGACCGCCTTCTTCGTGTGGTTGATGATTGACAGCATCACGCACACCAGCGCGTTCCGATTCATCTATCCTGATACGAAATCCTCAGAAGCAGGATCCGTCATGATTGTTCTCGGGAATGCGCGTCTCGCGATTTCCATTCTCGATCAGCTACGAGCTGACGCCGACTACTCAAACTCCGACTCACGCGAGCCGCGAGACGCCCGAGCCAAACTGAAGTGGTGGCCCAAGTTGGAGAGCTCTCGTGACAGTGTCATGAGAACCCGCAGCCTTTCGCTCCCGACCTGGATCCTCCTCGTCCTCTGGCTCGGCACTTGGTTTGTCTTTCATCGACGTTCCTTAAGGGCCGAGCAACCCCAAAAGCAGCCGACAAGATCCTAACGAAAATCTTCACTGTCAGGCCCAAGCGGTGCA
This sequence comes from Haloferula chungangensis, assembly GCF_042664875.1. NCBI lineage: Bacteria > Pseudomonadati > Verrucomicrobiota > Verrucomicrobiia > Verrucomicrobiales > Verrucomicrobiaceae > Haloferula > Haloferula chungangensis. The sequence continues at coordinate 308,190 of NZ_JBHTBS010000001.1, read as the reverse complement.
CCTCGAACCCTGAATCGAAGGCGAGTCATTCTTCAAATGCAAATTCCAAAGCCTGACCCCAGCTACAGCCGCGGCCTTCCGGAGCATCGACCTTAATGTCGCTGGACAAGCCCGTGCCTTTCCCTCGCCACTTCTAGATCTATTTCCGACGAGCGCCATAGCTCGTTCTCCTAGAATTGTGCCGCAGCACCAGAAATCGTCGGCAAGCCGCCCAGAAACCCCTTCGTAGTAATCAAGAACCTCACCTAGTTCTCTACGGATCGCTGAATGAAAGAGGATCTCCCTCATCATCTCCCAACTGACTTGCGAAGCTGATCGAAGCTGATGAACTCCGCCGTTCCTGCGTCGACTTCAGCCTCACGTCGGGCGAGTTCCTCATTGTCGGGTCCTAGGGGCGCACCCCGAAGCTTCGAGAGGAGATGAGCAATCAATCCAGCTTGATCCTCCTCCGAAAGCTGATCCACATCCGGCAGCATCTCTGTCAGCGTCTTCATACTAGCAGTCTCCACGATACTCAAGACGGTGTCAATTTTGGAGCAAGCACCAACTGGAGCAAAGAGGAGCTTGCTAATCTCCAATCGACCTTTCGATAAGCTCCGTCGAATCTAGGGCTAGGATCAAGTTGGAGCTTGAGTTTACGTTTCGGGTTCGAACTCAACCACATCTAGTCCCCCCTCGGGTGTCACTCTCAAAATGCAAATTCAAGGACTGACCCCAGCTATGGAGATCCACCGGCGATTGACGGGCTGGGCTCGGTACTACCCGGCCTTCAAACGCGATTCCAATGCCAGCAGGTTTTCATCAAGGTTCTGGGCATACTCATCGTGCGTGACGCCGTCCCGGACCAACACCTATGACAACGCATGGACCGAGTCCGTCATCGGCACGCTCAGGTCCGAGATGCTTCAAGGCGGAAGTTTCAGCAACGAGCATGATGCCCGCACCGAGCTCTTTGCCTACATCGAGAGCTACTACAATACTCACCGAAAACACTCAGCCCTCGACTACCGAACCCCGGCCCAATTCGAGGCCGATTTCACCTCCCAAAACTAGACCACAAACGGTCCAAAAATCCGTTGCATCTCATGGCTCGGCGCACAACGTTTGAGGACAGGCGGCGCCGGTGAATTGAGGCGGCCCTCCGATCCAGTTGGGTGAATTGAATCACCAGAAAGAAAATTCAACAAGATTAGATGAGAAGGCAGGAGAGCGCTGAAACGCCTCATGGGTTATACGTCCTGATCCGTTTTGTTCTGCTTGATTTCTGAATCGCCTTCGCTTCAAAGATTAAATTGAATCCCGTCGGCTGATGGCCTGTCAGGATCCTCGCCGCAATACTCATCGAGCAATCGGTCGTAGCGGGTGCCGTCAGTGATCGCACGTGGTTTGTCGTAGAACCTGATCTTGTGCCCCTCGATGTAAAACTTTGGAGCGGACTTGATTGCTGCGATTGCCCTATCGGCTACAGCTGACCGAACGTAGCATTCATATCCTCTCGCCATTGTGCCCTCTGCTCCAAAGGAGAACTCATCATCACTGAGTATCACTTCGAGCAAATGAATGGTATCCGAGGAATGGGTCACCCCGATCGCAACGTAGTCGGTAAGATTAATGCTCATTTTCCAGCAGAATGTCGAAGGCCTGGCAACCGCTACCGTGAGCGCCCCTCCGATTCTGGTTGAGGTTCGTCGCAACCCTCCGAATCCGACTCGGAGCGAGTAGCGGGTAGTCCAGCGCCGCCTTGTTGTGCTTCTTTGTCTTGCTGGATGAGGGCCGTTGGATTATTCAGCGCTTGATCGAATGTCACTCCGTTTATCGTGGCGGAGCTAAGATCGAGTTGAGCAGCCTCCGCTTCAGGGCCTGCGTAGTCGGTCGGCCCATACAGTCGGACCATCTCAGCTCCCGCTGCGCCTCCTGCCGCCACGAACTCCTCAAGCCACTTGGTGACCTCTGCATCCCGGCTCTCAATCGAGATCAAGCTCAGCATGTCTTCACCCGTCGGTTCAGTTGCACGATGTCCTTCAGCGATCGACTCACGAAGCTCCACCTGCAGATCCTCAGAAGGAGGCTCAAGTTCGCCAAGCACAGTTGCAACCTCGCGCCAATCGGACACTACCTTCTCTAAGCCCGGCTTCGCAGCATCAAAACTCTTCTCGTCTCTGACCGTCGCGATCAATTCCTTGAAGCGCCTCTGTCCATCCTGAAACTTAGCAATAGCCTCCCGATGGCTGTCAGACGGGGATGCTTTGGCATCGCTACTCTTCTCACGCTGGTCACAACCCGTGGCGAAAAGAACGGCGATGGCCAGAATGGGGAGGAGGCTTCTCATTTTCAGCACAACGTCGAAGCGCTGCCGACCCGACCTTCATGGCGGCCAGCGCGATTCATTGAGGACGTTCTAGCACCTGAAAGGAAACGTAACAAGGCCGCTTAAAGGGGTCGGTCAGTCGCGCTTTGTTCGACAATCTTATTCCTCTTTTGCGACCCGGTCTGAGATGACGACTTGAGTTGGTGAAGTGATCTCAAAAGCCAATCCAAATCGTGGGAGAATAGCCTCCAATGCCTGTTCTACCGTCACGTCTTTGGCATTGTAGTTGAGCTTCGAGTGAAGCTTCGCTCCAAGATTGTCAATCATGGGATCGAATCGATACTCGAAGACAAAAACAGCTGGATCACTAGGGATTTCGTCACGAAGAAATTCGGTCGCCTTCGCGCGGAGAAATTCCAAGACGTCGCTGTAGGAAGCTTCTTCGAGCATTACGACCTGCATCGAACTCTTGAATGCTTCACCCGTTGGCTCTTTTACGTCCAGCTTCGCCCCAAGCAATGTAGCAGAGAGCAAGAAGCTGGTGAGGATGGCTTTCATGGCATTTTTTGAGTCGAACAGGTTATATTCTCATCACCTCAGATCTCGATATCCACGGTGTTAAGTTAGACGATCATAGGACAGGAAATCCCCGTAGCTCAAGGACTTCTTCTGCGCAGGCTGGTGATATCAACGGGATAATAGAGCCGACATTCAGCAGGATTCTCAATACCTGATATAAACAGCCCGAGACTCGAACTCCAAACGATCGAGGGTAAGCTGCCAAATCTCATTTGAGCTCTCTTTGGGCGATCACCCGCCTCAAGATTGCGGCACGGGGGCATGCCGCCTCCCTTCAAGCCTTCAACACCTGTTCAACGAATCCTAGAATCTCACTTCTCCCCTTCCCGGTCTTCGTCGAGCTCATGAAGTAGCGCGGCTCGCCTTCAACCCGCTCCTTCAGCGCGTCGAGGAACAACTCCACGTTCGCCTTCACCTTCGTCGCCTTCGACTTGTCGGTCTTGGTGAAGATCAGCACGAAGGGGATGCTTCCCGTCGCCAGCCAATCGCAAAACTCCAGGTCGATCGCCTGAGGTGTGAGCCGTGAATCGATCAGCACGAACACGCAGCGCAATTGCTCGCGCTGTGAAAGGTAATCCGACACCGCCTTCTGAAACTCCGCCCGGCTTTCCTTCCTCACCTTCGCATAGCCGTAGCCCGGAAGGTCGACCAACATCCAATCCTTGTTCATCAGGAAGAAATTGATCAGCCGCGTGGCCCCGGGGGTCGACGACACCTTCGCCAGATCCTTGCGCCCTGCCAGCAGGTTGAGTAGCGATGATTTTCCGACATTCGAGCGTCCAATGAAGGCAAACTCCTGAAGGACGGAATCAGGGCACAACTCCAGATCAGGAGAACTGGTCAGAAAGGTGGCGGAGGTGATTTTCATCGCTGGGAACGAGCACTATCGGCAACGGATGCCTTCAACAAGCCCCACGCAGGATCATTTCGATACTCTTGCGCCGTTTTGGGCAATCGAAAGGTCCAATTTTGCGGGCCGACCGTGCCCGGCTGGTTGATCCGATCCGTCATCCCGAACAAATCGTTCACCATGATCGCCGCGTAGCGTGACTTGGAGGCCATCAGGGCATTGATCAGCTTCCATAGAATCTCGTCCGTGAAAGGCTCGAGCCTCTTGATCCCCGCGAATTCCATCATCAAGCGCAACTGCTCGGCCGCATCCACGCGCTCCTTCTTTTCCAGCGACTCATCCACCGATTGGGCACGCAGATCCTCCCACATGGCGGGAATCGGGTGGTGATCGTGGGTCGCGTAGGTCGCGAAGGAACACTCGGGTAGTTCATCACCCGGAATCACCTTCCCCTCCTCATCAAAGTCCCAGTGAGGGATCCGGAAGCCTGCGATTTCCAGCGATGCCAGATGCGGACGCACGTAATCCGGCACACAGCCAAGGTCTTCACCCACCACTTCCGCATCGCCCGCCGCTTCCAGAATCACCTTCAGACGCAGATCACCATCCGCACAGTTGGCCGCCTTGTTAGATACCGTATCGTCGGGACGCGGAGACCAACCGGGCAGCTCTCCGCCGGTCCTCTTCGCCGCCTCCTTCTTGTCCAACTCAAGGAACTCCCCATTCTGCTGAGGCCTCCAGGGAAAGGCATAGATGCGATAGAACCCGAGAATGTGATCGATGCGGAAGATCCGGAAGATATCAGTCAACTTATCGATCCGCTGACGCCACCATGGGAAACCTTCTTCCTCCATCCTGTCCCAGCGATAGAGCGGAATGCCCCAGTTCTGACCCCACTTCTGGATGAAGCGATCATGTTTGAACATCGTCTCCGGAGGGGCTCCACCGCACCAATTCAGGTCGAAATCCTTACGTCCGAAAAATACATCTGCCGAATATCGGCTCACGCCGATGGGTATATCTCCCATCAGCTTGACGCCTTTCGAGTCGCCGTATCTCCTCACATCCCTCCATTGCTGAAAACAGAGCCACTGCACCCAGGCAAAGAAACTCAAGCGCGAGTCGACCATCGCCTCATCCATCTCGCGTTGCATCTCCAGAAACTGCCGTGCGCCGGTCACCGAATGCCAAGCTCTCGGCCACAGGTCCCACGCTTCCGTGCCGCCCGCGCGATCCATCAACCATCGATAAGCGCAGTAATCACCAAGCCAGTCCGACTCCTTTCTGCGAAACGCTTCAAATGCTTCGTGCAAGGCGGATCCGGCCTGATCCCAGCGGGCCCACGCCAATTCAAGAAGCGCCCGCTTCACCCGCCTGACCTGATGATAATCCACCGCTGAGGCACTCGGCTTCACTCCTTCTCCCAAATCACCCACCGCCTCTACCCGCTCGCGCGCATCATTCAACTCGGCATCCGTCAGCCCCGGCACCTCCTCCATCGTCAAATAGAGTGGCTCCAGAGCGACGGATGAAATCGCATTGTAGGGACTATCATCCGAACCTGTCTCGTTGATCGGCAGCAATTGCACGAAACCCATCCCGTTCTCAGCCGCCAGGTCGATCCACTCACGCATCGCGCGTGTGTCCCCAATTCCGAGATCTCCCTCACGGCGCGGTGAAAATGCAGGTAAAAGCAGCCCAGCCAATCGTTCTGACATGGCCGCGAGACTGCCATTCCAATCCAACGATACGAGCCAGAAGAACGCGAAATCCAAGCTTGAATTTGAGGACCCCGCGAATTAAACTTTGACTATTCAAAGTCTGTCACTATTTCTCCTCTCATGAGTCTCCTCCGTGTTCTGACGATCTCGCTGCTTATCCCTCTCTCGCTTGGCATGTCGGGCTGTGGAGAAAAGGAGCCGGCGAGCGGCTCCTACCGCAGCGTGGCCACTGTCGGCATGATCGCCGATGTGGTCCGCCAAATTGCCGGAGACAAGACGGAAGTCGAAGGACTCATCGGCGAAGGCGTCGATCCCCACCTCTACAAGCCCACCGCCTCAGACGTGAAGAAACTGCAGGCGGCCGACATCGTTTTCTACAACGGTCTGATGCTCGAAGGGAAAATGGGGGACGTCCTTGTGCGCGTCGCGGCGAACGGCAAGCCCGTCCACGCCGTCACCGAGAAGATCCTCGAGAGCAAGGATTACGTGATGAGCGACGAGCAGAACCACTACGACCCCCATGTCTGGATGGACGTCAGCGGCTGGATGAAGGCGAGCTCAGTGATCGGCGAGGCACTTTCCGCCTTCGACCCTAACAACGCCGCCTACTATCAGGAGAATACCGAGGCCTACCTCGCCGAGCTGGCGAAGCTCGACGACTACGCCCGCAAGTCGATCACCTCGATCCCGGAAGACCAGCGAGTTCTGGTCACGGCTCACGATGCCTTCAACTACCTCAGCCGTGCCTACGGTCTCGAAGTCCGTGGCATTCAGGGCCTGAGCACCGAGTCCGAAGCCGGGCTCAAGGACATCAGCGGACTGGTGGACTTCCTCGTTGAAAAAAGGATTCCCGCCGTCTTCGTTGAGAGCTCCGTTTCCCAAAAGAACATCAAGGCGCTCATCGAAGGTGCCAAATCCAAAGGCCACCAAGTCGAAATCGGCGGTGAACTCTACTCCGACGCCATGGGCCCCGCCGGAACCTATGAAGGTAGCTACATCGGCATGATCGATCACAACATCACCACCATCACCCGCGCCCTCGGCGGCGACGCTCCCGAAAAAGGACTAAACGGCAAACTCACGAAGTGAGCCAAGGAGTGGGGACTTCAGTCCCCGAACACCCTTCACCCCCCGACCCCTTTCCCATCATGCCCAGCACATCCAGCGTCGACATTGCCACCGGTGTTCACCACGAGCATCCCCCGGACTGTCCCTTGGCCATCCACGACCTGACCGTCGCCTATCAGCGCAAGCCGGTCATCTGGGACATCGAGCTCAACATTCCCGAAGGCAAGCTCGTCGGTGTCGTCGGCCCTAACGGAGCCGGCAAAAGCACGCTCATCAAAGCCTGCCTCGACCTCATTCCCTCAACCTCCGGTTGGGCCCACATCTACGGTGAGCCCTACAAAAAGCAGCGCCACCTCGTCGGCTACGTGCCGCAGCGCGAAAGCGTCGACTGGGACTTCCCGGTCAGCGCGCTGGATGTCGTTGCGATGGGCACCTACCGCAAGCTCGGCTGGCTGCGTCGCGTGGGAAAAAAGGAAAAAGTCCAGGCGCTCGAAGCGCTCGAGAAGGTCGGGATCGCCCATCTCGCCAAACGCCAGATCAGCCAGCTCTCCGGGGGGCAGCAGCAACGTGTCTTCCTCGCTCGCGCACTCGTGCAGGACGCCAAACTCTACTTCATGGACGAGCCCTTTGCCGCCGTCGATGCCGCCACCGAACAGGCCATCGTCACCCTGCTCAAGGAACTCCGCGAACAAGGCAAGACCTGCATTGTCGTCCACCACGACCTCGCGACCGTCTCCCAATACTTCGACTGGCTCATCCTGCTCAACATGCGCGTTGTCGCCGCCGGCCCCACCGATGAAGTTTTCACCCAGGAAAACCTCAAAAAGACCTACGGCGGAAAGCTTGACCTGTTAGACAATGCCGCCGTGGCACTCAGGCAGCGTTGAACCTGTTAACGGACCACCGACCACCCACGTGCCCTTCACCCTCCAGGACCTGTTCGATGTCGTTTTGCTGAAAAGCTACAACGTGCGACTCGTCGTGATCAGCACCATGCTGCTGGGCATTACTTCCGGGCTGATCGGATCATTTTTATTGATGCGCAAGCGCTCTCTGATGGGAGACGCCCTTTCGCACGCCACTCTTCCCGGAATCGGCATTGCCTTCGCCCTGATGATCATGATGGGCGGCACGGGAAAGTACCTTCCCGGCCTTCTGTTAGGCGCCACGATTTCCGGCATCGCCGGCGTGCTAGTGATGCTCGCCATCACCAAGACCACACGCCTTCGCGATGATGTCGCGATGGGCTATGTGCTCAGTGTCTTCTTCGGCATCGGCGTCGCCATCCTCGGGCTCGTCCAGAAAATGCCCCAGGGCAATGCCGCCGGACTCGAGTCCTTCATCTATGGAAAGGCTGCTTCCATCGTCTGGCAGGACTCCGTCCTCATCGCCTCCATCGCCCTCATCACCGCCATTTCCGCCATCCTCCTGAGGAAAGAATTCACCCTGCTTTGTTTTGACGACACCTATGCCGCCGCCCAAGGCTGGCCGGTTCTTGTCCTCGATGTGCTGATGCTTGGACTTGTCACAGCCGTCACGGTCATCGGCCTTCAAGCCGTCGGGCTGATCCTCGTCATCGCCTTCCTCATCATTCCCGCCGCTTCCGCCCGCTTCTGGACTCATCGGCTTGGCGTGATGCTGCTGCTCGCCGCCATCGTTGGAGGCATTAGCGGCTGGCTCGGAGCCTCGCTGAGCGCGCTTCTCCCCAAGCTCCCCACCGGCGCCGTGATCGTCATCGTCGCCGCCAGCATCTTCCTGGCCAGCATGCTGTTCGGCACCGCGCGCGGCGTCATCCCACGCTACCTGGATCAGCTTCGTCTCAAGCGCCGCGTCGGCCGTCAGCATCTACTTCGCGCTGCCTACGAAATCCTCGAACACCACAACCGCCCTGCTCTCAACCTTCCCATCAGCCGCGACTCCATGCTGGAACACCGCGCCTGGACCCCTCGGCAGTTCAACAGTCTGCTCGCCCACGCAAGGCGCGAAGACCACCTCGAAGCCTCCCAGCCCGGCACCATTCGTCTCTCGGAATCCGGATTCGGAGAAGCCGCCCGCATCACCCGAAACCACCGCCTCTGGGAACTCTACCTGATCCGCTATGCCGACATCGCCCCTAGCCACGTCGACCGCGATGCCGACATGGTCGAGCACATCCTCGGCGCCGAAATCGTGCGCCAACTCGAAGCCGAGCTCGACCCCAACGCCGAAGTCCCTCCGAGCCCGCATATTATCTAATTTCCAATGATCAAGCACCCATGCCAAAGCCCATGTGTCGCACTCATCAGGCCCGGCAGGCTTCTTCTTTCATCATTTGGCATTGGAAAATTGAGCATTGAAAATTTCTGAATGAACTGGACCTCCTTCGATACTTGGATCGCCGTCACCGCCATGCTGTGTGCGGTCTCATGCGCCCTACCCGGATGTTTTCTGGTCTTGCGGAAAATGAGCATGATGGGAGATGCGATCAGTCACGCGGTCTTGCCGGGACTGGCGGTAGCCTTTTTCGTCACCGGCAGCCGCGCGAGCATCCCGATGTTTATCGGCGCCGCCGCCGTTGGCATTCTAACCGCTCTTTTCACGCAGTGGATCAGCCGTTTCGGGCAGGTCGATCGTGGGGCCGCGATGGGCATCGTCTTCACCACCCTCTTTGCCATTGGTCTCGTGCTCATTGTGAACGCAGCCGACCATGTGGACCTCGATCCCGGCTGTGTGCTCTACGGCGCCATCGAGCTGACTCCGCTCGATACCGTCAAAATCGGTTCCATGATGATCCCTCGTGCCGCGCTGGTGAACGGGCTCATTCTCGCCATCAACCTTGGAATCATCGCGCTGCTCTACAAAGAGTTGCGCCTCAGTTCCTTCGACCCACAGCTCGCCGACACCCTCGGGTTCTCCTCCGGCTTCCTCCACTACCTGCTGATGACGATGGTCGCCATCACCACCGTCGCGGCCTTCGAATCGGTCGGAAGCATCATTGTGATCGCCATGCTCATCGTCCCGCCTGCGGCGGCGCTTCTTCTAACAAGACGACTGCTTCCGATGCTGCTGATCAGTTCCACCCTCGCCGCGATCTCAGCCTGGCTCGGTCACCTTTTTTCGATGACCCTTCCCCGTCTCATCGGTTTCGAGGACACCACGACATCCGGCATGATTGCCTTCTCGTCCGGACTCCTTTTCCTCCTCGCCTGGCTCTTCGCCCCTACTGAGGGCCTGATTTCCCGGCGTCTCAAGCCGGCGGACTGATGCGGATGCAGTCCGTATCCACTTCGACCTTCCAGTCCGGGCGATGCTTCGCCACGAAAGCGCGAACCTCGTCCATGGTCGGGTAGCTCTGCTCGCTTTTCCCTTCGAAGCAGCGGGCGTCGTCGATCAGGATCACGCAGCGCAGATCCTCTCGCGAGAAAATGTGGCCGAGTTCCTCCATCACCGGCGTGTCCTTGTCGCCGCGCGCGGTGTTGCCGGCGGAATAGTGACCATCGAGCCAGAAGAGCGCGGGACCGTCGAGCTTCGGGACCAGCTCCGACATCACCTTGCCACTGTCGCCGTGAAGAATCTCGATGCTCGAATCGCCACCAAACCGCTTCACGGCCGCTTCGTAGAAGTGATCCGCAAGTTCGATCGAATAGAGCTTCCGGAAGTCCTTGCGCATCGCCTGGATCATGTCGCCTTTGAAGGTTCCCGTCTCAATCAGCACTTCGAGCCCGAAGCGTTCGCGGTAGTCGCGGATGTTCTTCTGCTTGATCGCATGGGGCGGAGGTGAAGGACGGCCGGCAGCTTCCCATTTCGCGACAGCGCGTTTGTCCTTCCAGTTTGAAATCAGGCTCATGAATTGTTAATCGGTAGTATTGCTGAGATCCTCAAACACGTATCCGTGCATCTCGATCTCCTTTCGGAAAACCCGGTCGATGATTTCAAGGTGCCGCTTTTCGAGCACCTTGCTGTAGTGGGTGCGATCCTTGCGGTAGTCACCCTTCGCCCGCACTCCCAGTGATCCTTCGAATGGAATGCCAAAGCGATCACAGATGCGCCCCATGCCTTCGGCCAGCTCCTCATACTTGATGATCTCATCGACCATGCAGTCGCCGTTTTCATCCAGATAGAAGCCGGTGTTCTGACAAAATACACCCTCTTCAAAATACTCGTCCAGCGTCAGCTTCCCATCACGGTAGGCGCGCTGCATGTGGTAGTGCGAAAGCGTTTTGTCCCAGGGATTCCGCTCGACTGAGAACTTGTAGTAGCTGTCCCAGATTTCCGGATCGATGCGCTGCTTGGCGATTCGCGCCGGAATGTGCTCATGGAACTTTCGCTGCTTGCGCATGTCGTCGAAGGTCCGCCTTGGCGTGAAGAATCGGCGTTCGACGAAGACGCTTTTGTCCACCGGGTAATTGAAGCTGAAGAACTCCTTCAGAGGGAAAAACGGGACCTTCCAATTCCGCGGCTCGTGGCCATCAACGGGTGGACGCGTCGTCGTAAAAACGTCGTCAGGACCGCAATGCGGCGAAAGAAACGCCTCAATGCTCGTTCCGGCCGTCTTTGCGGTTTTGATGAAAATAAAGCGATGCTGATGGGAAATGACCATTCGCGCCCCCAGCGATAGCCCAGCCGGACAATGAGGGGCAAGCGGTTTCGCCTCCGGTGGGCAGCGATGTCCCAATCAAGCGCCGATCACTCGCCCTCGAGCACCGCCGCAGCGGTTAGCTCGGCAAAGGGACCGAGAGCTCCGAAGTAGTGAATCTTGCGCTCACCATCGAGCACATAAGCCAGCGGCCAGGAACCGACGCGGAATTCGTGGCCCAGTTTGTTCCCCGGATCGGAGAAATTCGGCCAATCCACGGGATTCGAGCCCCGCATTTCGAGCTTCCGCAAAACATCCTTGGGGTCGCTGTTCACGCCGACGACTTCAAAAGGCTTCCCGGAGAATCGCTCGTCGGCCCTCACGGCGCGCAGCATGTCGATCACCGCATCCGGTCCCTCACCACCTGAATTCCAAAACACCAGCAGGACGACCTTTCCGGAGTAATCCGAAAGCGACATGGGCTGACCTCCAGAGCCGACCCCGACCAAATCCGGTGCGACCCGCCCCTTGCTGAGCTTCATGATGATGTAGAGTTCGTCCTCAGCCATTTCAGCCACCGAAGACCCGTCGACCACCACGTCCGCGGCATCGATGATCGCCTTGCGCAGCATCGTCAGGCGCTCAGCCATCACCCGGGCATCGTCACCCAGATTCTTATCGAGCATCGCAATTCCCAGAGCGGCGACACCTCTGACCGTCTTGTCCGGATTCTCCTTCTCGATGCGGCGCAGCAGATTCATCGACTGATTGTCACCACAGGCCACCAACGCCATGCACATGGGTGCCAACTTCGCACTCATGATGTGACTCCGGCTCACGGCATCGCGCACCGCATTGATTTCCTCCGCCATCATGGGTCGACGAATCCCGTCATCTCCAATGCTCGCCAAAGGATTGGCGATTCTCAGGAACCAGGCCGCAGGCTCCAGCACCCACTCCTTATCGAGGTCGTTCTTGATTTCCTCCCACAGTCTTTTCGCCGCAACCGCCTGATCCGGCCCGTTCTGTGCAAGCTCCTTACGTTCCTGCTCGGTCTTCGCGAGCTTCATTTTCAGCTGCCATGCCTCGACCGAACGCTCGTAGCCCGCCCTTACCGCCGCCGCCTGCTGAGGCGTTCCGGCACTGGCCACGAGGCTGAAACCAACAAAAAGGAAGGAGATGATCGGCGAAATCCGCATGCCCCACGCTACCAAGCCCGACTCGCCTGACAAGCCCACCGTTCGATGCTTTCCAACGCTTGCCCCCAGCCCGGTCCTCCCTTTAACTCCCCGCCCGATGGCCACCGAACATATCGACGTCCGCTACGTCGCCGACCTCGCCAGACTCGAATTGAGCGACGAGGAATGCGCAACCTTCCAGCCGCAGCTGGACTCCATTCTCCGTTACGCCGAGAGCCTCAGCCGCCTCGACGTCGATGGCATTGAGCCCACCGCCCACGCGGTGCCTGTCTACGACGTCATGCGCGAAGACGTCCCCGGCACCAGCCTCTCCCAGGAAGCCGTCCTTCAAAACGCGCCCGATCAAGCCCAGCAGCAGATCCGGGTGCCCAAAGTCATCGCCGACGCCTGAATTCCCATGTCCCTCGCTTCATCCTCCATTTCCGAGCTTCGCAAAAAGCTCACCGCCGGTGAGATCAGCTCCGCCGACATTCTCGACGATCTCGCTTCCGCCATCGCCGCGCGTGATCCCGAAGTCGGTGCCTACCTTTCGCATGATCTCGATGCGGCCAAAGTCGCAGCGGCGGACGCCGACCTTTCGCTGCCGCTCGGCGGCATCCCGATCGGCATCAAGGACAACATCAACGTCCTCGGCCAGCCTTGCACCTGTGGCTCACGCTACTTGGAAAAGGGCTACACTTCGCCCTATGACGCCACCGTTACCAGCAAGCTGAAAGCCGCCGGAGCCATCCCCTTCGGCCGCCTGAACATGGACGAATTTGCGATGGGCTCCTCGACGGAAAACTCCGCGCTGGGGCGCACTCTCAACCCCCACGATCTCAGCCGCATCCCCGGTGGATCATCCGGAGGCTCCGCCGCCGCCGTCGCTGCGAACCTGGCCATCGCCACCCTTGGATCCGACACCGGTGGCTCGATCCGCCAGCCAGCATCCCACTGCGGCGTCGTCGGCCTCAAGCCTTCCTACGGCCGCGTTTCCCGCTACGGACTCGTCGCCTTCGCTTCATCGCTCGATCAGATCGGTCCGCTTACCCGTAGTGTCGAGGACTCCGCGCTCGTTCTCCAAGCCATCGCCGGTCACGACTCACGCGACTCGACCTCCTTGAACGCCGAAGTCCCCGACTTCCTCTCGGGTCTCAATGATGGCGTCGCCGGCCTGAAGCTCGGGCTTCCCAACGAATACTTCGGCGAAGGCATCGATCCCGCCGTGCGCGAGAAGGTCGAAGCCGCCACCAAGAAGCTCGAAGCCGCCGGTGCCGAGCTTGTCGAAATCTCGCTCCCTCACACCGAGTACGCCGTCGCAACCTACTACATCATCGCCCCCGCCGAAGCCTCCTCGAACCTCTCGCGCTTCGATGGCATTCGCTACGGTCATCGTAGTAGCAATCCCGACGACCTCCTCGACCTCTACCGTCGCTCCCGCGAGGAAGGTTTCGGAGCCGAGGTGAAGCGCCGCATCATTCTCGGCACCTACGTGCTCTCATCCGGCTACTACGACGCCTACTATAGCCGCGCCCAGAAAGTCCGCACGCTGATCCGTCGCGACTTCGAGCAGGCCTTTGAGAAGGTCGACGCCATCCTCTCGCCCGTCACCCCATCGCCTGCCCGCAAGCTCGGCGAGAACAGCGACGATCCTCTAACCGAGTATCTTTCCGACATTTACACCATCGCTGCCAACCTAGCCGGCATCTGTGCGATCTCCGTTCCCTGCGGCACAGTACCTGCCGATGGCGACAAACAACTCCCCGTGGGCCTGCAAATCCTCGGTCCTCACCTTGGCGAAGCGAAACTCCTGCGCATCGCCAAGTCCGCTGAGTAAAGCGGGGCACATGGAAACGAGGCGCTTCCCCCAAGCGCCATGTGTCGGAGATGCACCTTCCAGGCGCTGATCTCTTCACACAAACGGGCTCTTCTTTTTTCCATAGAGAGCCCGGAGTACCCACGCGACGCCACAGACCCCGCCGATACAGAATCTCAGCGAAGCGCTTAAAAGGGACTCATTCACAACCAGGTTTGCGGTCAAGCGATGGAAAGCGGCGATGTAGGCCAGGCCTCCACAGACCGCGAAGACCATCACCAGCAAAAGGAATAGCATCGTCCAGTGGAACCATTTCTCGAAACCACTCGATTCCCCATCCTGCGGATCTCTGTCCACTTGGAGGGATTTCCAACCTGTCTTTCTCAGACCCCTCATCGGTGACGTCGACTTGATCTAACGGCTTGTCGGCCTCGGTTCATCGCAGCGCGACCCGCTCCATGACCACCACCCACTTCAACCTCGAGGCTTCCGGGGATCATCGACTTGTTGGGGACCAAAATGCCGCCGTAAAACCCGATCAAAGCCCCATCACGATTTCACAGTTGGGCATCTCCTTACGAAGCTCCTCGGCACCCGCCTCGTCCACCTGGGTTTGCCAGAGATAGAGGCGTTTGAGATTGGGAAGTGTCGCGAGTTTCAACACACCTTCGGTCGTCACTTTCGTTCCATAGAGATTCAGAGACTCCAACTCAGCCAAAACCGCGAGCTTGTCGAGCGAGGCATCGGTGACTTCCGTCTCGGACAAGCGCAGCATCTTCAGCTTCGTCGCCTTGGCAATTTCATCCACGCCCCTGTCGCTCACCTTGGTGGCGGACAGATCGAGCGAAACCATTCCCTCCATCACGGGAGCCAGCTTGGCCAATTCCTCGTCTGTGAAATTCTTGCGCATGCTGACCGCCGTGAAAGTCAGGCCACTCGAATCCTGTGACTCGAAGTTCAATGCCGACGGGAAGTCCACACGAAGTTTCTCGACCTCAACGGCCAGCAACTTCTTCACTTCCTCCTCCCTGCTTGCCTCCTCGACCTTGGCGCTCTCCTCGGCCACCATCTCCTCGACCGGGACGATGTTTCCCAAGGCAGCTTTCACCACCTCGGGCATCTCAACTTCGGAAATCTTGGCATCGGGTGAAGCGCCACTATTGATCCACCACTCAATGATCGCGAGTTCATGCGGCTCAATCTGCTTCTTGTCCTCCGGCGGCATGTGCTCGTCGTCATCAAGAGGAAGGTGAATCCGGAAGATGATGTTGCTGTCCTCGGCATTACCGGGCTCGAAGCCGTCACCCTCCTTGCCACCGGCAAGCAGCACCTCGTAATTATCCATCCGCAACTTGCCCTTCTGCTTGTCCTCGCCGTGGCAGGACACGCATTTTTGATCGAAGATCGGCTGCACGAGATCGGTGAAAATAACCTGATCCTCGACCGCCACCACCGGAGCGACTGAAGCAACAGCTTCGTCGTCCGTCTCCGGAAGTTCCTTCGAATCCTCTTTGGGCTCTGTGGCCTTGATCTTCTCCTCAAGTGGCAGTTGCTCCGCACCTGGAATCTGATTGATCAACTCGCGCACTTCCGCCGGCTCCTCCTTCCGCAGGTAGCCCTTTCCATGGACGCTCTCACCACCGTCGTGACTGGCCACTCCCATGACTCCGGCACTCGCCAGTAAGGTGAGGAGATAGAAAAAATTCCCCCTTCCACCTGCCAGATCGACCCAATTTTTCAGGATGAATGCGGCGACTGTTGCGGAGGCAAATCCGATTCCCCACCACATGTGATCGCGGATGAGCTCCGAGTTATCGTCGCCACTCTGATAAAGGAGGAAGCCTATGACCACTGCTACCACCGCCGAAGTCGCGGTAAAGAACATGGGCACAAGGGTCGAACTCCCCTTGTCTTTGCGGAAGAGCTTTCCAAGTTCCATCAGGATCACCAGCAGGAGCATTCCGATGGGCAGATGCAGCACCACGAAATGGAAGCGTCCCAAATAAGTCACCCATTGGGACACCTGATCGTCCTTGGGAGGCCCTGCAAGAATCGGCATGACGAACATCCCAATGATGGTCGCCAAGCCAAAGGCCGTTAGAAACCAACCGTAGGTCCGTGAGGGACGGGGCTGCGGGGCGTGAGCACTTTCGGGAGCTCCATCGGTCTCGGCATCGGCGACTTCAGTCATGTTGATCGAAGATTACGTAGGAAACCCGGCAATATTTCGGCATGACAAAAACTTGTCATACATCCACCACCGGGGCGTCCTTTTCGGCACCCTTAGGTTTCTTTTTACCGATGAATGGCAAAAATCGCGAAATGTCGATTCCCAAGGCCGACATCGATTTCACGAAAATCAGGAGCGCCGTCGCCTCGTCAATGATAGGGATCGGATCCAGCGGGCCCACCATCGGACCCCAGATGAGAAGATAGAGACCCGACAGGAGCGCAAAGAGAAAGGCGAATGCTTTTTTCACAATGCTCAAGGATACGCGAGATCCCTGCGAAATCAATCAGCCGCTTGGCGCACCGTCAGCCCCCTTTCGACCCGCCTCCTTTCAGGATCCGGATCTCAGGGGCGCAGGCCGACCGTCCTGGGGAGATTTCTCCCTGGGAATGCTCAGTCCTTTTCTTTAGCGGCCTTCTTAGCAGTCTTGATGGCCGTCTTCTTGGCAGCCTTCTTTGCCGGCTTCGGCATGTCCTCTTCATCATCGCCCCCGTGGTTGAGGATGAATTGAAGGTCGTCGAGACCGAGGTTCGATGCAAAGCCTTCGTCGCCGAGCACGTTGGTGACGAGCTGGGTCTTCTGGTGCTGCAGGATCCGGATCTTTTCTTCCACCGTGTCGCGAGTGAGCAAACGGTAGGCGATGACCTTGTTCTTCTGACCGATCCGGTGCGTTCGGTCGATCGCCTGGTTCTCCACCGCAGGGTTCCACCATGGATCGTAGAGGATGACGTAAGATGCGGAGGTCAGGTTCAGACCAGCACCGCCCGCCTTGAGCGAAAGCATGAACACCGAGGCATCCTTGGTCGTCTGGAAGCTCTCGATCTCGCCTTTCCGGTCCTTGGTTTGACCCGTGAGGTAGTGGAAGGGACGAGCTTCAAGTTCGAGACGCGCCTTGATGAGATCGAGCATCGAAACGAACTGCGAGAAGACGAGCACCTTGTGACCTTCCTCGTAAAGCTGGTCGAGCAGGTAGAAGAGCGACTCCATCTTGGCGCTTTCCTCCTTGAGGTACTTCGGATCGATCAGGCCCGGGTGACAGCAGATCTGACGCAAGCGCATCAGGCCCTGAAGAATCGCGAACGAGTTCTTCTTCACCGCCTCGTCGGAATCCAGTCCGAGCAAGGCCTTCTGAATGCGCTTCAGCTCGGCCTTGTAGAGCTCCTGTTGGATGCCATCCATCTTCGAGTAGACTTCCTCTTCCGTTCTTGGCGGAAGATCCTGGGCCACCTGGAGCTTGGTCCGGCGGAGAAGGAACGGACGCAGACGTGCCGCGAGGCGGTTCTGCGAAAGCGGATCCTTGCGCTTGTCGAAGCGCTTCTTGAAGTAGGCACGACTGCCGAGCACGCCGGGCATCGCGAAGGCCATCAGCGACCACATGTCGAGGAGGCGGTTCTCGATCGGCGTTCCTGTTAGAACAAGCCGGTTGGCGGAATCCAGTTCGCGCGCGCACTTGGCGGCCTTCGAATCCGGGTTCTTGATCTGCTGACCTTCGTCGAGAATGACGGTCAGCCACTTGATCTCGTTGAGCAGGTCACCGCAGACACGAAGCTGAGCGTAGTTCAGGATCAGCATGTCGATGTTCTCCTGAATGTGGGCCACGTCGAGATCGTCGCGGTTGCGCAGGATCTTCGAGCGGATGCTCTTGGCAAACTTGGCGCCCTCGCTTTCCCACACGTCGAGCACGGACTTCGGGCAGACAATCAGCGCCGGACGGTGGGACTCGCCCGCCTTCTTGCGCTCTTCGAGCAACCACAGAATGTAAGTCAGCGACTGGATGGTTTTACCCAGTCCCATATCGTCCGCGAGGATGCCGCCAAAGCGGTTCGTCGCGAGATAGGCGAGGAATTGATAACCTTCGACCTGGTAAGGACGCAGCGTTGCATCAAGACCTTCCGGCACGGGCGGCTTGACCTCGATGGTGATTTCGCCGGCGCTGTCCTTGATGCGCTTCCAGGCTTTCGGATCGAAGACCTCGGCGGCCTTAGGATCGGCAAGCTGAAGGGCGTGCATCCGGTGGGTTTCTCCGGAAAGATCGAAAGGATCGAGACCCAGTCGGGTAACCGCATCGCGCTGTTCCGGATCGAGCTTGATCTCCAGACGCATCCACGAGCCATCCTCCATCCGCACGTAGCCACCACGGGCGGCCACGAGCTGACGGATCTGAGCTTTGGAAAGATTCACCCCTTCCACGTCGATGACGATCTTCAGGTCGAACCAGTCGATGTCCTGATTGACCACTTCGAAGCGAACGGCTGCGGTGACCGGGTCGGCAAGGATCGACTTGAGTCGCGTATCGATGTCGAGCTCAAGCGAGTCCGGCATCGCCCCGATCCACTCGGCAAATTTCTCAGGGAACTGCTTGGTGATGCGCGATTTGAAAGCATCAAGCTTCTCGTCGTAGGTCAGCCCCATCTCGTCGAGAATCCCGGGAACCGCGTAAAGTTCTTCACGGGCAAAGCGCAGCAGCTGCTTCCCTTTCAGGGTCTTCTGCTCGACGAGTTCCCAGCCCTCCTTGACCAGCTTTTCGGTCCGGCGGTCCTTTGCTTCGATCGCCGTCACCTCGATCACAAGGTGCTCGGTTTCAGCAGCTGTTAGACCGGCAACCAACTTCAGTTCGAAGCGCGGCTTGAGCTCGAGATCGACCACGCGCTTCTTCAGCGACTCAGGCAGTGTGGCGCCGATCTTACGGAGGAACTCCACGCCTTCCAGCGAATCGATCACCTTCTTTGGAATATCATAACGAGGCATCACCTCGGTGTCCTCAAGCCAACGCGGTGGTCCCGGGAAAACGGTCTCGTCCGATTGATACAACTCCTGACGTCCGGGGAGCATCCGCACCGAGTGGGAAACATGCTCGCCCTCGGCCGTCACCAGCTGGATTGCAAAACTGCTGGGATCGTATGGATTGTCCACACAGATCCAGCGAAGGGCCTGATCGACCACTTTGAATTCCCGTTCGTCGAGGTTGACCAGATAGCCCTTCAGCGCAGGCTGACGGAAGACCCGGTTCATAAAGCGGCAGGCGTCTTCGGAATCGAAGTCGAAGGTGGTGTCACCGTTTTCACGGTAGTAGGCGAGGAAGTGCTCCCAGAGCACCTGGCTCGGAGCATCCATCCGCAAGGCGGCTTCGGCGAAGAGCGGAAGCAAGCGCTCAATGTCAGCCTTTTCACGAAGCTGCAGCCACTCACCCTCACCTTCCTTGCACTCGAGGCGCGCCTCATTGATCGTCGCGACAAGGCGGAAAGCGATGTTCACCGGCTTGCCGACCGGAGGACTTTCGTTGACCTGCTCAATGCGGTCATACCAGGCTGCGACTTCGCGCTCCTGTTCCCAATCCGCCATCTTCTTCTGAACGTAGTTCAGATCAGTCACGACATTCATGAACTCCGGATAAGGGAGCTTCTTCTTGTAGAAGGCGTAGCCGAGATAGTTCCAGAACTCGAGGATGTCGCCCGGAGGCATTGGCCAGAGTTCCAGTGGCTCGTAAGTGGTGATTTCCCACCGCGGCGTCAGGCGCACCATGTCGTGATCGTGAATTTCGCCTTCGATCACGTAGCGGCGGTAACGCTTCTCCACCTTGGAAACGAAGTCCGCCTCCTTGTCGTCGAGCTCGCGACCCAGCTTGTCTTCGATGATGTCGAGAATTGGCGTGTCATCAAACTCGTTAGGAGACTCCGGCAGATCTTCGCCGCGGTGCATCCGCTCCATCATCGTCGCGTACTGGCACGCTCCGGCGATGATTTCATCTTCGGCCGTACAAGAACCGAACCAGCGGTTGCCCTGAAGTCTCAGGCTGGTGCGAAAAGTGCCGGTCTCATCCTCGACTCGGCCTTGGATGAAGAGATGGTTTCCGAAGATTTGTGTAACAGTCCCCTCTTTCTGGAGCATCTCGCCCCGGATTCGGGATTCTTCGGGAAAGCTATTGAGGAAATTCAGAGTCGCGCGGTCCGGATTCATGGCCTTGGGTACAGAAAAGACGCATCCATTATCGATACTCACTTACATGGAGCATCAATGGGGAAGCGGGCTGCGACTCTACGCCTCCCTAGTGAAATCCCGCAACAAAAACCTGATGCAGGATTCTGCGTAATCTCCGAGCCTCAACGATTCCACCTCCTGAGCGTGCCATGCTTCATCATTCGCTCAGCGACGAGATCCCGGAAAAATCACCCGGCGACCTAGCAGCATGATGGCCAATGCGAGGCCGGCAGCCATTCCCCAGACGACAGGACCCTTACCCTGTTCGACGGCCGTCCTGAAAAGCATCACCATGCCATATCCCGTGGCGACTGGAATCAGCAGAATCCCCATCATGCCATGGAATGAAGCCGCCGCACTCGAGTCGCTTCGCCTATCAGGATCACCCAAGCCTTCTCGAAGCATCGCCACCACACCAAGCGCCAACAAACCGGCGAACAGCACGATGGCAAATCCGCTCAGCGCTTCGAGAATGGTTTCCGAGTTCATCCTCAAGAAGGCTAGCCCAGGCATTTCGGAAGCACAGCTTACGGGATGCCGAAAGCCTGCGAAAACTCCTTTTTCTTGTTGCAACACGATCTCAATTACCGGACCTTCTCCACGTCATGTCGCAAGTGCTCGCCCACGAACTGGAAACCGATAGCATGCAAAGCCTTGCTCAGGCGACGGTGGGCTGTGATTTCCACATCAAAATGCTGGATGGCCCTGCTTGCGACCAGCTTCGCCGCCTCGGTTTCTGTGAAACCATGCAGGTCCGCAAGCTCGCCAACGGACGCAACATGATTTGCACCGTCTGCGGCACCCGGATGGCCCTGAGTCGCGATCTTGCGCATCAGGTAAAAGTTGTCCCAATTCCCGCCTAAGCCCCTTTGGCAACCATGGAGGATGGATTCGAAACGGTCGCTCTGGCCGGCAACCCCAACGCTGGCAAAACCACACTTTTCAACGCCCTGACCGGTTCCACCGCCAAGGTCGGTAACTATGCAGGCGTCACCGTTGAACTCAAAACCGGCCAGACGTTCACGCCTCACGGCCGGAAGCTTGAAGTCGTCGACCTCCCCGGTTGCTACTCACTGGAGGGCGGTTCGCCCGATCAGGAAGTCGCACGCCGCGCACTTCTCGGTGAGATCGAGGGGCGCAAACGACCGGACCTCGCGATCTGTGTGGTCGATGCCTCAAACCTCGAACGCCATCTGATTCTCGCCATGGAGGTGATGGAAACCGGCATCCCGGTGATCCTCGCCCTCAACATGGTCGATGTGGCCGAGAAAAGCGGTCTGCGTCTCGACCCCCAGAAGATTTCCGAAGAACTCGGCATCCCCGTGGTTCCGATGCAGGCGAATTCCGGCAAGGGCATCGTCGAGCTCAAGCAGGCCATCCGCCACCCTTTGCCACCTGCCGCCAGAACGCCGTGGAGCGATGCCGAAGATCCCGCAGATGCCCGCCGCAAGTTCGCCTACGGAATTTGTGAGATCGCCGCGCGTCGCCCGAGCACGCAGACCGGCACGCTTTCCGACAAACTCGACCTCGTCTTTCTCCACCCCATCCTCGGCTGGATCTTCCTCATCGGCATCATGCTTGTCGTCTTCTGGTCGATCTTCTCGTGGGCCAGCATCCCCATGGGCTGGGTCGAGTCCGCACAAGGATGGCTCGAAGGACTTGTCGAAAGCTCCATGGCCGAAGGCGACCTGCGCGATCTGATCACCGGCGGCATCATTGGAGGCGTCGGCTCCGTGGTCGTTTTCCTGCCGCAGATCCTGATGCTGTTCTTCTTCATCGGATTGTTAGAAAGCTCCGGCTACATGGCGCGCGCCGCCTACATCATGGACGGCCTGATGTCGAAAGTAGGCCTCAGCGGAAAAGCCTTCCTTCCCCTGCTCAGCTCTTACGCCTGCGCCATCCCCGGCGTCATGGCCACCCGCACGATCGATTCCGCCAAGGAACGACTCGTCACCATCTTTGTCGCCCCCTGGATGAGCTGTTCCGCTCGACTTCCGGTTTATCTGCTTCTCGTTCCGATGCTTCTCGGCGGCAGCGAAGGCGGACTCACCCAGGCCCTCATTCTAACAGGCATCTACGTTCTCGGCACACTGACCGCCTTTGTCGTCGCCAAGATCCTGCGCAGCCGGCTGGGTCCTGATGACGTGACCCACCACTTCATTCTCGAACTCCCTCCGTACCGGGCTCCGCAGTGGGGATACATCTTCCGCCACGTCGCCGACCGGGGCTGGGCCTTTGTTAGAAAAGCGGGCACCGTGATTCTCGGGCTGATGATCCTTCTCTGGGCGGCTCAAACCTATCCGAAGACCGATAGCGAAGACCCGGCGGTCCAACTCGATCACTCCATTGTCGGCCGCATTTCCCACGTCATCGAACCCGTGGTCCGCCCGATGGGCTTCGACGGCCGCACCGGCACCGCCATTCTCACCTCATTCGCCGCGCGTGAAGTTTTCGTCGGCTCGATGGCCCAGCTTTTCCGTGTCGAGGAAAGTGACGACGAGGACGAGACCGTCAACAACCTCCGCAGCACGCTTGCAGAGGAAACCTGGGAGGACGGCAGCCCCATGTTCACGCCCCTGACGGTGATCTCACTGCTGATCTTCTACATTTACGCCCTTCAATGCCTGCCGACCTCTGCGGTGGTGGCACGTGAAGCCGGTTCGTGGAAGTGGGCGATCGGACAGTTCTTCTTCATGTCCTTTTTCGCCGCCGGCGCCTCTCTGGTCGTGTATCAGGTCGGATCCATGCTAGGTTTCTGATATGGAAGACTGGCAATCATGGGCCGCCGCCGGCATCGTGCTGATCACCCTCGTGATCTTCCTCGTCCGCGCCCTACTCCCCAAGCACGGCAAAGGCCACTGCGACGACTGCTCCTGCGGGAAATAGCGGGAAATAGCGGCTTTCGGGAAGCGCTTGACCAAGAGGAAATCGAAACGAGTCAGCATTCCATTGGGTGTCTGCCTCAACACCAACGATCGCCGAAGAGAGATCTCTTTCTTCGAGCACATGGTGGAACTTCAGCAGGATAGTGGCGCCGGGGACGAACTCCGCGGCGAAATTGATTCCAGCAATGCGGCGCACGGCGTGGCTGTCGCAATCCGCATCCTCGAGAGCCTCGTCGGCCATGCCCTTCCTCTGCCGCGGGTGGTAAAGACGCAGGATGCGCTCTAAGATTCATAAGACGACGGCTCCGTTTGTCACCGGGACAGTGGGTTCCAAGCGCGGTGACTAACCCATCCCGGGGAACGACTTCCTCGCCCGAAGCCAAGGGCCTCTCACCCTTCGCACGCTTGCACTTCTCTGTCTATACCGGGTCAGAATTTCCCTGCTGATGATTCATGAGCAACACGGTCGGAATCCTATCTCGGCGGCTGCCGGGACTCAGCCACCGCTTCCCCAAAATCCGCACCACGCAAATACATGATAAACGAAACCACGTATTCACGCGGTATACAGAGCCCCTCGATCTCCTTAGCTTCAAATTCCCTAAGAAAACCCTATGAAACCCTCTCCATTCTCAATCTTCAGAGCATCAGGCCTTGCCATGCTCTGCGGAGCCGCCGTTCCTTCCATTAGCTTGGCAGATTATGTGTGGCCCGCCACTGACGGAACTTCCAACTGGGATCAAAATTGGGAGAATGCTACCGTTGCTTCCGCAAACTCCCCCTTCAACTTCCTGCCTGCGGCTTCGGTGCCTGACACCGTCTACCTCAGTGATGACCAAGTGGTCGAAGTGGACAGTGCGATCGATATTGTCGCTGGAGAGGTCATCATCAACGACTTGAGCGAACTTAGCGCCACGCTGAATATCAATCCCGGAGGCTCCTTGACTACGGGTATGGTGACCCTTGGACTTGGCAGTGGTGAGGGCTACTTGAATGTTCAAGGAGGCACCCTTTCCGCTTCCGGCATAACGATTACGGCGAACAACCCACTGAACGAGGTCAACGTCAGCAGCGGCACGCTCAATACCGGCACCATCACAGCAGGCGGCGGGAGCTTCCATGTGAGCGGAGGCACGGTCAATACATCGGAGGACGCCCCCCTCACCATCACGGAAGGAGAGTTCAATCTATCGTCCGGAACCGTGACACTCACCGACCCGATGCCTGGCAGTGGCACCTTCTATCTGATGGGGGGGAGCAGCACGGGCCCTCTGAATATCACCGGCGGCAGCCTTATCGCGGCCGGTTCTACAGCGGCCAGCGAAACGTTTGCCATCAGAGGCACGGTCAATATCAGCGGAGGAATTCTCAGTGCCATGGTAGGGAATACATTTTTCTCCAATAACCCCGTAATCAACGTTACCGGCAACGACGCAACCATTGATTTCCAAATCCTCAGTATCAACTCTGCGGGCCGCGCGGGAACATTTAACTTTAAGTTCGATTCTGACGGGGTCAGCCCGATCAATTGCGCAACCCGGATACGTTTGCCCAATGCAACCATCACCGTGGATGGATCCAATTACACCGGCGGACCAGGTGTCTTTCCTCTCATCGCGTCGGGCAATGTCGGAAATCTTGTAAACGATGCGCCACTCTCGGCCACCATCATCAATCCCTTCCCGGGCTTGGACGCCGATATCAAGTTCCAGTCGAATGGCTTGGTAGTGGTTCTCACCGAACCGATTACCAATGCATCGACTTGGGATGGTGAAACCGACGCCGATTGGGCCGTCGCCACCAACTGGGCCGCTGACCTGGCACCCGTGGCGGACGACACGCTCTTCTTCTCGGGAGTCGCCAACACCGCGACGAACAATAATCTAACCGCCGGAATCCCGTTCAAAGGCATCAACTTCACCAACAGTGGCAACGGCGAGGGTTTCACCCTTGACGGAGAAAGCATCCAACTGACGGGAAATATCAATTCCACTGCCGTAGCGACTCCTGGCGTCGATGCCATCGTCGACACTATTTCACTGAACATGGAGCTCAAGGGTGACGATCGCAGCATCGATCTCGGCGCGAACCACGATCTTGCGATCTCTGGAGTCATCAGCGAGGATGCCTCCCCCCGGGAACTCAAGAAAACCGGTCTTGGAACCCTGACTCTCTCGGGCGCAAATTCCCACACAGGCGGCACCACGCTCAGCGGCGGCTTCCTGGTCGTCAACAGTGACGGCGCACTAGGCTCCGGTGCACTGACAGTCGCTGGCGGTACCATTGGCAACACCAGCCTCGGGCTTGTAACCCTTGCCAACCCCGTGACCATTGGCAGCGCGGCGACTTACAACAGCACCTCCGATCTGGTGATGAACGGAGATATGACCCTCGCGGGCAACTTCACGATTTCCGCGACTACGCCCGATACGACCTCATGGACTCTCAACGGGGTGATCAGTGATGGCGGCAATGGCTATCCTTTAAATAAGTTCGGTGCCGGCAATCTGGTCGTCACCAATCCGGCGAACTCATTCACGGGACCAATCAGTGCAAACAATGCCAGAAACCTCAGAGTGTCGTCTATTGGAATGAGCGGAGTCAACAGTGCCGCGGGAGCCGGGTCCCTGATCAATGTTAGCAACAATGCAACCTTGAGCTACATCGGCACCGGCGACACGACCGACCGCGCCCTCAATCTGGGTGGTGGCGGCAGTTCCGCTCTCGATAACAGCGGAACCGGGCCGCTCATCTTCACCGGAGGGAGCTTCACCAATACCTCCACTGTCGCTAAGAACTTCTTCCTTCGCGGCACCAACGCCGACGACAATGAGCTCGACATGGTCTTGACGGACAGCAGCAATGTCGGTGCCTTTCCACTGTCTGTTGTTAAAGAAGGAGCCGGCAAATGGAATCTCTCCGGTGCCAACACATATACCGGAAGCACGACCGTGAATGGAGGAATTCTGGCACTCTCCGCCGCAGCTGACCTCTCTAACGCCACCTCCGTTCTGATCAACACCGGTGGGGTCCTCGATCTCGCCGCTGGCCTCAACATCACCGTCAGATCACTGGCTCTCGACAATGGTGCGCCGTTGGCGGACGGAACCTACGGATCCAGCACCTCGGGCGCGACCAATGCCGGTGTGGCCGATCCGGACCTCTACTTCACCGGTGCTGGCATCCTCACCGTTGAACTCGGTGATCCCTACGTCACCTGGTCAGGTGGAGCAGAGTTCGAGGCCGATGCCAATGGCGACGGCGTAAGCAACGGCCTCGCGTGGATCCTTGGTGCAACTGATCCAGATGCCAATGCCCTCGGCTTGCTTCCGGTTCCTGTCCAAACCAGCGGCGATCTGAGCATGGTGTTCGCCCAAGTGAACCCAATGGCTCCCAATAAGCTCTTCGTTGAATACAGCAACGATCTCGGTGGATCGGACCCATGGCATTCCGTGCAAGTCCCCACCACCAGCAGCACCGTGGATGACATCACCTTCACGATCACTCCCGGCAGTCCGTCATCCAGCGTCAGCGTGTCGATCCCTGCCTCCAAGTCCTCGAATGGCAGACTCTTCAGCCGTCTCACAGCGACTGAGAACTGAGACGGGGACTTAGCTAACCACCAAACAAACCACGTATGAAAACAAACTCCAGAATCAAACTCCTCCTTACCACCGTCGCCGTTCCAGCAGTGCTCATTCCAGTCAGCAATGCGGCTACCATCGTCGACGACAATTTTTCGTCAGGAAACACCACAAACAATGCCCGCTTTCGTTATGATCAAATTGATCTTGGTTGGTATAAGGACGCCAGCTCCGATTGGACCATCAGCTCTGGAGTGCTTTCAAACCCCGGCACCACGACGGGAATCGCTTCGGAGGGACCGGTTGGTCAGTTGATTTCAACTTTAGGATTGGGTGCCGGCTTGACCCAAATCAGCGTCTCGTTCGACTACACTGTGGGTGCCGGAACGTCGCTCTATTTTCATCTCATCGGCTGGACCCAGAACGGTTCCCCGGATGCGAACGAGATTATCGGAAACACCCAGCCCCAGAATGGGGGACTTCAAAATCAGGGAGATACCGATTTTGGCGACGTGAGTATCCTTACCGGTGCCGATCCCGGAAACGGAACTGCGGATACAATCTCGTTTGCGGAAAATACCTCGGGCACCTACAGCCAGACCTTCACCCTCACGGGCTATTCCTGGAGCGTGGATGAAAGCCCAGGGCTGACGGGAAGCATCACGAGTGTCCTCGATTTCGACTTCATACAGGTCGCCTTCGCTACCGACATGGCCAATGCCGATGGCTCCGGCGCGGTCTCCATCGACAATTTGAGTATTCAAGCCATTCCCGAACCGAGTTCCGCCGCCCTGCTCGGCTTGGGCCTTTCAGGACTGCTGCTTCGCCGTCGCCGGGTGATCTGAACGTCTTTCCTACATCCAAGTCCTCGCCCGGTTCAGCTCGGGGACTTTTCAGTTGCGTGGGGCACGGCGTCGGCAGTGCCCCACGCCTTTTTATTAACTTAAAGCCAACACCAGATCCAGCACGCGAAGTCTATCCCTCCATCATAAGCGCCAAAACCCTGCAATTTGGAGCAGTCAGCACAGATTAGAGCATCAGTCGGACCGATACCACTTCCGCCAACGGGGGTCCCAATGTCATGACAAACCATTGGACCTCCGTCACACTTCGGTGAAACCCATTTGAACTCCATCGGATATCCTCTACTTCTTTTGGTTCTGGCAAGCGAATGCCCTCGACGGGCAAGCGGCTCCCGTTCCGAAATTAAACTTCGGGCGGAAATATGCCGACCCGGTAGGCCCTTCTCACGGCGGCCGGAGCATTATTGACGTCGAGTTTTTCGTAAATATGGCGCACGTGAGAGTCCACGGTGGGATACTTGATTCCAAGGCGGTCACAAATTTCCTTTTTCGACAGCCCATCAGCCAGTAACTCAAGAATTTCAACCTCCCGATGGGTCAGCAGATGATCCATCACTGCGGTGGATGGTTTCGATTTGATAACGTCGACGAGATAGCGGGCGATCGTCGGATCCAGGCTGGCACCACCGGCGATGACGCTGCGGATCGCCCCCTTAAGCTGTTGGACGCTGGATGATTTCAGAAGGTAGCCCGCTGCTCCCAAGGTGATTGCCTGAATGACATCGGCTTCGCTATCCGACTGGCTGAGAATGATGATCTTGGCACTCGGCACCTTCTCCCTGAAGTAGGGAAGTGCTTGCAGTCCACTCATTCCAGGCAGGCGCAGGTCCAACAGAACGATGTGAGGAGCGATCGCCGACTGATCCTCCCTGAGGCTGCCAAGTGCCATTTCTGCAGTGGTGAATTGGGCGAGTATTTCCATCTGAGGTTCATCCTCGAGAGCAAAGTGAATCACATCGCGGTATTCGCAATTGTCTTCGACCAGCATGATTCGGATGGGAGAGGTCATTGGAAATTTCGGCTTTTGATGAGGGACGTCGGATCTTGATACTCGATCAACTCCACCACCGTGAAGTCTGCAGTTGCAATATGACGCTTGTTCCGCCCGAGTCGGGATGCTCCACGCTGACGACCCCGCCCATCAGGCGGGCGCGTCGCTGAAGGGCAGCGGGAACCTCACCGGAGAATCCGCAGCCATCATCAGTGACTGTGATTACGATGTCACGGTTATTGGCAGAGACGCTGATGGAGACCTGGCTGGCATGCGCGTGGCGGATGATGTTGGTGAGGCACTCCTTGTAGAACAAGAAGATGTCCACTCGTCTGCGTCGCTTCAGACCGTTCAATATGTCCTCACCCTCGAACGAAATTTCGTGATCAAGATCCGCCAGCAAACGGGCGGCATCCCGCTTCATTTCCTCCACCAGATCCTGGCACACATCGCTGGCTTCCATCATGTTTGCACAGATACGCGTGGCGGTTCCCGTCCGCTGGGTGAGACTGCGGATTCGTCTAACGGTTTCAATCAGACGGTCAGGCGAATGCACCGAATTTTCCGCGATATCACCGAGCATACCGATGGCGTAAAGATTTGCACCCAACTCGTCGTGGAGATTGGCTGCAATGCGTTCACGAACTCTCGCTTCCTGTCGGATTCTCATGCTGCGCCCGTAAAGAATGACGCATCCAATGATCAAAACCAAGGCGAGGATCGCCCAACTCATGAAAGTCATGATCGATTTCTGTCGCGCATACTGTCGATTCAAGGCGCTGGTCACGGCACTCCGCTCGTTTGTCAGCTCGTGACGCCGTGCCAATTGATTCACCCATTTTCGGAGCGGAAGGATTCTCCCGTAGAGGTTCTCTCCGTCGGTCAGGGCGGATGGGGTTCTATTCACATCTCTCGATTTGATCGAAACCGTAACCTCGCGACCCAGCGCCACATTTCGCCCATGGGAAAGAAATTCAATCTCGGCAAAGCCGACCCGCAGCGTGCTATCTGGCATCTCGAGCGAAGGTCCCGGCTCGATGACCGACAGCTTCACATACCGACAATTCGTTTCCGGAATGTTCCACATCATGAAGGGGCTGATATCGTTGCTGCTTTCCCGTCGATAGTCGATCAGCACGGTCTCATCCGAAAATCCGGAAGTTTCGCCCCGGCAATACGGAAGTGCCTCGGAATTCCCATGTCTCCCGCGAAAGCCTGAGGCACCGTATCGTCCTGTTCCACTGCATGAAGGTGGATTTCCGATAGTGGGTATTCGGACCCGAGATCCAATGTCATGTCAGGCAGCAGACCGGAATCGCTTACATAGGCCAGACTTTGTCCCCCTTGAGGGGAGTTCATCACATAGGGCATGGCTCCATCCACCAAAAACCTTCGGCCCCAGGCACCTGACACATCAGCAGGCATTTCGAATGAGGTGGTGACCGGTTGATGGAGAGCGACATTATCCGGGCCGCTGAAAACCAGCAATTCCGAGAGCTGAAACACATACCTTCCGTCAAAGCCACGCGGGGTGAGGCGGGAGACCTCAACCCTTACCCATGAAGCCATCACACCCCCGCAAGGAACCACCAGAGGCGCGATCCGAGGCAGAAGTGCATCCGACTCCGTGTATTCGGCAAGCACGGTGCCATGCGGGTCGTCAGCAGTACCAGCAAGCACTTGGAAGACTAAGGGAAACGCGTCGGCCTGAAAGCTACCGTCAATATCCCTCCGCAATACCGGAACCAGCACCACCTGATCGATCTTCTGGGTTTTCCCCAGATCGATCTCCATCCAACTCGAGTGATCCACAACCTTATACCAAGGTGATCGGCAACCGATTGAACCCACACCGCTGCGAAGGCTTAGATCTGCCAACTCCTTTAGTTCACATTCAATCGCCTTTAAACGGCTCTCCTTTGCGGAGATCGACGAGTCATCTGTCTTCGTGCATCCAATGAAACAGAGAGCGAAACAAACGAAAAATAGATAAGCTGCTTTCATAATTCCGCCAGCCCCTCGGAACTGGTCGCGAATCGACTCTCTGATGGTGATGGCGAACCCGATCATCATCAAGGCTGGAAACATGCTCAGCCACCCGACCCGCAACCCTTCTCCGGACAGATCGCACAAAATGGCGCTCCGCCCACCACTCATTGGACGATGACGACCAAGCCCCTTTCGCCCGCCCTCCGGTCCGGCTCGACGGCTGTTCCAGGGACTTTCCGCAAAAAGGCCAATTTCTAGGGAAGCGCTGAACTGAGAGGAAGTCCTCAAAGAATCCCGGCTGATGACCCATGACCGACAATGTCGGAAATCCATCTCGGCGGCTACCGGGACTAAATCAGAGCTTCCGTAGTCGCGGACCAATGAGGATGCGACTAATGTCGCTTCTCCTTGATCCTACCCTTCCACTTCCTTCAAGCCCTTCGAGGACTTCTCCTCCGAAGCCTGGAAGTTCTCCACGGTCCGGGCAATCAGGCCGAAGACGATCAGCAGGGCGACGAGGCCGTAAAGGAGCCAGATGTACTGCCCTCCCTCGGCGAAACCATAGCTGTGCAAACCAGTGCCGAGGAGATTCACACCCCACCAGGAAAAGGTCACCACGGCGGCCATGAAGATCGCCGCCAGATGAATCCCCCACTCCCGGAGGAAGCCACCAAGACGCGCGTGCAGGATCGCCAGATTCATCAGCACGATCAATAGCGCGCCATTCTCCTTCGGATCCCATCCCCAGAAGCGACCCCAGGAATCATTCGCCCAGATGCCACCGAGCACGGTGCCAACCAGCGACAGGAACAAGGTCAAACAGACCATCCCGTAAACCGCCCGCGTCAACGAGCGACGCAGGTCCTTGTCTCCGCCGTCCAGGCGCAAGCCGCGCAAGAGCACGTAGATCATGCCAAGCAAAGCCGTCACCAGGCCGCCGGCATACCCGAGCGTGATGCAGATCACGTGGGTCGTCAGCCAGTAGTTCGAGCGCAGCACTGCCACCAGCGGGTCCATGTGATCCTTCGCGTCGCCGACTTCGAACATGCGCGCCAGCAGGATCAGCATCACCCCGGCAATCGGCAGCGCTCCGAGCGCGAAGCGACGCTTTGTTAGAAGCTCGATCAGCGCACCCAGAATGATCACGGCCGCGCAGATGAAGATGATCGTATCGTAGAGATTCCCGACGGGCGGGCGTTGCATGATAATGCAGCGTTTGACGATTGGAATGATCACAAACACCAAACCGCAGAGCGTCGTCGCCCACACACTCCAGGTGAAAATCGTCCCTGCCAATGTCCGCCCCGTCATCCACATGCCGATCGCCAATACCGTTCCCATCAGGAAAAAGACCAGCGCATAGAGGAACCAATTCATTTTATAGTAATCAGCCTCAAGCTGGATCTGTGCGTATTCGCCACGCGCTTCAGCCCGTTCGACGACGCTGTCCTTGAACTCGCCGAACCTGGCGCGGAACACCTCTTCACCCTCGGGCAGGGCCCGTGCCGTGGCCTCCATCAGCGCGATGTCCTTGATCGACTGTTCGGCTTCACGGGTTTTCATCTGCATGACATTCATCACGCGCTCCCCCGGACTCAGCCATTTTTCATCTTCCTCGTTCGAGGAAGGAAAGACAAAGAGTCCGAACTTCGCAGCGTTTGCCCCATTGATGATCTGCTCAAGCAGGCTCTGAACGTGGGCAGGAATCGGTGTCTTCTCTGCCTGGCTTCGCTGGAGCACTCCCTGAATCACCTCAGCCGTGGCCATCACCGAGCTCACATCCGCACGCTTCGGGTGATCATCAGAGCCACCCAAGGACTCCATCACCAGTCCGCCGCGGGCCATTCCAAAGGTGCCAAGCAACTGCTCATAGGTCTGCACATTGCTCGCCAGCGCGATGATCTGCTTCTCCATCCCATCGCGACGCTCGGCAGGAATCTCGCCGTAGCCCCTCGCCAGCTCAAACAAACGATCCCGGCCCGGCTCGAGGTCCTCATAGCTGTAGCGGTCGCGTCGATCACCCGGCTCCACACCGATCGCCCGCAGAATTTCCGAATCCTCGATTCGGAACGACGGCATCTGGATCGAATACTGAGGCCTGAAGAAGACATCCATCAGCCACGCCAATGGCTTGATGCGGATCTTCTCCCCACCCTCTTCGGGCATGATCTCCATCGAGCGCGCCCCATAGATGCGGAGCATGGAAAATCCCGCATAAGTCGTCAGCGGCTTGATCCGCCCCCCATCTTGGACCGGCAAGGTGTCGGCAAGTTCAAGCGTCTCCTTGTCCCAAGGCTTGTAGCCTTCCACCACCCGGACTTCATCCGGCGGCGTGGCATTATCATAGGTCTTCTTCAGAGCCACTACGAAGAGCAGCAAGCCGAGTCCGAAAAGTATCCAGCGAGCGGGTTGGTTCATCTCAGGCTTTGGTTTGGGAACGGTTGGACGCACCGAGGTACGACGAGAATTTCATGACGAAGTGGATCAACAGTCCAACAGTGACCACATAAAGACTGTACTCCGGCCATTTGTCCGCCGGATTGGAAACGACCTCGAAGCCCGAGAACTGAGGCCCTTGCTGCATCTGCGGACCGCCACCCATCGTTCTTTGGAAGAAGGTAAATCCTCCGGCTCGCATCGGCTCATTCATCTCGATGCGCAAGCTGACCGGTTCGTCCTCACCGTCGATGCGCAGGATGTCACTGTGGAAGGACTTCGGCTTGCTGGAATTCGGATAATACTCCGACTCCGCGTCTTCAAGCTTCACCGTGAAAGGAACCGGAATGGTTTGCTTCACCATTCTAACAGCGAATTTCTTCCCACCGGTTTCGATCGACACGGGAGGATAGTCATCGAGCCCGCTTCGTCCGTTCGGCACGGCCAAAATGAAGTAATCACCCATCGTTCCATCCTCAAATACCGCACGGGCGTAGCAGGCAGGTCCATTCAGCTCACCCTCCTTTTCCTTCTCACGCTCTTCCAGAGTCCAGCCGTCCACCGTGGGATTCCGCGAACCTTCACCGCCAGGCCGGACCTGGGCGTTGACCAGCCATCCGGTGATCTCCAGATCAAATGGCTCGCCGGGGAACTTCACCAAGCGGCTGTCCCTTTGTTCCAGCCCACTCAACTCCTTGCCGCGCGCCACACTGACGTCACCGCTGACTTTCCCATCGACGACCTCCAGCACCTCAATCGTCGGCTCGGTCAGCGAGATCGCATAGTCCGCCTGATCCCCTTCCACGAGCATCATCACCCCGCGCTCTTCATAGAGCTGGGCCACCCCACCGGCCGCGATCATGAAAATGATCCCGAAATGGGAGATCAGCACGCCCGCCGTTTTCCAACCTTTCCGAGCGCGGATCAGACCGCCGCAGATCATGTTCACGAGGAGCAAGGCACAGACCCAGTAGCCGCCCGGAAGCGGGATGATCAGGGGGCGCTTCAAAGTCTCCGGGAAGACCCATAGCTCTGCCGGCACCCACCAGGCCCGCCAGTGAAAGTACTTGTCGAGCGTCGCCAGCAGACCGTGCTCAACCTGTTCCAGCGTCGCCAGCCAGGTGAGAATGCCGAGAAGCACCAGCAGGATCGTCGCCAGTCCAAATCCGGACAGCAGCTTCCACACCTTGAGGGGCAGTGAACTTGATTGACTCATGAAATCTTTTGAAAAAACGCCCCGTCCTTACGTCGCGGCATGCTCCGATCATTCAACCGGTTTCAACCCGCTCACGAAGGCGCGCAGATTGGCCTCCTCCGCCGCGACTTCGGCCGCCGGCCCCACCATTTTCACGGTGAAAATATCGCCGCCTTTCTCGGCCACGATCCCCCGAAGCGCGTAGTCGGATACATTCGGACGCCCCATCCCCGGAGCGTAGTCTCCCTCGGCCTTCAGCCAAACACCCTCGAAACCCACCACCGAAGCCTTTTCCAACTCCGCCATCCCCGCCGCATCGATCGCCGGGCTGCCAAACTGTCCCATCCAGCGGTTCACGTTGTCGACCACTCCTCCGCGACTCATCGAAACCGAAACCTCACCGCCCGTTCCAAAGCTGTAGTTGAGCAGGCGGAAAGCATTTCCCGGCAGCTCGGTCCAGCCTTCCGGCAAATGATCCGCCGCAACAGGAGACTCCGGTGCCTCGCCCGAGGGCATGCCGGGCATCGAAGGAGCCGGCATTCCGGCGCCATTTCCGAAGCGCTCGTTGCTCGTGGCATCCAACTTCAGATTCTCATCGCGCATCGTCACCGGCCGCGTCTCGGAAGCCGTCGTCTCGGACCGTTTTTCGCAGGCCCCCAGCGCCAAGGCCGCAGGTATCACCAAAGTGAGCATTCTCATCGCGCGTCCGATAGCGCCGTAAATCAGGACAAGCAAGGGGGATCGGGAACCAAAAAGTCGGAATCCGAACGCCGACAACAAAATCGCGCGGAAATCCGCGAAATCGAAAAAAGACACTGAGCTTGGCGCTCTTGGCGACTTGGCGTTTCAGAAACAGCGGAGAATCCATAAACCTTCGTTAACGCCCGCCTCTCAGAACTCTCGAAATTTCCGCTATTCCGTGATTCCCTCATCCCAATTGTCCGGCATTCTCCCGCTGTGGATCCGATCCAGTATTTCAACCGCCACAGCGGGCAGCTCGAGACCGAAAAAGTCTACGGCGAGGGCTTCCTCAACTTCTCCTACGCCAACCCGCTCGGGGCCATTCCGCTTCACGCGATGGTCAAACGCGCCGCCTTCTCGAAATGGTATGGCCAACGCATGGATGACCCCAAGACCCGTGCCAAGATCGCCCCCTTCCTCGAAACCTACGGTCTCGATCCTGCCGACTTCGCCGACTCGCCCGATTCCTACGCCAGCTTCAACGAGTTCTTCTACCGCAAGCTCAAACCGGAGGCCCGCCCGATCGATCCCGATGCCCCCGCCGTCTTCCCTGCCGACGGCCGCCATCTCGGATTCCCGAAAATCAGCGCCATCGACTCCTTTTTCGTCAAGAACCAGCGCTTCGATCTCGGTCAGCTGCTTGCCGACGACGAGCTCACCAAACGCTTCGCCGACGGCACCCTCGTGCTCTCGCGGCTGTGCCCGGTCGACTACCATCGCTTCCACTTTCCCTGCGCCGGAACTCCCGGAGAGACCCGCCTCATCAACGGCCCCCTGTTCTCCGTCTCGCCCATCGCCCTGCGTCGCCGCCTCGCCTACCTCTGGGAAAACAAGCGTACCATCACCCGCCTCGAAACTCCCGATCTCGGTCTCGTCCTCTGCTTGGAAATCGGCGCCACCTGCGTCGGCTCCATCCACCAGACCTACACCCCCGGTCAACCTGTTAGAAAAGGCGATGAGAAAGGCTACTTCGCCTTCGGCGGCTCCTCCACCATTACCATTTTCGAGCCCGGTGCCGTCACCCTCGCCTCCGACCTGTTAGAGAACACCGCCAAGCAGATCGAGCTCTACGCGAAAATTGGGACCGCGATGGCCTAGGAGGCGGCACGCCCCCGTGCCGCAACGCAGGACTCCCCTCCTCCAATCAGTTGCTGCAATCTAGACCCGCCAGGTTCCTCGATAGCGCAACAGTGCCATCCCGCCCCTTTACCCACCATCATGGAACTTCCTCGGTTCCGTCGTCTCGAAGTGCATCCAATTCCCGCTCTCCATCCACTCGAGCGAATCGACCTCACCCTTCCACTCCCAAATCCAAGCCTCGGTCTGATCTCCATCCCACTCATTTACTGCCCGCGCCGAGTGCCCGGAGAAAACCGTAACCTTTGTTCGCCGGTATTCATCCCCTTCAAAGGCGTCCAACTCCCTGAGCTGATCCTCGCTCACCCTCCACAGTTCGCCCTCAACCTTACCTCCGGTCTCATCGAGAACCACAGCCGGATACCAATCCACCTTGTAGAGCCGACCTTTCACAAAGCCCGGATAGAGCCACTCCGCCCCCTCCATCCGAAACGCATTCGACGCCCCGCGCCTCAGCGTTCCGTAAACAAAAACGAGATGCGCTTCTTCACTCATGACGACCTCCACACTCTAACGGCTCTTCCTCACTCCACCAACCACAATTGCTCCAGGTATTGGAGCGCGGATCTTTAGTCCGCCCGGACAGCGATTGGAGTATGGCCGATCGATGGAACGCTCACTTTCTCACCTCGTCGGCAATGCGGACTAAAGATCCGCGCTCCAATCATCACCCGCGATACCCAATTTCGTTATCGAGGTAGTTTCTCAAATCATCCATCCCTTCCCCGGACTCAGCGGACACGGGAAGCACCTTGATCTTTGGAAAGCGTTGCTCGAAAATCTTCAGGTTCTCTTCAGCTCCTTCGACGTCCATCTTGTTGGCGATTACCATCCAGGGGAAATTCGCCAACTCCTCATCATACTCCTTCACTTCCTTACGAAGAATCTGGAGATCAGAAATCGGATCGCGTCCTTCACTCCCCGCGATGTCCACCACGAAGAGCAGCATCCGACAGCGGGTGATGTGACGCAGGAACTCGTGACCCAAGCCACGGTTCTCATGCGCCCCTTCGATCAAGCCCGGAATGTCCGCCAGGGTGCAGCGCCGATATCCCGGAAACTCCACCACGCCGACCACCGGCTGCAGCGTCGTGAAGGGATAGTTCGCCACCTTCGGCTTCGCTTCTGAAAGCTTTCCGATCAGCGTCGATTTCCCTGCATTCGGGAAACCTACCAGACCCGCATCGGCGATCCGTCGCAGCTCCAAATAATAGACCCCGACTTCACCCTCCGTCCCCGGAGTGCTCTCGGTCGGAGTTTGATGGGTCGCCGTCTTGAAATGCACGTTGCCTTTGCCACCAATGCCTCCTTCACAAATCCGGAATTCCTGCCCTTCCTCGGTCAAGTCCACGACCGGCTCCAGATCGATGCCTTCGTCACTGCGCTCCATCTGAACCGCCTCCTGCATGCTCTTCGCATTCGAGCGGTAAACCACTGTGCCCGGTGGCACCTTGCCAATGATCGTTTTGCCGCCCTTGCCGGTCTTCTTGTGCTTGCCGCCGGGATTGCCGTTGGGCGCGATCAGCTTGGGATCGAAATGATACTGACGCAGGTGATCCGTCGAAGAATCGACCTTCAGGATCACGTGGCCTCCGTTGCCACCGTCACCTCCATCCGGTCCACCACGGGGGACGAACTTCTCACGACGGAAGGAAACGTGACCGTCTCCCCCGTCGCCTGCTTTGGCGAAAATCCTGATATGATCGATGAACATGCTTGCTGCGCGGTATGCTGCCTGTGGCCTGTGAGCTTTACAATCCTTCCCGTCCAGTGATTTCACAATGAGAATCAGGCTCTTCTTCTCGAAGATCTCCTTTTCCCCGGCCAATTCGGGCTTACCTTCGGTCCAGCAATGTCCGATTCGCAGATCAAACTTGAAGGCACCCTCATCCTAGCCGACCCCTCGTTGCGCGATGGTTTCTTCAATCGATCCGTCATCCTCCTTGCCAGCCACACCGCCGAGGAAGGAGCCCTCGGCCTGATCCTCAATCATCCCACCGGCCACAACGTCGGGCATTTCCTCAAGGACGAGGCCTTCGCCAATCTGGCGAAGATCCCCGTTCACATCGGCGGACCGGTCGCCAAAGAGCAACTGAGCTTCTCCGCCTTCTGGTGGAATCCTCACGACGGCCTCCATTGGCAACTCCGCCTGCCGGCCCACGAAGCCATCGAGCGATCCAAACAACCCGGCATCATTGTCCGCGCCTTCGTCGGGTATTCCGGGTGGACCCCCGGACAGCTTGAATCCGAGCTGCGCCGCGACTCCTGGATCCCCGCCCGCCCCGAGCCCTCACTGCTCGGCAGGGAGCACAATGAAAAACTCTGGTCCGAGATCCTCAAGGAGATGTCTCCCTATCACCGGATCCTCGCCGAGGCCCCGGAGCATCCCGAGGCGAACTAACTCGGCCATTCTTTCTTCATACAGAGTGGAGAGTAACACCGCTTCACCAAGACCGGTTACCGCTCGATCCTGTGAATAACTCCGGTTTCAAACAGTCGATTGCTTCGTGGCAAAGCGATTTCCACCACATACACACCGTTACGTTTTCGTCGTATTTATCGTCTTATTCGTCTAGTCTTTCGTTCTTTATGGGCATTTTAAAATTGTTGATTAAAACAATAAATCACCTCTTGAAATCCTGATTAAAACAATTGATTCAAACGAGAAGATCTCATCTGGTGACTCTGTGAATAACAGTGAATATCCTTAAGTCACATTCTCCACGCGGTTCACCCGGGGCTTTTCTCCATCGAGCAAGACCACCTCGATCACATCGTATCGCCACGGGATTTCTCGGGTCCCGAGGAGTCGTAGCCACTCATTCGCGCCACGCCGGATCAGCTTCCGTTTGGCTTTGTTCACGGCGTCCAGCGGCCGACCAAAATCCGTGGAAGTCCGCGTCTTGACCTCCGTGAAAAGCAGGAGGTCGTCCTCCCTCGCCACGATATCCACCTCCCCTCCCTGAGGCGCCCGGAAGTTGTTGTAGAGCACCTTCACCGCTCTCGCCCGGAGCCAAGCCCGTGCGATCTTCTCACCCCTCCGCCCGATTTCAGCCGGCGTCACCCGCTCACCGTCACGCCCCGTCAAACGGCAACGTGCATTGAGCGACGGGCTGAAACGAGCGACGATGAATGCCACAGGGGCCATGACGACGGAGCGCTTCAAGATGAATCTTGGTACCATATCCCTTGTGTCGCTCAAAGCCGTATTCCGGAAAGTCCCGTGCGTAATCCAGCATGCGGCGATCCCGTGAGACCTTGGCAATGATGCTTGCCGCCGCGATCGAGAGCGAAAGCCCGTCGCCCTTCACCACCCCGTCATGGGACCAGGGAAAGCCTGGCACCGCCAGTCCGTCGACCAGACAGTGATCGATCTTCAACTTCAGTCCTTTCACGGCCCGGGCCATCGCCGCATGGGTCGCTCGCAGGATATTCACCCGGTCAATTTCCTCCGGCTCCGCAAACGACAGCGACCACTCAAGCCCCGGCACCGCCAGAAGTTCTTCGTAAAGACGCTCCCGTTTCTTCTCGCTGAGCTTTTTGGAGTCGTCGAGCTCCGGGCAATCGAAGCCCTCAGGCAGCACCACCGCTGCCGCCGATACCGGCCCCGCAAGCGGACCGCGTCCCGCCTCATCGACCCCCGCGACGAGCGAGAACCCACGGGACTGACAACCAATTTCGAGGGATAGATCAGGCATCTTAGAAATTCGTCAATGGCACTTCTTGGCGTACCACCTGACCCGGAAACGATTGCGACCCAGCTCCCGGGATGCGACAAAAAAAGGCCCACTCCGCGCTACCAAATCCGTCGTGGCAATCACACCTGAAAACGATTCCGACAATGACCCGCCACCTCAGCAGCCGATTGTCGACAATCTTACACTTGCCATGATTCGTCAGCTTTGAGACACACGGCTCCACATGAGCGTTCTCAATCAATTCAGTCTCGCCGGAAAAACCGCAGTCGTCACCGGGTGCAAACGAGGAATCGGCAAGGGCATGGCGCTCGCGCTCGCGGAGGCAGGGGCAGACATCATCGGTGTCAGTGCCAGCCTCGAAAGCAAAGGCAGCGATGTCGCCAGGGATGTCGAGGCCACCGGCCGCAGATTCTCCGCATACACCTGCGATTTCAGCGACCGACAGTCGCTCTACGCCTTCATCCGGGAACTCGAGACGGAGCACCCGGTCATCGATATCCTGATCAACAATGCAGGCACGATTCTCCGCGAGCCCGCCATCAGCCATCCCGATGAATACTGGGATCAAGTCATGGAAGTGAACCTCAACGCCCAATTCATCCTTTCCCGCGAAATCGGCAAGGCAATGGTCGCCCGCGGTTCCGGCAAGATCATTTTCACGGCATCACTGCTGACTTTCCAGGGCGGCATCACCGTCCCTGGCTACGCCGCATCGAAGGGAGGCATCGGCCAACTCACCATGGCTCTCGCCAACGAATGGGCTGGCAAGGGAGTCAACGTCAATGCGATCGCTCCCGGCTACATCGACACCGACAACACCGAAGCCCTGCGCAATGACCCGGTACGCAGCCAGGCCATCCTCGGACGCATTCCTGCAGGTCGCTGGGGCAAACCCGAGGATTTTGCAGGTCCCGCCGTTTTCCTCGCTTCAGAAGCCGCGAGCTATGTCCATGGTACGACGCTCCTAGTAGATGGAGGCTGGATGGGACGCTGAGCACCTCACCCGATCAAATCGCCGATCGAGCCGAAGTCGGGTGTGAACAGGCGTTTGTACATCCGTGCCGCATGGCCATCAGTCATGCCGGCCAGAAAGTCACACACCAGCCGGGCGCGTTCGCCTTCGCTCGCAGCTCCCTCGATTTCCAGCGCATCCTCTTCCGGCAAAAGCTGAAAGTGCTGACCGTCGATGGGGTTGCCCTTCACATAACGCTCCTCGAGCACATTCCATAATCCGCGCAGGAGATGACTCCCCTTGTGTTCGAGCTGCTTCAATTGTGGAGAAAGGAACACCACATCATAGGCGAGCTTCTTGAACACTTCGGACTCGGCCTTTACTGCGGGATCGATCGATAGCCGGAATCGGTAGCGGTTGCTCTGGGCGCTGAGGAAATTGACGTCGCTCTCCAGACGGCAGGCTCTGATGTATTTGCCGATACGGCTCCCCACGAAAGGATCCACGCTTTGCCTCCGCATGGCGGTCGCGAGATGCCCCAATGGGCTGCCCTCCCCGCATGAAACCCCATTTTTCTCCGCCCAGCGGTCAAGCCTCTCGATGGTGAGAAATCCAGCACGCACACTATCGGAAAGGTCGTTCAGGGAGTAGGCCGTGTCGTCCGCCCAATCCATGATCTGGCATTCGATCGACTTGAAGGAATCGCGCACCTTTCCCGGTGTGAACTCGGCGGGAAAATCGTGGCCACCCATCGTCCAGTCCAACCACTGGTTCTGAAAATCGTAGATGAAATGGTTTTTCGGAAGCTGCTTCTCAAGATACTTTCTCTCGCTCCAGAGCGACTTGTATTTCAGCACCGCATCGAGAAAAGCTCGGCTGGGATCCATTCCCGTCCCTTTTACGGAGAAGATCCGTTCGGTGAGGAGACGAAGCGTCTGGGCATTGCCCTCGAAGCCTCCCCATGCCGCCGTCAGATGGTTGAGGGTTCGCTCACCGGCATGGCCGAACGGAGGATGTCCGAGATCGTGAGAAAGACAGGCCGCCTCAACCAGCTCGGGATCGATGTAGAAGTCCTCAGCCAAGGGTTCGCCCATGGACTTGAGCCAGTGACAAATCGATCGTCCAATCTGCGCCACCTCCAGCGAGTGCGTCAGGCGGGTGCGATAAAAATCATACTCTCCGCTCCAGAAGACCTGAGTCTTGTTCTGAAGTCTGCGGAATGCCGGGGTGTGGAGCACCCGATCCCGATCCACTTGAAAGGGCGTCCGAAAATCCCCGTCGCTTCCCTTTCCCGAGCGTCGCTCGGTATCGAACTCTCCGTAAAACCGATTCCCCATTGCCCCGCCTATCTATCCCGAATCAGCTTGGCCGGGCAAAGCAATTCGGGATCCAGGCCAGGATTGCTGGATGTGGTGCGTCCCGACCCGATCTGGAACAAATTCTGCAGTAAGAGGTCCAAAGCACGACCCTTCCCGCCAGTTCGTTTTTCTGCGAAGGCGCTGCGCACCATCCTTTCGTCACTTCTATTCACGCTGCGGATCGCGTTGCGACCTCCGAATTTCCTGCAATTTTTCCGTCGCCGAGCCTCCCATCTCCATTAGAACTACCCCGCGCATGCTCGACTCTCTTTTCCTCGCCGCGGCCAGCCATCACGCGATGTCGTCCCTCCTCTATCTCACGCTGATCCTTGCCCTCGGCGTGCTGGCTCAGTGGCTCGCCTGGAAGTTCAAGCTCCCTTCCATCCTGCTGCTCCTCGCTTTCGGTTTCGGCCTCGGTCAATGGACGGGCGTCCGGATCGACGACTTCCTCGCGGCC
The DNA here is from genome assembly GCF_042664875.1 of Haloferula chungangensis. Taxonomy (NCBI): domain Bacteria; kingdom Pseudomonadati; phylum Verrucomicrobiota; class Verrucomicrobiia; order Verrucomicrobiales; family Verrucomicrobiaceae; genus Haloferula; species Haloferula chungangensis. The sequence goes on along the minus strand of NZ_JBHTBS010000001.1, from coordinate 265,621 downwards.
GGCAATGGCCACTCCAGCCCGTTGCTCTCAGCCGTCGGTCTTTTCGTCGCGATCATCCTTTTCGAGGGCGGTCTGACTCTCAGGTTCAACGAACTCAGGGTATCCGGTCTGCCGATTCTGCGGCTCTGCACCATCGCCGTCGGCATCTCAATGGCTGCCACCACGCTCTTCATGTGGAAGGTTCTGGGCTACGACATCCGCCTGGCCGCCCTAACCGGTGCGATCCTGACGGTCACCGGTCCGACCGTGATCGCCCCGCTGCTTCGTCACGTCAATCCCACCCGCAAGATGGCGTCGATCGTCAAGTGGGAGGGCATCGTCGTCGACCCCATCGGTGCCGTCCTCGCCGTCCTTGTTTTCAAAATCGCGCTGTCAGCCGATGTCGACGCCGCCTGGGCCGCCACCGGGATTGCAATCGGGAAGATGCTGCTCGTTGGAGTGCTCGGGGGATTTCTTCTCGGCAAGGTCATCGAGTGGCTCCTCCGCCACCACCTGATTCCGGATTACCTTCAGCCGGTCTTTCTCCTCGCCGTCGTGGCCGTCGCATTCACCGGGTCGAATCAAATCGAGAAGGAAGCCGGCCTCGTCACCGTCACCGTGCTCGGCATTGTCCTCGCCAACCAACGCACGGTCTCCGTCCGACACATCCTCGAGTTCAAGGAGAACCTCCGCACGCTCATCATCTCATCGCTCTTCATCGTGCTGTCCGGTCGAATCGAGCTGGAAGATCTGAACAACTCCCTCGGGAAAGGATTGGCTCTGCTTGCCTTCCTGATTTTCGTCGGTCGCCCGCTATCCGTCTACGGTTCACTCATTGGCTCCACCAATACCACCAGAAACGAACGCACCTTCCTCGCCTTTCTTGCGCCCCGAGGGATTGTCGCCGCGGCCGTGACCTCCATTTTTGCCCTCGAATTCGTTGAGGCGGCGCGCAGCGGCCAGTACTTCGGTCCCGAAGCCGATACCATCGCCCGACAGTCGAACGAACTCGTCGCCCTGATCTTCCTGGTCATTATTGGAACGGTCGCCATCTATGGTTTGACCGCCTCGCCACTCGCCCGACTCCTTGGTCTCGCCTCGAAGAACTCCTCCGGCATTCTCTTCGCCGGAGCCGATGCCTGGGCCCGCCTCGCCGCCAAGAGCCTGCACGACGATGGCCACCGGGTGATGCTGCTCGACACCAATTATACCAACATTTCCACCGCCAAGATGCTCGGCCTCGAAGCGCATCGAGCCAACATCCTGTCCGAATTCGCCGAAGAGGAACTCGATTTCAACGGCCTCGGGTCCCTCATCGCAGGAACCCCGAACGATGAAGTCAACTCGATCGCATCCTACCGCTTCATTCATCAGTTCGGCCGTGCCGGGGTCTGGCAAATCGCGCCGCTCGATCGCGACCAGCATCACAAAACCGCCGCCGCCTCCGAGCTCCGCTCTCAAACCTGCTTCAGCGGTGCCCCCAACCACCCGACGCTCCAGCGTCTCGTTGCCTCCGGAGCGGAGGTCACGAAGTCCAAAATTACCGACGTCTTCACCCTCGAAGACTTCCACGCCGCCTACCAGGAGCAGGCTCCGATCATTCTTTTCCTGGCTGATGAAACCCGGGGCCTGCGCCCCGCTCCGGCGAAAATTGAAAAAGTCGCCGCCGGGACAACGCTCTATGCCTTGGTATCCAAGCCCGAAAAGGCTTCTGAAACACCTCCCGAGATCCCATAGTATTCATCCATTCCATGCTTCATTCCCTAAAACGCCTGTTCTTCTGGCTCTCCGGTGCCGGAACCGAGACCCTCGAACAGTGCCCCACCTGGGAGCAGCGAAAATACGTCGCCTTCGGAGCGACCGTCCTCGTCCCCTGCGCCTTCGCCTTCATTGCCAGCGCCTACGCGCTCTCCACTCTTACCAGTGACCCGCGCGTCATCTACTCCGTCGCCACTGTCTGGTCGCTGATCATCCTGACCATCGACCGCGCGCTGCTCGCCGGCTACCGCCCTTTCCAATCCTGGTGGCGGAAACTCTCCCAGTTTGCCTTGCGACTTTGCGTCGCGATCCTGATGGGTTTGACCATCGCCCACCCGCTCGTCCTGCTGCTTTTTCGCGATACCGTCAGCTCGGTCATCGAAGAGGATCGAGCCAAGGAAATCGAACAGGTCCGCGCCGAGTTCACCCTCACCAAGGACCGCGCCAACAAGGAAATCGACAGCTTGGAAAACGCCGTGGCCGGCTTACGTGAGAATTGGAGTGAGACATTTCAGGCCAAGTTCATCATTCAGGAGCGGGAGGATGCCGACTCGGCAATTCCGGGACTCACCGCCGAGCAGCAGAAGGAACTCGATAGCTCGATTGCCGATGCCACCGCTCCATTCTCCGAGCGACTGAAAATCGTGCAGGGGCAGTACGACGAACTCGCGCCCCAATATGCAACGGTTCAAACCGAGCTCGGTTTCTGGCAGTCCGAATACGAAAAGGAACTCAACGGCCAACGCTCCGGCCTTGTTGGCGAAGGCCCGCGTGCCCGCTCGATCAAAACCGATCAACTCGAACCCCGCCGCACCGAAGCCCAACGCATGGGCGGGCTCCTCGAACACCTGACGTCCGAGAAGACGGTGCTGCAGTCGCAAATTCGCGCCGCAGAACAATCCACCGTTGCCGCCTTCGAAGCCAAACTCGCTGAAATCGAACTCGCCAATCGGGCCGAAGCCGAACGTGTCAATGCCCTCAAACGCCAAGTCGAGGAAGATCAGGCCGAGGCCTTCGTCACCCAACAAAACGGTCTCCGTGAAACGATCAAGCTCCAGATTGACACGCGACTTGAAGAACTCAAACGCGCCCAGACCGCCCTCGCAGAAATCGCGACGGAGGAACGCAACCGCATCACCGGGCTTCAGGAGGAACCCCGACGCGATATCCTCACCCAGACCCTCGCCCTCCACCGCCTCTTTGAAAACGGCGCCGAAGGCGGCAAGTTCGCCTTCTACACCTACATCGTTCTAACAGCGCTGTTCATGCTCGTGGACACCATTCCGCTGGTCGTCAAATTCTTCACCAAGTCCGGACCCTACGACACCCTTCTCGATCGCGATGAGATCGCCTACGAGTCCGAGCACCAGGCTTTCCGCACCAGTCACCGTCGCTACATGGATCAACTTGCCGGCGGCAACCTGATTGCCGTCACCCGTAACAAGCGACTCGAGCACGCGCTCGTCGACGGCGTCGAGCACTCCCGCGCTGCCCGTGAGTTCCTCGATTCCATGATCGAAATGGAGAAAGCCTTTGAAGAGAAGATGCGCTTCGAGCAGGCAGCCGCCATTCACGCAGGTCCCGAACGCATTGCCGCCCTGGAAGCCATGAAGAAGTCCTTCTACGACGACCTCCACCGCCGCATGGAAGTTTTCTTCACCAGCCAGCACGCCTGAGGCGCAGCTGAGCCTTCAGGGTCAATCGCCATCAATAGGGGCCTGACATTGAAAATCCGTTGTCCATTCACTCCGGTACGCGTTCCCACGTCTATGCCGCCCAAGACAGATTCGCTCCCAAGCGGTTTTAGGGAGATGGCCCCATGTCATCTCGAGTCACCCAGTTTCCTTTCTTTACCCTCCTCGTTACTCTAACGATTCTTACCACCTCATCGCAGGCCAGTGCAAAGCGCACACGAATCTCCGGTGACTTCAACAGCCTCGGCGCGGCTGTTAGAATATACAAGACCACAACCGGCATTCTTCCCGATCCGGAACTCGGCCTTGGATGCCTGGTCCACCGGCCCGCCAGTCTGCCTCCGCAAGCAAGATGGACTCAACTCCTGGACGAAGTCCCCACGGACCCATGGGGGATTCCCTACAGCTACGTCGCCGGGGATGGCTACCCGAGCGGATTCGGCTTCTATAGCCCAGGAAAAGATGGGATTTCAAGGACTCAGGGAAATGATCCCGATGACATCAATTCCTGGTCCGAGGAATCACGGGAGCCACTGATCGATCTAAAACTCCACTGGAAAACCGCAGGCTTCCTCATTTTCGCGACTCTCACGATCGGTTTCCTCATCGGAAAGATCAGGTATCAGAGACGTATCAACCCTGCCTAATCCCCAACCTGACACAAACATCGCCGTCGCTTTCGTCGAACAAAGCTTTGCGCCTCAGGCGACTTGGCGTTTCAACTCTCCCCGTGAGCAGCCACTACACCTCCCTCGAAGCCGAGCTTCACGATGTCTTCTGGTCGAGTGAGGAGTCCCCGGAATTCGAGTGGCTCGATTCCCTTCTCAAGAATCACCCGGGAAGAGCCTTGGAGATCGGTTGCGGTTCCGGTCGTCTGCTCCTCCCCCTTATCAAGAACGGTCACACCATCGAAGGCCTTGAAAGCTCAAGCGAGATGCTTGAAATGTGTCGCATCTCCGCCCAAGAGCAGGAGCTTTCACCGACACTCCACCTCGGAGATATGACAAGCTTCGCCGCATTAAATCCCTATCACTGCGTCCTAGTCCCCGCCTTCACCTTCCAGCTTTCGGACGATCCCATCGCCACCCTGAAAAACTTCAAGAAGCTCCTGATTCCGGGCGGCCTTCTTTATCTCACCGTTTTCATCCCCTACGCCGAGATCGACGGTGAACTCCCCGAAAACGAATGGTATCCGGATCACGAACTCACACTCCCCGACGGTCGTCACGCCAGCATTCGGACGAAACATCAACTCGATCGAAGGAAACGCCTCCTCAAACGGGAACATCACTATCAACTAACAGACGGAGAAGAGATTCGAGAGCACCGCTCGAAACAGAGCATCCGCTGGTTCAGCGCCCACCAACTCGCGAAACTCATCGCTGATGTCGGCTTCATCGTCGAGACGGCGGTGGCGGACTTCGACGAACAACTCGCCGTCGACGAAGACTCCCAGATCATCACCTTGGTTGCCCGGAAGAAGAGCACCAGCGCGACCGCAAATCCGCGGAGCGAGTAATCAAGGTTCCAGCCGGTTAGGTATCGGCGGTTGACTCTCGTTCTGACATCCAGGGAGACGGCTCAATGCCGCGGCTTGGCTCGCAACCCCCATGAATTCATTACCCTCTGATCTTTATAGGGTTACACTTATCCACGACTCCCCTTCGACGGACTCGAGGAATCCAAAAGGGGCACAATCAGCTGGCACAATCTCTGCTATCGAGGAGCCCGAAGACATTATGAAATATAGAACATCTTTATTGCCGATCCTGACTATCTACTCCGTCGTGGTGACTCAGAGTATCGCCAGCATTACTTTGGTCGACGAGCCCTTTGATTATCCAGATGGGAACCTCGTCGGCAACGGCACGTGGACCGCCTATTCCGGTTTGGGCAATGGCCCTGTGCTTGTCTCGTCCAGTCAGATTTCACTGGCCCACAGCTCGAGTTCGAGTGCTCGCGAAGATGCGTTGGTTCAATATACTGCCCAGATGGAAGGCGTCATCACTGCCACTTTCAGTTTCTCGGTGAGCGACGATACCAAGATTGGCTTCAACACCTTCAACAACTACAATCCTAACCCGAGCTACTTCGCGGGATTCAAAACGGGCACCAGCTCGTCAACCAGCAGCTTGTCCAGTCTCCTCTACATCATCGACGCAGGGTCGACGCCATCCGATACGGCTGACTTTCGAATTGGAATCAGGTCTCAAACTACTGCAGGGAGCATCATCCCAGGTACCTTGGATTTGCTCTATGATACCACCTACGATGTAACTCTTTCCTACGACTTCGCGACCGGGCAATCCTCCGCAACTCTTGGGGGCGAGACGATCACCACCACGACCCCTACCTCGTCGAGCCCAACCTTGGACGGATTCTTCTTCCGCCAGGGAACCAGCCTCAATAATGAGTCCTTCACGGTCGACAGCCTCACCATCGTCAACATTCCGGAACCAACAGTCGCTCTTCTCGGATCCCTGGGGACCTTGGCGCTTCTTCGTCGCCGCCGGCACCTCGCTTGATCACCTTTCCCGGAGCGGAGCGTGCGCCCCAGAGCTGCCGCTCCGCTTTTTTGTAATCTCCCCTCAAGGTCTCCAGCAGGATCGACACTAAATGTGCCGTAGGCGAGCGTCACTCCAAGGAGTCGGTGGATCCGCAATCTCGATCCCCTTGCCGCTAGACCTAGACAGCGACAGCCAAACTCGCTGAGGTTCCCGTCGTGGTTGCCACTTAGGCTTCTTCCGCGCTCTCTTCACCTTCACCAGCGATGGCGACCTCAAGCTTGCGGAAATGGATCTGACCGACCCGACGTCCGTCGGTGCTGGTGACCTTCGCTTCCCAGCCATTGATCTCCATCGTCTCGCCGACTTCCGGGAAACGTCCCAGCTGCTGGGTGATGTAGCCACCAATGGTCGTCACCTCGCCACTTTCCAGCTCAAGAGCCTCCTCGACGTCCGATAGATCATTCAAAGTCAGTGAGCCTTCGATCACGAACTCCTCGTCATTGATCCTTACGAACTCGGGATTCTCGTTGTCGAACTCGTCCTGAATGTCACCAACGATCTCCTCAATCACGTTGTCGAGGAACACGATGCCCACCGGCGTGCCGAATTCATCCACCGCCACCGCGAGGTGAGCACGCTCCTTGAGGAAAAACTTCAGCAGCGCATCGAGCGGCATGGTGTCGGGCACCAGTTTCAAGTCGCGCTTGATCCGCATCAGATCGGGATCCGGTTCGCCGACGATTTTCAGCACGTCCTTGATGTGGATCAGCCCGATGTGGTTGTCGAGGTGCCCACCCTTCACCAATGGAAAGCGGGTATGCTTCGTGCGTCGCGCCATATCGACCGACTTCTCGAAATCCTCATCGGCATCAAGCACCACAACATCCTGGCGGGGCGTCATCACATCGCGCACCCACAGCTCATTCAGCTCAAGCGCATTGATCGCGATCTCGCGTTCGGTATCCGTCACCTCCATCGCATCACCGCTTTCGGTCACAAGCAGGGCGAGTTCCGCAGCGGAGTGGACATGCTCACCTTCCGAGATCGGATCGATGCGGAAAAGCTTCTTCAGAAGCAGGTTCGCCGTGCCATTCAGCACCCGGATCGCCCAGTGGAAGGATTTGTAGAAAATGTGAAGCGGACCAGCGAGCAACAAGGTCGTCGCCACCGACTTACGGATCGCAATCGACTTCGGCATCAACTCGCCAATGACCACATGGAGGAAGGTGAACGACGCAATGGCCAGCGCGAATGAGATCCATCTCACCGGCTCGAAGGTCGTGCCCATGACTACCACCGACTCCGGCATGCCCGCCTTGAAAAGAACCGGGGTCACCAATGCCTGCACAAAAGGCTCACCCAGGAAACCAAGGGCCAAGGAAGCAATCGTGATCCCCAACTGGTTGGCAGAAAGATAGCCATCGAGGTTCTCCACCACCTTCATGGCGGTTTTGGTACTTCCGGGATGGTCTTTCTCGTGGGTCTCAATCTGGCTCGGACGGACCTTTACGATCGCAAACTCCGAGGCCACGAAGAAGGCATTCAGCAAGAGGAAGAAAGTAATCCCCGCAATGTAGAGCAGAACTTTCCCGGCACCCGGCCAGTCATGCGCCAACTCTCCACCAGCTGAAGCCAGAAGTCCTATTTCAAAAAATACACTCATTCGACGTTCACAGTTTCTCGTAAACGCCCTTGTCCCGCCGTTCCATGACGGTAAACCCTGCCTTCTTCGCATCGCTCACCGAGAGCGGCTTCAGAATTTTTGGCGTATTGATCCGCGAGATGACCTTGCGGACAGGGTTACGACAAGTCAGGCACTTCTCAAGGGGTGCCCGGTCGATGGGTCGCCGGAGTTCAAAACCCCGACTGCAAATTCGACACGATCGCTCAGGATCGTCCGGTTGCTCTGAAATGTATTCGTAGATTGGCATTACTCGACGGGAGGACGAGCAGTTACCGCCTCCCGTCAAACTAAGCAGAAAACAGGCCGGATTACCAGCTCGACTTGGTCACGCCCGGAAGCATGCCATGGGAAGCCAGTTCGCGGAAACTGATACGGGAAAGACGGAAACGGCGGATGAACGCACGGCGACGGCCGGAGTGCTCACAGCGGTTGACCAAGCGAGTCGGGCTCGCATCACGCGGAAGCATGGTGAGTCCAATATAATCCTTTTCGGCCTTCAGTTTGTGACGAAGGTCGGCGTACTTTGCGACAGTGCGCTTTTTGCGGTCGTTGCGTGCAATCCAGCTTGATTTAGCCATAATTCGGGGCGCGGGAAATACCCCACACACGGGATGATGCAAGCCCAAACTAGCTTTTTCTCTACTTATTTTCCTAAGCTCAAATATTAGGAAATCCTAATTACTCGCATCGCCGTCAACAATCCCCCTTGAGCAGGCGGCCCATCCACGCTTTTATCCGCGCCCATGCTCCGGCACACGACTCTCCGCTTCCTCGCCATTTCTGCATTCGCATTCGCCATTTCTTCCTGCGGGGGGGGCGAACCGAATCTCTATGATCAGGGAAAAACCCATCAGCAGACCGCCAGCACCCCCGTCCGGGTCGGCACCATTCCCAAACAAGCCCCCCCTCAGGTCGTAGGTGAAAGCGCGATCGTGATCGATGCCGAGTCCGGCCGGGTTCTCTACGCCAAGAATGCCGACTCGATCCGGCCCGTCGCCTCGACTCAGAAGCTGGTGACGGCATTGACGGTGATCAGCGCTGGCAACGTCAACAAGCAGGTCACGATTCAGTCCAGCGACACGCGCTGCGAACCCACCAAGCTCTATCTGCGCCCGGGCGAGACCTACTCGCGCACCGATCTGATGCGCGCCCTCATTGTGAAGAGCGGAAACGATGTGGCCCGCGCCCTCGCCCGCGACGTTGGAGGTTCCCAGGAGGGCTTCGCTGTCATGATGAATCGCAAAGCCGCCTCGCTTGGCATGCGCCACTCGAACTTCGTCAACCCTAACGGACTGCCCGCCCAAGGCCAGTATTCCACCGCACGCGATATCGCCATCGCCGCTCGCGCCGCCTATCAGGTTCCGCTGATCCGTTCGTGGACACGAATCAAGTCCTACACTTTCCGGTATTCCGATGGACGCACCAAGTTCCTTGAAAACACCAATCGCCTGCTCAAGAGCGTCCCTTACTGCGACGGCATGAAAACCGGCACCACCAATGCTGCCGGCCGTTGCCTGGTTTCAAGCGGCACCCTCAACGGTCGTTCCGCGATCGTCGTCGTCCTCAAAAGCAACTCGGCACATATCTGGAAGGACTCCGAGAAGCTCCTTCGCTGGGCACTTGAAAGAGACGCCGCCGAGTAAGCCGCCCCGCAGGGCTCCCAGCCAGCAAGTCCCCGCCCGCGCATGCCAAGCCCCCAGGAAGAGCTCGACGAACTTGCCAGTCACGGCCTGCTTCGCACACTGAAGCCACTGGATTCCGCTTCCGGTCCGCAGGTCATACGCGACGGCCGCCCGCTGTGGAATTTCGCATCGAACGATTACCTCGGCCTCGCCAACGATCCTCGTCTCGTCCGCGCCTTTCAGGAGGGCCTCTCGCTTTTCGGTGCGGGAGCGGCGGCCTCCCGCCTCATCACCGGAACGCTTCCGCCTCACGATCGCTTCGAACAGCAACTTGCCGCCGCCAAGCGATCAGAGTCCGCGCTTCTCTTTTCATCCGGCTTTGCGACGGCACTCGGCACCATTCCTGCCATTGTCGGAAAAGGTGATCACATCATCCTCGACAAGCTTTCACACGCCAGCCTGATCGATGGCGCCAAGCTTTCCGGAGCCACCATTCGCGTCTTTCCTCACAACAATGTCGAACGACTTGCAGAGCTGTTAGAATCCATCCGCGCCAAATCATCCCGACGGATCCTCATTCTAACAGAGTCCGTTTTCTCGATGGATGGTGATCTTTGCCCACTGCGCGAAATCGTGTCCCTCAAGGACAAGCACGATGCCCTGCTGCTGCTCGATGAAGCCCACGGTTTCGGAGTGCTCGGCCCCACCGGCATGGGCCTCGGGGAAGCCCTCGGACTCCAGGATCATATCGACTTTCACATGGGCACCCTCAGCAAGGCGGCTGGCCTATCGGGTGCCTACATCACCTGCTCGGCCATCTGGCGCGATCTCCTGATCAATCGCGCCCGCTCGTTCATCTACTCCACCGCTCCGCCACCGGCCCTCGCCCACGCGGCTTCCACCGCCCTGGATATCATCGTTGCCGGCACCGAGCTGCGTTCCCGTCTGCAGGAAAACATCCGCCTCATCGCTCCCGATGCCACGACCCCGATCATCCCTCGCGTGCTGGGCGACAACAATAGCGCGCTGAACGCTTCAATCCGACTCGCCGAAAAGGGATTCATCGTCCCCGCCATCCGCTATCCCACCGTCCCTCGCGGCACGGCCCGTTTGCGCATTTCACTCTCGGCAGCCCATCAGGCCGATACGGTGAGGGATCTTGGTGAAAAGCTCGCCGAGCTATAATCCCGAGCAATCTTCCGCTCAGTTCTTCGAAAGAGACTCCTCTTCAAAAAAGGATGGTACGCGCGAGAGGAATCGAACCTCCACGGGATTGCTCCCACATGAACCTGAATGAGACGGGGACGCGTTAATTGACTGATACTCAATACCCATTTTTCCCGTTTTTCCTATTCACCTTGCATTTTCCCGCCTTTTTGGGCACAAGTGGGCAACTTCAACTCACTACCCGATGCCCGCCAAGCCTGCTCTCGAACCTGTTTTCAATAAATCCCGCAAACGCTGGCGGGTGGATGTTCCCGCTTCCATGTCCGACACGGGAAAGCGAATCCGAGTGCACTTCAAGACCCGAGATTCAGCCCGCGAATATATCGATCGCATCGAAGGCAAGGAAGCTCCCGACAAGGCAATTGATCCGCGACTTGCTCAGGACTCTAACACCGCCCGGGAACGACTCGAAAGTGCGGGTCTGCAAATCACCCTCGCCGAAGCCATCCGGGAGCTTGTGGAGGCAAGGGAAGCCATTGGGGGATCGGGAAGCCTACTCGAAGCCGCCCTTGCCTACCGCGCCGCTCACACAGCCCGCAACGCATCGAAGCTCTTCGTGGATGCTGTTACGCTCTACTTGGCGCTGAAGGAAACCGAGTTGCGAGAAGTCACCTTGAAAGGCTACCGCTACACACTCCAAACCGCTCTGACACCGCTCGACAACAGAACCCTTGCCGACATCACAGCAGCAGACCTCGACGCATTGCTTGGCGGACTCACGCCGTCGACGCGCAAGGTTCACATGCGGAATCTGGGAGCGTTCTGGAGATGGGCCGCGAAGCCTCCGCGCGAATGGTGCACCACGGCACCGCTCGAAGCTCTGGAATACACCACGAAGGAGACAGAAGCCGACACTGTAGTATTCAAGCCCGCAGAAGCCCGCGCACTACTCGAAGCCGCCGAGGGGTATTCACCGAATGCCGCTTGCGCCTTTGCTCTAGCAATTTTCGGAGGGATCCGGTCTGCCGAGTTGGCGGGTCTATGCTGGTCTGACTTAGGAGAGGAGCACGTCGAAATTGGCGCAAGCATCGCGAAGAAAGGAAAGCGGCGACTCGTTCCGATCTGCCCTGCCCTGGCAGCATGGATCGAAGCCTACCGGCCCGCCGATGCAGACCCGGAGGATTTCATCGTCGGAGCTAACTGGGTGGAAGTCTCGAAATTAGTTCGCCGTCGTGCCGGGTGGAACGTTGTCGCTCGATTGCTTGCCAAGCCGCCGAAGCCGACCCGTGGACCATGGCCGAAGAACGTCGCACGTCACACTTGCGCGAGCATCTTGGTAGCAACTGGCGAACCGCTCGAGACTCTGATTTTCCAGTTCGGCCACACCGGCGGACATGACCTATTGCGTCGGCACTACGTCGGCCGGATGACGAAGAAGCAGGCACTCGAGATTCTGAGTATCGGACCCAAAGGAACAAAAATCAAAACCATCAAAGCAGCATGAGTGCAGGACGAAAGAAGGGTTTGAAGAAAATGCCACCACTCAGTCCGAACACACTAGCGATGCTCCCGGGGCGTTGTGAAGTTCGAGATGATGGCAAGCTGGCAGTGCTCACAGGAGCGAGCAAGAGCGAAACCTTGTTCGCTATCGCGGCTTTTCCTGCGGCCATCGAGCCTCGGCTTGCAAGGTTGGTGTTCGATATCCGAATGATTAGGAGCGGGCTGGAGGGTATGAGCAAGAATGAGTGGAAAAAGGAGCAACAAGAGATCGTTAGTGATTACGAAGAGACGTTTTCAATGATTTCATCGGTGGCTATTGCGGTTGGTGACGATGCCTTTTTCATGCAAGTGGCCGAGGCAATCCGGCACGTCGACAAGCACTTAGAAAAGAGCCGGGGAGATCAAGAATACCCGCTAAGGGTTCTGGTCCTCCGGTGTCTTCAATACTTCAGAATGAAGTCAGCAACGGTATCGGAGATGAAAGCGTGCTTAAGTGAGCTCACGCCTAAGGAATTCAGCGACGACCAGATTCGTGCTGACCTGAAGGCATTGGGCAAGCTAAAGGTCACCACGTAAAGAATGCAATTCTTCCCGTGTTCCCACATCCTGAAAAATGGGAAGAGTGGGAAACGTGAAATCAATCACGTATCCAACGAAGCCGGAGCAAGACAACACGCTTGCTGAAACCAAACGCCGCCCCCTTGTCCGGGCGGAAGTCATCGCCAAGCATTTCGACGTCCACAAGCGGACCGTCGCGCTTTGGGCAGAGAAAGGAGTGATTCCATCGGTCCGAATCGGTGGCGCTCTCAGATTCGACATGGAGGCCGTGCTGGGGGCAACGAAATGAGCCCCGGCAAACAAAGAGCCCTCCCCCAGCGGGAGGCCGAGGAAGGGCAGAAGTCGAAGCAGCATCGACAAGCTACCACCACTGCCGCCGATATTCAAGCACCGCCTATCAACGACATTCACCGGTGGGTTATGAAGGCCGCGTGGGCATGCCGTAGGGCCGGGATGAATGCCGGGGCCGCCGTGGCTACCTTGCAGAGCTACGATGGAACTCTTCGCCGTCGATTCCAGCACCGGGAAGTCGAAAGCACTGTAGAGAAGGTTTACTCCACCACGATCGACAAGTGCGGGGACTACTCAAAGCCGCCTGAGCTTCCGACCTGGAACAAGCGGGAAACTCTACGGCTTCACCGGGAGATCAATGCGACAGCCGACACGCTCCGCGAACTTTCACCCATGGAGGATCCGGAGACCATCAGCCCGGAAGGAATCATCCGCAGACTCTTCCCCGATCCGGAAACCCTGCTTTGCATCGGGCGTTCAAACCGGGAATTCAAGACCGCTACCTTGGCGGGATTCGATGACCTCAAAAACCACCAATTCATTGTCGCAGCGCCGATGATTGCGCGGTGGGGAAAAACTCAGACCGGAAAACCATCGCAGCACACGAAGGAAGCGACGGGGCCGCGTGCATACATCGTTTGCGACTTCGATGATCCGCCGCCGGAACAACACCCTTCGATCATCATGCAGTTGATGAAATTCAGAGGGGCCGCGCTGGTCCTGTCATCTGGGGGAAAGTCAAAGCACGCATGGTTCCCGACCACTCCACACACGGACCGGGACCGCATCTTTTGGCGGACATGCCTCGCCCTCGGTGCAGACCCGGCGCTCTACCGGAACCACTCGCAGTTCGTCCGCATGCCGAACGGAACCCGCGACAACGGGAAGCCGCAGGAAGTCGTCTATTTCAACCCTAACAACATCACCCAATGAGCGAGACAATTGAAGAGTATCACGACAAGCTCGTGACGGGTGACGATAAGAAGTTGCGCTTCGATCCGTCGGGCGTGTTCTACGATTCGGTGAAGAGTCAGTATCTCGTCGACGTTGGCACCCATTATCGAAGCTACACCCGAAAGGCTCCTGTCCTAGCTGGAGTGACCCGGCACTTTGTGACCCGTGGCCATGACGAAAAGGAATCGAAGGAAGAGGCGAAGAACCGCATTGCCGACGCCGAAATCGACAACGCTGTCGACTGGAGCGGATCCATTGCGGGACACAAGCGGGGCATCGTTCGCAAAAACGGTTTGTCGCTACTGGTGACCAGTGAGCCGACACTACCGGAACCCGCGCCGGGAGCATTCCCGACAATCTCCGGGATCATTCGCGACGCATTCCCTGAGAATGAAGCGAGGATCATCTTTAGCGGATGGCTGGCTGGGGCAATTCGTGCTGTCCGATACGGGATCCATCAGGCTGCGCCTTTGCTCGTCATGGCGGGGACCGTCAACACCGGGAAAAGCCTCCTCGCATGGATCACCGCGCAGTTGCTTGGAGGACGTGTCGGCCACCCGTTCACGGCATGGAGTGGGACGCTCCCATGGAACGACGATCTCGTCGGGGCCGAGCTTCTATTGATCGACGACAGCGTCGGGACTACCGACATCAGAAAGCGGAAGGAATTCGGCGCTCGGTTCAAGGAAGCCATCTATGGCGGCGAAGTCCAAGTGAATCGAAGGAACGTGTCGGCCATTTCACTTCGCCCCGTGTGGCGCGTCATGGTCTGTTGCAATGACACGCCGGAATCCTTGGCCATCATTCCCCCAATTGACGATGACCTCGACGACAAGGTGATTCTCCTTCGCGTCAACAAGATCACCGTTCCGCCTGGGACATCGACACCGGAAGGCAAGCTGTCATTCCAGAAGGAAATCCGCGCCGAACTCCCAGCGTTCACCGCATGGCTTGAAGGAATGACTATCCCCGATGCCCTAGCAGATAGCCGGGCGGGCGTTCGGGCATGGCGAGACGCGGAACTCGAGGAGGCACTTGGGAACATCGCTGAGGAGTCCCGACTTGAAGACCTGCTTCGTATCGCGCTCGACCGGGGGGCGTTCAACCTATCCCCAGGTGAATCGAGGGAGGTGCCCGCTTGTGACATCGAAGCGACCCTTTGCGACGCTGACAGCCCCGTTCGGAGTCAGGCTAACAGCCTCCTGTCGAAACACTATTCGATCAGTGGGAAGCTACTCGGAAAGCTCGCAAGGCAGGGGTCGGAGATCATCCAGAAATCGAAGGCGAAGACGGCAATTCAACGCTGGATTGTCAGCCGGCCACTCCGCGAACCAGTGGACTAGTGGACCATGTTTTTACCTTTATTCGAAAAATAAACGAAGAATCAACGATTGCTGACCATGGAAAATTCTACGAAGTCAGAAACTTGCTCCACTAGTCCACTCCCCTCGACCACTCGACTAGTGCTGTCACCGGAACAATCCGACCTGCTAACCGACACCGGGGAAGCCTGCTTTGCGCTGGTCGCAAAAGCATCCGCGCCAACCGATCCGAAACGCTGGGTGCTCCATCTACTGCCCGTGTCGATCAAGCTGGCCAACGATGGGACCGCCGTTGCGCTGGGGACCAAGCGAGCAGTCACACCACGAACCCCGAAGCCGAAGCCATGAGCCGACGAGGAAGAAGGAACAACAGCACGAAGCAGCACGGGACGCTGACACCGGAGCAGCGGAAAATGCGACGCGAGATCGTGCTAAGCCGGGAGGTAGCCCGGGCGTGCACAGTATGGCTTGAGAGTCGCGGCATCCGGTCGGAGTCGTGGAAGGGTAAGCCTGACGGACAGGGCGCGCAGGAGGCGAATACGGGGCAGGACACCCCCCTTGAAAGGCTTCCGTAGCATCAGCAGTGCTCATGCGACGCGTCGCCCATGGGAATCGGGCGCACCTTTTAAACCTTAGGACACAACTAAGGTTAGTCATGAAACGCAACCCCCCCACAGGGAGATTCGCCCCACATGCAAACTAATTGCATTTGCAACTTGCTTGCATCGGACAAATAGTGTTCATTCGTCCCGTGCTCAAGCGAACCATACCCGATGCAGAACTTGGCGAAATTCTCGGAGTCGATCCGCGCCAAATCCGACGTTTCCGCGACCGTGGAATCGACCCTGAAAATCCTGCCGAGCTGATCGAAACCCTCGCAACCCAGAGCAGGACCGGAGCCCTCTTCTTCTATCTGAGCCGCGACGGTGTAATTGAGAAATGCAATCAACAGATCGCCGCCGCCCGCAGACGCGTGGCTTTGGCCAAATACGCTCAATAAATCATGCACATCACACTAAATGACGTCATCCATCAGACCCTAACAGACCGGGTTATTGATGGACTCTCCAACATCAATCGAGGCGAAGAAATCACCCTCGACATCGACAGCCCCGGTGGATCCGTTAGGCACGGATACAAGCTCGTAAAAGCCCTTCGCAAAGCATCTGCCAACGGCTCTAAGATCACCGCGAACATCACAGGGACTGCCGCGAGCATGGCCTCAATCATCGCCATGGCCGCCGACAAGGTTCGGATCGAGAAGAGCGCCGTGTTTATGATCCACGATGCTTCCATTTCGCTCGGTGGCAATCCCGCCGAACTTCGGGAGCTGGCGAGCATCGTTGACGAGCTTTCGAATGACCTGGCCGACATCTACTCTGCCAGATCGAAGAAGCCCGTCGGCGAAGTCCGCAACATGATGAAGGCGACCACGTATTTCACCGCAGAAGAGGCCGTGAAACATGGCTTCGCAGATGAAGTCTTTGAGGCATCCGCGCAACTCCCTGAAACCCTGCTTGAGCGCATCGCAGCACTCGAAAAGGAAGTCTCGAACGCCAAGACCTCGACCTTGCCGCCTGCGTCCGCTGCACGCCGTCTGGAGATCGCAGCACGCAAGACCGCTCAGGCCCTCACAAAAGATCGCGCTGCCACGAAATATTTCGGGACCACTGCAACCGAAATCCTCGCTTTGCCTGAGGACGAGCAACGGAAACTCCCCGCCGCCACACTTATAACCGCCGCCCGGTTTGGCACCACAGCCGAGGCCGCGAAAATCAATCAACTCCTCAAATCCAACTGATCTAACATCATGACCAAAATTTCAAAAACGAGGGTAATCCCCAACGTCCAGCTCGAAAGCTTTGATCCTTCGGCTGCCGATAAAAAACGAATCACGGATGCAATCACCGAGCTTGCAAGGCTCGACGGTATCCTCGCTGAAATCACCGACCTCCGCGAATTTCTAGACTCTGCCGGGGCACGTTTCGCCGCTGGTGAATTGACCATGGCCGAGGCGGTTTCCACGCTGGCAGTGTCCGCGAATTCGACTGACCGGGGACTGCTTCAATCAGCACTGAGGACGCCGATCAAACGAGCAATCAAGACCACGATTGCCGACGTGGCCGACGTCCTCGACGCGTTCCACGACGACAAGGAAGCGCAACTGAAAACGAAGTGCGCGGACCTTGAAGCCATCGAACGTCAATCGGCTGAGGAAGTCGGTATCCATGCCGACGAATTTGCACCTAGCGACACACTCTGCCGACTTCGCGAGTCATTCAAACGCTGTAAAGCCAACCGTGGATGCGGTCGGGAAGCCCTTCACAACGTCGCCCGTGAACTCGGGATCGACGTCTAACACTCTCTGCGGTTCTAGGTTCTCCACAGAGTAAAAGTCCCCGCTCGGGTTGGTTTCCGAGCGGGGCACCTTTTCAAAATATGAAGGCAAAATCATTCGGACTCACATCGTCCTCATTTATCCCACAATCGGACTTCACGGCACAGCAGAACGAGGGCGGACGCTGGACGGCTACACAGTCCTTTCTCGTCCTGCAATCCGCGATGGACGTATTCACGGGGCAGCAGAGACTTATGCCTGGCGTTGCCGCAACCGCGCTGGATCCAGACTTACCGGACTTCTATCAGTTCCTGAAGTTCCAGAGCTTTGAGATCCGGCACATGGAAGCCGGGTGGGCGACCATTGACGCGAACTACGTCGGCTTCTGGTCTGCCGGATATGGGGGTGATAGCGACGAACTTCCGACCACCTACACTCTAGGCGGCTCGATCGAAGAGGAATCCATTCTCAGCCATCCGAAAGTAGTGGCGCTTTCAAGTGGTGAACGCCAGTTACTGGCCGCCATCGCGGACGGGACCGTTGAATGGGACGCTGGAGAATCGAAACTTGGGACTCGGAACCAAGACACCGGGGAATTCGTCCAATGGGACGAGGTGGCGCAGGTGATCGTTTCGCCGGATGCCGTGTTTGCGGCCGACCGGCTATCTGAAGGCGTCGTCTCCTACAAAATCCCGCGCTTCTCATGGACCATGCAAGAGGAATCGACCAGCCCGATCTCGACATCTCGCGTGAACAATCTTGGAAAAATCGACAATCCGGAGGGTGACCCGATCGAGCCTAACGGGTCTCGGAACTGGATGCTCGTCGCCGCTGACTCCGTGCAGAACGGCACATCCGGCGCGGTCTACTCAAACACGCTCACTTGGCTCCTTTCGGACCGCGACGGGTGGGACAACTTTCTATATGGAGACCTCGAGGAATGATTATTCCGCCCTCACCCTCTGCACGCGTTGAACTCCTCATTCAACTTGCCGGGGAAATCAGCATCTTGCGCGAACTTGGCGACGACTTGACCGCCGTCCAGCATGCGACGCTTCAGAGGCTCACACGCGAACGTGACGAGCTTATGAGGGTCTCAGGCATCCGGCGAGCGGTGGCCGCGATGCAGCGCCCCGAGGATCCGCTGACGGCCGATTTCCACTGACCACTTGACGGCGCCACCCGCGCCTGATTGGCTCAGACCCGACGGCGTTGAAGAGCCGTCCCGCATCTCAACCGTCGGACTTATCACCTGACAGCGGAACTCAAGAGAACTAGGCCCCGTTTCTGATCTACTGCCAAGGGTGATTCCTTGTCGGGAAAGCGCTTCAACGCTGATCGGAGACGGGGCTTTTTCGATACTGAAACAACATGAGAACGAAAACCAAGGCCGCGAAGGCCAAGCATGCAGGAATCAAAGAGATCGAGTCAGGAACGATACGATACGAGATCGTGAAGCCCTCGGTCGCTTTCAAGCTCGATGTTCCTGTCTCCCTATTAAAGGCACTGTGGGGCGTTTCGCTGTCCCGTTGCATTTCCCGCGTCTGTCCGAAGGACATGGATGACCTGCCCTATCGAAAGCGGAACTGGAACCGCCCGTTTCGGACCACGGGGTGTTACATCGCGCCGAAGAGCAAGCTGATCGAGAAGCTGGACCCGAACGAAAAGACCGACGACTGGCGAATCGAGATTCAGGAGCCATGCTTCACCGCTTCGGAGGCGATGGCGAAAGAACTAGGAATCGAGCTTCGCGACGTGTTCCTCGCCGCGCTGGCCTACACAGTCGAAGTGAACAAATCGGAAGGCCGCAAATCATGAAGCTGACCATCAAACCGCCCAGGAAGCGCTCAGAGATCGCCAAGGAGATCGAGGAGCTTGTCGCCAAGCACGGAATCCCCAAGCGGGAGCTTGAGCGCCTGCTACTCGAAACAGGGCTTCAGCAGTTCAAAACTGATGGGGTGACGATCCGGAAGTGCACATCCATCAATTGATGGATCTGGACGCAGAGACCCCGTCGGCGATGCTGGCGGGGTTTTTTCGTGTCTGGGATGGTCGCCGCAGGTTTGGGCACACTTTGGGCACAGTTCCCGACTCTAACAAAAAGGCCCACCACGAAGGCGAGCCATAAGTCCTTGAAAACCAAAAGATACGCGCGAGAGGAATCGAACCTCCACGGGATTGCTCCCACATGAACCTGAATCATGCGCGTCTACCAATTCCGCCACGCGCGCGTTTTGTGTCGATCTCTCGACGGGCGGGGAAAACATCATGCAAACTCCATCTTTGCAACACGAATTCGTGGAAAAATCACCGAAGCCCTGTCGCTTAGCCGTTGCCAAGTCCGGCCACCAACTCCCAACCTCCGCTCATGCGCAATCCTGCACCTGTCATCCTCTCGCTTCTCCTCGCAGCAGCGGCCCTATTTCTGATCCTTCGAAAACCGGAGACCCCTCAGGAAAAGGCCACCGATCCCCCACCTCCAGTAGCGGAAGCGGTCGATGCCCCGCCCGCAGAAACCGGGGAAGACAGCGACCCTGTCGCCGCCTCAGCCACCAGCACCACCTGGCCCCAGGACAAGAGCGACATCCCCGCCGACCCGAAAGCCGTCTTCGGCTCCCTCGATAATGGCATGCGCTACATCATTCTACCGAACGCCGAGCCTCCGAAGCGCTTGTCACTTCGCCTCCACATCGCCGCCGGCTCCCTGATGGAGGCCGAGGACCAGCGCGGCGTCGCCCACTTCCTCGAGCACATGGTCTTCAATGGCTCGAAGAACTTCACGCCCGCCGAACTCATCCCAAGAATGCAGCGCCTCGGCATCGCCTTCGGTGCCCACGTCAATGCCTACACCTCATTCGATGAGACCGTCTACATGCTCGACCTCCCGGAACAAACTGAAGACACCATGAAGCTCGGCTTCACCGTGATGCGCGATTTCAGCGATGGCGCCTTACTTAAGGAAGAGGAAATCGACAACGAACGTGGCGTCATCCTTTCGGAAAAAACCAGCCGCGACTCGGTCGGCTACCGCATGATGCAGAAGCAGTTTTCCCAGCTCCTGCCGGACTCACTTCTCGAAAAGCGTTTTCCCATCGGCACCGAAGAAGTCATCAAGACCGCACCGCGCGAACGATTTGTCGATTTTTACGAGCGCTACTACACGCCGTCCCGCATGACCTTCATCGCGGTCGGCGATATGGATCCTGCGGTGATTGAAACCAAGATCCGTGAAACCTTCAGCAGCCTGCGCAACCCGGAGAACCCCGGAAGCGATCCGGACATGGGTAGCGTGACCTCCGTCGAAGGCCTCAAGCCTGCCATCTTTGCCGACAAGGAAGCCACCGGCACGGAGCTTGGACTGCTCAGCGTCGACACCCACACCCCGCGGATCGACAGCAAGGAAACCCGTATTTCAAGAATGCCCCTGAGTGTGGCCAACTCGATCCTCGGGCTGCGTTTCGACCGCCTTGCCAAAACCGAGGGCTCTCCGATTCTTGGTGGCTCCGCCAGCAAACAGGACATCTTCAACTTCGTCGAACTCGGCAGCATCGATCTCAACGTCGCCGACGACCGCTGGGAAGAATCAGTGCCGGTGCTCGAACAGGAATTCCGCAGAGCGATGGAGTATGGCTTCACCTCCGCCGAACTCACCGAGGCCAAAGCCAACCTGCTCAACGCCTATCAGCAAGCCGTCAAGTCCAAGGACACCCGCCCTTCCAACAGTCTCGCCACCGCCATTGCCGGATCGATCAACGACGGTCGCGTCCTGACCACTCCGGAAACCGATCTTGCGATCGTCGAAGCCGGTTTGGAAACGCTCAGCGCCGAAGACTGCCACAAGGCCTTCGTCGATTTCTGGGAAGGCCGCGGGATGCACCTCATCCTGACGACCAAGGTCGCTCCGAGTGATGCCGAGGAAACCCTCGCAAAACTCTATCAGGAATCCACCACCCAGCCCGTCGATCCCCCGAAAAAGGAAGTGCTCGCCTCCTTCGCCTACACGGAATTCGGAGAGCCGGGCACCATTGAGTCGAAGGAAGAAATCACTGACCTCG
Organism: Haloferula chungangensis; assembly: GCF_042664875.1. Taxonomy (NCBI): domain Bacteria; kingdom Pseudomonadati; phylum Verrucomicrobiota; class Verrucomicrobiia; order Verrucomicrobiales; family Verrucomicrobiaceae; genus Haloferula; species Haloferula chungangensis. Next base: position 244,192 of record NZ_JBHTBS010000001.1, on the reverse strand, counting down.
GCATCACCCAGCTGAAGCTATCCAACGGCGTCACGGTCAACCTGAAGCCTACCGATTTTGAAAAGAACCGCATTTCGATCTCGACGCGAATCGGCAGCGGCCGGCTGACCATGCCTCCCAACAAAGTCGGGCTCGCCGAGTTTGCAGGAGCAGTGATTGAAGGCGGCGGCATCGGGGAACACACCGTCGATGACCTTCAGCGGATTTTCGCAGGCAAGAACATCGGTTTCGGCTTTGCCGTCGGCGATGATGCCTTTGGTCTGAGCGGGCAGACCACGCCTGAAGACTTCGACCTTCAGATGGCGGCCATGACTGCCCAGATCCTTCATCCCGGGTATCATCCCGAGGCCATCACCCAGTTTCGCAAACAAATTCCGATGCTCTATCAGCAGCTCAAGCACACCTCGGCCGGCTCGATGCAGGAAATGAGTGCCTGGCTCAGGGGCGACGATCCCCGTTTCAGTTTTCCGAAGACGGCTGACACCTTCCTCAGTTATACCGTGGATGACATCCAGCCATGGATCGAAGAATCCTTCACCAAGGCCGACATCGAGCTGAGCATTGTGGGTGATTTCAAAAGCGAAGAAATCCTTCCTTCGATTCTCCGGACCTTCGGAGCGATCGACAAGCGACCTGCGCCCGAGGAATTGCCGGCCGAGGTCCGCAAGGTCGCCTTCCCGGAGAGTCCCCAGAGCAAATCCTTCAGCTACGAAAGTAAGATCGCCCAGGGCCGCGCCATCCTCATCTGGAAGACCGAAGGCATTCGCCACAACCACGAGCACTTCCGCCGCCTGAATCTTCTCGGCGACATCCTCGGTGATCGTCTCCGTGAAGAGATTCGCGAAAAGCTGGGTGCCTCCTACAGTCCTCAAGCCGGCGTCAATGGCTCCACCGCCCTCGATGACTTCGGCTTCATGCTCACCCTCAGCGAAGGCAAACCCGATGACATCGAGAAACTCGTCGAGGTCAGTGAGTCGCTTGCCGCCACGCTCGCCAAAGAAGGCGCCACCGAGGATGAACTCGACCGGGCCCGCAAGCCCGCCCTTGCCGACATCGACAAGAACCTTCGCGACAACGGATACTGGCTCTCCAATGTGCTCTCGGGTAGTCAGCAGGAACCGCACAAGCTCGAACTCGCGCGGAACCGCAAGTCAGACGTCGAATCGATCACCCTTGAGGAGATCAACGATCTCGCCGCGAAATACCTGACTCCCGACAACGCCATCAAGGTCACCATCAAATCCGAGGAAGGCGTCCAAACGGCGGAGTGAGGCCTTCTCCGCTTCCGTTTCACCTCCCCAGTTGAGACAGCCCAGGAATTAATGATCCGGGCTGTCGCAGCAGGCGCCGAGCCGCCCCCCCGGCTCAGCCAAATGCCTTCAAGAATCCCACCTCGAGGGCGAGTTGTTCCTGAGCGTTGGTCTCCAGAGTCACCCGCAGATCCTCGATCGCCTCCATGCGCTGCAGCAGACCCGTTAGAGACTGCGCCGCTGCCACGCCCCGCATCGAATCCTCGCATTCAGGGAAATCCAATCCGGCGGCGCCGCTTTTGATCCGCAGCACATCTGCCAGCCACGCCTGAAGCACGTCAAACAAGCGTGCCCGCTCCGCCAAATACTCGGACTCCGCCACCGATTTCAGCGCTTCTTCCCGACGTTTCAGCCAGTCACCTTCGACGGCATTCTTGAGCGTCTTTTCCTCCTCCTTGAGAATTTCGTGAGCGGCGGCCTCGGCCTCCGCCTTTTTCCGCGCGAGGATCAGGGAGAACACCGACTTCAAGCCCAGCGCCACCGCTGGAGACCCCAGGCCTGCCGAAGCCGCCATGTTCAGCGACTCGATCAGTTCAGCGCCCCCCTCGCCCGTAAGGTCCAGCTTTCCGACCAGCGGCATCCGCACACAGCGTGAGATCACCGTTGGCAACAAAGCTCCCGGTGTCGCCGTCAGCAACAGCAACAAAGTCCGTGGTGGAGGCTCCTCCAAGGTTTTCAGAAAGGCATTCTCCGCTTGAGGCATCATTCGATCGGCATCCACGATGACCCCGACCTTCCAGGCATCCGGCCCGGCCACCATGTGCAGCGACTTTTCCAACTCGCGCATGTCCTCGACCCGGATCCGACGAGATTTCGACTGCGGGCGCAAAATTCGCACCCACTCCCCCTGGAGTTCATCCAGCGGCGGCACCTCAACCTTCACCGGCTCGCCAAACAGGTCCATTCCTCCGCCGCCGCTTCCTTGAAGCGATTTCACAATCCGCGCCGCCAACTCTTCTTTCCCTGATCCCCTTGGTCCGCTGATCAAAAATGCATGCGCCAAGCGCTGTCTTTCGTGAGCTCCCTCAATCAAAGAAACCGCCTGATCCACCGTAAATGCCATCGCGCCCGAATGCTGCCGAGCTCCCCTCATCTCCGCAACGTCAAAGGCGGCTCCAAGCCGCGAAAGAAAGAACCTCAACAGCCCACCAAAACCCCTCAATGAACCTCGCAAATTCCAAACCTTGCGGCAAAATTTGCCACAGGGTAGAACTCAACTTAGCTCAGAAAAAGAACCATGAACTCTCTCTGCATCGTCGCGGACACCCACCGCAAGCACCGCGAATTGAGCATCCCAGAGTGTGATATCCTGATCCACTGCGGAGACTTCTGCAGTTTCCGAAGGGAAGATGAGAAGACGCTTCATGACGTGGACACATGGTTCGCCGAGTCTCCAGCCAAGCAGGTTGTTTGCGTAGGTGGGAATCACGATTTCCTCCTCCAAAGCAGGGAATTCCAATTCAGCCATGGAACCCTACTTGAAGACAGCATGATCGAGATCAATGGTTTGCTGATCTATGGAGCCCCCTGGTGCCCCGATCTATCTGGATTTGCCTACTATGCCACGCAGGAGGAATTGATCGATCGATGGGCAAATATCCCGAGTGGAGTCGACATCCTCGTCACCCACACACCTCCCTTCGGAATTCTCGACACACCTTCGTCCGGAACCGGTCATCTGGGCTGCCCCCACCTGCTCAAAGAGCTTCGGCGGATTCAACCACGTTTGCACGTCTTCGGCCACATCCACGCCAGTCGCGGTGCCCAAGAATCTCAAACCACCCGCTTCATCAACGCGGCAGTCGTTGGAGGCCGCCAATTCGAAGTCCTGCACGCTCCGACCATGGTCTCACTATCCACCCGAATTCGCTGAACAATAGACATAGCTCTTCTTATCCTCCCTCCCCCCCTTCGTTATCTTCGTTTCCTCCCGAAAAAATCCTCTCCAATGCCGAACAAAAAGGCCGACTGCATCGCTGCACCCGGCCTTCTCAAAAATTAAATGGACGCCTGAGCTTACTCAGCGGTCGGAGTCTCACCGGAGTCCTTGGTCTCCTCATCGACCTTCTTCGCCGCCTTCTTGGCTGGAGCCTTCTTCACGGCCTTCTTGGCGGCGACTTTCTTGGCTGGAGCTTTCTTGGCTGCCTTTTTGACCGCTTTCTTTGCTGGATCAGCAGCCTTCTTGGCAGCCGACTTCTTCACGGCGATGCCGCCGAGCTTGGCTTGTTCCTTCTTCCGCTTGAGGTAGTTCTTCCTGCGGCGGCGTTTGACGGTGGTTCTGTGCTGCTGTCCCATGATCTTGGAGGGCAGGGATTTAGATGCCTGCCGCCGACCTAGCAAGGGGAATCTCGCGGATATCTTTCCTGCAGAGCGCAAATGCTGTCAATTCGTCCTCGCCTACACCCCTTCTCCGCTGTTTCTTCCCGCCCATGCCCGGCCTCATCATCGCTCCCCGCGCCCGAATCTATCACGGTCACGAATGGATTTACGGCACCGAAATCAAAAAGACCTTCGGTGACCCGCAGCCCGGCGATGTCGTGACCCTGAAGGATTTCCGCGACCGCCCGCTCGGATCCGCCATCTATAATCCGAATTCCCAGATCGTGGCCCGACGCTTCTCTCGTCGCCGTCAGGATCTCGACGCCGACTTTTTCCTTCGTCGCATTCGTCAATCAATCGACCTGCGCCGTCGCGTCGGCATCGATGAAACCCTCTGCCGTCTCGTGTGGAGCGAGTCCGATGGAATCCCGGGACTGATCATCGATCGCTATGGCCCGAATGTCGTGATCCAGACCTTGACGCTGGCAATGAGCCAGCGCCTCGACCTGATCACCCAGGCCCTGCGCGAGCTCATTGCCCCCGAGGCAATCATTCTTCGGAATGACTCCCCCGTGTTGAAAGCGGAGGGCATCGAACAGGAAATCCGCATGCTCGAAGGTGCCAACCCCGGCCCCTTCACCGTGCGCGCCAATGACCTCGACTTTGAGATCGACGTGATGGACGGGCAGAAGACCGGACTGTATCTCGACCAGCTCGAAAGCCATGCGGAAGTTGCGAAGCTCGCCAAGGGCAAGCGCGTGCTCGATTGCTTTACCAACCAGGGTGGCTTTGCCCTCGCCTGTGCAAAAGCCGGTGCCGCCAGCGTCACCGCCGTGGACATCTCGGCGAGCGCCTGCGAAAGCGCCCGCCTCAATGCCGAGCGCAACGACCTCAAGATCGAGGTCATCGAGCACAACGTGTTCGACTACCTTAAGGCCTGCGAAGACCAGTTCGACCTGATCATTCTCGATCCGCCGAGCTTCACCCGCAACAAGAAGACCCTCAGCGGTGCCATGCGTGGCTACAATGAGATCCACCTGCGTTCGCTCAAGCTTCTCGACAAGGGCGGCCAGCTCTCCACCTTCTGCTGCTCGCATCACGCCAGCCGCGAACTTTTCCTACAGAACATTGTCTCCGCTTCCACCGACGCGAAACGCAGCTTGCGCCTCGTCGCCGAGCACTCTCAGCGTCGCGACCATCCGGTTCTCCCGGCCATCCCCGAGACGAGTTATCTGAAAGGCTTTACCGTAGAAGTCATTCCAACCCGGTAAGCCCCGGACTCAGAGAATCTCTTCGGCCACCTCCGACCCCTCCTCCTCAGGAGCGGTCTCCGGTTGCTCCGCTTCAGGAATCTGCGGCACTCGGAAAAACTTCTTCTCCTCGGTAAAATGCGGGTCCGCCATCAGCGTTCCCGGTTTGACTCCGGTCACGTCGATCCACTTGCCGTTGTAAGGGCTGATCACAAATCCCGGCTTGTCGGGAACCGGTTCCGCCACGGGAATCTTGGGTGCCTCCACTTCCTCCTCGCCCGTGGCAGGTGGAGGTTTCACCGTCTTCGTCTTATCCGGGGGCTTCACTCCCTCCACCGTGGAAATGATCTCATCGACCTTCTTTAGTGGGGACTCGGATTTCCGCTCGGGCGTATTCGCGTCCCGACCTTCTTCCTTACAAGCGACGAATAACAGCGTCGACGCAATCAAGATTCCCAATCCCTTCACTGTCTGCATGCTCTGAAGTATCAGCGGCGGGTCAAGCACTCGTCGTTTAAATCGTTGCATCGGGTTGTCATATTTTTGCTCTTCGACCAGACTTGTCCCGCCGATGTTCCCCTGGACTGACCCACATGAGCCCCTGAGATTTGATCGTTTCATGGCCGCTGCACTGCACGATCCGGACCAAGGCTACTATGCCCGCCGTATTCGGGGCGTGGGTCAACGGGGTGATTTCACGACCACCGCCGCCATCTCTCCCGCCCTCGGAAAGGCCATTGCCGCCTGGGCAAACCGGACTCTAACCAGCGAGGGATGCGGCGACCTGATCGAGCTCGGCCCCGGTGAGGGAACCCTCGCCAAATCGGTCCTCGGCCATCTTCCCTGGCATCGACGCCTGCGCACCCGACTCCATCTCGTCGAGTCCTCGGCCACGCTGCGCGAAAAACAACAGCGCCTGCTCGGCAACAAGGTCCGCTGGCACCGAAACATCCAGGATGCCCTCGATGCCTGTGACGGGAAGGCTTGCCTCTACTCGAACGAATTCGCCGACGCCTTCCCCGTCCGCCGATTCAGAAAATCCGGTGACCACTGGGAGGAACTCTCCCTCCTCCCCGATCGCGAAGTTTGGTTGCCCATCGCCGAGCTTCCCAGCAGCACCCTTTTCCAAACCCCATGGGCCGAGCAGCAAGTCATCGAAGTCCACGAGAGTTATCATCAATGGCTCACGCAAATGCTGCCTCATTGGAGGAAGGGCCGTCTGCTCACCATCGATTACGGTGCCCGCGACAAGGACCTCTACCACCGCCAACCCGGTGGCAGTTTACGCGCCTACTTCCACCACCAATGCCTCACCGGCTCCGAGGCCTGCGCCCGCCCAGGGCATCAGGACCTCACGACCGATATCAATTTCAGCGACCTCTTGCATTGGTCCCATTCAGCCACTGAACTCATCGCCCTCACTCCTCAAGCCGAGTTCCTCGCCCCCTTCATCGACGCAGCGAACCCTGCCGACCAATACGCCATCGACCCCGCCGGCCCCGGCACCGCCTTTCTCTGTCTCGACCAACGAAGAATGAGCTAGATCTCAAACTTGCAAGCCGTCCAGCGCATGCCATTTTCCCTCATGCTTCGCGCCCTCCTATCGCTCGTCGTTCTAACGGTCACTACCAGTGCTTTTGAACTCCCCGCGAGTTCGACCCAATGCGTCGTAGGCGTTGCCAAGGACTGGAACGCCTCACATGTCACGCTCACCGCTTATGAAAAACGCGGCACGCAGTGGGTCAAGGCACTTGGTCCCTGGCAGGGACGACTTGGAAAAAGTGGACTCATCTGGGGATTGGGCATCCACCCGAATGCACCCGGTGCCAAACTAAAGAAGGAGGGTGACGGGCGAGCCCCTGCCGGAGTCTTCCACATCGGTGGTGCGTGGGGATACGATGCGGCGATCAAGAAGCACCCGAATCTCTTCTACCGGCAGATCACCAAGCGGGACCTCTGGGTCGAGGACAGCGCATCTCCCAGCTACAATCGTCACCTCATCCTCGATCACGAGCCAGCGACAACCTGGGAGAAAAAACAGCAGATGCGCCAGGGCGATCACGCCCATTCGCTCAAGCTCTTCGTCGCGCACAACGCCCCACCCAAGGTCAAACCCGGCGGCGGCAGCGCCATCTTCTTCCACATCTGGCGCGGCGGCGGATCCAAGCCAACCGCCGGTTGCACCACCATCGAGGAAAATCACCTGCGTGAACTCATCGCCTGGGTTGATCCTAACAAGCAACCGCTCTACGTGCTCCTCCCGCAATCCGAGTACGCCGCCAAACGCGCCGCGTGGAAACTACCTTGAAGGATTACTCGGCGCCACGCCCTTGTAGAGCGCGACGAAACCGACGGTGATCATGACGATCACCGCTGCAAGAATCGACCAGTAGCTCGTCCAGCTCCCGTGCTCACCCACGACGGCAAAATCGTACAGTTGCCGCACCGCAATCGTCCCGATCAATGACCCGATGCCCCCGCTGAAAAGCGCCAGCAGTCCCTGCGCCTGACTCCTCATTTCGATCGGCACCCGCCGATCAAGAAACAACTGAGCGGTGATGAAAAAGAAGGTGTAGCAGAAGCCATGCAACGAAATCCCAATCATTAGTCCCGTCCGCGTTCCATCCATCCCTGACCAGGCGAACAAGGCATAGCGCAGCACCGACAAACCCAGCGCCAGAGTCAGTAGGGTCTTCACCCGAAAGCGGGTCATCAGCGATGCCATCAAGACCATCGCCACCACCTCACTCACCTGCCCCAGCGCCATCGTCGCCGACGCCTTCGTATCACCGAGCTCCGCGAGATGCTTCGGTGCCCACATGTAAAAAGCCGCAACCGGCATCGACCAAAGCGCCGCCACGGAAAAGAACACCAAGTGATCCCTTTCTTTCAACAAACGGAACGCATCCATTCCTAACAAAGTCCGCCACGACCTCGAACGCCCCGGTGGTGGCGTCGACGGCAAATAGAACGCAGCGAAACCTCCAAGCAAACGAACGCCCGCCGCCGCGTAACCCGACACCACCGTGCCATCGGCATTCAGCACGAAACTCGTGATCAGCCCCGCAATCGCCCAACCAAAAGTCGCCCCCAAGCGAACCAAGGGAAACTCACGTTCCCCCGAGCGCAAATGCGCCATCGAGATGCTCGCCAACATGCTCCACATCGGTGCCGAAATGATCGCACAAAGGAACATCAGCACGAGAAACACCCATGCCGGGCATCCCAGATCGAGAACCAGAAACGCTCCGCCTAGGAGCACTGAGCTGATCAGGCCAAGCCAGCCCATGACCTTCTCGCCGGAGAAACGGTTGTCCGCCAAAGCGCCGACACACAGCGGCGATATCAGCGCCGCGACCGGACCCGAAAGCCACGCCCACTGCACCACCATGCTGTCGAAACCCCGTTCGCTCAGAAGATTCGTCAGAGCCGGCACATAAAAACCCGGCGACATCCCGAGCAGGAAAAACATCAGACCCAAGCCGCCCATGATCCTCCCCGGGCTTCTATCAGGTCTCCGCTCCTCAGACACATGCGGAGCCTACGTCGCCATTTCCTCCGAGCAAGCCCCGCGAGCCTCCCGCGTCCCATCAGGACAATTCCATGATCGCCCCAGGCTTTCCACGCCGTCGTCCTGGCCAAGGAGACAGCCCATCGCTCCCGTCAGCCAGGAATCGCGTCGCGTTGCGACGCTTCATTTCACGACCCGTCCCTCACCCCCGGATCTGCCCCTCGCCCCGGACCCGGTACTGATAACTCGTCAGCTCCCGCAATCCCATTGGCCCGCGAGCATGCAGCTTCTCCGTCGAAATCCCGATCTCCGCGCCGAAACCAAACTCTTCACCATCGGCAAAGCGAGTCGAGACGTTGTGGAAAACGCAGGCCGAATCAACCGAGTTCAAAAACAACTCCGCTCTGTTCTCATCCGCCGTCACGATGCAGTCCGTGTGGTGGGATCCATGTGTGTTGATGTGCGACACCGCGTCCTCAAGCGAATCCACCACCTTGATCGAAAGTATCAAATCAAGGTACTCCGTTCCCCAGTCTTCCTCAGTCGCGGGGAGACAATCGATCTGCACCTGCGTGTGTTCACAACCCCGCAACTCCACACCCTTCGCCTTCAAGGCATCCGCCACCACCGGCAAGAAGCTGCCTGCGACTTCCGAATGCACTAACAGCGTCTCTAGCGCATTGCAGACACCCGGTTTCTGAGTCTTGGAATTCACCACCAGGCTCACCGCCATGTCGAGGTCCGCGGTGGCATCGACATACACGTGGCAAATCCCATCGTAGTGTTTGATCACCGGCATCCTCGCCTGGGCAACCACCGTTTCGATCAGTCCCTTTCCTCCCCGAGGAATGATCACATCGAGCCACTGGTCCATCTGGCACAGCGCCGTGACGCTCGACCGATCGGTGAAAGGCACCAACTGAATCGCATGGTCCGGAAGTCCTTCTTTGGCGCCGGCCTCCTGCAAAGCCTTCGCAATCGCACGATTCGAATGAATCGCCTCAGAGCCACCACGTAGAATCGTCGCATTGCCGGTCTTGAAACAAAGCACGGCCGCATCGCTCGTCACATTCGGCCGACTTTCAAAAATGATCCCAATCGTCCCGATCGGCACCCGCACCTGCTCGAGGCGCATGCCATTCGGCCGCTTCCACTTTTCCATCACCTCACCCACAGGATCGGGCAGCGCGGCAACCTGTTCGATCCCGCCCGCAATCGCATCCACCCGCGCCTCATCGAGCCGCAGCCGATCCAGCATCGCCTTCCCAAGCCCCTTTTCCTCGCCCGCCGCGATGTCCTTCGCATTTGCCTCGACGATCTCCGCCGTCGCCGCACGCAGCCCCGCGGCCATCGCCAGCAGGATCGCATTCTTTTTCTCGGTCGAGAGTTGTGACAGCTTCAGCGCTGCCGCCCGCGCCTGACGCGCCATGGTTTCTACCGCTGCCTGGACTTCGCCTTCCTTCATGCGCGGAATCAAACAGCCCTTTGCTCCGCATGCAACCCCAAGCAAACTAGCTCACGAGAAAGCGCGTCGATATCCCGCTCTCGCCGGCAAGAATCCGCCCCAGCCTCTCCGGCCGGCGTCCATTCGCAATGTGCGTTTCGATTCCCGAATCGACCGCCAACTTCACCGCCTTGAGTTTCGAAGCCATCCCGCCGATTGAGAACTTGCCCTGCTCATTTTTGACGAAGCCCATCACGTCATCGACGTTTGTCACCTCGGGGATCAAGACGCTGTCATCCGGTGAAAGCAGACCATCCACACTGGTCAGAAGGATCAGGCGCTTCGCCCCAATCAAGCGCGCCACGTTGACCGAGAGCATGTCATTGTCACCCACTTTGAGTTCCTGCACTGCCACCGAATCGTTCTCATTGATCACCGGCACAATCCCCTTCTTCTCAAGCAGGCAATCAAGGGTGTTCCGCACATTCCGGCTGCGAGCCTCCGTTCTCAAATCTTCTCCGGTCAACAAAACCTGGGCGACCGACAAATCGAAATTCCGAAACAGGCTTTCATAAATGTGCATCAAGCGAGCCTGGCCGACCGCTGCGCAGGCCTGCTTGGTCTCCAACTCGGAGGGATAGCCTTTCAGCCCGAAAGCCGAGACTCCCGCACCAACCGCCCCCGAGCTCACGAGCAAACAGCAATGACCCTGCTCCGTCAGTTCCGCGATTGCTGTGACCAAGCGCACCAGCGATCCTCCATCGAGCGTTCCATCGCTGACTTTCGTCAGCACCCCAGTGCCTGCCTTGATGACGGTAAGTGATTCCATAGCCGAAAAGCGCCGCCCCTATGCCCGCAAACCATCGCATGCGCCAATGCAAATTAAGCCGACTCGCAATCCAAATTGACGCCATGACGCCATAGCGCTAATTTGACCCCATGAGCAAGGCCACCCTGTACTTGGATGATCCGATCCACAAAGCACTGCGCCTGAAAGCAGCCGAAACCCGCCAGTCCATGTCGGAACTCGTCAACGACGCCCTCCGTGCAAGCCTTCACGAAGACCTCGAAGACATTCAGGATTGGAGGGAGCGAAAAAACGAGCCGACCCTGAGCTTCGAGGATTTCGTCAAGCAACTCAAAGCCGATGGCGTCCTATAAAGTCGAGTTTGCGAAACAGGTTCAGAAGGACTTTCGAAAAATCCCCAAGCCCGATGCCGAAAAGATCCTCCGGCAGATCGCCGAGCTCGCCACGCAGCCCTTCCCCTCAAATTCAAAGAAGCTCAAAGGCGAAGAGCTCTATCGGGTTCGCATCGGCAACTACCGCGTGATCTACGAAATCCACGGCGACCGCCTGGTGATCACCGTCGTCAAAGTCGGACACCGCAAAGATGTTTATTAAAGCAGGTCGTCGAAAACCGAATCCCGCTTGCCCAGAACCCCATCCAGCCCTAAAGCCTCCCCCGTGAGCACTTTCCCAGCACGCGGCGACAAGAAGGAGGTCGAAGAAGGCCTCGGATTCACCCCGAAGTTCGATGCCGACGGCCTCATGCCGGCCATGGCCATCGATGCCACCACCAAGGAGCCCCTGATGCTCGCCTACATGAATGCCGAATCCCTCCAGCTCACGCTGGAAAAGGGCGAAGCCGTCTACTGGTCGCGCAGCCGACAGGAAATTTGGCACAAAGGCGCCACCTCGGGCCACGTCCAGAAAGTTCGGGAGATCCGCACCGACTGCGACCAGGACGCGATCGTCCTCTACGTCGAGCAGATCGGCGCCGGCGCCTGCCACACCGGTCGAAGCGGTTGTTTTTACCGGAAAATCGACGCTGCCACCGGTGAAATGAGCTTCATTGGCGACGGCAAGGCCTTCGACCCGGAGAGCGTCTACGGAAAGGGCTGAGAAATAACCGAAAACAGCGAATTTCGCGGTTGCAAATGGGAATAAGTTCCCCTAGTTCTCCCGCCCCTCGCGCAGACGGGGAATCATTTTCGCACTATTTAAAGCAAAGGACGACGCCATGGACATCATCAATAAGATCGAGCAGGAGCAACTGAAGGACGAAGTTGCAGACTTCAACGTTGGCGACACCGTCAAGGTTCACACCCGCGTGGTGGAAGGCGGCAAGGAGCGTATTCAGATCTTCGCAGGCATCGTCATGGCTCGCCGTGGTTCCGGTGTGAACGCATCGTTCACCGTCCGCAAGATTTCCTACGGTGAAGGCGTTGAGCGTGTTTTCCCGCTCCACACCCCGCGCATCGCCAAGATCGAAGTTTCCCACAAGGGCAAGGTTCGCCGCGCCAAGCTTCACTACCTCCGCGAGCGCGTTGGCAAGAAGGCCACTCTCGTGAAGAGCGCTGAGAAGTGATTCTCTGAGAAGTGATTTTTCCAAAACGCGCCCCGGTCTGATCCGCGGCGCGTTTTTTGTGCCCGGCGATTGCGGCCCTCCCCACATTCCCCCTTGGCGAGCGCCTTCACCTTCTCCATTTTCCCAGCCGTGCGACGCGTCCCACTACCGATAGTATTCCTGCTCTGCATCGCGGTTGTCGGCACCATCTGGTGGCACGGCACCAGGGATTATGACTTTCTGAAACCTCCCTCGCCGACCGAGATCGAGTTCGCCCGGCAGCGTGCCGCCGGCGAGCTCGCGCAACCTTCCGACCTCTTCGCCGTAGAGACCCTCGCGGAGGAAACAATCGCTGAAATCCCTCCGCCGGAACCACCTCCGGCTCCACCGCCACCCACTCCGGTCATCGAAATCGGCGACCTCAGCGCAGAGCCGGAACTCGACGCCTGGACGGACGAAGTCGACAAACCCGCCGCCTCCTTCGTCAATCTCGCCTCGAAGCTTGAGGCTGACACCCAGTTCGCTTGGGCGCTCCTCGCCTGGGAACGAGTCATCGATCACAGCAAACCTTCCGGTGAAGAACTTGAAGCCGCGCTTAACGGGATTCGTCGCATCCGGGCCACCCAGGCTCCATGGAACGATGACCCGAAAGCCGCCACGGAACTCATCATGAATGTCGACGCTCCGGGCGATCGCTTGAAGCTCTCCATGAAAGCCGCCAATGAGGCCGCCGATGCGGTTGAGAAGGCGAGTTCAGGACTTCTCATGCTCTCATCCACCGTGCGCAAAGGTCGGGCCACCGCTGCCTCACCAAAGCTAAAGGTGACCCTCACCTCCAAGGAGGCCAGCGAACCCCCATCGGTCGAAACACCTTCCCCTGAAGACGCCGAGGACATCAAGAAAGAGATCCTCCGCTCTGTTTTCAAACTCGTCGCTTCCAAGCTCGCTCTTCGAGACGACCTGCAACCTATCTCACTCCCCCAATCTGGCGAAGAGCCTGCCGACTCCCTGGAGTGCCGGATTACCCGCCTCGCCTGGATGAAGTTTGCGGAATCCAGCGCTTCTCCCTAAGAGAACACTGGACCGTCGCGTTTTCTCGAGGAAGCTATCACCTGTGACCCTGCGAATCCTACTGCCCCTGCTCCTCCTGCCCGTCGGCCTCCTCGCCGAGGAACCGACATCGCCCCCCAAGTCCGTCGAACCACGCAGCCTCCCCGCGCCCGACCAAAAGGTCGCCGAACACCAAGCCGACGTCACCCGACTCGACGATGGCCGCGTCAAAATCGGCGAAATCCTCATCGACCCGAAGACCCGCGAAATTCGTTTCCCGGCCGAGGTCAACATGGACGAGGGACTTCTCGAATTCATCGTCGTCCATGAGAACGGCAAAATCCACGAGTCACTTCTGAGCACCAAGATTTCCGCCACGAAGCTCAACATCGCGATCAAGCTACTTCACTACAAGGCGTCGCGGGAACTTTACCTGAAGCTCGAAGAGGACGGCAGCCTCAGCAGCGAGTTTGAAACGGCAAGCCCCGAGGAAAGCCAAGGAGCAAAAATGAAGATTGGCTTCGAGTGGCAGGAAGAAGGCGCCACCAAATCCGCCTCGGTCAACCAATGGATTTCCCACGCCGCCACCGAACAAGCGATGCCAAATGACCCCTGGGTCTACGGCGGATCCTTCGTGGTCGACGGCACTTTCGTCGCTGAAAGCTCGGGCGACATCATTGCCATTTTCCTCAGCAATGCCGCGATGATCAACTTCGCCGGCAAGGACAATCAGAACGACGACGTCTGGCTGCCCCACCCCAATCGGATCCCGGAAATCGGGACACCCGTCACCGTCGTCATCTCACCATTCGAAGCCAAGAAATAATCATGAAGTCGATCACACTCATCGCCCTCGCCGCCAGTGTCGTCACATCCTTCGCACAGGATGCTCCGGACAATCCCTACCTCTCGCTTCAATTTGAAATGAAGCAGGCCATCGCCCGCGGAAACACCTGGCTGGCCAAGCAGCAAAAAGCGGAAGGCTACTGGGATGACCCCGAACTTCCCGCCTTCACCGCGCTCGCTCTAACAGCTGCTGTGCGCGATCCCTCCCTCGACCTCAAGAAGCCATTTCCTGAGAACATCGACAAAGGTTTCAAATGGCTCCTGGAGCAGCAGAAGGAGGACGGTGGCATCTACAACCGCGGCCTCAGCGTCTACAACACCGCCACCTCCGTCACCGCTCTAACATCCGCCGCTCGCGATGTCTACGAGCCCGCCATTGTCCGCGCCCGCAAGCACCTCATCGGTGAACAGTGGGACATCGGCAAGCCGAAGGAAACCGACCATCAGAACGATGGTGGTATCGGCTACGGCTCGCACAACGACCGTGCCGACATGTCCAACACCTACCTTGCTCTGGAAGCCATCGCACTTTCCGATCAGGTGATCGAAGACGGAAAATTCGGCGATCAGCCGAAGCTCGATTGGGATGCGGCCCTCACCTTCATAAGTCGTTGCCAGAACCTCGAGGAAACCAACGACCGCGAGTGGGCCTCGAATGATCCGAAAAACAAGGGCGGATTCATCTACGGACCCAATCAAACCAAAGCCGGTGAGGAAAAGCTGCCTGACGGTCGCACGGCCCTTCGCTCTTACGGCTCCATCTCCTATGCCGGTCTCCTGTCGCTCATCTATGCCAAGCTGGAACCCAGCGACCCACGCGTCGTCGCGGTGAAGGAATGGCTCGGCAAGAACTACACCCTCGATGAGAACCCGGGCATCGGCCAGGAAGGTCTCTACTATTACTATCAGGCCATGTCGAAAGCGCTCTCGGCCGCCGGCATCGACAAGCTCCCGCTCGAAGGCGGCGGCAGTGCCGACTGGCGCAAGGATCTCGCCGGCAAACTCCTCGCCAGCCAGCGGGAAGACGGACGCTGGGTCAATGACAACGGCCGCTGGATGGAATCCAACCCCGTCCTCGTTACCGCCTACACCGTCATGGCCCTCGAGCAAATCTACCACTCGATCCCCGGCAAGCCGTAAGAAGGGCAGACACTCCTTTCCGCCGAACCAATCTCGAGAGTGATCTCGGCCAATGAAGAAAAAGATCTTCAGAGGCCTCATCGCCATCCTCGCTTTTCAAAGCAGAACATGCTTCCCTGCTAGCGAATGACCTTCGCCAGCAAAATCACCGTCACCCGGATCCTCATGGTTCCGGTCTTTGCGGTGCTCGCCATTTACTACGGCAAGAGCATTGAGGAAGGTCATCCCGAAGAGTGGCTCCGCTGGTGGGCGCTCGGCATTTTCATTACCGCCTCCGCCAGCGACGGGCTCGACGGCTGGATCGCGCGACGCTTCAACCAGCGATCCAAGTTCGGCGCCACCATCGACCCGATTGCCGACAAACTTCTGCTTCTCACCGGCATCATCACGCTCAGTCTCGTCGACTGGGGGGAAAACGGCTGGCGCATCCCGCTCTGGTTCTGTGCCCTGGTGATCGTCCGTGACTTCGTCATTCTCGGCGGCTGTGCGATCCTCCACTACACGAACCATTCGCTGGACATCAAACCCCACTGGTCCGGCAAAGTCTGCACCGTCACCCAGATGTTTGCCCTTGGCTGGGTCATGCTCCGCGTCGTCCCTTTCGACCCGATCTATCCCTGCATCGTCGCCGCCATCTTCACCCTCTGGTCCGGCTACGTCTACCTCCGCCGAGGCATGCGCCGCCTGAGAGACTCTCCCGACACCCAGCCGGACTCGCTTATCTGAGGAAATCTCCGGTTCCATGGCTTTCGGGACGGATTCCACTCGCCTATTCCGGTCGCTTTACCGACTCTCCCGCCATGCCTACTGTCGCCATCGTCGGACGCCCCAACGTCGGGAAATCCGCCATTTTCAATCGGCTCGCCCAGCGCAAGATTGCCATCGTTCACGACCAACCCGGCGTGACCCGTGACCGCATCTCCGCGCCCTGCAAGGCGACCGAGCACCCCTGCATCCTCATCGATACCGGCGGCATCGGCTCGACCCTCGACGACGGCTTTGCCGAACAGGTCACTCTGGAAGCCGACATCGCCCTCGACACCGCCGACCTGATTCTTTTCGTCGTTGATGCCCACGAAGGCCTCACCACGATTGACTCCGCCCTTTCCGCCAAGCTTCGCAAGGCCAAGTCGCCCGTCCTGCTGGTGATCAACAAGGTCGACCACGAGAAGCACGAGAACTCTTTCGCCGACTTGAGCCGCCTCGGCCTTGGTGACGGCATCGCCATTTCCGCCGAACACGGACGCGGCTTCGATCGCCTCGTCGGCGCCATCGACGACCACATCGCGCCGCTCGCGGGCGAGATTGAAGAAGCCGTGGAAGAAGCGGAAGTCCGTGGCATCCAGCTTGCCATCGTCGGCAAGCCCAACGCCGGCAAGTCCTCGCTGATCAACGCCATCCTCAAGGACGAACGCACCATCGTCTCCGACATTGCCGGCACCACCCGCGACGCCCTCGACGTCCCCTACGATTACGAAGGCGAGCGCTTCACCCTTGTCGACACCGCCGGCCTCCGTCCGCGAGCAAAACGAGACACCTCCGTGGAAGTCTTTTCCGCGATGCGTTCCGAAAAGGCCATCCGCCGCGCGGACCTCTGCCTGCTCGTCATCGACCTCGCCGCCGGCGTCAGCGCCCAGGACCGGAAGATCGCCCAGTTGATCGTCAACGAGCAAAAGCCCTGCCTGATCGTCCTCAACAAGTTCGACCTCTTCCATCCCGGTGCCTCGATGAAAGAGCGCCAGAAGGAAGCCGATGAGCAAGTCCGCCGCGAACTCTTCTTCCTCAGCTACGCGCCCTTCGTTTGCGTATCCGCGAAAGAGGGACAGGCGGTTCACCATGTTCTTAAAGAAGCGCTCAAGATTCGCAAGGCGGCACAGAACGTCCCCAGCACCGGAGTTCTCAACCGCATGCTCAAGCTCGCCTTCCAAAAGAACCCGCCTCCAACCGTCGGCCGCGGCACCAAGCGCCTGAAGCTCTACTACGCCACCACTGCCATCAACGAACGCTACCCGATCATCCCGGTTCCGACCTTCGTGCTTTTCGTCAACGACAAGCAGTTGATGAACCCGAGCTACCAGCAGTATCTCAGCAACCAGCTTCGCGAAGCCCACCCCGCCCCGGCCATCCCCGTGATCTTTTCGATCCGCTCCCGCCGCCGCCGCGAACTGGATTTCAAGAACAAGGAGTATTGAGGTTTCCACTCCAAGTAGGACGAGTTCACCGTTTTTTGGACCAGGATGGATAGGATCGATTGGATTTTGAACCTGAGCTGATACCAATTTCCCGAAGCATCATTTCCATCCCATCCATCCGATCCATCCTGGTTCCTCTTCAAAAACCAGTCTGCCTCTCTTGCCGCCATGCCTCTTCTCGACGTCCGCAATCTCACCACCCGCTTCCACACTCGTAATGGCGTCGTGCATGCCGTCGAGGATGTCTCATTTTCGGTCGAGGCGGGTGAAACCCACGGCATTGTCGGCGAGTCCGGCTCAGGAAAATCGGTCACCTGTTACTCGCTTCTCGGCCTGATCCCGAAGCCCCCCGGACGCATTCATTCAGGCACGGCAAATTTCGACGGCGTCGATCTCCTCAAAGCTTCCGAACGCGATCTTCAGAAGATCCGCGGCAAGCGGATTTCGATGATCTTCCAGGATCCGATGACCTCGCTCAATCCCTTCATGCGGATTCGCGACCAACTCACGGAGCCCCTCGAAATTCACGAAGGCATCCGTGGCAGGAAGGCCGTCGCCCGAGCTATCGATGCTCTTGCCGAAGTCGGCATTCCCAAGCCCGAAACCCGCATCAACTCCTTCCCCCACGAGTTCTCCGGCGGCATGCGTCAACGCGTGATGATCGCCATGGCCCTCATCACCCGACCCGAGCTCCTCATCTGCGACGAGCCGACCACCGCGCTCGACGTCACCGTTCAGAAGCAGGTTCTCGATCTGATCCGCGACCGGCAGCAAAAGCTCGGCACCGCTGTCGTCTTCATCACCCACGACCTCGAAGTCGTCTCCCAAGTCTGCGACCACGTCTCCGTGATGTACGCCGGACGCATCGTCGAACGAGCGACCAGGGCCGAACTTTTCCGCAAGCCGCTCCACGCCTACACCCGCTCACTTCTCCAGAGCATCCCCGCCCGGCATGAGAAAGGAGAGGAGCTCTACACCATCCCCGGCCTGCCACCGGACATGACCGATCCCCCCGTCGGCTGTGCCTTCCGTCCTCGGAATACTTTGGGAAATGCCGACGCCTGCCTGACCGATCACTCACCCGAACTGAGCGAGATCGAACCCGAGCACTTCGTCCAGAACTGCCCCGGCTGCCTGGCGTAGCCCAAGGAGCAGCGACTTCAGTCGCAGAGTTTTCATGCCTGCCCCATGCCTCCGCCCCGATACAAGAAGGGCGGACATTGCTGCCCGCCCTCACTTGAAATCAACACGGTTGTTGCCGTTAGAGTTTCTTAACTCAGCTCGTCACGCGCATCGGCATGATCACGTAGAGAAACGTTCCTTCAATGCGGACCACACCAGGGCTCATCTCATCGATCAGATCGAGATAGATGGTCTCTTCGTCGAGATTCTGCAAGGGAGCCTTGAGGAACTCAGGATTGAAAGCGATCTGCAGCGCCTTGCCGTCGTAAGGAACCTCAAGCGTCTCACGTGCCTCACCCACATCCGGAGAGTTGGCGGTCACTTCGACCTTGTTGTCGCTGAAGACCAGCTTCACCGAGTTCGACTTGTCTGAAGAAAGCAGCGAAACACGACGCACGGTTTCAAGCATTGCTTCACGTGGCAGTTCGACCCGTTCGCTGGAATCTCCTGGGATCACCTGACGGTAGTTCGGGTAGTTGCCTTCGATCAGCTTGCTGACCAGCAGACTATCACCGATCGAGAACGAGACCTGGCTTCCGCTCAGTTTCACCAGCACCTCACCACTGTCGCTCAGCAAACGGAGCAACTCCTGAACCGCCTTGGTCGGAACGATCACGTCGATTTCCTGGCTCGCAGGAAAATCCAAATCGTTCTCAATCATCGCCAAACGACGACCATCGGTTGCCACCAAAGTCAGCTTGCCTTCACGGAAGGAAGTATAAATGCCGTTGAGCACGTAGCGCGTCTCATCGGTCGAAATCGCATACACCGTCTTTTTCAGGCCATTGCGCAGCAACTCCTGGGGAATCCGATACTCCTTGGCGTCCGCAAAGTCCGGAAGCGGCGGGAAATCATCCTTACCAAGTCCAATGATCTTGAAGAACGATGGCCCGCACTGAATCGACGCCACGTTCTTTGCATCAACCGTAATCTCCACCTCGCTGGCCGGAAGTTCGCGAATGATGTTCACCAGCTTCTTCGCCGGAAGCGTCGTCGCACCGGGCTTATCAACCTTGGCTTCGACGGATCCCGTGATCCCGACATCGAGATCCGTGGTGGTCAGCCTCAACTTCCCATCTTCGGCGACGAGAAGAACGTTGGAGAGAATGGGCAGCGTGGTGCGGGTGCTGACGACGTGCTGGACCTTTTGCAGGCCGTCTAGGAGTGCCTCTTTGGAAATACTGAACTTCATTTGGCGGTTTTGCTGGCCAGATGCTCACTGCTTTTACGAGGCCTTTGCAAGCCCCGTTTGTCCTAGATCGCGGATATCCCGAATACAGCGGCACTCGCTGAATTTTAAAAACTTTCGCAATCGCCTTAGCGTCTGAGGTCCCCCACGATCCGCTGGATCTGATCGTTGGTTTCCGCATCAAGTTCGATCCGCTCTTTGACCTTCTTCACCGCATGAATCACCGTCCCGTGGTCCCGTCCGCCAAAGGCCTCACCGATCTCCACCAGCGATGACTTGGTCATCGTCCGGCTCAGATACATCGCGACCTGACGCGGTCCGGCGATGCTTGCTGGCCGACGACGGCTGGTCATGTCGGCCAGGCGAATGTCGTAGTGCTCCGCAACCACGCGCTGAATCGCATCCACTGTGACCTGCTTGCCGTTCTCCTCACGCAGCAAGTCACGCAAAAGGTGCTCCACCTTCTCCAATGTCACCCGCTCGCCTGCAAGCGAGGCAAAGGTGCCGACCCGCATCAGTCCGCCTTCGAGACGACGCACGTTGCTGCCGATCCGTTCTGCAAGCATCCGGATGATCTGCTCGTCCACCTGGATCTTCCACTCCTCAACCTTGCGACGAAGGATGGCCAAGCGGGTTTCGAAGGCGGGAGCCTGAAGCTCCACCGTCAGACCGCACTCGAAACGCGAAACCAGACGAGGCTCCAGATTCTTAATTTCGCTCGCCGGACGATCACTGGTTAGAACCACCTGACAGCGACCATCGAGCAGGGTATTGAAGGTGTGGAAGAATTCCTCCTGAGTCCGGTCCTTGTTGCCGAGGAACTGAATGTCATCGATGAGCATCACCTCTGCCGAACGATAGCGGCGACGGAAGCGCTCGAGATCTCCTTTGCGCACGGCATCGATGAACTCGTTGGTGAACTTTTCGCAGGTGAGATAGACGACCTTCGAGTTTCCAGTACGGCGGAGCCACTCCTGGCCGATCGCATGCATCAAGTGAGTCTTGCCGAGTCCCGGTCCGCCGTGAATGAACAACGGGTTGTACCCCTGCCCCTTGCCCTTCGCCACGGCTTCACAGGCGGCGTGAGCAAACTGACTGTTCGCACCGACCACGAAGGACTTGAAAGTGTGCTGAGGATTGAGACCCGCGACCTTGAGTCGCTTGCCAAAGCTTGCCTCCTCATGAGTTGCCTCCTCGGCCTTGGTCTCAGGAAAGAAGTCTTCAGCGGAGCTGTCGATCTTCTCTTCCGTAGGAGCGGCTTCTTTGACCACCTCACTGATCACCAGCCTGACCTCGTTCACTTCGGGCAGCGCTTGATTCACTGCCACTTTCAGTTCGTTCAAATAGTTCGTCTCGATCCATACCTGATGAATCTCATTAGGCACCGCCACCGATGCCACCCGGTCTTCGACTGAGTGCAGACTTGCTGCGCTGAACCAACGTTCGAAAGCATCCTTGCTCACCAATCCGCTAAGCTCATCGCGTGTTCGCGCCCAATGCGGACATGTGCTTTCAGTCGCACTTCCGCCACTTCCGCCAATCCTCTCTGAATCCACACATCCAGCCACCTTTTCCATCTTCTGCTCGCTAGGGTAATTTAAGTTATCACGTCGAACCGCCATTCAGATCAACCACACTGACCGCGTCGACGGGGAAGGTTTAGAGGACCAGGCTGCGTCCTGTGAAAGCTTTTCAGCACAACCTAACAGACGCGCTCCGTTCGTCCGATTCCACAAGCGTTCCACGGCTTTCTTTTTTAAAAACTTGACCCGGAAAGTCCTTAAACTTGCTAAACTAAATCGAACCCGCGCCTCGCCCTCCCAAGCATTTCCCACTAGAAATCAAGCGCTTCCGTAGCCTCCAGGCAGTAGTGGATTCGTGTCGCTTTCGTCACCCTCCCTCTGTCCTCTAAAAACTCTCAGTCGTGTTCCCGACCTACTCGGATCGACTTCCCAAGCGGCAACATCGCGCACCCCAAGGTTATCAACGCGTTAACGGGAAACATCCATGGAAAGGCAATCTGTGGACGTGATTCAACAAGCCAAGCGACCGGGAGTCCCATGGCCGCGAGCAGGCTCGGCAACTCGGGCCTCATCCAGGCCACCAATCCCACGGACACCACGACACCCAGCAAGACACCTTCCAAAGATTTCTTCCCTGGCAGGATCGCCGCCAACAAAATCCCGAGCAGTGGACCGTAGGTGTAAGAGACCATCCCAAAGGCAAGGTCGATGAGGTTCTTGCTTCCCGACTCCCTGCGTTCTCCTTCCAACCAGATCGCAAACAACGAGAGGAAGACAGCCCACATGACGACCATCATCCGCGAGAGCTTCACCATCCGGGCACTGCCTTCCTCGCACTCCATTTTCTTGCGTCCCAGCACCGCTGAAAGAGTCGTCTGCGAAAGCGCGGCCAGTACCGAGTCCAAGCTCGAAATTGCCGCGGCAAAGGCTCCCGCCAAAATCAGGCCCGTCAGCCCGACCGGCAGCACCGTCGTGATCCACACCGGGAACACATTGTTCGGATCCTGTGCAAATGCCGCCGCTTCATCAGGCGTCATTCCTTTCACCTGATACCAGGCGAAAAGACCGGAGCCCACTGCCAGCATCAGCAAGGTCGTCACCAGTGAGACACTGCTCCAAAGCATCGCTTTGCGCGCATCCTTCTCACTTCCGCAGCAGAACATCCGCTGGGCATTGAGCTGGTCGGTGCCGAAGGCCGCCAGATTCTGGAAAGGCATCGCAATCACCCCGACCCAGAAGGTGTAGTTCAGCATCTTATCCGTCCACGGTGCGGTGAAATCAAAGATCCTCATCTTGTCGACGCTTCCTCCATCAGGCAGCGGCACTCCGGTATTGATCGCAACGATCTCGTTCCATCCGAGGTGTCCCACGAGCCAGCCCAAAGCCAGCACGCCCCCGAGCACAAACACGCAGAACTGGATCACATCCGTCCAGATCACCGTCCGCATGCCGCCCATCAGCGTCCACACCACCGCGAAGCCGCCGATCGCCCAGATGCAGGTATTCATGCTCAATGGTGTCACCGTTTGCAGAATCAGGGCCGTGACCAGCACCCGCACGCTCTGACCGAGGATCGCTCCCATCGAGAAGAGCACCGTTACCAAGCGCCTCACGCCCTCGCCAAGCCGGTTGCCCATGAAGTCATACGGGCTGTAGATTTCCTTCCGGTAATAGAGAGGCACCAACCAGTATCCCACGATTCCCCTCGCGATGACCGAACCGACCCCCCACTGCAGATAAGTCCAGTCGCCCTTCAGCGCAAACACCGCACCCGGCACTCCGATGAAAGTCAGCGCACTGATCTCCGTGGCGATCATCGATCCCGACACCGCCCACCAGGGCATCGACCTTCCACCCAGGAAAAAGTCCTTCACCGTCGCCGCCTTGCCACTCATCAGGTGGCCGATCCATGTCGTGAGGCCCATGTAAAGCGCCACTACCACCCAATCAATCCATGTGAAATGCACGTCAATCGCCCCAAGGAACATGGCGCAAACTAGCGAGCCGCGCCCCCACTCGTCCACGTCCGAATTTTCCCGCTCGGAACGCTGAGCCATTGCCCTCCCCATCCAAAGCGACCACCCTTTCCCCATGCTCCACCCCGATCTCGCCGCGCTTCTGAAAAGCCGCATTTCCATCATCGCCGATCACGAGTTCCGCGACCGCGACTCCGACGCCCACCTCGAAGCCCTCAAGCAAGTTTCCGAGCAGATCATGAAGTGGCATCGAACCCACCAAGGCACCCTCCCCGCGCGACTCGAACACTTCCTCAGCGGCTGTTCCTACGACAAGGCTCTCCGCTTTCTCGAGTCCGATGGCACATGGTCCGGACATTGATGCGTAAAAAACTCGTTCCGCCTTGCCGCGTTCCGCCGCCTAACCCTAGTCTGCGCGCAACGCATTTCCTGTGAGTTCCATTCCGAACGGCATCCATATTACCGGCATCCTCCCAGCTCGCTGGGGGTCCTCCCGCTTCCCCGGAAAGCCCCTTCACCTCATCGCAGGGAAGCCGCTCATCCAGCATGTCTGGGAACGCTGCTCACAATGTTCGCGCCTCGATGACCTGCTCATCGCCACCGACGACGACCGCATCCTCGCCGCGGCCGAAGCTTTCGGTGCTCGTGCCGTGATGACCTCGTCCGAGCACCCGACCGGCACCGACCGCATTGCCGAAGCCATTCGCTCGCTTCCAGACACCACCCACGTCGTCAACATCCAGGGCGACGAACCGCTCATCGATCCCGAGCTCATCGACGAGCTCGCCGCCACGATGGCCAGGGTCCCGGAACTCGACATGGCCACCGCCGCCAACCCTCTCGATCCCTCCGATCCGAATGTCGACGATCCCAACGTCGTTAAAGTCGTCACCGCACTCGACGGACGCGCGCTTTATTTTTCCCGATCGCCTCTTCCCTTTTTCCGCAATCCAGTCGATGGCCTCCCCGTGCTCCGGCACAAAGGCATCTACGCCTACCGCCGGAGCTTCCTCGAAAGATTCGTCACCTGGCCTCCCTCACCTCTGGAGCAGGCCGAGTCCCTCGAACAACTCCGCGCCCTCGAAAACGGGGCTTCCATCAAAGTCCTGACCACCACCGACACCTCACCCGGCGTCGACACTCCCGAACAAGCCCGCGAAATCGAACGGCTCCTTTCTTCCCTTTAATCACTGCTCACTCGGCACTCATATGAAATACATTTTCGTCACAGGCGGCGTCGTCTCATCCCTCGGCAAAGGTCTTGCTGCAGCCTCCATCGGCACTCTTCTCGAAAGCCGCGGCCTCAAGGTGCTGATGCAGAAGTTCGACCCCTATCTCAACGTCGATCCCGGCACCATGTCGCCTTATCAGCATGGCGAAGTCTACGTGCTCGACGACGGCGCCGAGACCGACCTCGACCTCGGCCACTACGAGCGCTTCACCTCCGGCGTGCTTTCGCAAATGAACAACCTCACCTCCGGTCAGGTGTTCGATTCCGTGATCAAGAAGGAACGCAAAGGCGAATACCTCGGCAAAACCGTGCAGTTCATTCCGCACGTCACGGACGAAATCAAGAGCCGCCTGCAGAAGGTCACCGAAGACAACCCCGACGTCGACGTCCTCATCACCGAAATCGGTGGCACCGTCGGCGACATGGAAGGTCTGCTCTTCATCGAAGCACTCCGTCAGTACGCTCTCGAGGTCGGGAAGGAGAACGTCTGCTTCATCCACGTCACCCTCCTTCCCTTCATCAAGGCAGCCGGCGAGATCAAGACCAAGCCGACCCAACAGTCCGTCGCCAAACTTCGCGAGCTGGGGATTCAGCCCGACATCGTCATCTGCCGAACCGAGGCCGATCTCGACGAAGACAACCGCCGCAAGATCGCCATGTTCTGCAACGTCGAGAAAAAGCACGTCGTCGCCTTCCGCGATGTCGCCCACTCGATTTACGAATGTCCCCTCGATTTGCGTCGTGACAAGATCGACCGCCTCGTCGTCGACAAGATTGGCCTCGGACACACCCCGTCGCCGGCACTCGAAGACTGGGAGCGCTTCGTTCAGAAAGTCATCCATCCGAAGCACAGCATCACCATCGCCGTGGTCGGAAAGTACATCGAGCTTCAGGACGCCTACAAATCAATCTACGAGTCACTCATCCATGCTGGCGCCCATCACGACACCAAGGTGAACATCGTCCGCGTCGAAGCCGAAGCCATCGAAGATAACGGCGCCGCCTCCGCGATCGGCGATGTGAACGGCATCCTCGTCCCGGGCGGCTTTGGTGACCGTGGGATTGAAGGGAAAATCCTCGCCGCCCAATATGCGCGCGAATCCGGCATTCCCTACTTCGGCATCTGCCTCGGCATGCAGATCGCCACCATCGAGTATGCTCGGAATGTCTGTGGTCTCGAAGGTGCCAACTCCACCGAGTTTGCCAAGAACACCAAGCACCCCGTCATCTGTCTGCAGGAAGAGCAAAAAGGTGTCGAAGATATGGGAGCCACCATGCGCCTCGGCTCCTGCGAAAGCATTCTGTTAGCCGGCACCCGCGCCTCCGACCTCTACGAGGGAGCCGCCCGCGTCAGTGAACGTCACCGCCACCGCTACGAGTTCAACTCCGACTACCAGGACCAGCTCCTCGAAGGAGGGCTCGTCATCTCAGCGGTGTCCGCAGAGGAAGGACTCGTCGAGATCATCGAAGTTCCCGAGCACCCCTTCTACCTCGCCGCCCAGTTCCACCCCGAGTTTCGATCCAAACCTAACAAACCTCATCCTCTCTTTGCTGGTTTCATCAAGGCCTCCCTTGATCGTGCCAATGCCGAACTCACCATCTCGTAACTAAAAGAAACCATGATCGCTAGAATCGCTCTATCCGCCCTCGCCTTCGCCGTCATCTCCTGTTCCTCGGTCGATATGCCGAAAGGCAGCAGCAAAGGCTACACCTCGGCCCGTCTTGTAAGACCTGAGAAACCGCCGACTTATGACAAGGACATCCCGAATCAGGCCAGCGCCAACCGGATGATCCAGAAGTCCCTCGCAGCCAACTTCCGCGCCAACAACTTCCAGGTCGGCGAAGGATCTTCCGACTTGATCGTCGGATACCTCGTGCTGGTTCAGAACAACTACTCGACCCTGGCGCTCGACGACTACTTCGGCTACGGCCGCGATTCCGACGCCATCGTCGACAAGGCCCAGTCGATCGGTGTGGTGAAAAGCACTCGCCCGGACGCCTTCGAAGCCGGCACCATCGTCGTCGATGTCATCGACGCCAAGACAAACGAACTCGTCTACCGTGGCCATGCCACCCGTGACATCTTCAAGAACACCAGCGACGCCAGCCGTCAGGCCAACATCAACAGCGCCATTACCGAAGCTCTTCAGGACTTCTTCCGTTGAACCTCTAAGCATCATCCAATGCGCAAACCGCCCGGTTTGTGCGCGTCGCGGCGGACCACCTGGTCCGCCGTTTTCGTCGACACCTGAAGCCAACAGTTCTCCTTGCCAATCCCCCTGAGTCTTCGTAAGACTCCGGCCCGCCCGGCAAGCCCGGGCCCAGGCATTCAGGACCCGTATTTCAACGGATAGAATGGTGGCCTCCGAAGCCGCAGATGCAGGTTCGATTCCTGCCGGGTCCACCAGCCTTCGCCAAGGCTACGGCTGGCAAGTCAGCATTCCCGCAGTTTCGCGGGCATTCGTCGCATCCCACGCCCGGCCAGACACGGACCATGCGACTCCAGTCGCGCCATCCCTCTCACTCCGCTTTTATCTCCAGACTCCCACTGTGAGCGGCAAACTCCGGCGCATACATGCAGCGCACCTCGGCGATTCCCGTCTGGTAATCCCCCGCATGCTGCACACGCACGCTGGTCTCAAACACATGCGTCCCCGGCGGTAGGCGGTCGATGAAGAAGTGGCTCGCCGTATCACGCGTCACCTCATAGTAGCCGAAGCCATCCTGCCAGCGGTAGCCGCTGAGTACATTCAGCGGCTCCGTCCCGCTTCCCCGCAGATCCTTCAAGTGGATGAACTCCATCGCCCGATCGTTCTTCAGAATCACCCGAGTCACCAACTCGTCTCCCACCTGCACCGGTCCATCCAGCGGCATCAGCACCGGACCCTTGTCGGAATTCTTCCGAATGAAGAGCGACTTCTCCAGCTTGAGCTGATTTCCCTCATCCGAAGTTACCTTCGACATGTCCTCCAAGTGCTGCCAGTGCACGCTCGCCCAGCTCACCCCATCATCTGATTTCTCAAGCTCGATCTTCCCAAGTTCCGGCTTCACCGCCTCCTCGACCAAGCGGCTTTCATAAAATCCGGTTCCCGCTTCGATCATTTCCGGCTTCACCTCCTCGCCACCGAGCGAAATCTTCAGCAAGGCATCCGAGCCTAACAGGTTCCTCCCACCCATCAGTAGCGAGTAGACCGCATCCGCCGTCGCCTTTGTCGTTTTCCAATCTGCGACCTGCTTCTGCTTGATCAGCCACACCTGACAGTCATCGACCGCCTTGTCATCCGCATCGATTTCCCGGAATGCCTCGATCATCATTGCCTGCGTCTCGATCGGCGCCTGCCACCACCACCAGCCTTCACCTTCACCGTCCTTCCAGAACATGCCCTGTTCTTCGGTGATCTTCGCGTGCTCCTTCAAAGAACGCGTCACCAACTGCGGCACTTCCTTGTCGCCCAGGCGATGCAGAGCCAGCGCTGCATGCGCCCTCGACATCCGGCTGGCCAAGCTCACCCAATACTCGCGGGCCTGATCCGCAAAGTAATCAAAAGCCACCTTGTCGCGTTGATTCAGCGCCTTGTCCTTCAGGAAAAAAGTCCGAGTGTAAAGGTGGTGAGCCACCCACGGTGACAGATGGTTCTGCCCCCGGTCCTTCTCCGCGATATCCTCGTAGTATTCCGTCAGCCGCGCATCCAGCGGTCCCAGCGCCCGCAAGGCTGGCGTGATATCCGTCTCGACGCCCAGCGCCCGCAAGCGCGCGAATCCCGTCGTCACGTAGAGCGAAATGTACTCACTCCCCCGACCACCCGGGAACCACGGCCACAAGCCGTCGCCCAGCTGCATTTCATTGAGCTTCCGCAGCGCCTTCTCCAGCTCGCGATTCATGTGGTTCTCATCGAAAAGCATGCCGACCCGACGCCGCGCTTCCGACTCATTGGTCGCCTCACGCAGCCAAGGAGTCTCCTCTAACAGAATCCCTTTCAGGTCGGCGTTCTTCATCAGCGGACTATCGAGCGCCTTCCCGTCCGCCTTCCACTGATCAAAGATCCTCCGCATCTTCGGATCGCTCTTCGCAATGTGCCGCGCCAGGGCATTCGCATAGTAGCGGTTGAAAGTCTGCTCCGAGCACTCGTGCGGGAACTCCATCAGGTAAGGTAATGCCATCACCGCATACCAGGCCGGCTGCGAAACTACCTGCACATGCAGGAAGCGGTTCTCCAAAGTCTCCGAATTCCCGCTCTCCAGCAGCTTGGTGAACTCAAACTCCTTCGTCCCCGCATTCCGGATCGGCAGCGACATCGACTCCGTGACCAGAATTCGTTTTGAAATCACCGGCAACCATCCCTCTTCACCATCCGAAAGATTGCCACTCGAAGCCACCGCCTTGTATTTCAAAAAGGCCGCGCCGTCCGGCACCGAGAGCTTCCATTTCAGCGTCCGACTCTCCTTCGCCGGAACTGCAAACGCCTGATCCGGCACCGCAACACCAAGTGCCGCCGTGCGATCCTCATCCGTCGCCGCATCCGCCAGCGTCAGCCTCGCCGTTCCGGTTTGCTCCTTCTCACTCTGGTTCGTCACCTTGACCGTGAACTCCAGCACATCGCCCTCGCGAAGGAAGCGCGGTGGATTGGGCTGCACCATCAGGTCTTTCGACGTCACCGTTTCCCCCTCTAACAACCCCGAACGGAAATCCGCATCATGCGCCATCCCCATGAAGCGCCACTTCGTCAGCGCCTCAGGCATCGTGAAAGTCATGCGAATCATGCCATCCTCATCACTTGTTAGATCCGGATAGAAAAACGCGGTCTCCTGAAGATTCTTCCTCGCCACCACCTGATCGACATCTTCTTTGGCCTCCGCATCGACACGACCCGGGTTGTTCAGGATTGCATCGATCGAATTCCGCGTGATCGCCCCATCTCCAGAACGTAAACCTCCCGCCGCCTCCATCGCCATCGTTGCCCTCGGCACTTCATCCAGCGCCATGCCCTCAAAGGAATCAACAGCTCCTTTCACTCTGGAAAAGCGCCGACCAAAGCCGCCTCCTCCATCCCCCCATCCACCACCATACACGCTCATCACCCCCCCGCTGTAGACCTCCAATTCACCAGGATACATCCGAAACAAGGGCCCCACACCATGCATTGAGATCGAATCAAACCTCGCACGCTGCTGAAAGTGACTCATCCCACTACTGAATCTCCACCCCCCATAATAACCGCCCTCCCGCCTGAGAATCCCAGCAAGTGTCTGGAACCCATGAGGCGCATAGGCATCAAGCGAGGCGTCATACATCGTCGCCACCATCTCCGCCACGGCCGCCTCGCCGTCAGCACCTTCGATCACCGCCGTCCAGGTTTCCCTGGCTCCGGGCTCCAGTTTCGAGACGAGATGCTCCCACCTCAGTTTCAACTCCTTGTTCGTCCACGGCACCTCCACTTGCCGCTGGAACTGATGCAAGCGGTTCATTGCCACCTGCCGCACCACCACCGTGATCCCCCCTCGCTGCTTCTCTTCGATCGGATAGGAAAAAACCTGCTGCGTCCGGCCTTCAGCTGACCACTCCCGCTTGAGCAACTTCTGATCCTGATACCATTCCACACAAGCCCGCGCCTCGTCGTGACCGCTTCCCCAGAGCAGTGAAACCGAGCTCCCCGGCTCCACTTTCCAATTCGGCGAACCGGTAAAAAAGGGCATCATCGTCGGGAAATCATCCGCATCCGGCGATACCACCTCGATCCCTAACAGCGCCTGAACCTTGCGACCATTCGAATCCTTGCTTTCAAAGACCAGACGATAGGCACCGGCGTCCAACACCGGCTCAATCAGAGCTTCTCCCTTGTCATCCGTTTCGACCGCCAACTCCTCAACCACCTCACCCGGCTCCCAACGATCCGGATCCACCGAAGGACGCTCATCACCTTCCTCCAACTGCGGATAGCCACCTCCCCCTGATTCCGGTCTTGGACAAATTTCGGGTTCCTTCAATCGATGAATCTTCACCACTCCCTTCGCCGAGCGGCCTTCTCCATCGTGCGACTCCGTCCGAAGCTTGACCTCGAGCTTCTTCCCGGACTCCAGCCACTCCTCAGCTGACATCGATGCCTTCAAACTCGTGTAGGCCACCGACACCCGCCGCGTCGACGAACGGGTCTCGCCCGCACCATCGGTCACATCCGCCACGATCTCAAAATCAAAGACCGGTTCGACATCCTCCTTCACCGACTTGTCCGGCTTTGCCTTGAAAACAATCTCCACCGAGCCATCGGCCCCTGTTTCCGAAACCCCGTGAGCGATCTCCTCGGCATTCGAGGACATCGGCGGCACCCACCAGCACCAGCGTGCCCACACCGGCAAGCGCGAGGTCCGCGTCACCCTCCATGACACCTTGGCTCCATCCACGGCCGCACCGGTGTAAGCCTCAGCCCTCACCTTGACTTTTACCTGCTCTCCAAGCGCCGCCGCTTCCTTCGGAGCATCGATCTCGGTAAAGAACTTCGGCCGCTTGTATTCCTCCACCCTGATGACCGCGCCTCCGGAAACTCCGGGTACGTTGATCATGCACTGCCCGAGCACGCTTCCCTCGGGCGCAGTAAAAGTTCCCGAAAACGAGCCTCGCTCGTTGCTCATCACATCGACTCTTGAAAGCTCTTTTCGATTCGGGTCCAGGAAAACCACCGCTCCCCTTTTTCCAGCGATCACCTCATACTTCGACCCCTCCTGGTTCTTTACCGTGAAAATCCCTTTGAAATGCACTGTCTGTCCCGGCCGGTAGATCGCGCGATCGGTAAAAAAGACCACCATCTCCGAGTCCCTCTCCTTCTGTAAGCGCCTGCTGCCCACATAGATTCTTGCGACGGCTCGCTCCCGCTCCCGACTTGCCACCACAAGATGGTGACCGTCGTGCTGTTTCTTGAAGCGGAAGTAGCCCGACTCATCCGTCGTCGTCTGCTGACTGCGGATCAGCGTGGTCCACTGAACCCACGCACCCACTTCCACCCCAGCCAAAGGAGCCCCGCTCACGGCGTCGACCACGTGCCCGTCCAGAACGCCATCATTCCTCGCGCTGACGATCATCGCCAGCGGCGTGACATGAATCCCGACGACATCCAGGCTGTTGTTAGAAAGCGAAAAGTCCTCGTCCGCACTCGCCACCAGCACGTGGTAGCCATTCGGCAGATCTTTCGGTGTCTCCAGCCATGCACTCCGTTGAGAGAAATCGCTCTCATCGACCAATTCGCGATCCCACGCCTTCAACGGATCCCCTTTCATCATCGCCGGAAGCCATTGCTCCTGATCCGGCAGCGGATCACTTGTTAGAGTCGCTTTACCCGGCTTGAAGCTCATCGAATAGACCCGGAACCAAACTCGATTCAGATTCCGGTAAGTTACCCGGATCTCCTCGCCAGCGGGGGTCCATTGGGACTCGGTTGAAAGATTCAAGTCCCTTCGTTCAAGGCGATTCACGCCATTCTGGCAGAGCTTGCCAAAGTCGTGATCGGGATAGGCGTCGGCACCCGCCTGGAAAACCGCGTGGGCTTCCTTCGTTCTTTCTTGCGCCTCAAGCATCTTTCCCAGGTCCTCCCGAGCCCAGGCACTGATCGGATTGCCTGCATTCCGCTCGATGAATTCCTCCAGCGCCTTCTCCGATCTTTTTTCTTTGGCATCTCCGACCGAAACCAGCTCCGCCCAGCGAAGCCGCTCCAGATCTGCCAACAAATAGGCATCCTGCTGTTCGTCCTTCTGATGAAATTTCAAGAGCTTCTGATGGATCACCAGTGCCCTCAATTTTGGCGAAGTCGCATCCTCCGTCTCCGGCTTCCACGCCAAAAATTCATCCACCGGTCCGAAGACCGGTGAGTCGACCGCGATCTCAAACGCATCCACCGGACGCGACACCGCGACCTCCTCAGATTGATAGAACTCCAAAGCCCGCTGCGCCACAAAGTCGAACATCGTCGGCCGCCACTCGTCACCAAGCTCGCCCTTCTTGGTCAGCATTGAGAAATCCGTTACCGGAACCCTTTTCAAAGCCTCCTCATCGTCCAAAGCCAACTGCATCCGCTGATCGATGTCCAAAAGAATCCGCGCCAGATCCCAGGTTTCCAGATCATCGCCCGCCGGCTCGCCCGTCGAACTCCGCTGCATGAACTTCCACTGATTCCGCAGATAATAGCCATGCATCCATCCCGCCGCCAAAGCACGCAAGATGGGTTTCATCGATTCCGGAGCCGTCTCAAGCTCCGCATCCAGCTTCTTGATCACCGTCGCTTCCCCCTCGATCTGCCCTTCGGTCGCAATCCGCTGAGCCATTGCCCGCGCCGCCTCGTCCCAATCTTCCGCAGTGAGTGCCAACTTCTCAATTTCCTTCAGCAGCTCAATTTCCGTCTTCGGCTGATCTTTCTCCCGAGCATCCCAGACCTTCCTCCATGCCGCCTCACTTGGCGAATCATCCGCCATGGCTGTTAAAAGACACGTCCAGAGACTGAAGATAACAAGAAACGCTTTCATGGGTGGAAATGGAAAAGTCAACTTACCTACATTGACCCAGGCATCACCCATTGTGACACCCAAATTCGAATTTTCTCGGCCCCAATATGGAGAAGGACTTTGAAAGTCCTTCCGCATCACCCCAGAACAACGGACTTCAGAAGTCCGTCGCCATATTTTCACCCCGTCACCGGCTTAAGCCAGTAAAGCACCGCCATCCTCACCGCGATGCCGTTCTCAACCTGGGTATTGATCAGACTGCGACCGTAATCCAGAGCCTCATCGCAAAGCTCCACTCCGCGATTCACTGGTCCCGGATGCATCAGGTAGATGCCTTCGCCATCCAGTCGCTTGAGCCGCTCCGTCGTCACTCCGTAGACCTTGTGATACTCCCGCAGACTCGGAAAAAACTGCACGTCCTGACGTTCCATCTGCACCCGCAGCAAGTAGACCACATCCGGCTTCCACTTCATGGCTTCATCGTAATCCGTGAACCGAGTCACGCCGTCAGCTCCCGTCTTGGGAACCAGTGATCCCGGCCCAAGGTGCGCGACCTCGACACCAAGACGACGCAGCACCATCGTGGTCGAACGCGCCACCCGGCTATGAAGAATATCCCCGATGATCAGCACCCGCTTGCCTTGCGGCTCCGGGAAAACCTCCTTCAGCGTGAAGGCATCTAACAGCGCCTGGGTCGGGTGCGCATGCGCGCCGTCACCGGCGTTGACCACGCTCGCCTTCGTCTGCTTGGCGATCATTGCAGGAAGTCCGCTCCGGCCGTGCCGCACCACGATGTAGTCCGTGCGCATGGCTTGCAGCGTCTCCACCGTCTCCCTCACCGACTCGCCTTTCACGACCGACGACTGAGCGACGTCGAAGTTGGTCACATCCGCCGACAGGCGCTTCGCAGCCACTTCAAAGGAAGAGTGAGTGCGCGTCGAGGGCTCGTAAAAGAGCATCAGGACCGACTTCCCCTTCAGCGCCGGAACCTTCTTAACCGAGCGAGTAAACAGCTCTTTGAAGGGCACCGCTTGATCGAGCAACAGGTCGATTTCCTCGCGGTCGAGAGAAGAGATATCGAGTAGATCTTTACGCGCCATGGAGTTCGGGAAAGAAGTAGAGGGTTCCGAAGACAAGGACAAGCACCGCGACAATCGTCAGTAAGGCCGCGTGCACCTGAGACATCGGTTTCTTGAAGTAGATCCACAGCGCGCCGAGCAGCATCACCGCCACCCCAGCGCCCATGATCCCAAATAGGATCATCGAATAATTCGGCAGATCCACCGCCGTCTGCAGCCATTCGAAGGGCAAATCAAATTTCGAAACGTTCGCCGCAATCGCCCCGAGGGCCGCCACGATCATCAAAATCACCCCCAGTCCGTAGATCCCGATGAGCAACAGCACTCCCGCCGTCTGACTGGCCACAAGCAGGGCCGGCGATTCGACGCCAGGCAAGGGGTTGCGGCGCAAGCGCGCCAGCTCTTCATCGCTGTGCTTTCGCGTCGGCAGATTGACCCCGCCCGCCGAGACGGGTTTCGTCGCCTTCTTCAGAGGGATTCGTTCACCTTCGCGATGACGTCGGGTCGGAAGCTTCCCCGAATCCTTCGAAACCTTCTTCGGTCGATCCACCGGCAGGCGCTCGGACTTCCGCAACGACTTGAGCGGCGCGCTCCTCGCCTCGTCCTCGACTTCGGCGTCGAGAAGCACCGGTTCCTCCACTGAAAGTGAGGGCGTCGGCTCTGTGGCTTCGACCTTGATCACCGGTTCCTCAACCGTCACCGGAGGCTTTTCGACTTTCTTCTCAGGCAATGGAGGTGCCGGAGCAGGCGCCTTCATCGCTGCCGGAGCCGGAGCCATCATGCCCGGCGGCCCCGGAGGCGGTCCATCAGAAGAAATCCCCAGCGACTCGCGCAGTGCCGCAAGCTCTTCCGGAGTCTTCTTCTTTTTAGGTAACGGGCTCACTGGGCTTCCTTGATCTCAATCTTGTCCTCTCCGTCCGTCGCATCGAGCGATACATACACGTGGTCACGGCGTGCCGTCTCCAGCTCGATCCCTACGAAATCCGGCTGGATCGGCAGTTCACGGTGGCCGCGATCAATCAACACCGCCAACTCGACTTTCGCCGGCCGACCGTAGTCGGAAAGCGCGTCCAAGGCCGCGCGAATCGTCCGGCCCGTGAACAGCACATCATCGACCAGAATCAGCCGCGCCCCTTCGAGCGGAAAATCAATCTCACTACCCTGAAGTTTCGGGTTTTCATGCAAGTGCTCGAAATCATCGCGGTAGAGCGAAATGTCCAGCACCCCGAACTTCGGTTCGAGCCCCGCAGCATTCAGCGCCCGCTTCACCCGTTCCGCCACCTCATCGCCGCGACTGCGAATCCCGATCAGCGCAAAGGGAGCGTCCCCCGCCCGCTCACGGATCTGCTCCGCCAGCTTCGCGACGCCTTCGTCGATTTCCTCTTTTCCAAGAATTTTGCTCATCAGTCTTCGAAATGGAGGATTCCGATATCGCGACGGCGCTGCAAGCCATCGAAGTGAATCTTATCGGCCGCCGCGTGGGCGGCGGTCACGGCCGTTCCGCGATCTTCCCCGCCGGCGACCACCGCCAGAACGCGTCCGCCGTTGGTTTCCCACGCCCCGGAAGATGACTTCTTCGTCCCCGCATGATAAACCCGCGCGCTGCCGATATCTTCGGTTCCTGAGATCACATCACCGCTGCGCGAGCTTTCCGGATAGCCGGCCGATGCGACCACCACACAAACACTCCATCCCTCATCAAAGGTAATTTTCGATGGATCCAGTTCGCCTTTCGCCCCCGCCAGGCAGTAGCCCGCCAGGTCGCCCTTCACCAAGGGCATCACCGCCTGGCACTCCGGGTCGCCGAAGCGACAGTTGTATTCAATGACCTTCGGCCCGTCCGGCGTCAGCATCAGTCCGAAATAGAGATACCCTCGATAGGGCAATCCCTCGCGCTGCAGACCCACCACGGTCGGCTCGACAATCTCACGCTCGATCCGCTCTAACAAATCGGCAGGAATCAATTGGCGACTTGCCACCGCGCCCATACCCCCGGTGTTGGGACCCGCATCACCTTCACCGATCCGCTTGTAGTCGCGCGCCGGGGTGAAAATCTGATATTTTCCGTCGACCACCGCGGCGAAAATCGAAACCTCCGGGCCTGTGAGAAACTCTTCGATCAGCATCCGCCCGGGGCCGAAGCGACGCTCCACCAGCACCTCGTTGAGAAAGGCCTCGCCCTCACGCTCCTCCATGCAGACCGCCACGCCCTTGCCTGCGGCCAAGCCGTCGAACTTCAGCACGACCGGATACTTTCCGGCGATCGCCTGACGTGCCTCTTCAATGGTATCGACTCCGACGCCGCCGCCCGTCGGGATGCCATTTCTTATCAGGAATTCCTTGGCGAACTCCTTGGAGGCTTCCAGTTGCGCCGACTGCTTGTGCGGACCCCAGCAGGGAATTCCGGCCCTCTCGCAGGCATTCGCCAAACCATCGTCCTTCACCAGGTAGCTCTCCTCGCCGGCCACACAAAGATCGATGCCCACGGCCGACATCCATGCCAGCAATTCCTCGACGTCACTTCCCACTTCCACAATTTCAGCCAACTCAGAAATCGCATCGCTGCCCGGATAGCTGAACATCTCATGCTCACCTGGAGACTCCTTCAAAGCTCTGATCAATGCGTGTTCGCGACCGCCCTTTCCTACCACCAAAATCTTCATGTGCGCCTGTTTTCAGCCAATGAGCGGAGCATTGCAAGGCCACAAGGGGCAGGCTGTCGCAAACCGCGTCAGCCAGCGGCACTCCCCTCGAAAATCCCCCCTCTTCTGCCAGCTCCTTCCAGACGCTCGACTCCGCAAAATGCTCGATCGAAGGATGCAAGACGTCATCTGCTTGTGCATTTTGCATTCGCAGTTCGGGCGCTTTGCTGCGGCCACATCTCATTGCGGGTCAGGACGTGTCAGAAGCGACGCAGGATTCTCCTGCTAGAAATGCGCCAAGCCACCTTCCGCTCAGCCAATCGGCCCGCGATTCCACTCTCGGCAAGACTCTTGCTAGAAAGACCGGTATTCCAATTGGCCGGCCACGCAGGCCAGCAGCATCGACACCGCCACCATGCCCGACGACCTCTACATCCGAATCGCCCTTGCCCTCGGCCTCGGCCTGCTCATCGGGATGGAACGCGAACGTGCGGATAAAAGCCCGGGGGGCGTACGGACCTTCGCACTCATCGCCCTCTTCGGGGCCGTCTGCGGGCTGATGTCGTTTGGCCTGGGCGTGTGGGTGGTGGTGGCAGGCTTCCTTTCCCTCACCGCACTCGCTGGAATCTCCAATCTGGTCGAAGCCCGCCGGAACCCTGAGCATGGGGGCGGACTGACGACCGAAGTGGCGGCCTTGCTCACCTTCAGCGTCGCGGCCTACCTCATCGAGGGCGACAAATCCCTCGCCGTCATGATGGCAGGAGTGATGGCCCTGCTCCTTCATTTCAAAACCCCGATGCACTCCTTCATTGACCGTCTGAGTCAGGAGGAATTTCGGTCCATCATGCAGTTCGTACTGATCAGTCTGGTGATCTTGCCGGTACTGCCCAACGAAACCTACGGTCCTTACGACGTTCTGAATCCCTTCAAGATCTGGCTGATGGTGGTGCTGATTGTTGGCATCGGCCTGATTGCCTTCATTGCCTACAAGCTCTTCAGTTCAAAGGCTGGCACCTTGTTAGGGGGGCTGCTGGGCGGCCTCATTTCCAGCACCGCCACCACCATCAGCTCGGCCCGCGATACGAAAGGGGCACCCGAGCGCGCGACAGCCGCCGCTCTGATCATCATGATCGCCACCGCCGTTTCGATCGTGCGGGTGCTCATCGAGGTTTTCACCGTGGCCAACAGCCACTTCTGGGCCATCCTTCAGCCCTTCGCGGTGCTCTTCGGGGTCTTCCTGCTCCTCACCTACTACATCTACCGGAAACGCTCCGACGAGATCATCGACCTCGATGAACCCTCGAATCCGGCACGCCTCAAGCCCGCCATTCTCTTCGCCTTGATGTATGCCGTGATCCTTCTGGGTGTCGCCGCAGGCAAGGATCATTTCGGCAACCGCGGACTTTACATCATCGCCGGACTATCAGGGCTGACCGATGTCGACGCGATCACCCTTTCCACCGCCAATTTGCTCAAAAAGGGTGAAGTCGAAGTCAGCACCGCGTGGCGCTTGATCATGGTCGGCACTCTCTCTAACACCCTCTTCAAGGGCGCCGTCGTGGCAGTTCTCGGTGCTCCGGAACTGTTCAAGAGAATCGCGCTGCTCTACGGCATCTCCATTGCCGCTGGAGTTGCGATCATCTTTCTCTGGCCCGCCTGATCTTCTCCATGTCTACCGAATCCGAGACCTCAGACCAAAAGGAGTCCACCAAGCCGTGGTCACTCATCGCAAGTGCTGCGATCCTTCTCACATTCGCCATCAGTGTGGCGGCTTCCCAGGAATTGCGCGACTTCCTGGTGGATGCCTGGAACATTCTAACAAGCGGCGATCAGGAGCGCATCAGCCAGTGGGCCGATGGCTTTGGAGCCTGGGGGCCGTTGATCATCATTCTGATGATGGTCCTCCAGATGTTCCTGATCATCGTTCCTTCCTGGCTTCTCATGGTAGTGGCGGTGCTCGCCTATGGCCCATGGTGGGGAGCTTTGATCGCCATCGGAGCGGTTGCGGCGGCCTCGAGCTTTGGCTACGCCATCGGAAACCTCATCGGCGAACACGGACTTGAACGCCTCATCAACAAAAAGACCCTCGATAAAGTTCAGAAGGAAACGGAGCGTTACGGCATCTGGGCAATCGTTGTGACGCGAATCAATCCCCTCCTGTCGAACGATGCCATCAGCTTCGTCGCCGGATTGATCCGCATGGGCTACTGGAAATTCCTGGCAGCAACCGTCGGCGGCATCTTGCCGCTGACGGTCGCCATCGCCGTCTTCGGCAGCGACTGGGAAAAGATGAAGACCACCTTGATCTGGATCTCAGTAATCAGCTTGCTGGGCTTGGTTGCAAAGGTCCTGATCGACCGGCGAAAACAGTGAGCTGTGAGAAAAATAGGGCGGCTTCAGGATTCCCCCATGTGGATCAGCTTCTTGTTCACGAACTCAAGGATTCCCAGTTTGGACAACTCGCGGCCGTAGCCGGAATTCTTGATACCCCCAAAGGGGAGATCCGCTTGTGAATTGGTGGGCTGATTGACGAACATCATTCCCGTATCCACGGCTTCAGCCACCCGACGCGCCCGATCCGGGTCGGAGGTATAGACCGATCCGCCCAAGCCGTAAGATGAGTCATTTGCCAGCTCAATCGCCTCCTGCTCGTCCTTCACCACATAGACCGTCGCCACGGGCCCAAAAAGCTCCTGGTCGTAACTCGGCATCTCAGGCGTCACATCAGTGAGGATGGTGGGATTGAAATAGGCGCCCTTCCGTTCGGGACGGCCACCGCCAAGCACCACCTTTGCACCGGCATTCACCGTATCGTTGACCTGCTTCTCGAGACGTTGGGCTGCCTCTTCGGAGGAAAGCGGGCCGACATCGGTGTCTTCGTCAAGCGGGTCGCCGAGCTTCATCGACGACATTCCCTGCTTGAGCCCTTCCATGAATTTTTCCGCCACCTTCTCCACCACGATCATCCGCTTTGATGCCACACAGGATTGCCCGGTATTAGTCATGCGACCTTTGATCGCCATCTCAACGGTTTTCTCCAGATCCGCATCCTCAAGAACGATGAAAGGGTCATTGCCACCCAGTTCCAGCACACTTGGTTTAAGGTTCTTACCCGCCACTGCGGCTACCGAGCTTCCTGCCGCTTCGCTGCCCGTCAATGAGGCACCGCGGACGTGTTTGTGGGAGATCAGGAGATCGACGAATTCATGCGGTATGAAAAGATTGGTAAAAACGCCGTCGGGCAGACCGCATTCCTCCAGCAGGTCGCCGATTTTCGCGGCACATTGGGGCACGATTCCAGCGTGCCGAACCAGGGCGGTATTCCCTGCCATGAGGTTCGGAGCGATGAATCGCACTACCTGATAGAATGGAAAGTTCCAGGGCATGACCCCTACCAGAACACCTAAGGGAGTGTACTGGATGTAGGCTTTCGCTCCGTCCACATCCATCGCGTGGTCCGCTAAAAACTCCTCGGCGCCCTTGGCATAGAATTCTACGATCTCCGCACAGAACTCGATCTCATATCGACTTTCTGAAATTCTTTTGCCCATTTCCAAAGTAATCAACTTGGCCAGCACTTCCTGACGCTCTCTGAGCAAGCCGGCAAATTTCATCATGACCTCCTTTCGCTCGGAGAAACTCGTGTGGCGCCATCGGCCGTAAGCTTCATGGGCGTTCTCGAGGGCAGCCAATGCCTGCGATTTCGTAAGCGGCTCGAAGCTCTTCATGAGCTCTCCATTGGCGGGATTGATACTTTTAATAGACATAGGTTTTCTGCGGGTTCAGACGCTCAGAACGGAACGCCGTTTTTTCTAAAATTGAAGATAGCATCGGGATTCAGGCAGTCCACAGACATCGCTGGGCGATGGGACGGCTGAACCCCGATTCTGAAATGCGGCCATCATGCCGCTGTTATTTAAATCATCCACGTGGTGTTCGCTCTGGCTCTACCTCGTCCGCTCAACGCCGGCTTCCGGCGGGGCGAGGAGGAAATTTTCTCCAATTCGGACTTGGGCATGGATGCATGCATTTGCTTTGATGCTCCACGAAGAGACGAAGCTTTGACCTCGCCCCTTTTGGCGGCGAGTGCCTCCCGGGCGGATCTTTGCTGTGACTTCGATACTGACTTCATCAGATTTAACGGATTTGCTCTCTTAATAAAATCGTCGACAGGTCCCAATCGGCCTCCTTCCCGAATCAGAAAGGAAGCCGCTTGTGACCGTCAGCAATCTCTGCGCTTATTCGTTGACGGAGGAATCCTCGTCGGTTCCATCGATCGCGTCAGCGGCCTTTTCAAGTGCGTTACTGGTGGCTTCCATCGTCTTGTCTGCCGCATTCTGGACAGCCTTTTTGGTCTCGTCGTATGCGTTTTCGGTGGCGCTTTCGACATTGTCACCGGTGCGCTCCATGGCGCGGCCCATGCGTTCCATCCTAACTTCCCAGTAGTCGTAGATCGGACGGTCCTTGGTGCGATCGGTAAAGGTTGATTCGTCGCCCGTGTGGTAGGTGGGAGCCGCAGCAAGCTGCTCTTTCGTGGTATCGAGGGCATAGGTCACCTCGTCGGGTTCACCCTCCTTTTGCTTCACGTGAAAGCGCTCCAGCGGCACGGCGACCTTGTGATCCTTTTCGAGGAGTTCATCGGCGTTGATCACCAGCAGAACCCGCTTTCCGGATGC
This sequence comes from Haloferula chungangensis, assembly GCF_042664875.1. Lineage (NCBI taxonomy): Bacteria > Pseudomonadati > Verrucomicrobiota > Verrucomicrobiia > Verrucomicrobiales > Verrucomicrobiaceae > Haloferula > Haloferula chungangensis. The sequence goes on along the minus strand of NZ_JBHTBS010000001.1, from coordinate 202,797 downwards.
TTTCACCAGCACACTCGATACGCTTCCAAGTTTGTTTCCTTTAAAGTCCCATACCTCTTTGCCTTCGATGGAGTCGGCCGTCACATAGTGGGTGATTTCATCCTTCGGAGTGTGGGGGTCGCTTCTCTTCTGTTGAGCGTCAGCCACGGCAAATCCTGTCAGGGCAAGGCTCATGCAGGCGGCGATCATCTGGCGGGTCGTTTTCGTTTTCATGATATCTGTGGGTTGTTCTTGGTTTTTCACATGGATTCGGGAGATCGGGTCTCCCGAACAAGTTCACCACCCCCATCGCATGCCTTGTGCCATCGCCCCACAGCCCAGGTGGCGATTCATGGAAAGCCATGATTTCTAGCGACTAACACGTCCTGAGGCTCCACCCACCACGCGCTTATCTTCAAGGCCCTTGCTGTGCAAATTGTAAGATCCGAGCGCTTGTTCCACGCATTTTGCAACCGGTGGATGAGCCCAAGCTCCCTTCGTTCGCTTTCGCCTGCTGGCACACATCATGCGCAGGCATTTTCCTCGGATATCTCCCAAGCCCCCACCAATCCGCTCGAGCTTCGCATGCACCAAGAACCCGAAATCCCGGACCTCAGAATCGCACTTTTTCTCGGCCATCCTCGCTCAGATTCCTTTTGCGGTGCCCTTGCCATGGCCTATGCAGAGGGGGCCAGTGGAGCGGGTGCAGCGCTCCGAATCTTCCACCTGGGCGATGGAGAATTTTCTCAAGACCTCATCACATCCTCTCCCAACGATCAGGATCTGGAACCGATGCTCGAGCAGTGCAAGGATGCCATCGATTGGGCCGATCATCTCGTCTTCGTGTTCCCGACCTGGTGGGCGACCATGCCGGCGACCCTCAAAGGCTTCCTCGATCGGGTGCTGCTGCCGGGCTTCGCCTTTGAGGTCAATCCTCATGCTCCGAGTGGCTACTCACCGCTGCTCACCGGCAAATCCGCCCACTTGATCACGACGATGGATTCCCCGGCCTGGGTTTACCGCTGGATGTACGGCAGGCCGGGCGATCGGGCGATGAAAGGGGGCATTCTCGGCTTCTGCGGAATCAAACCTGTCACCAGCACCTGGATCAGCCGCGTCAAACACCTCAGCGTCCCCGAGCGAGAACGCGAAATCGAAAAAGTCCGTCAGCTGGGAGGCCAGTCCCGGATCAAGTATCAGCAGTTGGTCAGGCGGCGCACCTTCGCCGCCTGGCTGCGCGCCGTGAGGCTTCAGTTCTACGGCATGACTCTGCTTTCCTATGCCCTCGGTGCGCTGGCAGCCCTGCGTTGGACCGAGGCGACGCTTTCGTGGCCCGCCTTGCTTTCGGGCTTCGTCGCGCTGTTCCTGATCGAGTTCGGATCCGTGCTCTACAATGAGATCCATGACCGCAAAACCGACCACCTCAACGCCCATGCCGGGCCCTTTACCGGAGGCTCGCGAGTGCTTGTCGACGGTTCCCTCACCGTCGATCAGTTGCGCCGGATTGCTCAAGTGGCACTCGGTGTGGCAGCCCTACTCTTCATCTTCCTCCTGGGAATGATGGCGTTGCAAGGATTGAGCCCGACCTGGCTGGCGTGCGCCGCCGGCTTCCTGTTCTCCGCCTATATTGTCGGCCCGGGATACACCGCGCCGCCATTTCGCTTCGTCTACCGAGGCTTCGGCGAAATGATCGTCGCTTTCAGCCATGGTCCCTTCATGCTGGTGTGTGGTTGGCTCGCCCTCGGCGCCCCGCTCGATGACTCGAGGCCATGGCTCCTTAGCCTTCCCATCTTCTTTTCAGTGCTGGGAGCCATCACCCTCGCCGGGATTCCGGATGCGGATGCCGATCGCCAGGCCGACAAGAATACGCTGGCGGTGCAGCTCTCAACCGACGGCGCAGCATGGGTCGCAGCAACCGCTTCGGGAATTGCCGTGGTCCTGCTTCCTATTCTCGACCAAATGCTCATGCCGGACGACGGGCTCTGGATGAAGATGCTGATTCCCATCGCCATCCACTTCAGCATTTTGCTCGTGTTGATCTCCCGCTACCAGAAATCCGGCGCTGGCTGTCGTCGGATCGACAGCATCCTTTTCACTGCGCTCTCCCTGATCCTCTGGTTCAGCATCGTCCCTCTTCTCGAACTATGTTGAGAAGTAAATTCTCGCCTGATCCCGTTGCAAGATTCCCCCTTGCATGTTGCGCTTTGCAGCTGAATCGGTCAGCCGCCTATCGATCGAGAACTTGTTAGCGATTCGAAAGCGTCGTCTCCGGGACTCCACCCGGGCCCAGCTCATGTTGGCATATCTCTTGCGAAAGCCGGCGCATGGGAAACAAATCAAGCGAACGCGGGCAGTCATCGAAAGATCAACAACGCCCGGCTCAAACTCAGAGTCAGCAGCCGGGACGAGAGGCGGAAATGCAGCCTCAACCCGAATACCGACAATCAGGAAGGGAATCTGCCGGTCTGCTGACCGGACGGGTGGCGCTCATCACTGGCGGCGACTCGGGCATTGGCCGGGCCACCGCTGTCGCCTTAGCCCGAGAAGGCGCTGACATCGCCATCGTCTATCTCGAAGAAGACCAAGATGCCGCAAAAACGGCGGATCTGGTGACTCACGAAGGTCGACGCTGCGAGGTCATCCAAGCCGACATCCGCGAAGCAAATAGTGCCGCCCTTGCCGTCGATCGAACGGTCGAGCGCTTCGGTCAACTCGATATCCTGATTAACAATGCCGCCGAGCAGCACCCTCAGGAGTCGATTCTCGACATCGATGCCGAGCAGCTTGAACAGACCTTTCGATGCAATGTCTTTCCCCTCTTTCATTTTTCGAAAGCCGCCCTGCCTCACCTGCGCAAGTCCGATGCGGCATCGATCGTCAACACCACCTCCGTCACCGCTTATCGAGGCAGCCCAGGCCTGATCGACTACTCGGCGACCAAAGGCGCCATCGTTTCCTTCACACGCTCGCTATCGCAGCAACTTGCGAGCGAAGGGATCCGCGTCAACGCCGTCGCTCCAGGGCCCATTTGGACACCCTTGATTCCGGCCACGTTCCCTGAAGACAAAGTCGCGAAGTTCGGATCCGACGTCCCACTGGGACGAGCCGGTCATCCATGGGAAGTGGCGGAGTGCTTTGTGTTTCTGGTCTCGCAGGATGCTTCATACATTACCGGTCAGGTGATCCATCCCAACGGCGGAGAGATCATCAACGGCTGAGAGCCGGCCGTCACCGCGAGAAAGCTCCACGCGCAACTTGCAACCATTCGGGCCCTGACATTGCAAACTTGGCACCTCCATGATGACGGACGCCGCGCTCATCCGTGAGCCCACTCCTCCTCAAGCCCTGTGTTTCCGGGGATTACCTCAAACTTCTCAGCCATGGCACAGCTCCTGATAGAAGCATACCGAGGTTGCGAAACCCAAACTGGCCGAGCCACCTCAATCTAACAACAACACAAACTCATGAACGAACTCACCATCAAAGGAAATTGGAACATCGCCAAAGGAAAGCTCAAGCAACGCTGGGGCGACCTCACCGATGACGATCTCGATTACATCGAAGGCAAAGAGGAAGAGCTTGTCGGACGCATCCAAAAACGCACAGGCCAAAGCCGTGAAGCGGTTGAAGAGGCCATCCGAGAGTCCTCCGCCCGATAAGCGATGACGCCCTGTGAAGACGGCCCCAAGCTCTGCTTGCGGGCCGTTTTTCTTGCTAGGATGCAGAGGCGGATTCGAGCGAATCTAGGAACCGGCTCCAGCCGACGCAGCTTCTACCGCTTCCCCGACGTAGATCGTCGCCACACCAAAGGTGACCGGCTCCACTTCAATTTCGGCGTAGCCACACTTCTTCATCAATGTGGCCATCTCCTCGCCCATCGGAAACTCTTCGATGGATCCCCCCAGGTATTCGTAGGCGTCCGTCTGCCTCGTCAGCCACCCGGCCAATTTTGGCAGGACACGGTGAAGATACCACTGGTAAGGTTTTTTCAATGGGGGCTCAGGCAGGGAAAAATCGAGCACTAACAAGCGTCCCCCCGGCCGCAGCACTCGACGCATCTCATTAAGCGCACCCTCGTAGCTCACCATATTGCGAAGTCCGAAGGCGACGGTGACCACATCAAAACTCGCGTCTTCAAAGGGCAGATCCATTGCATCAGCCACCAGAGTCTTTGCCAGCCCCCGCTCGGCAGCATGGGCCAGCATCTCGGCGCAGAAATCGCTGCCCACCACCTCGACACCCGGACAGACGTCCTGGATTTCCAAGGCCAGATCGCCCGTCCCCGTCGCCACATCAAGCACTTGCCGAGGCTTCCAGCGGCGCACGATACGCGCGACCTTCTTGCGCCAAAGGATATCCGTTCCCATGCTCAGCACATGGTTGGTCGTCACGTAACGATCCGCAATTCGTGCAAAGGCCTCTCGAACGTAGGCCGGATCCTGAATGGTTCCCTCACCCATCGTTTATGGAAGTAAATCGCTGTAGGTTCCAGGATCGCTGCCAGGAATTTCAATCGCCCCGCAGGCCTTCTCATAAAACTCCCTGGGTCCGACTCCGCCGATGATCCCATAGGCGTAGCCCAACTCGCGAAGGCCCTCGAGCGCTTTGAACAACAGCGCTTTTCCGACCCCCGATCCGCGTGCCGCTTCCCCCACTCCCGTTGGTCCAAAGAAGCCCCGTGAAGTCGTATCGCAGCAGGCAAAACCAATCACCTGCTTGTCTTTGGTCGCAATGAAACAGGCAATCGGCTGACGACTCATCGCCACCTCCACCTCGCTCACCCATTTGGGGGAAAAGTTCGCCGCCACAAATTCGCTCACGGTGTGCCTTTCAAAGGCGCGCGCCCTCCTTAGCACAATCCCCCGAGACTCTACCCTCTCGTAGAGCTCCCGGGAATCCGGGAGGTCATAGAGCCGCACCAGCATGTCGATCATGCGCCTTCCCTAGACCATGCCTCCATCCCCGCAAACTAAGAAATCACGCCCGGACCCGGAGCACCGAACCCAGCCAACCTCCCGCCGCGTCAATCCGTCCCGACATTTTGTCACGACTGCGCCAGTTTTCGCCACTTTCTTGCCATGACCAGGATTCCTGAAAATCCCGCTATCCTCTGATTATCAACAGCTAAATCCATCATCACCCCCACTGGCACAACAGCTGCAATCCTATCCCCGACAAATCAAACTAATCCACTACAACCATGATACTTCCACAACACCTCCGTAATTCGAGTCCATGGCTCAGTGACTTCGGTCGCCTCTTCGACACCGCCTTTCAGCGGGTTTCCCAAGGCCCCCGCGGTCTCCGAGTCCATGAAAATGACCAGCACTGGACACTCGAGGCCGACTTCCCCGGAACTCCGAAACAAGACCTCGAAATCGAAGTCCGGGAAGGCGCGCTCCATCTCGGCATCAAGTCCGACAACGAACTCACCAACAGTTACCGCCTGCCGCTCGGCAAACACATCGATGCCTCCGGCATCAGCGCGAAGCTCGATCTCGGCGTGCTCACGGTCACTTTGCCGAAGGCCAAAGCCGACACTGAAACCCACCGCATTGAAATCCTCTAACCAAACCAACTTATGAATAACGACACCACTTGCTGCGAAACTGACGGATGCAACACCGCCGTCGCCGAAAAAACAGAAACCACCATCCGCTACACTGAACCGACATGGAGCGCCGACCGGCACGATCAGGGCGTCGACCTCGAAATCACCCTTCCCGGGGTTAAGAAGGAAGACCTCAACCTGGAAGTTCTCAGTCGGCATCTCCAACTCGAAGCCAAACGGGCCGCGCAGGAAAACAGCGGAAAACTGATCTACGGTCAGCCCGGTCCAGAGGGCTACCGTCTGAAACTCCGACTTGGTGATACCCTCGATGGATCCGCCCTCAAGGCGAGCCTTGCCGATGGCATCCTCAAGGTCTCGATCCCCCTCACCGAATCCGCCCAACCGCGGAAAGTCGAAATCAACTGAAGTGACACACACTTCGGGCGCGTGATCGTTGCGGCCTGCCTCCCGGCAGGCCGCATTTCTTTTCCCAGAGCCCAGAAATTTCGCATCAGTTCGCAGGGCGATCAAGTTAGGGAGAGAATCGGCTCCAGCTGAATTTTTTCCGACCAAGATGGATCGGATCCCCCGTCGCCAAGGCTATGGCGGGACTGGTGGGTAGGATTTTGAAATCATGGTCCTCAGTTCAGGCTAAAATTGAGGTTCAACCATGACGATCATCACCAAGATAATTGGATTTCGCTGCCTTCATCCTATTGATCCCATCCATCCTGGTCCAATTTCTTCCCTAGCTTGATCGCCCTGCATCAGTTCACGAAATTTCGCTGTTCCCCCGGTCTTCTCACCTTCCCCATCCTGAAGAGTTGAACCTCTCACCAAGCTCGTACAAACTCCCCCCATGCAGGTGATCACCGATCAAATCCGCAATTATCTCCAATACATTGCCGTTCAATTCATTGAACACCCGGACCGCGCTCAGCTCAAAGTTGCCGAGCTCGGCCCTAACCGCCTGCGTTTCAAGCTCATCCTTGACCGCTCCGACGTCGCCCTGCTCATCGGTCGCAATGGTTTCAGTGCCTCCGCCATCCGAGGCGTGGTCAAAGCCGCCTCCGAGCGCGCCAACGTTCAGGCCACCCTTCAGATTCACTCGCATGAAGAGGAAGAGGAAATGATCGCCCGCGAAGCTCAGGCCTGAGGGAATGAACGGCCACCACCTGCTTCTCGGCTTCGCCGGACCCGAACTCTCCAGCGAGGAAGCCAAGCTCTTCAAAAAGCTTCAGCCCGCCGGGTATATTCTTTTCACGCGGAACATCGTCTCCGCCGCGCAAACCCGCGCCCTCACCGATTCGCTCCGCGCCCTTCACTACTACGAACCGATCATCGCCATCGATCAGGAAGGCGGACGCGTCACTCGCACCAAGGACATCGCTCCCGCACTTCCTTCCGCCAACGAACTCGCCGCCCACCACAACATGGGCACCAGTGCCAACGCGGGCGTTCTAACAGCCGACCTGCTGCGCCTGCTCGGCTTCAACCTCAACTTCGGTCCGGTCCTCGACCTCGACCACCATCCCGACAAACAGAACGCGCTTCGCGGTCGTTGCTGGGGTCGGGATCCGCAACGCGTCATCGACCACGCCGGCATCTGGAACCGCTGGATGCGGAAGCGCTCGATCCTCACCTGCGGGAAACATTTCCCCGCCTGCGGACGTGCCCTCAGCGATCCCCATCACGATCTTCCCGTCAGCAAGGCCACCAAAAACGAACTGCTCGCCGAAGACGTCATTCCCTACACCGCACTGATGCCCGAGCTCGACAGCATCATGCTCGCCCACGTCCTCTATCCCGCGCTCGATCCCGAACTTCCCGCATCACTTTCTCCGCGAGTGGTTAGAGAGTTCCTGCGCGGCCAGCTGGGTTTCGACAAGCATCTCGTTCTCACCGACGACCTCGACATGGGAGCCATCGCCGATCGCTTTCCCGACAACACCGACGTCACTGCCGCCCTTGAAGCTGGCAACGACCTCGCCATGATCTGCCACAAGATTGAGCGCGTCGAAGACGCCGCCCAGCGTATCAGCAAGCTCCCCCCCCACGTCCTCCAGGACTCCGAGAAGCGCCTCGAAAAGTTCCTCAAAAGGATCCCAGGCCCGCTTCTCTGGTCGCAGGAAAAGTGGGACAAGACCTGCGCCGAAATCGACGTCCTCCGTCAGGAAGTCCCCATCCTCGAAGACAGCGCTGCCATCGCCACCTCTCCCGTCGCCGACTACTGATCAGCACGGATCAATCCCCGATGCCGGAGGCATCACAGACAATAGCCGGGGGTCGAGCGCAGCGACCACCCCCGGATCCCATCCCGAGCAAACCCGACCCTGAAAGGGTCGCAGAACGGCGTGTCTCGGACCTAAACCGACTTCCTCAACTCCACTCCCACCCACTCGGTCTGCGGCAAAATGAACTTCCGGATCTTCACCGTCACCGCCTTCGCCGAGTGACGAGAAAGCACCAAATCCGCGATCTCATCCGCGAGCGTTTCAATCAAATGCCGTGAACCTGTTTCGGCGAGTTCCTCGATCTCCAGACATACGGCGTGATAGTCGACCGTCGCGGAAATCTCATCGTTCATCTTCGAGAAGGCAGCCTTGGGATGCATTTCCACATCCACCAGAAGATCCTGCCAATCCGCACGCTCTTCATCCGGCACACCGATCCGCGTGCGGACCTTCAAACCACTGATCCTGATGACCCCTTCGTTCATGACTTCCGTTCAAGCAGGCCCCCATTGATCGCTTCTTCCAGCAAAGTCCGCGTCGGCTGATTGAGATCCAGTTCAAGAGCCTCCGTTGCCGTCAACCAGCGAAACTCCTGAGCCTCATCATTCAAAACCACATCACCCGAAGTACGACGAACCAAGTAGTTCAGCAAAAGAAAGTGCTCCGGCGTCTGAAACTCCTCCGAGTCGATGCAGTCCTGCACCATCACGAAACGGACATCATCCACCTCAAGATTGGTCTCCTCGCGAATCTCGCGCTTCAGGGCATGTTCCGAACTTTCCCCGCGCTCGATTTTCCCTCCGGGAATCCCCCAGCGGTGACCCCACTTGTGGGTCCGGATCATGAGAAGCTTCCCCGCGTCATCCTCAATCAAGGCACCCACCGTGGCCACCGGACGTTTCTTTTCCCCCGGTCTTTCCATCAAGCGACGAAGCCCGGCAAGATCCGCGACCGTGATGTGCGGCTTCGCCAAGGAAAGCGGGCCCGGATGCGTGTAGCCGGTCAGCACCGCTACCGAAGTCAGCTTGGCATGATGCGCGGTATCGATGTCGTGAGTCATATCTCCCACAAAGGCACTCTCGTTCGGATCCAGCCCATGCCGCTCGATCAACTCAAGAATCACCTCGCGTTTGTCGAGCACGCCCGCATAGGTCGCTTCGAAAAATTCTCCCAACCCGAAATCGCCCAACTGCTTGTGGAAGGCCGTCTCATCCATGCTTGTCAGCACGAAGGCGCGGATCCCCATTCTCCGGCACCACTCAAGCTTCTCGCGCGCATGGGGAAGCACCGTCACCGGCGCCTTCGACCCATAGAAAGCCGATCGGAAATGAACTTCCAATTCATCCAGACCGACCTCCGGCAAGACCTCTTCGTAGAACTCGCGATACGGTAGGCGGAACGAGAGACGGAATGCCTCCCGGTCCAACGGCGGTTTCCCATACACGCCAAGCACGTGATTGGTCGCCTCGATCACTGGGCCCAGGTCGTCGACCAAGGTGCCCGACCAATCAAAAATCAAATTACGGAACATGATGAGCTTCGAACTGCTGAACCAATGAAAGGCAACGAGCCACGGAATACACAGAATCCACGGAAATGGAATATGAAGATCATGGATCAGAAAACTCAGCCACTTCAGCTTCCGTGCATTCTGTGTATCCCGTGGTCACAATTCTTAAATTCTAACCAAGCGCAAAACGGATTGATTTCACCACGCCATCCCCCGCCGCCTTCTTCAGATTGGCAAGGAGCTGTCCCTTCATTTGCTCCAGGTGAAAGCGCATCGCCGGCTGGAGCACCTTGAGCGTGAGGCAGCCGTTCTTCAGCGATTCCGGGGAAGCATTCCGGGCGACGAACTCGCCGGCGATCTCCTTCCACATTTCGCGGAGCTTCTCTACTTCGATGCCATCAGCCGCACCCGCCGCTTTGAGGATCTCGGCGACAAATTCGCCCGGCTGGTGGACTCGCGAGTCGAGGTGTTCCGGCTCGTCGCCTCCTCGCCATTCCCTGAGAATGGCTCGGCGGAGTCTCGCAAGCCGGTCCTTTGATCCCATTTTATTCGTCTCCGTCCTCGCCGATTGCCTCAACCGGACAACCTTCCATCGCCTCGCGGCACTGGGCGATTTCCTCGTCATTCTCCGCCTGCTTGTAGACGTAGGAATACCCTTCGTCGTCGGAGCGGGTGAAGTTGTTCGGTGCCGTTTCCCGGCAGAGGTCGCAGTCGATGCACTGGCTATCGACGTAAAACTTTCCAGCTACGTTCTCTTCGTTTTTGTCTTCGCGGTCGGCCATGATGAGTTAGCGGGTGATTCGCTGCGCCTTGAATCGCGTGGCAGCGCCCCTCTTGCAACCCTTTTTGACGGTTCAGAAGCCATGCTTTCCACTGGTCAATCCGGCACGCGGTTCCTAAGACCCTTCCTGCACCCATGCCTGACGAACCCGAAAAGCCGAAAAACCTCCCTGGCCGCCAGCGCCCACTCCTCTCGGAGCTCTCAAAGGAGACGAGGGAGGAGGACCTTTGGGACCTTGAGGACAATTCGAACCCCAGCACGTCACCACCGCCGGCCCAGGCCGGACTTCCCCGCGAACCCTTGGATTCACAGCCGGATGTCAGCGCAGAGGCGTCTCCCGCTGCGTCTCCCGCGCCCATTGATCAGGCCTCACCATCATCCGTGCCCGAGGAGGACCACGGTGAAAACCTCAGCGCTCCGCACGAGCCCCAGCACGTCGAGCCGACGACCCCTCCAGAGAAGTCCGAGGAGACTTCAAGCGCGCCTGCCCCCGCTTCTCGCGAACTCGGAAAGAGCGAGAAGATCGGTCTCGCCGCATTCGGCGTCGTCTTCCTGCTGCTCGCGATTTGGTGGGGTGTTGGCCTTTTCTCAAGTGTCACCACGACCCGCATGGGAGACGACCAGCCGGAGTTTCCTGCCGAGGGAAAATTTGTCACCATCAACAGCGCGGAGACCTACTGGCGCAAACCGATCCGCGAGGGTGCCAACCCCGATGTCGCGCGTATGGAAGTCGAATTCATTCCGGTCATCAACGTGCTCATCGAAAGTGGCAATACCGGTGTCCTGCGTGCGATCTTCCGCAACGAACAGGGCGAATTCGTCGGCGATAGCATTTCCAAGAAATTCTCCAATGGCGTCTTTGAGCAGAACTCCCAGACGGAGATCGAGTTCTCCGCGACGGACGGATTTACGAGTTCCGCTGAGTTCAATGGCTACCGTGTCGGCACCGACCGCTGGTCCATTGAAGTTTTCGAAGGCCCATCGACAGAGGCCTCTGGAAGTGAGTTCAACCTCCTCTTCACCGCGCCCATCTCTCCCAATCTCCAATAGTCTCCATCATGTCTGAAACTGCTTCAATCTCCCCACTCGTGCCCCGTGAAGGATGGCACGTCATGCACCTATTCTATCAGGTCGATCATGCACAGTGGTCGATCCTTGATAAGGACGAGCAGCGTTCCGCCAAGACGCGCCTGACCACCCTCATCCAGGAAATCCGCGCGACGCCCGACACCCACCTTCTGACATTCGCGATCGCCACGCCGAAGGCCGATATCGGCTTCATGCTCCTGACGCCTGATCTCCATGTGGCCAATGCTTACGAAAAGCAGCTCACCCTGTCACTGGGGCCGGAAGTTCTCAGTCCGGTCTACTCCTATCTCTCGCAAACCGAGAGTTCGGAATACACCACCACTGCCGAACAGTACGCGGAGGAAACCCTCAAGGGTGAACAGGGTCTCGCCGAGGACAGCCCGGAATTTGCTTCGGCGATGAAGGAGTTCGAAGAGCGCATGGCCCACTACCTCCAGCACCGTCTCTACCCGGTTCTCCCGGACTGGCCGGTCATCTGTTTTTATCCGATGTCGAAGCGCCGCAACGGTGCCGATAACTGGTACTCACTCAGCTTCGAAGAACGCAAGAAGCTCATGGCGGGTCACGCCCGTGTGGGACGGACCTACTCGGGACGGATTCTTCAGCTCATCACCGGCTCAACCGGCCTCGACGAGTACGAATGGGGCGTTACCCTGCTCGCCAAGGACACCATCGACATCAAGGCGATCGTTTACGAAATGCGCTTTGACGAAGTCACCGCCCGCTACGGCGAGTTCGGTGACTTCTACATCGGCATGCAGCTTCCGCTCGACCAGCTCTTCCGCCGAGTTTGCCTGTAAGGTTTCACTCGCCGATGCCCCCCATCTCCAGATCCATTCGCTCCAGCAGCGACTGCATCTCTTCGAGATGTCGGCGGAGTCGATCGGCGGAGCCGGGATTCATCGGGACGGCCCGCGGGCGGGACTGATTCTGTCTCATCGTCAGCTGCTGGTCGTTGCGCCCGGGAATCTCGGCCAGCTCGGGCGAGGTCGACTCCTTGCCGAGGATCGCAGCGACGTCTGAAGCGGGCAGGATGTAGCTGCGTGTCCGATCGGTGCGGGAAATCGTCATGCCGATCACGTTGCCTTTCAGGTCCACCACCGGACCCCCGCACTGATTTGGCTTCAGCTGCATGTCGGTCTGAATCACCGTGGGAAACCCGCTACCCACCACACTCAGCGGCCCACCCATTGCGCGCATCACATTCAGCCGGGCTTGCGGAAGTTGGGGAAACTCGGGACGACCCTTGAGCTCGACCTGGAGTTCAAGCTCCTTGCCACCGCGCAGAACTTTCATTCCCAGCTTGGCTCCGGGTTCGTGATTGAGAAGCACGGCCCGCAGTTCAAACGCGCTGTCCACCTTCACTCCACCCAGCTCAAGAATCACATCCCCGGCTTTCACCCCTGCCATCTTCGCACCGCCATCCTCCATGACGTTCCCGACGAGAACGCCCTCACCCTCGTGGCCGCCCTTGAGCTCCACACCAATGAAAGCCTGATCGGTCTCCCGCAGAATCCGCTCACTAACAGCAACCACGCCCACGCGCAGAGGGTTGTCATCGGGGCCCGCCGCGACGAGAAAACGCCCGACCGGCGGCGTCTCCTCCACGCTCCAGGTGATCGGCGTAAAGCGGGCTCCTTCAAGCTGAAGCATTGCAATGTCTTCGTCCTGATAGACGCCGAGCACCGTCGCATTCGCCTGTCGGCCGTCACCACCGACGACTTGGATCGAATCGTAGTTGATTCCGATCTCGCTCCACTTTGTCAGAACCTGGGTCCCATCACCGACAACGGTGCCGATCGCCACCTGTCTTCCTTTCACCCAGACCCAGACGGTCGAGGCGGAGACCTTGCGGGCTACAGGACGAACGGCCTCATAAATCTCGGCCGACTGACGCCGCGTTTCCATGCGTTCTTCGGGCCGCTGCAAGGGCACGTCCTGAGCGGGAAGCAAGCTTGTCGCTCCCAGCGCAAACAACACCAGCGATGCTTTCATTGATCGATTCATTGATGCATTCATTACCTGAAAAGTTGATCTCTCCTCACGAGTTCCATTTCCACCTCAATCATCTGGCGGCCGCGTTGGATTCCGATCTTCACATTGTCCCCTGCGGAGAACTTCGCAAGGAGAAGGGTGAGTTCGCGCCCTCCATTGATCCGGTCACCCGCGACACTGCGGATGATGTCGCCCGGTCTCACCCCGGCCTTTGCCGCCGGAGAGCCCGAAGTCACTTGTTCCACCGGCACACCGCCATCCCGAAGCTCCCGCCCCATCAGGATCCCGATCACGGGGCGCTCCTGATTCGCCAGTGGATTGAGCTGAAGCTCACCCCAACTTTCGCCTGCGATCAGCCGCTTCCAGTCTTCGCGAAATCCGTCAATCCCCGCGTGGTTGTTGTTGTCGAGCCCCTGGCCAATCGACGAGTTGATCCCCACGACTTTCCCATCCAGATCAAACAACGGGCCGCCGGAGTCGCCCCCAATCAAGGTGCAGTCCGTGGTTAGAAAATTGCCGGGGCCATCCGAAACCACCCGCCCGAACCTCATCGGAGGAGTTCTTGCCGGGTCGTAGCCCTCACTGTGACCCATCGCCACCACCCAATCCCCGGCCTTCAGGGGCTTTGACTCGCCCAACTCGGCGAATGGCCATGGCCCTTCATCCTTGATCCGGGCCATGCCGATGTCCTTGGAGTAGTTGGAGCCCAGGACCGTGGCCGTGGTCTGTTTCCCATTTGGAAACACCACCTCAACCTCCTCGACCCCATCCGTGACGTGAGCCGCGGTCAAAATCAGACCATCCGCCGAAGTGATTACCCCGGATCCGGAGGCTCCGGTGTCAGCGGCGATGAGCGCCACCGTTGCCGGCATCACTTTTTCTGCCAGCGCCTCGGTTTTCTGCTCAATCTTGAGCAAATCGTCCAATCCGCGCAGCGGTTCCCGAGCCACCGCAGGAGCCAGCAAAATCGCCAACGCGGCAATCCCATGAATAATTCCGATTTTCTTCATCGCTTTATCACCGAACATAGCGACGCAATCTCCGCGCTTTGTCTCCGTGTGCGACAAACATGGCGCGTCCCGCGCTCCAGCGCTACCAACTTTCACATCCATGCCCAAACGTTCTTCAAAGGACTCATCCTCCTCAGGCTCTGAAAAGGGGAGAAACCGCCGTCGTAACAAGCCCGCCCGCAAGAAGCACGGGCTCGGCACCCTGCTCCTCTTCTGGCCCTTTGCCCTCTGGCAGAAAATCACTTCCGCCTTTCCTTTCATCATCCGCCTCCCGGCCCGCCTCATCGGACACCCGGCGATTCTCTCGCTCTATTTCCTGATTCCGCTGTCGATCTTCTACTACGGCCGCGCCCGGCAGTTCGACATGGCAAAGGTCTCGGAAATGCCCGAGCGAAGCATCGTCCTCGATCGCCGCGGTGAAGAACTCGGTCGCATCCACGGCGAAAAGCGCGACATCATCACCTTTTCGGACATCGCACCGGAATTCCTCTCCGCCATTCTAGCCCGGGAAGACGAGCGATTCTTTTCCCACGGTGGTGTCGACTGGATCGGCTTCGCTCGCGCAACCCTGCGCAACATCAAGGATCAGTCGATGACCCAAGGAGCGTCGACAATTACCATGCAGCTGGCGCGCAACAGCTACCAACTCCAGGCAAAACCCCTATCCTTTTCCCACATGGTCCAGGAACTCGACCGCAAGTTCCTGGAAATCGCCGTCTCCTACCGCATCGAATCCAACTATGCGAAAGAGGAAATCCTCACTCACTACGTGAATCGCATTTTCTGGGGCCACTCGATTCGAGGCATCGAGGAAGCCTCACGCACCTACTTCGAGAAACGCGCCAAGGATCTAACACTTTCCGAGTCCGCTTTGCTCGCCGGCATCGTCCGCGGACCGAATGCCTTCTCGCCTTTCAAGGACATCGAGAACTCACGCTTCGAGCGCGACAGCACGCTTCAACGCATGGTCGACGCCAAAGTGCTCAGCCAGGAAGAAGCCGACGCCGCCATGGCCGAGTCCATCGACGTGCGTCCCGAGTGGCGACGCGTCTTCCATGACTCCTGGGCCATGGACGCCGTGCGCCGCGAACTCGAGCGGATCCTGGAAGAGGAAAACATCGAGTTCGGTGGTCTTCAGATCACCACCACGATCGACAACCTCGTTCAAAAGAAGGCCGAAGAAGCGCTCGATCAGCACCTTCGGAAATTCGAGCGCGGCGGCGGATACCAGCATCAGACCCGTGCCCAATGGCTCGCCTTGCCCGAGCCGCGCCCGGCGCCCCAGTACATTCAGGGCAGCGTCGTCGTCATCGAGAACCTCACCGGTGCCATCGTCGCCACCGTCGGCGGACGGGATGCCGATGAGTCCAAATTCAACCGCGCCAGCCAGGCCAAGCGCCAGATCGGATCGACCTTCAAACCCTTCGTCTACCTCGCCGCCTTTGATCACGGTTTGCGCCCCGACACCATGCTCAGCGACGACCCGCTGCGCCGCGGCGAAGTGAAGGGCGCCGGTGGCTGGTCGCCATCGAACTCAGACGGCAAATTCCTCGGCATGCAGCCCGCCTCCGTCGGTCTGATTCGCTCACGCAATACCATGTCGGTCCGCGTAGGTGCCTTCGCGGGAATCGACTACGTCAAGGAGATCGCCACCTCGGTCGGCTTCGAGCGCGAATTATCCAGTGACCCGACGGCTTTCCTCGGCACGCTCGACGCCTCACCCGAAGAGCTCGCCTCCGCCTACACCGTTTTTCCCAACCGTGGGGTCCGTTTTCCACCGCGCTTGATCGCAGAAATCCGGAATCGCGACGGTGGCGTCGAGTACCGCAACCCCCTGATTTCCTACGAAGCGGTGAAGCCCGGGTCGGCATGGACGACGTCCCGCATTCTCCACCAGGTCATGGAATCCGGCACCGGTGCCAGCGTGAAGCGACTCGGCTTCAACAAACCCTGCGCGGGAAAAACCGGCACCACCAACGACTACCGCGACGCGTGGTTCGTCGGCTACACCTCCAGTCTCACCTGCGCGGTCTGGGTCGGACTCGATCAGCCGAAGAAAACGATTGATCGGGGCTATGGCTCGACCCTCTCGCTCCCCGTCTGGGCCGAAGTCATGAAGACCGCCGATCGACTCGGCTACAAGGCGGATGGCCTGGACTCGAAGCTCTCATTCCAGGACTGCCGCATTTGCCGGGTCTCGGGAAAGCGTGCCACCCCCGCCTGCGAAAGTGCGGGTGAAGCTTACAGCGACAGCATTCCGATCGACCTTGTCCCGGCCGAGACCGACATATGCCTCCAGCACGTCGAAGATGTTTCTGAGAAATCCGGAAATCGTCCGCCGAAAGCTGTGCCGGTCGGTGAATTGCCCCCGACAGAACAAGCCCCGAAAGCAATCCCTGCGGACGAGGAAGTTCCCCGGGCAATTCCCGTCGAGGAGGACATTCCCCGCGCCATCCCGGTCGAGTAGCCGGTGGAAATTCGACATTCGGGATTGGATAATTGAGGGAAATTCCCCACGAATTCCGCCGCGGGGAGGCCAGCGATCGCCTCCCCAATGACCTGATCTCACCTACCCCATCCCCACGAAGTTCCCTTGTCCACCTGGCGACCAGCATCCCGATTTCCCAAATGGCTCTCATGGATTCCCGACTGGTGCCATGCGCCATTGATCTGGATGCTACGTCTCGGCATCGCTGCCCTGATCGCCTTCCTCGCCGTTGCCTTCTTCTACTTCCTCCAGTCCTCGAAGTTCGATCTCGATGAAGTCGCCGCGATCCCCGCACGCACTACGATTCTCGATCGCAACGGAACCGAAATCGAAGTTGCCTGGGGCAGCAATCGACGGCTCGCCCGACGGCAGGACCTGCCCGACTTCATGATCCAGTGCCTCGAGGCACGCGAAGACGCCCGCTTTTACGAGCACAACGGCGTCGATTTCCGTGGTCTCGCCCGCGCTACCATCCGCAACATCAAGGACCGCGACTTTACTCAGGGCGCATCCACCTTGAGCATGCAGCTCGCCCGCAACACCTTCGAAATGCGGGCCAAGTCGATTCATCGCAAGCTGTTAGAGATCGCCCTCACCCTGCGGATCGAACAGCGCTATTCGAAGGACGAGATCCTGACCCACTACCTCAACCGCATTTACTTCGGCGCCGGCTGCCATGGAATCGAAGAAGCGTCCCGCTCCTACTTCGGCAAATCCGTCTCCCAGCTCGACAAAGGACAGATCGCCATGCTGATCGGCATCATCCGCGGTCCCCACCTCTTCTCGCCAACCCGCAATCTCCCCGGTGCACGCGCCCAGCAGGACGAAGTGCTCGACCGCATGATTGCCATGGGTCGCATCGACGAGGCCGAGAAAAAGCGCATCGAAGCCCTTCCGATCAAGCTCGTCCCCTCCGAACACCGGAGCAGCGAACGCTCCTATGCCCTGCACGCCATCCGGGAAGAACTCGCCGAGATTCTCGAAACGAGCGACATCCGCCTCGATGGTCTGATCGTCCACACCACCCTCGCCACTGACTGGCAGCTCCGTCTGGAAACCGACCTTTCCGAAGCCCTCAGCGAAGCCGAGAAGGCGCCGGGCTGGGACAAGCCGACACACGCCGGTTACCAGTCCGGGGAGACGCCCGAATACCTGCAATGCGCCGCCGTCACCCTGGAATCGGAAACCGGCTCGGTGCTCGCCCTCATTGGAGGTCGCGACTTCCTTCACTCCCGCCTCGACCGCACCGTGCAGGCCCGTCGCGATCTCGGCACCGTCATCGAACCATGGATCGCTGCGGCCGCAGCCGAGCGCGGCAAGCGTGTCATCCCCGGAAACCCCCTTCTAACAGGTCGCCAGATCGGCCCCGCCGAAACGGAGCGCATCATCAAACGCTGCGGCATCGGTGGCCCCTTCCTGACAACCGAAGATCTGTTTCGTGGCGGCGTCGCATCCACGCCCATGGAACTCGCCACCGCCCTTACCACCCTCGTATCCAACGGCAAGCGCCCCCAACCTTTCCTGATCCAGAAGATCAGCAATGCCGACGGCAAAACGCTTTTCACCCGACAGACCTCGCGCAGTCAGGCCATCTCCAGCAATGCGGCAAAGGAGGCTTCGAGCATCCTCAAACAGGTTGCCGGCACCCGTTCCTATACCGGAGCCACCGGTTCGGGCCGCGACGCTTGGCTGCTCCGGGTCGGCCCTACTGGTTCGACGGTCGTCTGGCTGGGATTCGATTCCCCCGAACGCATCGCCAAGAATCCTCACATCGATAAGATTCTCGACGACCTCGTGAAACGGCTTGGCAACAACTAGGCCTTGCGGAGCGGATTCCATCCCGAGATCCTACCGGTTAGAACCGGTCTTGCCTCCCTCGGAATCATGGCTCTTTCGGGTTTTGTTCGGCTTCAGGAAGTCCATTCCGTGGAGAACCACCAGCACCATCACGGTGATGCCCGCGGCCATCAGGTGAAATGCCAGACCGACCATCATTCCCACCGCGGCCGTCAGAAGAATCGACGCAGCGGTCGTGAGGCCCCGAACCCGGTCCTTGCCCCGCGATACGAAAATCGTGCCGGCTCCCAGGAAGCTCACTCCCGTCACCACCGCCTCGACGATTCGAATCGGATCGAAACGCATTTGATCGCCCGCATCCATCGACCGCTGCACGAAAAGTTCGCCCAGGATCACAAATAAGGCCGAAGCGAGACCGACCAGCATGTGCGTTCTAACACCAGCGGATTTGCCAGCGGCTTCCCGCTCCCATCCGAGCGCTCCACTCAAAACCAGAGCGATGAGAGCACGGACGAATACCGTCAGTTCGACTTCCATACGGCAAGGGGCTCCGAAACCTGCCCGGGAGCTTTATTCTGGTTCCACCCGGATTGCCTTCTTTTCGGCCGCCCGTCCGTCGCCCTCGGAAAGTTGACGATCGATGTCGTCGAGCATTTCATCAGACTGGTCGGAGTTTTCCTCGTAAAGGTCCTCTACGGTCTCCCGCAATTCGTTTTCCGCCTCTTCGAGCCCCATCTTGACGGACTCCAAATTAGGATCCTCATCGACGTATGGAGGAGCGGCAGGCGATTTAGGATCAGGTGAGGCTGCTTGTTGGGGATCGAGTGGAGTCATGATGATTGGATTGGGGTTCCCCTCTCTCCTTGCAGACGCTGTTCCAATCCGCCCCTCGCCCGAGCAGAAGGCCGGCCTCCCCGCCTATATCAAGGGATTCGCGGATGGAGACCCGGGAGTGCTGCCACCCGGAACTGGAAATTCGGTTGCGATATACCCACCTGGGTTTGCGATTTGCACATCTGCATCTCGCGGTTCTTCCCTCCGAATCATGGAGCTTCGGAACCCTCTGCCTCACCACCGTCCACCGCGCCATCAGGCTCAGCGGGCGTCTCAGTTTCCTGCCTTTCCGGATCATCGGTGGCTGGCAGCTCCTTCTTCGGCAGCAAATCCTGCCACTGATAGAGCTCCGCCCCCTCGCCGATTCCCCCGACCTCACCAAGCAGCTCCCCACACTTGCTACGCCAGGCATCGTAGTTCGGCGGCCCTTTCTTCGCCTCGCGGCTTCCGGGAAACACAACGTAGGTCACGGTTAGATCGGACACCGGACGACTGTAGGGAGATGCTTTCGGATTCAACTGCTTTGCCATCCGCAACGATGCTTCGCCCACCTTGAAGGTCGGTCCTCCATCCCCGACAATCGCCGGATAGAGCATCTTCTCGTGCACCACCACGGCATAATCTCCGACCTTCGGCGCATACACATCACCCGAGGCCGTCAGGAGGTTCACGGGAATCACGATGAAGGGGTCATACTCTGCGATCAGGAAGCTGCGATACTTCATGTCTTCGATTCCCCGTTTGAGATACACAATGCGATCCCTCAGCCACGCCTTCCGCTCCGCCGTCGTCCCGGCATCCGCCAATTCACGATTCGCATTTCCGATCCGCTTCTCCCATCCATCGACCATCGGGTTCGGCGTCTTGGTCTGCTTCTTCCACCCGTAGCTCGTAAACGGCTGATAGTAGGTCGAGTTGACAATATTGTCGGGCATCGTCGCAAGCCGATCTCCATCCGATCCATCGGACACCACATCCATCTCCGCCTGCATCAGAAAAACCCGGCGATTTGTCTGCGGATGGCGCATGTTCAGGATCGTCTCGCAGTCGTAGAAGTTGTGTTTCGTGAGCAGCTCGGTGAGCTTCGTCGAGTCCCTCTTCAAGCGCTGGGTCTTGTTGTCATAGAGCTGATAAAACCACCTCGAGACCTCGGCCTTCTCAAGCATCACTCCGAGCCCCGGAAGGAGTTTTCCCAAATCGGGATTCACCGATTCGAGTTCCTCAAGCGTCTTCGAGGGTGCCGGCACTTTTACGCTGAGCGTGTACTCCGCGACGTAGGATCCGTCATCGACCCGCTCTTTCGAGGCCAGTCCGCCCTTTTCCACCTTTACCTGGGTCTTGAGGGGAATCCCCGAACGCAGCTTCGTCACATCGCCACCGGTCGCCGCCGAATGCTCGTCAATCCTCGGCAAAACCTCTGGCTCACCGGCTTTCTTCGCCGCCGCAGCCTGCTTTTTCGCCTCCTCGGCGTTCTTCCTCAGCTCTGCAAGTTCCTGCTCATACTTCTCGCGCAGACGCGCTTCCGCTTGCCGCATGATGTCCTCTTCATCGATCTCCCGGGCCACCGCCGCCGGCTTCAAACGTTGCTCGATTTTCTGTAGAACCCGCTTCCCCTGAGGCGTGAAAGGCGTCGCCGCGATCCCGAGCGCAACCAGGAATATCGACACACGAATCCACGGAAATCCTCCTTTTGAAGTCTTCCGTTGCCTTACCCCCTCGATTTGATTTGGGTCCAGTTCACTCATTTCCTAACTGACTTATCACATCCAACTTCGTCCGCCATCCCGAATCGGTAAGATTCTCTTTCGCCCCGACGTTTCACTACGAGCCACATCGATGAAATTCTCCTTTCTCCACCTTGCCCTCTGTTTCCTCACCACCCTGCCAGCCCTCGCGCGCGACCCCAACGTCATCCTGATCTTTACCGACGACCAAGGCTACAACGACCTGAGTTGCTTCGGCTCGGAAACCATCAAGACACCCCACATTGATGCCCTCGCGGAAAAGGGACTGCGCCTCACCGACTTCCATGTCCCCTCGCCCGTCTGCTCACCCTCCCGCGCCGGACTCCTCACCGGCTGCTACCCGAAGCGCGTTGGCATGCACCAGCACGTCCTCTTCCCAAAATCGACCTATGGTCTGAACCCCGAGGAACTCACCATTGCCGATCATCTGAAGGCCAACGGCTACGCCACCGCCTGCATCGGAAAATGGCACCTCGGTCACCTCCCCAAATTCCTTCCGCGCGCCAACGGCTTCGATTTCTACTTCGGGATTCCCTACTCGAACGACATGAACCATCCGGCGAATCAAAAGAGGCCGAAGCTTCCGAGCGACGAGCTCTGGGCCGACCAGAAAACCGCCGTCACCCTTTGGAACACCCCGCTCATCCGCAACGAGGAAATCATCGAAGTCCCCGTCGACCAGCAAACCATCACCCGCCGCTACACTGACGAGGCAATCCAATTCATCACCTCTAACAAAGACCGCCCCTTCTTTCTCTACCTCCCCCACAGCATGCCGCACATCCCCCTCTATGTGCCCGACGATGCCTACGACTCCGATCCCGCCAATGCCTACAAGTGCGTGATCGAACACATCGATGCCGAAACCGGACGCCTCACCCGAACCCTCAAGGAGCTCGGCCTCGAAGACGACACCATCATCATCTACACCACCGACAACGGCCCTTGGCTTAAGTTCAAGAACCACGGGGGCTCCGCCAAGCCCCTCCGCGATGGCAAGGGCACGACCTTCGAGGGCGGCCAGCGCGTTCCCTTCATCATCTCCTGGCCCGGCCACATCCCCGCCGGAGGAAAGTCCGACGAACTCACCAGCAGCCTCGACCTCTTCCCCACCATCGCCAGTCTCACCGGCAAGCCCCTCAAGCCCGCCAAGAAAATCGACGGCATCGATATCAGCAAGGTCCTGACAGCCGGAGAAGAGTCACCCCGCGACGAATTCCTCCACTACACCTCCAGCGGCGAACTCGACGGCCTTCGCCAGGGCGACTGGAAACTCCTGCTTCGCAAAAAAGGAGCAGGCAAGCCCCAGGTGCAACTCTACGACCTCAGCAAAGACATCGGCGAACGCACCAACCTCGCCTCCAAGTATCCTGAAAAAGTCACCACGCTCCAAAAGCGCATGACCGAGCTCGACGCCGAAATCACCACCAACGCCCGCCCCGTCGGCGGGAAGTTCAACAGGTAAGCCGAGCAAGGATCCGCTCCAGCCATTCCCGGTCGATGTCATCGAAAGCCCCCTTTTCCTCAGAATCGACGTCGAACACCGCGACCACGGTGCCGCTCCGGTCGCGCACCGGCACCACGATCTCACTTTCCGATCTCGCATCACACGCGATGTGCCCCGGGAACTCGTGCACATCCGCCACCACCTGAGACTCCCCCGTTTTCCAAGCCGTCCCACAGACTCCGCGACCCCAGCCAATCCTCGCGCAGCCCGGCGTCCCCTGATACGGCCCGATCACCAGCCCGGCGCCGACCACCCGATAAAATCCGGTCCAGAAGAAATGCGGCATCGTTCCGTGCAGCACCGCCACCGCGCCGGCCATCCGCGCGACTTGGTCCGTTTCGCCCTCAAGCAGACCGGAAATCCGCATCTCAGCCTCGCGATAGAGGCCCAATTTCTCGTTGGAATCAGGAATCACGCCGCGAATCAAAACCGGGGGCTGACAAACGCGCAATCCTACATACCTTCGGGGGCGTGAGCTATCAGGTCTTCGCCCGGAAATACCGCCCGAAAACATTCGACGACGTCCTCGGACAGGACCACGTCATCAAAACGCTGCGCAACGCCATCGAACAGAAGCGTCTCGCCCACGCCTACCTCTTCGTCGGCCCGCGCGGCACCGGGAAAACCACCACCGCGCGGATCCTCGCCAAGGCCCTCAACTGCCCCGGCGGCCCGATGGCCGACTTCGATCCCGACAACGACCTCTGCGTCGAAATCGCTGAAGGCCGCTCGCTCGACGTCCTCGAAATCGACGGTGCGTCTAACAACTCGGTCGACGACATCCGCCAGATTCGCGAAACGGTCAACTTCGCCCCCGCCCGCGGCCAGTTCAAGATCTACTACATCGACGAGGTCCACATGCTCACCAATCAGGCCTTCAACGCCCTGTTGAAGACCCTCGAAGAGCCGCCGGCGCACGTGAAGTTCATCTTCGCCACCACCGAGCCTCACAAGATTCTCGCCACCATCCTTTCCCGCTGCCAGCGCTTCGACCTCCGCCCGATTCCAGCGGAAATCATCGCCCAGCACATGCTCCACATCGCGAAGGAGGAAGGCATTACCCTCGACGAAGCCGCCGCCTGGGCCATCGCCAAGGGTGCCGACGGAGGCATGCGCGACGCCCAGTCGATGCTCGACCAGCTCGTCGCCTTTTGCGGCGATACCATTCACGAAGCCAACGTCCTCGACATCTTCGGCTTCACCTCGCGTGAAACCGTCGCCTCGCTCATCAAGGCCCTGCTCGACCGCGAGACACCCCGCGCTTTGGAAGTCGTCCAACGCGAAGCCGAAGCGGGTCGCGAGCTTTCCCAGCTTCTCAACGAACTCATCGGCTGCCTGCGAGCCCTGCTGATCGCCGGTCTCGATGCCACCACCAGTGCCGAAGGCATCCCCGCCGATACCTGGAAGGCGCTGAAGGAATCCGCCTCCGGATACTCCCCGGACCGCATGCTCGCCGTCATCGACGTCTTCGCCGAAACCGAAGGCCGCATGCGCTGGGCCACCAACAAGCGGCTCCACCTCGAGCTCGGCCTCATCAAAGCGATCCAAGCCCTCGGCGAGATCCGCATTTCCGATGTCATCAAGGTCCTCGCCGGCGCCGCCGATCAATTCCCTTCAAGAAGCGGGGATTCAATTCCCCCGGACAAGCCCAGCACCCCGCCCCAAGAGTCAAAACTTCCCGAACCAAAACCCGAGCCCGCCGCTGAAGCCGTGGCGGCACCGACGCCAGTCGCGACACCCGCTCCAAAACAGGAAGCCAGCGGCCCTCTCGACATCGATGCCCTCATCGATGCCGCCCCCGACGTCGCCGTGGAACCGCCTGCCCCTGTCAAACAGGAGGAACCAAGGCCCGAGCCTACTCCCGAGCCCGAAGCCCCAAAGCAGGAAGAAGACGATTTCTATCAGGATCCCCTCATCCAGAAGGCCCTCGTCATGTTCCAAGCCACCCTCAAATAACCTAACGGGGCAACAGCCCCCACTTCTGTTTTAGCATTGGAAAATTGAGAATTGGAAATTCAGTCCATCAGTTCACCAACTCCACCCCAATCAACTAACCCCCTTTTTTCACCAACAACGATATGAACATTCAGAAAATGATGAAGCAGGCCCAGCAGATGCAGGCCGGAATGCTCGCCAAACAGGAACAGCTCGCCAACACCGACTTCGAATCCTCCGTCGGCGGCGGAAAAGTCACCGTCATCGCCAATGGTGCCGGCGACGTCAAATCCATCCGCATCGATCCTGCCGTCGTCGATCCCGAAGACGTTGAGTTCCTCGAAGACCTCGTCCTCAAGGGCGTCCAGGAAGCCATTGCCAAAGGAAAGGAAGCCACCGCCAAGGAAATGAAAGGCCTTACTGGCGGCCTTGGCATCCCCGGAATGTGATTCCCGAGGGGCCTCCAAGTGCCAACTCCACTTGGCCTTGGAAAACTGAGTATTGGAAATCCCGCCACTGCGGCCTATGCGCACCACCCCGTTGAGCCGCCGTGCCGCCTGGTTGCTCATCGGGCTGTCAGTGGCACTGCACCTCCTCACGGTCTTCGCCTTCGCTCGTCAGCCCGACAAGCTCGCCGCCTTTACCGTCATGCCCATTTGGGTTTGGGGAGCCCTTGGGGTCATTCTCTCATCCATCGCGACCTACGTTTTACGCGCGCCCCTACCACTCGCTGTCACCGCCCTCTGGGTCCTGACGACCCTGCTCGGATCGGACGAAGCCCGGGTCATCGGCAACCTGACAAAAAGCCCTCCCCATCGCGGTACTCCTGCCGCCATCGATGGCGTCCAGCCCATCCGGGTCATCACCCTGAACTCTTCGATGTTTCGCTTCGGGGATCCATCCGACGACATTGCCGTCTGGGAACCTGACATCGTCATTCTTCAGGAAGTCAGCGCGATCCATGTCAAAAAAATCGCCGATCGTCTTTATGGAGGTCACGGTGACTATCGTGCCTTCGCCCTCAATGGCATCGTCACCCGCTGGAAGATCAAAAGAGAAGTCCGCAACCCGGACCCCAAGTTTCTTTACTTCAATCACAACGTCACCATCGAGCACCCCACGAAGGGAGACATCGAGGTGGCCAACGTCCACCTATCGTCCGCCTCCACCAATCTCCGCCTCTGGCAAAAACAATGCTGGCGGGACCACCGCGACAACCGCAAGCGACGCCAACTTGAAATCGCCGTGGCCCTCAAGATTCTCGAAGAGACCACCACCTTCCCCGGCGCCCAGCCCGTGATCTTCGCTGGCGACTTCAACGCCCCTCCCAGCGATCCCATCCAGCGGCTCATGGAAGCTCATTTCGATGACGCTTTCCGTGTCGCAGGCACCGGCTGGGGCAACACCTTCCAACGCCGAATCCCGATCCTCCGTCTCGACCGCATCCACGTCACCCGGCAATTCACCCCTGTCCGGTGCCGCGCCGTCACCACCCGGAAATCGGACCACCGCATGGTCGTCGCCGATCTGCTGCTGGACTGAAAGCTCAAACGGACCGCCGACTCTAGTCGGCTCCTCCAATGGTGAGGAACCTGTCATCCGTCAGTCGGGCTTGGGGGAACAGGATTCTGGGGCTAGAAAGGCAGGAGGCATGGGCCGCGACCGCGTCGGTTGTCTGCCCGACCTCCGGATCCTGACACCTGTTCTCCAAGGCCCGCAGAGCCCATCCACTATTCTGCCCCCATAATCCCTTGCGCCTCCTTCACGTTGCGTTTCAATCCCCGCATGCCCGAAGCCACCCGCGAATCCCTCGCCGCCGTCCTCGACGAGATCGCCCTGCTCCTTGAAGTCGAAGGAGCCAACCCTTTCAAAACCCGCGCCTACCGCAATGGCGCGGAGATCGTCCGCACTCACGACGAAGACATCCTCGCTCTCGCGAAAGCCAACGAGCTCGGCAACATCAAGGGCATCGGTGAAGCCCTCCAACAGAAACTCCACGAACTCGCCACCACCGGCAAACTTGAGTTCCACGAAAAACTCCGGGGCAACTACCCTGATTCCTTCTTCGATCTCTTCGACCTCGAAGGCATCGGACCGAAGAAAGTCGGAGCCCTACACAAGGAACTCGGCATCGACTCGATCGCGGCACTGAAAACCGCCTGCGAGGAAAACAAGGTCGCTGCACTCTCCGGCTTCGGCAAAAAGACCGAGCAGAAGATTCTCGAGTCCATCGCTCGACGCGAAACCTTCGCCGATCGCTTCAGCCTCGTCGTCGCCGCTCCCATCGCCGAAGAAATCCTCGACCAGCTCCGCGCCCACCCCGAAGTACTACGTGCGCAGTACGCCGGCTCCCTGCGTCGTTCCAAGGAAACCGTCGGCGACCTCGACTTCATTGTCGCCACCAACAAGCCGGCCGAGCTCACTGATTACTTTTCCAAGCTCGATCTCGCCCACGAGATCATCGTTCTGGGCGACACCAAGTGCTCGATTCGCCTCGAGAACGGGCTTCAGTGTGACCTCCGGGCCGTCTCCAACGCCCAGTTCCCCTTCGCGCTCCAATACTTCACCGGCTCGAAGGAGCACAACGTCGCGGTCCGTTCCCGCGCCTTGAAAAAGGGCCTCTCGCTCAACGAATACGGCTTCACCGGCAAGGGTGAGCTCCCCGATGTCCATGACGAGCGCGACATCTACAAAGCCCTCGGCCTCGACTACGTGGAACCTGAACTGCGCGAGAACCGCGGCGAGATCGAAGCCGCCGATGCTGGAGAACTTCCCCAACTCGTCAGCTGGGAGAACCTGCGCGGCACCTTCCACAACCACACCACCGAATCCGACGGCAAAGCCACCCTGGAGGAAATGGCCCAGGCCGCCATCGAGCTCGGTCTGCGCTACCTTGGCATCGCCGATCACTCGAAATCCTCCCCTCAGGCCAACGGACTCCACCCCGACCGCCTCCTCCGTCAGGTCGACAAGATCCGCGCCTGGAACGAAAGCCACGGCGATGAACTTCACATCTTCGCCGGCTCGGAAGTCGATATCCTCAAGGACGGTTCTCTCGATTTCAACGATGAGATCCTCGCCCAGCTCGACTACTGCGTCGCGTCCGTCCACAACGCCTTTTCCCTGAGCGAAGACGACATGACCAAGCGCATCATCCGGGCCATGGAGAACGAACACGTCACCATGATTGGCCACCTGACAGGTCGCATCCTGCTTCGTCGCGATGCTTACGCGGTCAACCACGACAAGATCATCGACGCCGCCGCCCGCACCGGCACCATCATCGAGCTGAACTGCAACCCGAAGCGCTTCGACATGGATTGGCGCTGGTGGCACAAGGCCCGCGACAAGGGGGTGCTCACCTCCATCAATCCCGACGCCCACCATCCCAGCCAACTCCAGTTCCTCCGCTTCGGTGCCAACATCGCCCGCAAAGGCTGGCTCCGCAAACAGGACGTCCTCAACACGCGCACACTGGAGGAAGTGAAGGAATATCTGGGTGTGTCGTAGCCACCCGTCGCCCCCAAGTTTCCTTCTCCCATTCAAGCTCGTGTGCGAGATCATCAAGCCATGAGCACTGAAGACCATCCTGGTCCAATTCCTTCCCTAGCTTGATCGCCCTGGCATTGATCGACAGCTTTGAAATTGAGGTAGAAGCGAGGCCGCAACTACTTTCAAATTTCTGCAGTATCTTCGGTTCCGAATAAACTCAGAACCTCCCTACCAAGGCAAAATCGTCTCCCAGACACTCGCCTTCGCGCAATCGACGACCGCCTCTTCCTCACTGATCCGGCGGAAGCCGC
Organism: Haloferula chungangensis; assembly: GCF_042664875.1. Classification (NCBI taxonomy): domain Bacteria; kingdom Pseudomonadati; phylum Verrucomicrobiota; class Verrucomicrobiia; order Verrucomicrobiales; family Verrucomicrobiaceae; genus Haloferula; species Haloferula chungangensis. Next base: position 174,539 of record NZ_JBHTBS010000001.1, on the reverse strand, counting down.
CTTTTTTTCCTAACTCATCGAGCCCGCGTCTCACCGCCTTCAGTTCAATCCCCAGTCCGCTGACTCGCAGCAGCACATGCAGCGCAATGATCAGCAGTCCCACGGCGAGGATCCAGGACGGTGCCACCCGCTGAAAGATCAATGAGAACACGAAGATGATGCCCACGAGCACGGGCAGAATCTTCAAGCTCCACCAACCGGTGCGCCGTTGCTTGGCCAACACCAGCCCGTCCCTTTCTAACAAACGCAGGCCACAGTCCCTCAGTGCACTGCCCAAAGCCGCTGCATCCTTGACATCATTCGGCTTTTTCCGGGGTTGTCCGAGCTTATCACAAAGCTCGGACACCGACATCGAGCATCCCACGCGACGTCCCTTGTCGCGAACCCGCTTCCAAAACCACCAGCGTGCCACCCACGCCGCAATCAGCACGAGAAGCGAGAGGACAATGAGTAAACGGGGCACGCCAGAGCTTGGAAGGTTCAAGTTCCAAGTGCCAAGTTCCAAATGAAGGGTTCGTGGGACCAGTAGAACTTCTCACTTCTCACCGCGCGGGTCTTCCGGCCAGGGGTGCTTCGGGTAGCGTCCCGCCAGATCTTTCCGCATCTGCGAGTAGCCGCTGCGCCAAAAGCTCTCCAGATCCTTGGTCATTTGCCAGGCCCGCTGATTGGGTGCCTGCACGTGGACCAGCACCGGCACCTTTCCCCCTGCAATCGTCGGCGTTTCCCAAACTCCGAACAAATCCCTCACCCGCAATCCAATCCACGGGTCCTTGCCATACTCGTACGTCACCTTGGCTGAGCGACCATTCACGAGATCCAGACGCTCCGGTGCATAGCTGTCCAGCACCGCCCGCTGCGGAACGCTCAGCCACTCCTTCAAAACCGGCCACACCGCTGCGTCCTTGATCTCCTTGTAGCTCGTCGCGCCATGACAAATCTGCGCCACGGCGGCCGCCTTGTCGTCATCCCCCCAACATGGCATTTCCATCTCCGGCATCCACTCGCTCAGGCAGGCCAGCCTTGCGCACCACTGCTCCACCGCCGCATCCCACTTTTTCAGAACCAGCTCGCCCCCCAGAACCCGCCTCGCCAGTTCCTCCGCCGCCGCATCCAGATTCACTCCCTGATCGCTGTCTTTCGACTCCAGCACCAGGTCCCTGAAGCGCAGCTCCCGGCGCGCCACCACGCGACGTCGCGACTCGTCCCAGGCGGCGCCATCGACCTCCTTGAAGTCTTCCGGAAAAATCTCGCGGAGCCAAGCCAGCTCCACCGCCGTGGCCCTCTTCAGATAGGTCACCACCTCACGCCCCTCCACTTCGGTGATTTCCGCCGCCACGAATGCCGCCGAGCGCTTTGCCGCGCTTTGATCATCGAGCTTGCCTTTGCGCTTTCCGACCAATCGACACGCCAAGGTCGCCTCCCCGACTTTAACTCCCAGGCGGTCGCTGAAGCCCGCCAGCATCGCGTGCCCCACCGCCTCCCGCCTCGCGGAAAAATCCACCGCCTCGGTCGGCCAGCCTCGCTTCGACGCCAGGTTCAACAGCCTCTCGAAACCCTGCGCCAGCTCTCGCGACCCGCGACCACGCACGCCGAACTGGCTCACCCTCCTCGGATCAAAATTCATTCCCGCCGCGGCATCAAAGCCCCGCCACTCCGCCTGAAAGTCCGTGAAGTCGTCCTTTCTAACAAACTCACCCCCACCTCCTTTTCGCGAAGCCCAGATCCCCTCGCCCTGCACTGCCGCACAAACAAAGGCCATCTCGGAAACGCAGCCCTGCTCGACACCCGCCATCATCAGCCGCGCAAACCTCGGTTCCAGAGGCAGCGCCGCCATCGCCTTTCCTTCCTCGGTGATGTTCCCCTCCGCATCAGTGGCTCCAAGGTCATGCAGCAAGCCAAGCGCCCGCTCCAAACCCTCTTTCGAAGGTGTCTCCAACCAGCGGAACTCCGCGACGTCCTCGACCCCGCAAGCCAGCAACAGCAGCACCACCTCCGACAAATCCACCCGACGCACCTCGGGCACTTCGAAGCCTTCGCGCCGCGCATGCTCGCTTTCACTCCACAGTCGGATGCAACGTCCCGCCGCGGTTCGTCCCGCCCGGCCGGCGCGCTGATCCGCTGCCGCTCGCGAGATTTTCTGCACCAGCAGCGTCGAAATCCCGCGCCTCGGATCAAAGCCCGACACCCGCGCCAGGCCCGCGTCGATCACCGTCCTCACCCCATCGATCGTCAGCGACGTCTCAGCCACATTCGTCGAAACAATGATCTTCCCCCGTCTGCAAGGTCCCACCGCCGCCTCCTGCGCCGCCGGTGGCAATCCCGAATACAAGGGGAACACCTGACGTTCCCTCGCCCAGCCCGCATTTTCTAACAACTCCACCGTCCGACGGATCTCGTGTGTCCCCGGCAGGAAACAAAGCACGTCGCCACAATCAGGATCTGTTAGAGCCTCCCGACAGGCTGCCGCCACCTGCTCCCAGACCGGCGCCTCCGCCATCCGTCCGCTGCGGTCCCTCACGGGTTTTGACGCCCGATAGGAAATCTCTACCGGGAAGGTCCGCCCCCCTGCTTCCAACAGAACTGCAGGTTCCAGAAACTTCGCAAGTCCACCCGTCTCCAGCGTTGCCGACATCACCACCACCCGCAGATCCGGGCGGGCGCTTTCCTGCAAATCCAGGCAGCGCCCCAATGCCACATCCACCGCCAGCCTGCGCTCGTGAAATTCATCAAAAACCACCGCCGACACCCCACTCAGCTCCGGGTCGTCCTGAAGCCACCTTTGAAACAAGCCATCGGTCAGATAAATGACCTTTGTTTCGCGACCATAGCGCGAATCGAATCTCACCGCATACCCGACCTCGGCACCGACGGTTCCCCCCCTCTGTCGAGCCACCCAACCCGCCAACATGCGTGCCGCCATGCGCCGCGGCTCGATCACCAGAATCCGACCCTCCAGCCCCGCATCCCGCAACATTCCCGGAACCGCCGTCGATTTCCCTGAACCCGTCGGAGCCTTCAGCAGCACCCGCGCGCCCTCAGAAGCCACCGCAGCCCGTAAATCCTCCTCAATCTCATGAACTGGCAAGCGCACGGCCTCATCCAGTGACGGCAGAAACCATCCGCCAAGTCGAATATTCTCCAATTTCCCGTCAGAAATCGGCCGATTCGTGACAAATCCGCCTTTCCGCTGCCGTTATTCCCGTTGCTAAGCCCGGTCAACGGACCTAGCCTCTCTCCATGAATCCAATCCTAGCTTTTATGAATCTCGGCGGCCCTGAAATGATAGCGATCTTCGTGATCATTCTTCTCCTCTTTGGAGCCAAGAAAATTCCAGAACTCGCACGCGGCCTCGGCAAGAGCATGGGTGAGTTCAAGAAAGCGCGCGAAGAGTTCGAACACGAAATCACTCGCTCAGCGGACGAAGTCACCAAGAAGGACGACGATGTGAAAATCAAGGAAGTCGCCGGTAAGGAACCCCGCGAAATCTGAGACATGCGCTTCGGCATCTTCCCCCGCAACGCTCCGAGATTCCTCGGGGCGTTTCTTTTGCCCGCCCTGCTCACCCTTTCCGGATGTGAAAAGAAGAGCAGCACCCCACCCTGGGAAGGTCAGACCGTCGCGGTCGAAACCGAGGCGAAGGAAGCCGAAGTCCAGGGGGCGGATCCCAAGAAGGAGGATGGCGCACGCGCGGCAAGTCCCAAGGAAACCACGACAGGTTCGCTTCGTTTCGTCGCCTACAACCTCAAGAACTGGCTGACCATGGATCGCTACGTCGACCGCAAGCCGGTCGGCTCCACTCCCAAGCCCGAGGATGAGCGCCAAGCCATCATCGAGATTCTCAAGGAAGCCCAGCCCGACATTCTGGGCGTTTGTGAAATCGGCACCAAGGATGACCTCGCCGATCTTCAGAATGATCTCAGGAACGTCGGCATCGACCTGCCCCACCGTTTCCACTCCGGTGGTGTCGACGACACCCGCCGCCTTGCCTTGCTGTCCCGCTTTCCGATCACCGCGAGCCGCGTCCCCAAGGACCTCACCTACAAACTCGGAGATCGCGAACGCGGCATGAGCCGAGGCATCCTCGATGCGACGGTCGACTCTCCCGCAGGCGAACTTCGTTTCCTCGGTGTCCACCTGAAGTCCAAGCGCGAGATTCCCGACGGCGATCAGGAAATGATGCGGCGCGCCGAAGCCCACCTCCTCCGCCGCGAAGCCGATCGCATCCTCTCCGACCAGCCGGACACTCAATTGATCGTCTACGGTGACATGAATGACACCCGTCAGGCTTCCGCCCTGCGCACCATCCAGGGCCCGCGCAACGGCCCAACCTCGCTCAAAATGGCCTACCTCCGCGACTCACGCGGAGAATCCTGGACTCACTTCTGGTCATACCAGGATGTCTACTCCCGTTTCGACTACATCCTCATGTCGCCGCCCCTCGTTTCGAAAATCGCCTGGGATGACTGCCGTGTCCTCGATAGCGAATCCTGGAGCGACGCCAGCGACCACCGGGCCCTGCTCCTCGTGATCGAGTAATACGGAGACGGACTTTGTAAGTCCGTCATGCGCTAACCAGCCTACCCGATCTCCATCATCCTCGCCGACAAAGGCTGGAGACTTGGTAGATTCACTCCTTCCCCTGTTAGGCTTTCTACGGGAACTGACGTGTTCCACTCGTCCACCAATCGCTCGTTGAATCCGAGCTCTGCTTTCGAAGCACCCAGCCAGCGCAGGGCATCCTCAGGGATGACCACCCGCACGCCTTCAAGCGTCCGGCTACCGTGAAAATTCGCCACCACGAGAAATGCCTGCCCCGAATCCTGATCGCGACGCAGGTAGGCATAGAGCCAGTGACCACTCACTGACTCACCGTCGACCCGACCAAATGCCGGATTCTCCTTGTTGGCATGATTCAGCCCATAGAAGTCACCCTTAGTGAAAGCCGGCTGCTTCACCCCTTCTAACAACTTCGCGTACCACCCGCGGAGTTCCTTCTGCTCATCCGACAGGCGCCCGCCATCGAATTTCCCGCCATTCACCCATTTTTGAAACTCCGGCATCGCCCAGTAGTCGAAAATCGAGGTGCGTCCATCATCACCCGCGAAGCCTTCGGCACCGTTCGCTGGTTCACCGACTTCTTGTCCGTGATAGATCATCACCGGCCCACGCCCCATTCCGAACATCACCGCACTCACCGGCCGGCCCACCATCATCCCCAGCGCCGCCCACTCCCGCGGAGTCGCCAGACGCACTTCGTCATGGTTCTCGGCATAGCGCAGCGAGGCATGAAAGCGATCGCCGGTAAACGTCAAGCCATCGAGATCGTTCGCCCACTTGTAGCCGCCCGCGAAATCATCATAGAGCCCCATGCAGGCATCATAAACCGGATCATCGTAAACGGCATCGAAGCCCGCATCGAGCAGGGCATCCAACACATTTCCCTCGGTCAGCTTCGCCGGGTCGCCATCATAGGCTTCGCCGAAAATGTAAGTCTCCGCGTCCCGCTCACGAGCCCGCGTGATCATCCACTTCCAGAACTCCATCGGCACCATGTGCGCCATGTCCACGCGGAACCCCGCCACTCCCATCGCCTGCCAGTGGGCAAACACCTCATCCATTTTCCGCCAGGTATCCGGCACCTCGTCGGGTTTCGCCGAGGGCCCCGGCAGGCTCGAGGTGTCCCGACCCTGCGTGAAATCGTGTCCGTAGTTCAGCTTCACCGTCTCATACCAGTCATGGATGCCCGGTGAAAAACGGATCGAGTTATTGCCCGTCACCCGCACGAACTCGGTCTCCGCTTCGAACAAACCACTGCATCCCTCCATCCCCGATGTTGGCAACTTCAAGGGCGGCCCACCCTCTGCCTGGCCTTCCTGGACGTAGAAGAAGTTGTTGTCCCACTTGAAAAAGCACGCAGGATCGTCGTCGTTACCGAAACTCAGTTCCGGTCGCACGTCCGATGCGTAGCTGCGCGCGACATGGTTCGGCACGAAGTCGATCACCACCTTCAGGCCATGCGCTTCACAGCGCTCAAGCAAGGCCTTGAACTCATCGATCCGCTTCGCTGGATCCACCGCGTAATCCGGACACACATCGAAGTAATCCCGGATCGCATACGGGCTTCCCGCCTTGCCCTTCAAGATATCGGCCGGGTCCGCCGGCCGCCCCGGATAGGCCGTCCCACTCGCCTGCTCATGAACTCCAGTGAGCCACAGGTGCGTCACCCCGAACTTCTTCAGTTCGCCCAGCGCCCGATCATTGAAATCGGCAAACTTTCCGCAGCCATTCTCCTCGATCGTTCCGCCGTGCTTTCGGGTTTCATTCGTATTTCCGAACAGGCGCGGCAGCACCTGATAGATCACCGGACGTATGGCCTCACTCATGATGCTGCCAGTCAATCAAAGCCGGATGACGACCGCAAACCCGATTCCTCAGTACGCACCGCCCAGCATCATCTGCCAATCGCCTGAGTTTCCCTGTAGCAGACCGTTCAGGGGACAGCTTTGCAAATAGGCAGGATCCCAGAAGCCTCTCCCCATTCTCCATCAGTCATTTGTGAAGATGGTGCGCGGTACTGGGTTCGAACCAGTGACCCCATCGGTGTGAACGATGTGCTCTACCACTGAGCTAACCGCGCGTTGCCGTAAGGCGGGGCGCAGGAATTAGGCAAATCCTGCGCGCCATGCAAGCCCGGAGTGAGCGGAGTGCTCCGAAGGAGGACTTTCCAGCCGCCCGAAGCTTCAGAATTCCACGATTTTCCCCAGTTCCGCCACTTCCACATCGCCCTTGTGAATGGCCCTCAGGGCACCGCAGAGTGCCTCCGATCGGGTCGGTTCCCCATGCACCAGCCAGACCTTTTTCTTCGGTCCCGTCATCGCCTGAAAGTAGTCCAGAAGCTCCGAGTGATCCGCGTGGCCGGAGAAGGAATCCACGATCTCGACCGCCGCCTTCACCTTGAACGGCTTGCCGAAAATATTCACCACCTCGTTGCCATCGCGGATGAATCGTCCCAGCGTATTGTCCGCACAGTAGCCGACAAAGAAGATCGTATTTCTCGGGTTCTCGATTCCATTCTTCAGGTGATGCCGGATCCGTCCCGCCTCACACATTCCGGATGCCGAGATGATGATGCATTGCTCGTGCTTTTCATTGAGCTTCTTCGACTCATTGACCGCACGTATCAACCTAAGCCCTTCAAACAGGAAGGGATCCTTGCCTTCCTCAAAGAGGAAATCATAAACCTCTTGATTGAAGCACTCCGGGTGCAGGCGAAAGATCTCCGTCGCCCCCACTGCCAGCGGACTGTCCACATAGACAGGCACCTTTGGCAACTTTCCCTCTTCGAAAAGACGGTTGAGCACATAGAGAATCTGCTGGGTCCGCTCGACGGCAAAGGCCGGAATCAGCACCTTGCCACCGCGCTTCAAGGAGCGATCTAACACCTCCGCCACCTCGTCCAGCGCACCCGTCGGCAGTTCATGTTCACGCCCCCCGTAAGTCGATTCCATCAGCAGATAATCGACATCCTCCACGGCCACCGGATTATTGAGCACTTCATTATCTCCACGCCCGATGTCACCGGAGAACAGCAGACGTTTCCTCTTCCCGCCGTCCTCCTTGTCCTCGATTTCCAGAAGCACCTGCGCCGCCCCGAGAATGTGGCCGGCATCGAAAAATGTCATCGTCACCCCATCAGAAATCAGCATCGGACGGTCGTAGCCCGAGGTCACGAACTGCCTCAGACAGCGCTCGGCATCCTCCTTGCGGTAGAGCGGCTCCACCGGAGGCTTTCCTTCCTTCAGCAACCTCTTGTTCAGCCACTGGACGTCGTATTCCTGAATGTGGGCACTGTCAGCCAGCATGATCGTGCACAGATCGCGGGTCGCGAATGTCGCGTGGATATTTCCCGTGAAACCACTCTTCGTCAGGTTCGGAAGATTGCCACTGTGATCGATGTGCGCATGGGAAAGCACCACCACATCGATTTCCTGAGGATCAAAGTGGGGAAAACAGCAGTTCACCTGGTAGGCATCCTGACGGCGTCCTTGGTAGAGCCCGCAATCGAGCAGGATCTTCTTTCCGTTCACTTCCAGCAGATGCTGGGAACCCGTCGTCGTGCCGGCAGCACCGCAGAATTTCAGTTTCATGGGATTTGTTAGTTCCCATACTCGACCGATCTCCGCTCAACGCAACCTAGAAACGAATCAGGTGCGAGGGTTTGTCACCCCCCACTACAGTCTTGCCCGAAAACCTTCTCAAAAACCAATGAACCCCGACCGCTGTCTTCGAGTTGTTTGCGACGGCTCGCAGGAAGGATCTCCTTCCCCTTCTCCACATACGCCATCCGCTCCCGGAAAAAGTCCGCCGCCCGGTTGGTCAGGGCAAACAACTTGCCGATGCCTTTTGAAACCGCGATCTCTTCGGCATACCTGACGAGATCCGCACCATAGCCGCGCGCTTCGTGCGAGAGCTTCACGTACAGACAGGCCACCTCAGCCGTTTCGTCTTCCGGATACTCGTGCAGCGCCACGCAACCAACCACGTTGTCATCGATCGCCATCACATGATAATCGCCGATCTTTTCCAGGATGTCCTCGTAGTTCCGCGGCACCAGTTTCGTCCGTCGCACCGAACGACCGATCATACCTAACAGCTCGGGAATATCCTCCTCACGCAGCGGGCGGATCTCGCGATACGAGTCGGCGTGAACCATCGTTCCCACCCCTTCGTTGGAGAACAACTCATCGACCAGCACCCCCTGCCGACGCCCGTTGAGCACGTGCACCCGGGGAACGCCGCGACGGCAAGCTTCTGCTGCCGACTTCAACAAGTTGCCACCCGTCACCGATCCCGAATCCGCAAGCTCCACCGCATCCGCCGCTCTAACAGCGGGCACCGGCTCACCATCGATCAGAATTGCCTGCTCCAGAAGCGCGATCAGTTTCACCGCCCCCATTCCGAGCGCGAACTCCACCACCTGAGGGTCGAGTGGATCATTCGATGAAGCATCCGCCACCACCGTCTGCCCCCGCGCCAGAATCGCCTGGGCCTCCTTCACCGCCTGCGGGTCACCGAGTGGCCTTGATAGCCGCGCTGCCTTGATCTCACATTCGAGCGTCCAGTCGTAGAGGTCCTTCAAATCCCCCCCGAGCACCCCGAGCACCAGCTTCACGCCAACATCTTCCAAGGTCGCCAGATCCAGCAAGGTTTCGGCCACCGCCGGCTCCGGCAATAGCCCGGCCTCAATCAGCACGACAAAGGTCTTCCCCTTGAACTGGGGAACATACTGAAGAACGGCCCTGACGTCACTCTGCGCTGCCACGCCCGACTTCTAGCAGCCCGCACGCCCCACGCAATGCCGATATCATGCTCTGCTTCCCGGCACCGCCTTCACTGATCCCACCGAGATCCCTCCATCCACCAGCAAGGTCTGCCCGGTAATGTAGCCACTCGCATCCGAAGCCAGAAATACCACCGGCCCATCCAGATCACCCGAGGCTCCCGGACGACGCAGCGGAATCCGCTCACACAGCGAACTCACCCACTCCACATCCTCATACATCACCGCATTCTGTCGCGTCTTGAACCATCCCGGAGCCAGACAATTCACCGTCACTCCGTGCGGCCCCCAGTCATCCGCCAGACTCATCGTCAACTGCTTCGTCCCACCCCGACTCGCCCCATAGGGTCCGAGTCCCGCGTAACCACTCACGCAGGTTACCGAACCAATATTGATGATCCGTCCGTAGCCACGCTCGACCATCTGCCGCCCGACTTCCTGAGCGACAAAAAACACCCCGCGAAGATTCGTATCCAGCACCGTGTTCCAATCCTCCCAAGTCACATCCGCCGCCGGCTTGCGAACATTGCAGCCCGCATTGTTCACGAGGATGTCGATCTTACCCGCCGCACTCCACGCAGTTTCGATGGCTTTCTTGATGCTCTCATGATCGCGCACTTCGAGCGAAACCATGTGCACCTTCCGACCAAGCGCCTCGACCTCCGCCGCCGTCTCCGCCAGATCATTCACATCCCGCGCCGTGATCACCAGATCCGCCCCCGCCCGAGCCAGCGCCAGACTGAATTGCTTCCCAAGTCCACGACTCGCACCCGTAACGAGTGCCGTTTTTCCGCTGAGATCAAATAAGTTCATCAAATGGTTAGATTAAAAATTCAGGGCTTAAGCAGCACCTTGAGAAGCGGCTCTTTTCCCGACGCCAATCGCGCAAACCAATCCGCGCCTTCTTTAAGAGGCACCACCGCCGATGTCAGCGAAGCCACATTGATCTCGCCCTTCGCGATCGCATCCAGCGCTTCCGGATACTCGCCGGCAATCGCACAGGAGCCGAAGATGCTCAGCTCCCGCGTCACCGCCGCCTGTAGTGGAAACGTCACCTCGGGCGCCAGATTCCCGACAAGCCCCACTTTCCCTCCTTTGCGCACTGACTTCACCGCAAGATTCACCGTCGGACTCGCCCCCACCACTTCCATCGCGATATCGACACCCTTCCCTTCAGTCGCCGCCAATATCTTCTCCGCTACTTCATCATCCGCCAGCCACCCCGCACTCGCGCCCAGCTCCTCCGCCAACTTCAATCGTCCCGCATCACGATCCACTGCATAGACCTCCGCACAGCCCGCCCGCTTCAGCGACTGCACAACTAACAGCCCAATTAACCCCGCCCCAATCACCACCGCCGAATCTCCCTTTTCAGGAGCCACGCGATTCACCGCATGCAAGGCAACGCCCACCGGTTCGGCAAAGGCAGCCTCTTCAAAAGTAATCCCATCCGGCAATCGATGCAGCACCCGCGCCGGCACGGCAACGAACTCCGCAAAGGCCCCGTCCCGACGAAACTCCTGACAACTCACCCCGAGCACCTGACGCGCATCACAAAGATTGATCTGCCCCTTTTGGCAATAACCGCACTCCCCACAGAAAACCGTCGAGTCAAAGGTCACCCGATCACCCTCGATCCATCCTTCAAGCCCAGCCCCCACTTCCACAATCGTCCCGCTCCCCTCGTGCCCCATCACCAGCGGCGGGATCCGGCGACCGCTGCTGCCGTCCATCCCATGAATGTCGCTTCCGCAAATCCCGCAAGCCGCCACCTTCACCAACACCTCGTCCTTCCCGATCACCGGACGCTCCAAATCGCAGTAGGAAAAGGTCGAGGGTCCGATGAGTTGCAGGGCTTTCATGTCTTGAACGGCGGAGATTCCACCTTGTTAGGGGAGCTCCAAGAGATCAGCTTGATCGAAGCATGCGATCCGTCAACCTCCTGATGACCATCCCGAGCCAGACCTACGCGCTGACCGGAGTGCTTCTAGCGGCCATCGCCCTGATTCTTTTCCTGATCCTCAAACTCCGGATCCAGGCCTTCGTCGCGCTGCTCATCGCCAGCGTCTTCGTCGGCATCGCCTCGGGAACCATGCCGCTCACCGAGGTCGGCGGCACCATCGTCGAGGGCATGGGCTCCAGCCTTGGCTTCATCGCCGCGGTCGTCGGCCTCGGCGCGATCTTCGGCCAACTCGTCGAACATTCCGGCGGCGCGCAATCGCTCGCCCAAGGCCTCCTCAAGGTCTTCGGAGAAAAGCGCGCGTCCTGGGCCATGATGCTCACCGGCTTCCTCATCTCGATCCCCGTCTTCCTCGATGTCGGCATCGTCATCCTCGCCCCGATCGTCTACGCGCTCGCCCGCCGCACCGGGAAATCTCTGCTCAACTACGGTCTCCCGCTCGCCGCTGGCATGGCTGTCACCCACGCCTTCGTCCCGCCAACTCCCGGCCCGGTCGCCGTCGCCTACATCCTCGGCGTCCCGCTCGGTCAGGTCATCCTCTACGGCTGCCTCGTCGGCCTCCCCGCCGCCATCATCTCCGGCCCGATCCTTTGCCCGATGCTCGCCAGACGCGTCCACGTCGATCCCCCACCGCTCGATGTCAGCGAGGGCAAAGCGATGACCCTTCCCAGCGCCCTCGCCATCATTTCCATCCTATCCCTCCCCATCGTCCTGATCATCGGAGCCGGCATCGTCGAACAACTCGCTCTCGCCGCCCTACCCGCTGGCCTCGATAAATCCGAGCAAGCCGCCGCCCTGGCCGAGTCCCTCAAAACCGCAGCCCTTCCCCAACAGATCCTCACCTTCATCGGCCACCCGGTCATCGCCCTGCTGATCGCCACCTGCGCCGCGCTCTACTTCCTCGGTCGAAAACGCGGCGTCTCCGGCGAGGAACTCATGACGCTTTCCACCAAAGCCCTCGGCCCCGCCGGCATCATCATCCTCGTCACCGGTGCCGGTGGCGTGTTCAAGAAAATGCTTGGAAGCAGCGGTGTCGGCGACGCCCTGGCAAACCTGTTAGAAGGTGCCGGACTCAGCGCCATCCTGCTCGCCTGGCTCTTCTCCACCATTCTGCGCGTCACCCAAGGCTCCGCCACCGTCGCCATGCTCGGAGCCGCCGCCCTGATGGGCAGCATCGTCGCCGCCGCCGACTTCACCCACGGCCAACTCGCCCTGATCGTCGTCTCCATCGCCGCCGGCGCCACTGGCTTTTCCCACGTCAACGACTCCGGCTTCTGGATCATCAGCCGCTACTTCTGCATGAGCGAAAAGGAAACCCTCAAGACCTGGTTCTTCGTCGGCACCACGATCTCCATCGTCGGCCTGCTCATGTGCCTCGCCCTCTGGTCCATCGCTTGATCAGGACCCGCTCCGTTCAATAAGCATCAGAGTTTCAAAAGCGCGCTCATGTGTTTGTCCGCATGGCAAAGTTCAGCACCATGCCGGAGCGCACAGGCGACAACCAGGACATCCGTCAGCGGACAATTCAGCCCCTTTCGAATCGCCTTCCTTCGCAAGTCGTAACTGCGCTCCCAGCACTCCTGATCACAATCAAGCCACTGGCAGCTCGCCTTCAGTCCGTTAAGAAAACCGTCCTCCCGCTTGGAACTCGAACCACTCCAGAGCTCCGCCCACACCGGCTCGATCAGCCGACTCATGACTTCCGATTCCAGAGTTTTCGCATCTTCTCTTCCTGCGGCTGATCCAGAGCCTCGATCTCATCATTGGTGGGAAAATCAGGAAAGGAACCCGCCAGCTCCTTGCAGACCTTCTTGATCGATTCGATCTCCTTGGGATCCAGATCGGGACCGGGCCTCGTGAGGATGCCGAAGATGGCGAGTTGTTCTTCGCTCACGTTCTCGCGGACGTGGCGTTGCTCTTCTTCGTTGAGGTCCTTGGAAATGTTCACCAACTCCTCGAAGAGCTGCTCGATGCTCATCGCGCCGTTGTTGTATTCCTCGATCATCTTCTGGAAGCGGTCGAGGAAGTCGTAGCGGCTGGCGTTCATGCGGATCATGTTGTCGAGCTTCCGCTCGATCAAAGCACGCAGTTGCTGAGCTTCGATGTTCTTCGTTTTGCTCTTCGCGAACTTCTTCTCCAGCACCGCAAAGTCGACTTGGCTCAGATCCACCGTCTTGGCCTTCGCTCCGGGTTCAACGTGGGGATCGGCGATGATTGGGTCGGGCATCTGGTATTCGCCGTGAAACCATTTGGCGAGCATGCGCGTGGAAATAGTTGTCATGCCGTTTCCAAAATCTCCACGACGTTCGCCGCGATCCTTTCCTCCAACTCCCGAGCTATGGCGTGGACAGATCTGACCATCTTGTTGGCGTCAACAATATGGTCGGAGGCGGAGGGGTTCCGCCCCTTCAGGGCTCGGATTTCTCTGCGGGTGGTGATCCCAGGGCGATGCCCTGGGCTGACGAGTTGGGCACCTTTGGTGCGGCGATTACTGGCGATCCCGGGGCGTTGCTCAGGGCTGACGGGTTGGCTCCTTTGGTGCTGGGATTCCTGGTGACCCCGAGGCGTTGCCCTGGGCTGACGGGTTGGGCACCTTTGGTGCTGGGATTACTGGTGATCCCGAGGCGTTGCCTTGGGCTGACGGTTTGGCTCCTTTGGTGCTGGGATTCCTGGTGACCCCGGGACATTGCCTTGGGCTGACGGGTTGGGCTCCGTTGGTGCTGGGATTACTGGTGATCCCGGGGCGTTGCCCTGGGCTGACGGGTTGGGCACCTTTGGTGCGTGCACTCTTACGCGCCAAAGGCGCATCGACCCACAAGCCCAGGGCAACGCCCTGGGTCTGAATCGTAAAATATTGAAAGCCCTGAAAGGGCGTCACCCCCTCCACTCCGGCCCCTCGTTCCGCATGCTCAATCCCAAACATACCTCTCATCGTATTCCACATGATGTCGTTCCAAAAATGTTCGGTATTCCTCCTGAAACGTCAGCTTCCGGTGATGCTCCTCCTGATTCTTGATGTAATTCACCACGGCCTCCAACTGTGACTCGCTCACCGAAAATGCGCCATATCCCGCCTGCCACGAAAACCCCGGACATCCGCCCTCATTCTTCATCCATTTGGAAGATGACTTCTTAAGCTCCTCAACCACCTGCGCCTGCGTCACCGTGCGACCGAGGGCAAAGCAAATGTGGACATGATCATGAACACCGCCGGTCTGAATCGATGGCGATTGAAGATTTTTCAAGATCCCAACCATATAACCATGAAGCTTCGGCAAGACCTCGGAACCGATCATCGGCTCACGATGTTTGGTGCTGAAAATCAGATGAACAAGAACTCTGGAAAGGGATTGCGGCATGGGGTATTCTAACAAATGACCATTTTCCCAGCATCAGGAAAATGGTCGGCACTGTGATTACATCTCTCGCTCATGCTGTTCGGGCCGATCTTGCCGCGTCCGGTGGACGGGCCGATTTCTTCGGCAGCCGCCGCAAAGCGGGTCTCGGCGTAGCGCAGGAAGATGAGCCCGAGCACGATGGGCGAGAACTCGGAGGGCTTGAGCGCGGCATTGGCCCAGAGGCTGTTGGCAGCGTCCCAGAGGCGCTTTTCAAGTTCGGCGTGGGAGTCGTCGGAGGAGGCGGGTTCGGTCCAGTGCATGAGGTGAAGAAAGGAGTCTCGTCGGCAAGCACCAACGAGGGCCTATTCCCTAACAACTTCAAACTATCTCTGACAAGAAGAAGAACCACCGAAACCAGCCTGAAGCGGCTCGGCTGAACCGCCCCCCTCCCCATCATCCCTCAGGAACCAAGCCTCTCGAGCAAAACATAGTAAGCCCCCCAAATCTGTCCGTCATCGGCGATCATATCGGCCTGCAATCTCGCGGGCCCCTTCTTCAGATCGACTTCAAAGCGGATCACCTTGTCGCTTGGCGTTACTTGCTCAGAAAGATCATGCCCGCCGATCCGCAGACGGGCTTGGGAAATCGGCAGAGCCAGCCCGGCAGGACGAGCATCCGTCAGTCGCTTCCCCTTTCCTTCCACAATCGCCGGCAAGCCCGCACGAATCGCCGTGTCCGCCTCCTTCGGCCAGCGACGCAGCTCGATCCGATACCTTCCCGCCTTCTCCACTTCCACCGGCCAATACG
The DNA here is from genome assembly GCF_042664875.1 of Haloferula chungangensis. Lineage (NCBI taxonomy): Bacteria > Pseudomonadati > Verrucomicrobiota > Verrucomicrobiia > Verrucomicrobiales > Verrucomicrobiaceae > Haloferula > Haloferula chungangensis. The sequence continues at coordinate 159,094 of NZ_JBHTBS010000001.1, read as the reverse complement.
CATCGGAAATCTTCACCCCTTGCCGGATGTGATCCTGATCGTAGCACAAGTCCCTCTGATCGCTGCGCCAGCTATGCGCTGTTAGACGCACCGGATTTTCTTCATCCGAGCCGATCACAAAGGCCGCCACCCGCGCATAGGACGGCTGCATCTCCTCCCACCAATCATCGTAGGCCGCGAGCATCGTCTGAATCCGTTCCGGGTGCTGCGCCGCCACGTCCTTCACTTGCTCCGGATCCTCATCGAGATTGAAAAGCTGGGCATGTGGTTTCCCGTCGCGACCACGGCTGACCAGTCGCCAGCGGTCGTCGAGCACGGCGAAATCCTTGTACTTGATCGGCTTCACCACCTGCATGTTCTGCACCACCATCATCCGCTCCGGCGCCTTGACGGCATCCCCTTTCAACTGCGGCAGCAAGCTCACGCCATCGAGCGGATTCCGCGCCTTCGGCAAGGCGCACCATTCGATCAAAGTCGGCAGCAAGTCCACGTGTGCCGTCACCCCTCGAACCTCGCGACCGCCCGTGACGCCCGACTTCGGATGACGAATGAAGCAGGCATTCCGATGCCCCCCATCGTAGACCCAGGTCTTCTTCCCGCGCATCCCCGCGTTGAAGCCGTCGGTAACAACCCCGTCCGGCCCGAGGTCAAAACCATGGGAGCTTCCGTTATCCCCCATGAAAATCAGAATGGTGTCTTCTGTTAGACTCTTCTCATCGAGGAAGTCCATCAGCCGACCGAGATTCCGATCGAAGTTCGCCACCATCCCTTGAAAGCGCGCCCGCATTTCCGGCTGATCGGCCGCCAAATAGGGAGCTGCATCCCCGGCCGGAACATTGAAGGGCGAGTGCACCGCATTCGTCGCCAGATAGCAAAAGAACGGCCGCTTGTCCGCCTTCCCGATGAAGCCCATCGCCTCGTCGAAAAACACGTCCGTGCAGTAGCCCTCGAAGGCCCTCCACTCGCCGTTCACCAGGTAGTGATCGTCGAAGTAGTCGTTGTTCCACCAATCGGGAATCTCGCCGACCACTCCCGCCTCGTGCCTTACCACATGCTCGAAGCCGCGATGCTCCGCCGCGTAGGGAAAGGTATCGCCGAGATGCCATTTCCCAAACATGCCCGTGCGATAGCCACCCGCTTTAAAGATCGCCGCCATGCTCTGCTCATCGCTGCGCGGAATGTAGCAGCCATTCAAGGTGCTCCACACGCCCGTCCGCGCCGCGTAGCGACCCATCATCAGCGCGGCCCGGGTCGGCGCGCACATCGGGTCCACGTGATAGTCCGCCAGCCGCACCCCTTCATCATGCAGACGGTCCAGATTCGGTGTCTTCAGCAAGGGATGCCCATGGCAGCCCATGTCGCCGTAACCCTGATCGTCGGTGACGATCAGAATAACATTCGGCGCGCCGGAGACCAGCGCCTGACACAGCAGGAAGACCGCCAGGATTTGCCGATGGAATACAATATTCAACACGGTCGAAACCATGCATCCATCGACTCAGGCGATCAAGCTCTTCTCTGGCGCCTCTTATCCGAGTTGCAGATTCGTGGTCGCTTTCGCTGAAACCTCGCGGAAATAGCCAGCGTTCTCCGGCTTGCGGATATCGATGTCGTAAGTCGGAATCATTTCCTTCATCCGCGCCGCCCCCTCCGGGGTTTCAAGCAGTTGAGGGAAGCACTTCTTCAGAACTTCCAACACGATGTGCACCGAAACCGAGGCTCCAGGCGAGGCACCTAACAGCGCCGAGATCGTCTTGTCCTCGTTGGTGATGACTTCCGTGCCGTAGTGCACGATCCCTGCCTCCCCATCGGTCTTCTTGATCGCCTGCACCCGGATGCCGGCATCGATGAGCTTCCAGTCCTTTGCTTCCGCAGCGGGATAGAACACGCGCATCACTTCCATCCGGTCGTTCATGCTCTGGGTGCCCTGTTGGACGAGGTACTTTACCAGATCCAGGTTATGGATCCCGATCTTGATCAGCGTCGCGATGTTGTCCGGCTTCACCGAAAGCGGCAGATCCATGACGCTGCCCTTCTTGTGAAGGAACTTCGTGGTCCACGCGGCGAAGGGCCCGAAAAGAAGCGTCTTTTTGCCGTCGAGAATTCGCGTATCGAGGTGCGGCACCGCCATCGTCGGCGCCGCATCAAGCGGCTGGCCGTAAACCTTCGCCTTGTGGCTTTCGACGATCTCAGGATCCTCGCAGATCAGCCACTGACCACCGATCGGGAAACCACCGAGGCCCTTGGCTTCGGGAATGCCGCTCTTCTGGAGCAGCGAGAGACTTCCTCCGCCCGCGCCCACGAACACGAACTTGGCGGTGTTCCTGCGCGTCTTGCCGGTCTCGACATCCTTGATCTCGAGATCCCAGCCCTTGCCGTTCTTTGTTAGATTCGTCACGCGATGTCCGGTTGCCATGCCGCAGCCGTCCTGTTTCTCAAGCCAATCGAGCAACTTGCGCGAAATGTTTCCGAAATTCACGTCGGTTCCCGAGTCCATCTTGGTCGCCGCAATCGGCACATCACCACGGCCCTTTACGAGCAAGGGAGCCCATGATCCGATGGTTTCACGATCGGTCGAGTATTCCATCTCCGAGAAGAAATGGTGCGCCGCCATCCCTTTGTGACGGGCGTCGAGGAACTTCACCATCTTCTCGCCGTGGACGAAGCTGAGATGCGGCACGGGATTGATGAACTCCTTCGGATGATCGATCATCCCCTCGGACACGGCATAACCCCAGAACTGACGCGATTTCTCGAACTGCTCGAAGATATTAATCACGTTGGAGACATCACAAGTCCCGTCGGGTTCGAGGTGCGGCGTGTAACTCAGTTCGCAAATACCCGCGTGACCGGTGCCTGCGTTGTTCCATCCGTTGGAGCTTTCTTCAGCGACATCATCGGTGACTTCGTAGACCTGGATCTTCAGTTCGGGTGACAAGCGCTTCAAAAGAGCACCCAAATTCGATGACATGATACCGGTGCCGATGAGCACGACATCGGGGTTCTCGATATGGCTGGAATATTTCATACTTAAAATTAGGTTGTTTTTCTAACCGTGGCTCAGGCGCTCTGGGTGATGGCTGCAAATTTCTCGCGAGCCAAAGCCCACACTTCATCGTCGACGTGCTCGAAGTCCTCGACCTCGAACGAGGCCGCAACAATCTCCCGGCCCTCCGCCAACGAGGAGATCGCTCCGTCCGCCAGCATCTGAGCAAGGATGTTGCCAAGGCCCGTCGCCTCAACCGGCCCGGCCTTGACCGTCACTCCGATGGCATTCGCGGTGAATTGGTTGAGCAGTCGATCCTGGCAGCCGCCACCGACCACATGCAGCACTTCCGGTTTCTGATCCGTGTAAGTCATCAGCCGGTCCCAGACTTCCGCGTAGCGCATCGCCAGGCTCTCATTGATACAGCGAACGATCTCACCCGGTGTCTCGGGAACCGCCTGTCCGGTCTCCCGACAGAACTCTTGGATCTTTTCCGGCATCCTGCCGGCGGTCGAAAAGCGCGGGTCATCGGGATTGATCAACGAGCGGAACGGCTCGGCCTCACCCGCGAGTGCGGCGAGCTCACCGAATTCATATTTCTCGCCCTTGCTGAGCCAGAAGCGGCGCGATTCCTGCACCAGCCACAAACCACAGATGTTTTTCAAGAAGCGCACGCTGTTGTTGATCCCGATCTCGTTCGTAAAGGCATCGTCGAACGACTGATCCGAGATCACCGGCTCCGGCAACTCCAGTCCCATCAGCGACCAGGTGCCGCTACTGATATACGCCGGTACGGGAGCATCGCTGGGCACGGCGGCCACGGCGCTTGCCGTATCATGACCGGCGACCGTTACCACTTTCAGGTTTTTGAAACCCGTCAGTTCCGCGACGTTCGGACGCAAGGTCCCCAGTTCCGTTCCAGGCTCCTTGATCTTCTTGAACAGGTGCTTTGGAAGCCCAAGCTTCTCGATCAAATCAAAGTCCCAATCCTTCTTCACCGGATTGTAGAGCTGCGTGGTGCTCACAATACTCCGCTCCTGCGACTTCTCACCGGAGAGCCAGTAGGCCACCAGGTCCGGCATGAAGAGAATATCTTCCGCCTGATCGATCGCGCCATTTCCACCTTCAACTTCTGAAAGCAACTGGAAGATCGAATTGAAAAACATGAACTGGATGCCAGTCGCCTCGTAGATCTCCTTCTTCGGCACCTTGGCGTAAGCCGTCTCCATCATCTCATCCGTTCGGCTGTCACGATACTGATAGGGTAGTCCGAGCATCCCACCCTTCTTGTCGATCAAGGCGTAGTCCACGCCCCAGGTGTCCACCCCCACACTCACCGCCGCGTCGCCATATTCCTTTGCCGCAATCTTAAGTCCTTCGAGAATATTCTGATAGAGGCTGGTGATATTCCAGTGCCAGCCATCAGGAAGCTCCACCGGCGTGTTTTCGAAACGATTCAGCTCACGCAATTCAATCCGCGATCCGTCGAACTCCCCTGCCAGGACCCGACCACTTCCAGCTCCGAGATCCACCGCGAGATAAACTTTTTTCTGACTCATGATTCTAAAATTCTAATGCCGTCGCCCTTCATTATCAGGCCAGTGTGATCTCGCAACCTTCATTCCGCAGTTCATCCAGGATCACGGGATCCGCCGCCTTGTCCGTGATCACTTTGGTGATCGATCTCGTTTCGGCGAAGAAATACTCGGCTCGCTGATTGAGCTTTTTCGAGTCCACCAAAAGCACCACTTCTTCGGCCAGATCGACCAACACCTCCTTGAAGCCTGCCTGTTCCTCAAAGCTCTCGCTCGCACCACGGTTCACGTCCATTCCCACACAGGAGACGAAGGCCACATTGATCTTGTGACGGCGCAGCGCAGCACCGCTGTCGCTACCCACGAAAGTCTGCGACTTCGGTTGATACTTCCCGCCCGTAAAAACCAACTCCATGTGATCCATGCGAATCAGATGATCCATGACCGCATACGCATTCGTCACCACCCGATAGGGCAGATCCGGAAGCATCAGCACCAACTCGAAGGCCGTCGTGCTACTATCAAAGGCGTAGGTCATTCCCGGCTCGATCAACTTGAGGGCCGCCGAAGCAATCGCCCGCTTTTCATCAACCCGAATCGCGCGGCGCTCGGTAAAGGACTGGAGCTTCGGACGACCACTGAGACTCGTCGCTCCGCCATGGGTGCGGGTCAGCTGGTGGGCTTCGGCGAGCGCCTGAAAATCCCGCCTCACCGTTTCATCGGTCACCGCCAGCTCGGCCGCCAGATCGGCGGTGCGCAGAGAGCCCCTTTCATCGAGGAGCTTTAAAATGAGCTGGTGTCGTTCGGAAGCTAGCATGGCTTGGCGATGTGGGTTTTTCTTCGTTTTTCTGGTTTTTCGCAACATTTTTCTTGGACATTCTCCAAATCCGGACGTAAACCCACATCGAACACACAAGAAACCAACATTTACCCAACGAAATGTCCGCACAATATTCCGAATACAAGTTCGTCGACGCCCTCTGGGACGACGCCACCGCCAACGCCCTCAGCCCGGTCGAACGATTGGTCTACCGTTCCAACATCCTCGGTTCGGACCAGCGCATTACCAATACCGGCGGCGGCAACACCTCGGCCAAGATCATGGAAACCGACCCCCTCACCGGCGAAAAGGTCGAAGTCCTCTGGGTCAAAGGCTCCGGCGGCGACCTCCGCACCTCGAAAGTGGAGAACTTTTCCTCGCTCTATCAGGACAAGTTGATCGGTCTTCAGAAAATCTATGCGGACACCACTCCCAATGGTCCCAAGACCGCGATCGAGGATGAAATGGTGAACATGTATCCTCACAGCACCTTCAATCTCAACCCCCGCCCCTCGTCGATCGATACCCCGCTTCACAGCTTCATCGGCGCCAAGCATGTCGACCACATGCACCCGATCGCGTTCATCGCGCTCGCTGCCTGCAAGAACTCGGAAGCCCTCACCAGGGAAATCTACGGCGACGAGCTGGCTTACCTTCCCTGGCAGCGACCCGGCTTCGATCTCGGCCTGAAAATGCAGGCGATCTATCAGACCAACAAGAAGGCCCGCGGCATCAACATGGGCCAACACGGCCTGATCAACTGGGCCGACGACGACAAGGAGTGCTACCAGCTTACCCTCGACCTGATTGAAAAGGCCGGACGCTTCATCGAGACCAAGGACCGCGGTGCGGATACCTTCGGTGGACAGAAATACGGCAAGCTCGACGAAGACACCGCCCGCCGACTGACCATCGAGTTGCTTCCATTCCTCCGCGGACAGGTTTCGCAGCAGACCCGCTTCATCGGAACGGTTCACCGCACCGACGAAGCCCTCGAATTCATCAACTCGAACGACGCCAAGCGCCTGGCCGAGATCGGAACCTCCTGTCCGGATCACTTTCTGCGGACCAAAATCAAACCGCTTTACGTCGAGTGGGATCCCACGACTGGAGACGTCGACTCCCTCAAGGAGCTCATCGTCAGCTCGCTCGAGCAGTACCGCGCCGACTACAGGGAATACTACGAGGCCTGCAAGCACGACAACTCCCCCGCCATGCGCGACCCGAATCCCACGGTGATCCTTATTCCTGGCCTGGGCATGATCGCCTTCGGCAAAAACAAATCTGAGTCACGCGTCACCGCCGAGTTCTACAACTGCGCGATCGGGGTGATGCGCGGCGCAGAAGCGATCGATGAATACATCGGCCTGCCCCGCCAGGAAGCCTTCGACATCGAATACTGGCTTCTCGAAGAAGCAAAGCTCCAGCGCATGCCGAAAGAGCAGGAGTTCGCCCGCAAGGTCGTGGTTGTTGTCGGCGCTGGCTCCGGCATCGGCAAGGAAACCGCCATCCGCTTCGCCACTGAAGGCGCGCACATCGTTTGCGCCGACCTCGATGAAGAAGCCGCCAGGACCACCGCCACGGAAATCGCATCGAAGTTTGGCAAAGGCATCGGCGTCGCCGGCACCGGCATCTCAAGCTGCGGCATGGCGATCGGCTGCCGCATGGACATCACCGACTCCGCCAGCATCGAGGCTTGCTACAATGAAGTCATCTACGCCTACGGAGGCATCGACGTGGTCGCCCTAACAGCCGGCATCTTCCTCGCCCCCACCGCTAACGGCGAGTTCTCCACCAAGCAAATGGAGCTCGTCTTCAAGATCAATGCGATCGGCCCCTACCTCATCGGTCACACCGCCAAACCGATCTTCGAAGCCCAGGGAGCGCACCTGAAAAGCGCCGTGGTCATCACCACTTCGGTGAATGGCGTGGTTTCCAAAAAGGGCTCCGTCGCCTACGACTCCTCGAAGGCCGCGACCAACCACGTCGTCCGCGAACTCGCCGTCGAACTCGCCCCCTTCGCCCGCGTCAATGCCGTGGCTCCCGCCACCGTCGTCAAGGGCTCGCTGATGTTCCCACGCGACCGAGTGATCGCCTCCCTCAGCAAGTACGATATCGCTTTTTCGGAGGACGAGGACACCGAAGCCCTGCGTCTGAAGCTCGCCGAATTCTACGCTCAGCGAACCCTCACCAAGGAGCCAATCACCCCCGAAGACCAGGCCAACGCGATCTTCTTCATGGCCAGCGACAAGGCATCCAAGACCACCGGACAGGTCATCAATGTCGACGGAGGGCTTTACGAAGCGTTTCTTAGGTGATTTCCTAGCGGCCGAAAGGCCATGAAATCATCACAACCTCTGGGTTCTCTCACGAAGTTCATCACGATCGCACTCGTTTGCTGCACGGGTCTTTCTGCCTCGGCGGAAAGGCCTCCCAACATCGTCTTCTTCCTCACCGACGACCAAGGCGTCAGCACCATCGGGTGCTACGGCAACGAAGTCGTCCGGACCCCGAACATCGATCGGCTCGCCGACCAGGGCACTCGCTTCGAGAACGCCTTCGTCAGCCAGCCGATCTGCTGGGTCAGCCGTACCACTATCCTGACCGGCCTAACAGGTCGCAGCTACGGCACACCTAGTAATCCCGACGTCGCACGCCCCGACGCCGTCGAGACACTCTACACCGACATCCTCCGCGAGAATGGCTACCGCACCGCCCACATCGGGAAATGGCACGCCAAGATGCCGAAGGGCTGGAAGGCTCAGGATCACTTCGATGAGTACGACGCCATCGGACGCGATCCCTTTTACAAGACGCTCCCCGACGGAAGCCTCCGCCACGAGACCGACCTGATCGTCGACCGCGGCATCGATTTCATCAAGAGGCAAGGCAAGGACAAGCCCTTCTCCCTCAACCTCTGGTTCAACGCCTGTCACGCCGAAGACAGCGACCGTCGCCCCGGCATCGGCCAGTTCCCCTGGCCGGAGTCCACCAATGGCATGTACGAGGACATCACCATCGCGCCCCCGCGCCTGGGTGATCCCGAGATCTTCGAAAAACTCCCGGAGTTCCTCCAAACCTCCATCACCCGCGAACGCTACTTCTGGCGCTGGAACACCCCGGAAAAGTATCAGACCAACATCCGCGCCTACTACCGCATGGTCACCGGCATCGACAATGCCATCGGCCGATTCCTCAGCGCACTCGATGAAGCCGATCTAACAGACAACACGATCATCGTTTACTCCGCCGACAACGGTTACCTGATGGGAAACCGCGGACTCGCCGGAAAGTGGTCGCATTACGAGGAGTCCACCCACGTTCCCCTGATCATTCGCGACCCTCGTGTTTCAACAGACCATCAAGGGCAGGTCACCGATGCCATTGCGCTCAATCTCGACCTTCCCTCGACCTTCCTCGACTGGGCCGGGATCAAGCCGCCCGAGCGCTACCAGGGCACAAGTCTGAAGCCGATCGTCGATGGGAAGAAACCCGAGGACTGGCGCACCGAGACCTTCCACGAGCACTTCGCCGTTCGCGACCGCATCCCGGCTTTTGAGGGCATCCGCAACGAGCGCTTCAAGTACGACCGCTACATCGATCACGACCAGGAATTCCTCCATGATCTCGAAAAGGATCCCGACGAACTCATCAACCTCGCCAACGATCCCGAGTATGCCGCCATTCTGAAATCCATGCGCGAACGCACCAACGCCGAGGTCGACAGACTCGGTGGTCCCCTCGATCCCCTCAAGGGAGGCTTCAAAGCATCCACCGCCGCCCATCCGGAATCCACCGCCTCGGTCAGCTTCAAGGCCGGCAAGGATGGCTTCGTCCGACTTTTCAATGGCAAGAATCTCAACGGCTGGACCGGCGAGCCGAAGTACTGGTCCGTCAGGAACGGTGCCATCACCGGCGTCACCGACGGAAAGCTGAAACGCAATCATTTCATCTCCTGGGAAGGCTCCACGATCCGGAACTTTGACCTCCGAATGAAGGTCAAAATCAGCAACGGCGGCAACAGCGGCATCCAGTACCGCAGCACCCCCCGTCCGGAGATCGGACTCGATGTCGTCTCCGGCTACCAGTGTGATGTCGTTTCTAACAACTCCAACTACAACGGCATGGTCTACGAGGAAAGACAGCGCCGGATCCTCTCCCACGCCGGCGAGAAAGTGATCGTCGACCCCAAAGGGCAGCCATGGGTTGTTGGCAAGTTCACCACCAAAGACCCCGCTCCCGACAAGTGGCACGACTTCCGGATCCTCGCTCAGGGCAACCGCATCCAGCATTGGATCGACGGCCACCCCACTGCCGAGCTCATCGATCTCGATGAAAAGGGCCGCTCGCTCGATGGAGTGCTCGCCATGCAGGTCCACGTTGGCCCCGCGATGGAGGTTCAGTTCAAGGACATCCGCATCAAGCACCTCCCTGACAATCTTCCTCTCATCACTCCCGACAAGGCTCCGATCCCCGCAACGGCCTACGGCGTCCGCCCGCAAGCAAAGCTCCCGAAAGATTGGAAACCACCCGTCTACGGCGAGCAGTGAGAGGTCCGACAAAAGCCCAGCAAGAACCGTTTCTTTTTATTGTAAGATGACGGTCCTCGAGGCGTATTCGCCTCATCTTGATCAGACTCATCTTCATCCTTCTCGCGACCCTGTCCGCCCTCACATACGGGCAGGGTTTCACGCTCCGCATTCATTCGGAAACTCCCAACGATCCTCGGGTGAAAATCGAGGAGAGAGGAACCGTTATCATCTCCGAAGGGGGGCCCATTTCCCTGCGATTCGTCCCCTCTTCTTCGTTCCAGCCCAAGGCGAGCGTTCTCGAATTTGAAGTCTTCTCACTCGGTGGCTGCGAGAACATCACCGCCACCAAAATCCTCCATTCGGGTTCTTCAAAGGATCACGCCCTTCCAGCCATTGATCACAGCGAAGCCTGGACGCGCTATTCCGCCCCGCTCGAAAAAGACCCATCGAACCCGGCACCTTGGAAATCCCTCACGCTCCACTTGCCTCTCGCCAAAGGCGCCACACTCAACATCCGCAACGCCCGTGTCCGCCCCCCGAATGCGAATGATTTCGCCTCCACCCATCACCCGACGGTCGCCAAGCGAAACGAGCTGATCAGGCACTATCTCGGATCCTCGCCCGAGGCCCGCATCGACGAAGTGGCCCTCAGCGAGTCCGAAGTCAGCATCACCTTCACCGCAGGCAGCGATGTGGAAAATCTCTTCCTCGCCGAACTCCCCATCCACCGGAGCATCGATGAGCCGACCCGCTTCGAGTTCATGCAAGCGCTCACCGTTGAGCCGGGGAGCAGCGCGACCCTCAGCTTCCCCCGCATTCGTGAGCGGCTGGGTCGAGACTACGACCGACTCACCTCACGTTGGCAACTTGTCAAAGTCGACGATGGCGAGCGACTCGCCCATTCCCACGCGCGCTATCCGGATCGTTTTCCCAGCGCTCACCCCGAGCTCCCCGCCGCGAAGCCGCGGACAAAAAAAGGCCTCGGCGGTTGGGCGGCCCACCGTCAGCCACAAGGCGACCTTGAGAAACTCGACATTGCCGCCGTCACCGTGAACGTCATCGTCGACAGCCTGATCTCGACCGTCCCCGGCAAGAACACCTCACCGATCCAATGGCAAGGGCGAAGCTTTCACGCCAATCAGAACGCGCTCGCCAACTTCGACAGAACCTTCCTTGAAGCCGCGAAGAACGACGCCGTTGTCAGCGTCGTCCTGCTCATCTCAAACGCCAACAAATCACGTGTTAGTAACCCTGACAGAAAGCCATCGCCAAGCGCCGAACTCATTGGCCATCCGGACGCCGATCCCTCCGGCGTCTATGCCATGCCCGCCATGGATAGTGAGGAGGGCGTCGCCGCCTATGGAGCCGCGCTTCATCTCCTTGCCACCCGTTACTCGCGCCCTGACGGAAAATACGGCCGCATCCACCACTACATCGTCCACAACGAAGTCGACGCGGGTTGGACCTGGACAAACTGCGGCGTGAAACCCCTGGCGTACTTCTTCGACCTCTATCATCGATCGATGCGTCTCGTTGATCTCATCACCCGCAGTCAGGACCCGCACGCCCGTCCCTTCATCACCCTCACCCATCATTGGGCGGATCCTGGCAATCCGAAATTTTACGGGTCCAAGTTCATGCTTCTTGAACTCGCCAAATGGACGAAGGTCGAAGGTGACTTCCCCTGGGCCCTCGCCCATCACCCCTACCCCGCATCGCTCAGGAAACCCCGCACCTGGGAAGACAAGGTCAGCTTTGACTTCGACAGTGATCGCATCACTCCGAAGAACATCGAAGTCCTCGACGCTTGGATGAAGCGCCCCGACATGCTCGATGGCCAAGGCCGGACCCGCCCGATTCACCTTTCCGAAAATGGATTCAATTCTCCTGACTACACCGCCAAGTCTCTAACAGACCAAGCCGCCGGCATGGCCTACGCGTGGAAAAAGATCGCAGCTCTCGATAGCATCGAAGTCTGGCACTACCACAACTGGATCGACAACCGCCACGAAGGTGGCCTGCGCATCGGCCTGCGGAAATTCCCGGATGAAGCGAATGATCCTCTTGGCGAGAAGCCCATCTTCAAGCTCTACCGCGAACTTGGAACCGAAGGGGAAGACGCCGCGTGCGCGCCCTATCTTCCCGTCGTCGGACTACCCGACTGGTCGAAAGTGATTCATACGGGCCCGATCCACTGAGCACTCAAGGATCAGCCGCCTGATCCCAGTTGCGGGAATGATTGACCGTGGAGCAAGGAGCGGTTGCTTGCAGCTACCGGACAAGCCCGGCGAAGCACTCTCGATTTCTCACCATCGAAGGACGCGAAGCCATCAACCCTCGGGGATTGCCTATTTCGCTGAAGCTACGGAGGCCAAGGTAAGTCCCCGCTCCTTGCTCACTTCCCGGCAACCTTGGCGAGCATCTCTTTGAGCGCCTTGGCAGATGCCTTGAGTGCTTGTTCTTCCTTCGGCCAGAGCTTCAGCTCGATGTGCTTTTCGGCACCGCCGCGACCGACGATGGTCGGCACGCTAAGGCAAACATTCTTCAGGCCGTAGCAGCCGTCCTGAAGCGAGGAAACCGGCAGGAGTTGCTTGCGATCCAGAGCAATGGCGTGAACCACTTCCGCAATCGTCGCACCGACCGCCCATCCGGCACCACCCTTGCGGCTGATGACTTCCGCGCCGCTCTTCTTCGTGCGTTCGAAGATCTGACGCTGGTAGTTGGCATCGCAGCCGGGAATTTCTGTTAGAGGAAGTCCACCAACGGTGGCGGATGACCAGACGGGAAGCATGGTGTCACCGTGCTCACCGAGAATCAGCGCACGCACCTGAGTCGGCGCGAGATTGAGGTCGTTCGCCATCAGCGAACGGAAACGCGCGGTGTCAAGCATCGTGCCGAGGCCGATGACCTGATTCGTCGGCAGTCCGAGGAAGCTGGCGGCAAGATGGGTCAGGATATCAACCGGATTGGAGACCACGAAAACGATCGCGTCCTTCTTCATTCCGGCCTTTTTCACATCACTGATGATCTGGGAAAAGAGACCGACGTTGCGGTTCACCAGATCAAGGCGGCTTTCATCCGGCTTGCGACGCAGGCCGGCGGTGATCACGAAAATGTCGGAGTCCTTGGCACGAGCATAGTCGCCCGAGTAGATCCGCTGGTCGGCCAGTGCCGCCGCACCATGAAGCAGGTCCAGCGCCTCGCCATCGGCGAGGTCCTGATTGTTGTCGAGGATCTGAATCTCCGAAACAATCCCCGCGCATTGAAGACAGAAGGCTGCGTTTGAACCCACCCGTCCGCCGCCGCCAATGATCGTGACTTTCATGGTCGTTGTTAGAGCTTGAGTTGCTTGAGGACTTCCGCGGTCACCGCATCGACAACCTTTTCCGCATCAGGGTTACGCGCCGCACCTGTGGGAGCGGAGGCGGTTTCCTTGGGAACCTGACAAACAACGCCTGGCTGGAAGTCCGAGTTGTCGCAAAGTTCGCATTCCTTCCAGTTCTCACGCTTGTCCTGCATGCCGAGCACGCCGCGAAGCTTGATGAGTTCCTTGGCCTGACCACCGGTGATGGTCAGAAGATCCGTGCCCTTCAACTGAGTGGCGAGCAGCACCGTTTTGCAGTAGGCATCGGTGTTCTCCATTTTCCAATAGGCATCCTCGATGTCCTTGCCCCAGGTGATCACCCCGTGGTTGAGCATCAGCACCGCCATGTGATCCACGGCAGCGTCACCAACGACCTTCGCATTCTCCGGAGTTCCAGGAGTCTGATACTGGGCCATGCCGATCTGACCAAGGAAGACCTCGGCTTCAGGAATCATGCAGGTAGGAGGCTGAACGCCAGCTACGGCAAATGCCGTAGCATTCGGCGGGTGAGCGTGACAGCAGGCCTTGGCCTTGGGCTGGCGCTTCATGATGGCAAGGTGGGTCATGCACTCGCTGGTGCGCTTGTACTTGCCCGCAAGCTGAACGCCTTCCATGTCGACCAGGCACATCTGCTCCGGCTGCATGAAGCCTTTCGAAATCAGTGTCGGTGTGCAGAGCACGAGATTGTCACCCACGCGGACGGTCAGGTTGCCGCCGTTGCCGTCGGTGTAATCCTTCGCCCACATCCGGCGTCCCATATCGCACATGCGCTCCTTGATCGCCTCGATCTCGGGAGAGTGGAAGAAAGCCTGGATTTCCGCCGGAGTCTTCGGGTCGTTGCCGGACTTCCAGTGAAACTCGTAGTCGGGAATGATCGGCTCGCCGAAAGCCTCAGGAGCAGGAGCCGCATTTGCCGAAGTGGTCGCTGAAAATCCGCCTTTGAGGAGATCCTTGGCCGAGGGAGTCAGAAGCACGTCCTTGGGAATCGCTGACGCGCCCTTTCCCTGTTTGATCAGGGCTTCCACATCTTTTGCGGTGAATACTTTCTTCATGAGTTTGAGTGGTTTCAGCCCTTGTAAGGCTGGTAGTTGATTTGATCGAAAAGTGCGACGGTGATGGCGTCGATAGGAGTGGGCTCGTCGAAGGGAGCGGTGGCTTCCGCACCTTCCACAAAACCGACAATGTCATGGGTGCCTGCGCCAAGCCGGTCGTAAACGACCACGGAAGGCTCCTTACTCAAGCGTGGCGCCTTGTTGCAACAGGTATTGAGGTCCTGGGCCTCCACGGGACTAACCATCAACCAGCGCGCCGCCTTGAAAGCGGGATCCTGCCGGCTCATGGTGATTTTCCCGATGACTTGCCCGATTCTCATTAGTCGTCGAGAGCCCCCTGAATGTAGTTTCTAACGGGTGAGTGATCGTCGTGAACGATGCCGCGTGCGCCGATGCCATCCGTGCTGACGAAAACCCGCTGATGCATGCCTGCCCCGAAGAGATCAATCGCGATGAAAGGCGCCTCCGAAGTGGCGTTTCCCTCGTTATCTTCTCTCTGACAAAGCAGCATCTTGAATCCTTTCAAACTTGGATGAGCGCAGGTCGCGACTGCATTTCCCACGACACGGCACAGCAACATGACCTCAGACGATTCGGAGGTTTTCGACCATCACGCAGCGGCGGATGCGCGTGAAGGTCTTTGGAGTGGTGATTCCTTCGCCAGTCGTCGTCGCGATGGAGTAACTGAGGTAACCTTCGCCACCGAGACCGAGACCAGTCACGCAGGCGCCGTTCTTGACGAAGAGCGTGGTGTCCATCTCGCGACCCATGTGAGTCATGTGGGCGACGTTGGTCGAGTGAATGATCGCCGAGTGGCGGTAGCCGTGTTCGGCCTGCTTCGCGAGTTGCACACCGGTTTCGAAGTCGGGCACGGAAACGATCGGCATCATCGGCATCATCTGTTCTTCCTGCACGAATGGATGGTCCGCATCGGTCTCGGCAAAGAGCAGTTCGCAACCCGCAGGGATTGAGGCTCCGGCATGCTGGGCAAGCACCGCGGCATCGGCACCGATAAGCGCGCGGTTGACTGCAGGATGCGAGCAACCTCCATCGTCTTCCTTGTAGGTAAAGGCGGCCTTGGTGAGCTGCTCGAGCTGTGAGGAGTTCAAGCGACCGGCTCCGGCGCGCTCCATTTCGGTGAGGAACTTGCCGTAGACCGAACCAACGACGAACACGACCTTCTCGCCAATGCAGAGAAGGTTGTTGTCGAAGGCACCCCCTTCGATGATCGAACGGGCGGCCTTAGCGAGGTCGGCGGTTTCATCGATGACGACCACAGGGTTTCCTGGGCCGGCGCAGATCGAACGCTTGCCGGACTTCATGGCGGCTTTCACCACGGCCGGGCCGCCGGTGATCGCCATGATGGCAACTTGTTCGTTGCTGCAGATTTGATTGAAGGACTCGATGGACGGCTCCTCGATGGTGCAGATCAGGTTCTCGATGCCGAGCTCGCGCTTGATCGCGCGGTTGTATTCCCTAACCGCCATGGCTGCGCTTCTCGCACCGCCAGGATGGGGATTGAAGAGCACGGAGTTTCCGGCTGCGACCATGTTGATGACGTTGCCGGTCAGCGTGGGAACCGAGTGAGTCACCGGCAGGATCGCGCCAACCACACCATAGGGAGCGAATTCTTCGAGCGTGATGCCGAAGTCGCCGCTCATCGCATCCGGACGGAGCCACTCCACACCCGGAACACGGTCCATGATGTCGAGCTTGCCGATCTTGTGGTCGAGACGACCAATCTTGGTCTCCTCGAGCTCGAACTTGCCCCAGGCTTCCTTGTTCGCGGCGCAGAGTCCCTTGACGATGTCGATCGCCCGCTTTCTGCCATCGACACCGAGTGCCTTGAGCTGATGGAAAGCGTGATCGGCAGCTTCGGCGGCCTTGTCCACACAGGTGAAGACGCCTTCCTTGCCGGTGCCCGATCCATTGCAGGAACAGCCACAATTTTTCTTTTCCGCTGGAGGAGCAGCCGCCGCAGGAGCGGCCGCCGTGGTCTTGCCCAGTTCCGCAAGAACCCTTTCCACCACCCCCTGAAGGGCTGCCTGGTCGAGTGTCGTCATATTATTTGATCAGCTAGCTTATCCGTGGATTCGTTTCCCAAGAATGTCCACGCTGTCGACGATCGCCACGACGGCGGCATCGACCGGGAGCATCTTCATTCCCTGCGCCTGACGCGCCGAGCTGCCTTGTGCAAACATCACAAGCTCTCCCTCGCCTGCTCCGACCGTATCGACAGCCACAATCGTGTTGCTGCCGTTGCGGAACTTCGCGGGGTTGGCCTCGTCCACCAACTGCGGACGGAGAATCAGAAGCTTCTGCCCCCGCATGCTCTCGTCCTTCTTGGTGGCCACGACCTGGCCGATGACTACTGCCAAAAACATCTCGGTGAGTGCTTGAGCAGAATTATTTCCTCGCAGCCGGAGCCTTTGCCTTCGGGCTGGAAATCACCGCATCGATCGCTTCGTCGGGACGGGCGATGACGTGAGCGCTGACCACTTCTCCCAACTGGGATGCGGCTTCAGCGGCGGCGTCGATTCCGGCCTTCACGGCGGCGACATCACCGACGATGACGGCGTTGCACAGAGCGCTGCCGACGTTCTTCATCGGGCCTGCGAGTTTCACGTTAGCCGACTTGAGAGCGGCATCGATGCCCGCAACGAGACAGCAAAGTCCGCGCGTTTCGAGTAGTCCTACTGCTTGTTTTGACATGGTTGTAGTTGGTTGATTTTGAATTAACTGAGAGATGAGATCTTGCGAGTCACTTCGCGCGCCAGCACGAGTTCCTCATTTGCAGGAATCACGAAGACTTTCACGGTCGAGTCCGCCGTACTGATCTCCGTTTCCTCGCCCTTGCAGGCGGCATTCTTTTCAGGGTCGATCTTCAAGCCGAAGCCTTCGAGGCCCTCGCAAACCGCAGCACGAAGCTCCGCTCCATTTTCGCCGATGCCGGCGGTGAAGACAAAGCCATCGAGTCCTCCGAGATCAAAGAGGAAGGATGATGCCCAACGGCGGGTTTCGTGAATGAGCATGTCGATCGCCAGCTGGGCGTTCGCGTTGCCATTGTCCGCGGCTTCCTTCACATCGCGGAGGTCATTGCTGACACCCGAGACGCCGAGCAAACCACCTTCCTTGGTGAGTTGGCGTTCGATTTCGGGAAGCTCCAAACCGAGCGCTTTCGCCGCATAGGGAATGGCTCCGGAATCAAGGTCACCGACCCGATTGTTTTGCGGGAGTCCGCTCTGCGGCGAGAATCCCATGCTGGTTCCGATCGCGACACCGTTGCGGATGCCGGTCACCGAGCTGCTGCCACCGAGATGGCAGGAGATCACGCGCAGCGGCTTATCAACCGCCTGCGGACCGTTCTGATAGAGTCCCCTCACCACTTCTGCGACGTCTTCACGACCGAGAAGTTCTGCGGAACGCTCCGCCACGAACTTGTGGCTGGCTCCATGAAACCCGTAGCGACGGATGCCCGCCGCGTGCCAGCTTTCAGGGACTGCATAACGGGATGCCGCTTCCGGCACCCATTGGTAAAAGGCCGTTTCGAAAAGAGCAATCAAGCGCGCGTCAGGCAGGATCCGGGCGAACTGCCGGATACCCGCCGCGTACGGAGGATTGTGGGCCGGTGCCACTTCGGCAAAGCCCTCGAGCGCGGCAAGCGCCCGCTCATCCGCCACCACACAGCCACTCAGGTCCCGCCCGAGCACCGTCTTGAAGCCCACTGCGTCGATCTCTTTCCGCGAACCAACAGCACCCGATTTCTCGAGTTCCGCCAGCGCATCCTCAATCACGACTCCGTGGTCCTCGACCCGTTCATATCCACCTTTCGCGAGTACACGATCTTCACCCGCCGCCATGTTGTACAGGCGGTATTTGAAGGAGGTGGAGCCGAGATTGGCGATGAGAACGAGCATGGCAGGGATGATTCGATTTGATCAGAGTTCGACCAGACCTTCGAGTTCGTCGTGCGGACGTGGGATCACGTGAACCGCGCTGACCTGACCGACCTGGGAAGCGGCATCAGCGGCCGCATCGATGCCAGCCTTGAGGGAAGCCACGTCGCCAGTGAAGAAGCCCGTCACGAGTCCGGAACCGATTTTTGACCAGCCGACCATTTGAAGGTCTGCCGCCTTGAGCGCTGCATCAGAAGCTTCGACCAGTGCGACCAGTCCTTTGACCTCAATGATTCCAAGTGCTTGTTGTGCCATGGTATTAGTTAGTTGTAAGTTGTTAAATTAGGTTTCAAGCGAGGCCAAATTGCTTGAGCAATTGGTCATGCGGGCGGGCGATCACGTGAGCGCTGACCAGCTCGCCGACTCGGCTAGCGGCTTCGGCTCCGGCATCGACGGCAGATTTGACGCTTCCCACGTCACCCTGCACGAGGATGGTGAGGAATCCGCCTCCGCTTTGAATTTGCTTCACCAGTTCCACGTTGGCGGCTTTGGACATCGCATCTGCGGCCTCCACATTGCCTACGTAGCCTTTCGTTTCAATCAGTCCAAGGGCTTGGCTCATCTTATTGTATTGTTATTGGATTGTCGTTGTTTGCTTACTTGATTAGCTCGCAGAAAGTGTCGGATTTCAGTCCGCAGGCATTGCCCTCATCGGTATCGATGTGCACTTCCAGCTTAAAACTCTTGTCGACGCGGACAAGGATGCCGTCGAAGGTCACCGGGCACACACCGTGGACTTTCATCTTCATGATGTCCTGGTGCTTCACCCCGTAATAGTCCGCATCATCGGGATGCATGTGCACGTGGGGCATGGCGCGGATCACACCGTTGGGCATCTCGAAGAAACCGTTAGGTCCCATCAGCATGGCACCAGGCGTTCCTTCAATGTCGCCGGATGCCCTCACCGGAATATCGAAACCGAGCGAAATCGCATCGGTATAGGCCAACTCCACCTGATCGAAATCACGCGAAGGACCGAGGATTCTCAAATTGGAAATCACACGGCTGCGAGGGCCCACCAAGGTCACCGTTTCCTTCGCCGCATACTGGCCGTCCATATAAAGCGACTTCATGGGCGTCAGCTTGTGACCCTTGCCAAAAAGTATTTCCACGGTGGCCTGTGACAAATGGCAGTGACGGGCACTCACATTAACAACCAGAGGGTTCGGAGCGGCGGCTGTGGCAGGAAGCGGAAGACCCATCGATTGATAGACCTGCTCTCGTACAAGGTGCTCAACGACCGCACGGGGAATATTGGGTTTCGTCAACATTTTTGGTGGGAACGCCTTTGTTTTGCTTGGTTTTGATTGGGAAGTCAACTAATTTGCGAAAAATCCCAGAAACTCCCAAGCGCCTCCATGCTCCCTCCCGAACGCCAATCGATCATTCTCGAGCACCTCGCCGCCCAAGGCTCGGTCCGAACCATCGAGCTCGCCTCCGCGCTCGAAGTGACGGATGAAACCATCCGCAAGGACTTCGAGGCACTGGAAATCCGCGGCAAGCTCCAGCGGATCCATGGTGGAGCCATCAAGCCCGACCCAAGTCGGGTCGAACTCACGTTGACCGAACGCCAGATGGTCAACCGTGAGTCAAAGCGCGCGATCGCCCGCGCCGCCGCCGAGCGCATTCAGCCGAATGAAACGATTTTCATCGATGCCTCCTCGACGGCTCTGACCCTGATCGAATTCCTTCCCGACTTCCCCATCACGATTTTGACTAACGCCCACAACGTGGTCACTGCCCTAGCCGGACGCGAGGGCGACATCTTCTGCACGGGTGGTCTTTACGAGCAGCGGTCCCGCTCTTATATCGGACTCTCCGCCGCGGCCGCGCTCCAGAAGCACAACATCCACCGGATGTTCTTCTCCGGAAGCGCCTTCGATCTTGATCGTGGGGTCTCGGAAACGAACTCCCGCCAGGCCTCTTTCAAGGAACGGGTGATCGCCTACTCGGAAGAGGTCTGCCTGCTGGCCGACTCCAGCAAACTCGGCCAAAGAGCCTCCTTTTTCTTCGCCCAACCGATGGAGATCAGCACCCTGATCACCAATGACGACGCGGATGGCTCCTTCCTTCAGAGTGCTGCGAGTCTGAACATTCAAGTCGTCCAGGCACCCGCCCTCTGAGGCCTCACTCCTCGAGCTCAGCTCTCCTATTGGCATGCGCCCCCTAGAACCCACATAGCTTCATGAAACCCGGAATAAGAATCCTTTCTTTATACGATTGCCAGCTCTGCCTGACCGCCTACTTTCGTCCCGAGATGAGAGTCCTTCTTCCCATGATCATCACGCTACTGACTGGACTGGCGCTCGCTGCTCCAGCGCCACCCCGAGATCTCAGCGTCAATGAGGGTCGGATCAATCCGATTGGCTTTCACGACGCCACTCCGAGCTTTTCCTGGAAGCTTGATGATCCAAGACAAGGGGCCAAGCAAAGCGCCTATCAGATCCTCGTCACCCACACCGGCAGCGAGCATCCCGAAACACTCTGGGACAGCGGAAAGGTCGTATCCGATCAATCGGTCTACGTGCCCTACTCCGGCCCCGCTCTAACATCCCGACAGCGTATCGCATGGCGCGTGCGCTACTGGGATCAGGAATCCGCTGAATCGGACTGGTCGACCTGGAGCCATCTTGAACTGGGACTTCTGGAAAACAGCGACTGGAAAGGTTCGTGGATCCACCTCCCGAAAGACGACTTCAAGGCGCCCGAGGAACTCGGCAGTCCCGTCGTCCATCTGCGCAAAAGCTTTTCCATCGAGCAAGTTCCCGAGATGGCCCGCCTCTATCTAACAGCCAAGGGTATTGTGGATTTCCGAATCAACGGTCAGCTCGTCACTCCCGATGCCTTCGTGCCCGGTTGGACGGACTACACTCAGAAGATCGAAACGCTCACTTACGACGTCGGCCCCCTTCTTCGAAAGGGCGAAAATGTCCTCGCCGCACGCATTTCCGACGGATGGTATGCCGGAACCATTTCAAAGCGCTTCTATGGGAGCATGCCCGAGCTCCTCGCTCAGCTCGAACTAAAGTCACCCGAGGGCAAGGTGCTTGAATTGATCGCGACCGATCAAAGCTGGAGCTATTCAATCGACGGCCCGATCACCATGGCCGACATCTGGCATGGCGAAGACTACGACGCCCGCAAGGAACTCACTGGCTGGGATCTCCCTGACTACCCATCCGCCGATCGCTTCAAGCCCGTATCCACCACGCCGATCGATCCAAAGGTCAGGCTCAGTCCCAAGCGTTTCCAAAGCACTCGGGTGATCGAATCCATCAAACCCGTGACCCTGCGCAAGTTCGGCGAGGGCAAAGTCATCTTCGACCTCGGCCAGAACATGGTCGGCTGGATTCACCTGCAGCTTCCCGCGAGAAAGGGTCAGACCGTCACCATCCGGATGGCGGAGATGCTCAACGACGATGGCACGCTTTACCGGGGCAACTACCGCACCGCCCGCTCACTCGCCAACTACATCCCTGCCAAAGACGGCATCGCCGACTACACCCAGACCTTCACGTTCTTCGGATTCCGCTATGTTGAAATCAGCGGCTTTGATCAGACGGCCGAGCCATCGCTCGACTGGGTGAGCGGCGAGGTCCTCCACACCGACTTCGCTCGCACCGGCAGCTTCGATTCATCCCATGAAAAGCTCAACAAGCTCCAGAGCAACATCGTCTGGAGCCAGCGCGGCAACTTCCTCGATATCCCCACCGACTGCCCTCAGCGCAACGAGCGCTACGGTTGGACCGGCGACGCCCAGGTCTTCACGCCCGTCTCGCTTTTCAATTACGACACTCATGCCTTCCTGATGAGCTACCTCGAAAGCATCAAGCAGGAGATGAAGCCGGACGGAGGAGTGCCCAACATCATTCCCTCCAACCAATATCGAGGATGGGTGAATTCCGCAGGCTGGGGCGATGCCGCCTTCGTCATACCATGGGAACTTTATCTTCGCACCGGCGACATCGAGGTCCTCCGGGAATTCTATCCGATGATGAAAAAGCGCGTCGGCTACTATACGAACAAAGCCAAAGACGGCATCGTCGATGAGCCGAAAAGCTTCGGCGACTGGCTTCAGCCGAAAAGCTACGGCACGAAACCCGTAGGCACCGATGACCGCAGCGGTGAGACTTCGACGCGTTTGCTCACGACCTGCTACTACGCCTACGGTGCGAAACTTTGTGCGCAAGCCGCCGAGGCCCTGGGAAAAAGCGATGAAGCAGCCAAATACAAGGCGCTGGTCGACGAGATCAAGACAGCCGCGTCTAACAAGTTCTTCGACAATGACGGTCGCGTCATCGAAGGGACCGCTACGCAGAGCGCCTATGTGCTGCCCCTCGCATTCGGCCTGATCGACGGCGAACTGGCAGACAAGGCAACCGGTCACCTCTCGGAAAAAATCGAGGAGTTCGGCAACCTGCTCAACACCGGATTCATCGGCACCTCGGTGCTGATCCCGACCTTGGAAAAGCATGGTCTCCGCGAGCAGGCACTCAACATTCTTTTCACCTCAGATTACCCAAGCTGGTTCTACTCCATCGTTCAGGGAGCCACCTCCATCTGGGAGCGCTGGAACAGCTACACCAAAAAGGATGGATTCGGCGACGATTCGATGAACTCCTTCAATCACTACGCCTACGGAGCCGTGGGTGGGTTCTTCTATGAGAAGCTGGCAGGTCTCGCGCCCTCGGCGAATGCTCCTGGCTATTCTGAAATCCTGGTCGCCCCCATTCTCGACGACCGCGTGCCTCTTGACCACGCCGAGGCCAGCCTCATCACGCGTTACGGTGTCGCATCTAACAAGTGGGAGAAATCAAACTCCGCATGGCAGATGGAAACCATCATTCCACCCAACACGACGGGGCGCCTCACCCTCCCCTTCAAGCCCGAGGAAATCCATGTGCTGAAGGGAAGCGCAGACTTCAAAGCCTCAGGCGACGGATCCACCGCCTCCGTCCCTGCGGGAAGCTACCACTTCAAGATCACCCGCTAGAATCATGAAACGACCCACCCTGCTCCTCTTGTTCACTCTTTGCCTCTCAGGAATGAGCGCGGCGGACGCACGTCCTAACATCCTTCTTATCTCCATCGATGATCTGAATGACTGGGTCGGCTGCCTCGCAGGACACCCGCAGGCCAGGACACCGAATATCGATGCCTTGGCGGAGCGCGGCGTGCTCTTCTCCAATGCCCACTGTCAGGCACCGGTCTGCAATCCGTCGCGTGCCAGCCTGATGACCTCACTCTACCCGGAGACCAGCGGCATCTATTTCCTCGACCCCGAAATCTCCGCCTCACCGGTCGCGAAGAGCGCCATCACCTTGCCGAAGCGATTCGCGAAGGAAGGATATCATGTCAGTGGCGCAGGCAAGCTCTTCCACAACACCGAGAACAAACGCTACATCGACAGTTACGCCGGCAGCTTCGGCGGCTTTGGCCCGATGCCGGAAAAGAAGATCAGCCAACCCCACGGTCACCTTCTTTGGGACTGGGGTTCCTTTCCTGACACGGACGAGACGATGCCCGATCACAAGATCGCCAACTGGGCCGCCAAACAACTTGCACAACTCGGCACTGACGAACCCTTCCTCCTCGCTGTTGGCTTCTACCGCCCCCACGTCCCGATGTTCGTGCCACAAAAGTGGTATGACCTCCACCCTGTCGATGAAATCCAGCTACCGAAGATCAAGGAGGATGAGCTCGCCGATCTTTCCGATTACGCCATCAACATCACTCGCCTCGAACATGTCGCGCCGACTCAAGAGTGGATCGAAAGCAGCGATGAATGGAAGCACGCCGTCCAATCCTACCTCGCCTGCATCAGCTTCGTGGATTCATGCGTCGGCACCGTGATCAAGGCTCTCGACGAGAGCCCTCACAAGGACAACACCATCATCGCCCTCTTCTCCGATCACGGTTTCCACCTCGGTGAGAAGGAACGCTGGGCGAAGCGCTCGCTTTGGGAAGACGGCACCCGCGTGCCCGTGATCATCGCCGGTCCTGATATCGCAGGAGGACAAGTCAGCGGGAAACCCGTCGGATTGATTGATCTCTATCCGACCTTGCTCGATCTAACAGGCTCCGCCCCCGACCCCGTGCACGAAGGCCACAGCCTTGCCCCGCTGCTGCGGAATCCTGAGAGCGAGTGGCCTCATTTTACCCGCACCAGCTTTGGCCCCGGAAACGTCGCGATCCGCTCCGAACGTTTCCGCTACATCCATTACTTCGATGGCTCCGAGGAATTCTACGATCACCGCAAGGACCCAAACGAATGGAACAACCTCGCCAGGAACCCGGAGTATCAGGCCTCCAAGCAACGACTTGCCTCACAGCTCCCGAAGAATTTCGCGCCGCTTCTCGGGGCCGACTCCACCGGCCACTTGTCCTATGCCTCCTCGAACGCCGCCATCGGCAGGGCACCCGAGGATGAGGAAGGCGATTAGATGGGCGGTCTGCGGCCTTACGAACGAACCGGCCCGATCGATTCCCGGGCAATGAATTCAGTGGGGAACTCAGCGCGTTGCTGCGGCTGATCCTCTTCCCCGTCGATTCTCGCGATGAGCATCTCAACCGTCTTCGCCGCCATCTTTTCCAATGGCTGCGCTACGGTTGAAAGCGAGACCATCAACTGAGCTCCAAGCGGCACGCCATCGATTCCCACCACCGAGAGATCACCGGGAATGCTAAGCTTCAGCTCGGTTGCCGCACGCATGATCCCCACCGCCGTGAAGTCATTCAGTGCCACCACCGCTGTCGGACGATTCTCACCGGCGAGAACCCGAAGACCAACCTCACGCGCATTTTCCATGGAAGGCCCGCAGGCGATCACCTCGACCTCGCTGCCCGCATCAAGACTCGCGATCGCATCGCGGAACAAGGCCGGACGCATCCCGACCCGCTGGCCTTCCGAGCGAGCGGAAAGGAAGACGAATTTGCGGTGCCCGAGCTCGTGAAGTTTTTCCGCAGCCTGCCTCAAGCCCATTTCGAAATTGGGAATCACCAGGTCCACATGGGCCAGACCCGCACCTGGCATCGCGTAAGCCACGATCGGAAATCCCAGCTTGCTCTGATGCTCTAGAAATTCCTGATGCGTCCCCACGTCGCTGACAAACGCGGCAACGCCATCGACGTCCCGATGGACAAAGTCTTCCAGCAACTTCTTTTCCCGTTCGAGATCGTTGCGCCAGTTCTCGATGACCAGGTTATATCCCTTCTCTTCCAGTGCCGCTCCCATCAAGGAAGCAAACTGAGTGAAGTAGGGATTCTTCAAATCCGCGATGAGCAGCCCAATGGTGCTGAAGCGGCCAGCCTGGAGAGCCACCGCCGCCCGGTTCGGCCGGTAGCCAAGCACCTTCGCCGCCTCAAAGACCCGCTCCTCGGTCTCTTTCGAGGCCCAGGAATTCGGACGCCGATTCAGGATCGTCGAAGCCGTATTGACTGCCACTCCAGCCTTCTCGGCCACATCCTTCAATCGCACCTTCTTCCTTGCCATCTCGGCGAATTGATTAGCGATAGGAATTTTTCTTAGCAACCTAATCTTTTATCGATGCCATCCTTCCCCATCGATGTTTCCCCCTAAAAGGGGAGCGCAATTTGATCGTTCGAAAGGGATGCGGGCTCAGACTGAGACATCCAATTGACCACCTGTCCCTCAAGGCTCATGAGCCCAAGCAAAAATCCTTTCCACAAAATCCTCGGTCGAATCGCGCTGGCGGCATCGCTCGTCCTGAGCGCTTTCGCCTCTGCGGAAATCCCCGACCATCAGCGCATCTTCGACGTCGATGGGCGCCAGATCATTCCCGGCGGATTCGTCACCTTGGAGAAGCTCCCCTATACTCCTGATGACTATCAGAAGATGGTTCGAATGGGTGCGAGCTTTCAGGTGATTCGGGTCCCGGTCATTTTGATCGGAGCCTGGCCAGGGACCTCTCCCGACGAAGCGGCGCTGGAGCATTTCGACGAACTCGTCCGCATGGGCAGGGAAGTCGGCATTCACACGATCTTCAAACTCGTCAGCTACGGAGCAAAGCCGCGCGGCGATGCCTTTTGGGAAATGCTCTGGAGTGATTCCGATGCCCAAGCCCAGCTCATGGAGGGATGGACCCGCTTGTGGACCCGCTACCAGAACGAACCGGCCGTATTTGGCTACGACCTTCTCAATGAACCCACCCGGGGGAAATCGAAGAACTACGAGAAGACGCAGCAGGAACAGCTTCTGCCGCTTCTTCGCCGCATGACCGACACCATGCGCGCCATCAGTCCGGAGAAGTGGGTTCTCTATCAACCTCTGCTCCGCAAACCCGAAGATCAGACCGGCCCCGGTCGTGACCCGGTGGTTCCCATTGAAGAACCCTTCGGAAGAAGAAAGGCCATCTACGCGCCTCACCTTTACCAAATGAACCCAGAGGTCATTGCTCCGATGCTCGACGATCTTGAGCGGCAGGCGGCCATTTCGAATGTCCCTTTGCTCCTCGGAGAATGGGGATCGCCCACCTATTCAAGTACCGACAACAACCCGAGCCAGCAGAAGCGGTACACCAGGGTCTATCAGCTCACGGTCAATGAAATGGACCAACGCGGTATTGGCGGCATCAAAGCCTGGTTCTGCGGCGGACGCCGGGAAATCCCGGTTTCCAACGGCAAGGACGACTGGATGACCTGGGCGATCTTCTCCGACCCCTCGCCGACCGGGAAGGTCGAGCGTGACTACATTACCAATGTCATTGTTCGCCCCCGCCCGGTCATCATCGCGGGAACAGTGGACGGCTATCACAACGATTTCGAAACCCGACAATTCGCGACGGAAATCCGCACCAATCCCTCACTTGGTTCCAGTGAGTTCTTCATTCCGGCAGATCGTCACTACAAGAACGGCTTCACCATCCAGTTTGGCGATGATCTGAAGCTGGAATTCGATCCATCCTCATCCGACCCCCGACAAGTCCACGCCAAAGGCCCCGCTGAACGCGCTCAAGCCCAATTGGTGCGGTGGCACCGAGCGACACAGAAAGTGGTGGTCAAACGATGGATCGGAGAATCTACCAAACTGTTAGTTAAGGTAGTCCCACGGACCAAGACGTAGGATTGGCTAGCCGCTGGTCACCGGAGAAATACCATCTTCGGGCAGACCGACACGAATACGGACGAAATGAGGGATGGTCCCAGCCCCGTAGAGAAGGTAGTGATTTGCATTCGTCCATGTTTTTAAGGCTGATACTTCTTTCCTTCTGCCTGTTCTCCCCTGCTCTGACATCACTCTGCGCAGCGGAGGCAGAGTCGAGCAACTGGTTCTATCGTGCCTGGCAAACCGAGGACGGCTTGCCCGACAACAGCATTTCGGACCTCGCCCAGTCACCGGACGGGTACCTTTGGGTCGCCACCAAGGGCGGACTCATGCGCTTCAATGGGGCGGAATTCGCGACGATGCCCCTTCACCGCCTTCCGGGTCTTCCCAGTCGGGCTGTTAGAGCCATGTTCCTCGATAGCAGGGGTCGCGTGTGGTTTGCCATGGAACGCGGCCCGCTGATCCGAGCTGGTGTTGATTCCGTTCACCCCTTCTTTCCGGCTGATGGCCTTCCTACCCAGCGGGTGATCGGCATCACGGAGGATGGCCAAGGAACCATCTGGGCCTGCTTCTCAGGCGAAGTATGCTACATCGAAGGAGACTCGATCACGACATTAGGTGAAGCCGAGGGCCTTCTGAGAGGAGGAAGTCCGAGTCTTGCCAGCGATTCGTTTGGGAATGTCTGGCTATCGATTGGCGGCATGCTTGGACAGCTCAGCAAGGAAGGATTCTCGCCGCTTTACCCATTGGGAGACCTGCGTGCCACCATCGCCCCCGCCGGCGACGGTGGCCTATGGATCACTGCGAACTCGAAGTTGATGCGACTCCCGGTGAATGGGGATCCCGCTAGCGTCACGTCCCTGCCCGATGACTCGCGCGCAAACGTGATCTACGAGGATCCTAGTGGAACCGTTTGGATCGGAACTTCAGGGCATGGATTGTTCCGCTTTGATGGCGGTGTCCTGAAGGCCATCCCGACTTCTCACCCGGATATCGAATGCATCACGGAAGACAGGGAGGGAAACATCTGGGCGGGAACCAGCGGAGGCGGCTTGAACCTCATCAAACCACTCAGCGTCGAACTCATCGAAGAACCGAACCAAGCATTCCTCACCTCGGCACAGTCCGTATCCATCGGATCCAATGGGAGAATTTGGGCCGTAACCGAACGTGGCGGCCTCGTCTCAGGTTCGAATGGGCGATGGCGCTCCGAATCTGGTGGCCAAGTCTGGTCGGGAACTCTCGCGTCATGCGTCGCGGCCGACCAAAACGGACGAGTCTGGGTAGGCACTCGAGACAAGGGAATCCTTGTTCATCACCAGGACAAGTGGCAGGTTTTCCCGCTGGATCACAAACTCAAGCATCGGGTCGTCCGCTCGCTCCTCGCCGCTTCCAACGGAGACATCTGGGCTGCTTTCGATACCCCCTTTCAGGTCCATCGGATTCGCAACGGTCAAGCCACCAACTTCCCGATCGACGGCCCCATCGAGTTCATCCGCGCCATGACGGAGGGGCCCGGAGGAACGATCTGGATAGGCTCGTCCGACGGCCGGGTTCTTCGGGCCACCGATGATCGCCTGGTTGATGAAACAGCGATTACCGAACCCTTGCCCCTATCGGTTAGAACGCTCCAGGCAAGCCCCGACGGCAGCCTTTGGATCGGCTACGCAGGCGAGGGCTTGGGGCATTTGAAGGACGGTCGATACACCCGCCTCACCAAGGCCGACGGGCTCTACGACGATTACATCTCCCAAATCATCGATGATCATCAGGGCTCTCTCTGGATCACCGCCAATCGTGGACTCTTCCAGTTGGACTATCGGGAGGTGATCGATCGGATCAAAGGTGGCACGAACCACCTGCGGCCCCGCACCTTTGGTCGCAACGACGGTCTACCCAGCCTCCAACCGGTTCGGAACTTCTCTCCCTCTGCGGCACGTGCGCCGGACGGTACCCTGTGGTTTTCGATGAGTCGCGGGTTACTGAAGGTTCAGCCGGATCAGATCAAGTCGAACCCCATTCCTCCACCAGTCGTTCTTGAGCAAGTTATCCTCGATGACGAGGTGGTGGCCTTCTACCAAACCCGCTCGCTCGATCCCAACGCCCACGAGGAATCCCGATTGGATCTCAGCAAGCCTGAGCCCAGGCTCCGGATCGATCCCGGACACGACAAGATGGAGATTCGCTATGCCGCGCTCAGTCTAACATCTCCTGAAAACATCCACTTTCTCCATCGGCTGAAACCCTTCGACCGCAACTGGGTTCAGACCACATCCGGCCAAAGCGCGACCTATCCCCGGCTCCCGGCCGGCCGCTATGAATTTCAAGTGCTGGCCTGCAACAACGTCGGAGTCTGGAACGAGCACGGTGCCACCCTCGAAATCACCGTCGACCCGTATTTCTGGGAAACCTGGTGGTTCAAGATCGGCGGAGGAATCGGAACGGCTCTCGCGGCGGGCGGACTTGTCTTCCTGTGGCTCCGATGGCGGCACAAGCGGCAGCTTCAGCAGATTGCTGAGAAGCGGGCGCTCGAGCAGGAACGCAGCCGGATTGCCAGAGACATTCACGATGACCTCGGCGCCAGCCTCACCCACATCACGCTGCTGAGTCAATCAACGCCCACTCCTGATACCCAATTGACTCAGGAAGTCCTCGACCAAATTCACGCGACCGCCCGGCACCTGATGCGCTCGATGGAAGAAGTCGTTTGGGCGGTCAACCCGGACCATGACACCTTTGACGCCTTGGCCAACTACATCAGCAACTACGGGCAGGGTTTCCTGAGCATCGCCGGGGTTCGCTGCCGACTGGAAATGCCGATGGTTCTCCCTGAACGACCGCTCTCCGCCCAAGTCCGTCACAATCTGTTCCTCGCCTTCAAGGAGGCCCTCAACAACTCGGTGAAATACTCGGAAGCCACCGAAGTCCGAATTTCCCTGAGACCGGACGACACCCACTTTGTTCTGAGAATCGCCGACAACGGCCGAGGTTTTGATTTGAATTCACCCTCGGACCCGACGCGAAACCTGCCGGGCAATGGTTTGGCCAACATGAAAACCCGCATGGCGGAAATTGGCGGCACCTGCACCCTGAGCAGCTCGGACGAAGAGGGAACGAGCGTCGAATTCGAGGTCCCCTTCAGAATGAACCCGTAGTCCCCGCTTCGACTGTCACGAATACACGTGACTCACCAATTCGGAAAATCAAAGATAGCATCATCCTGTGAGTGAAGCCGAGCAACCCACCATCGCGGTGACCATCGTAGAAGACGACACGTCGTTGAGGTCGATCTACGCGGATTGGATCGAGAAAGCCGACGGATTCCGCCTCGTCAGCCAGTATGGTGACGGCCAACAGGCCTACGAGTCGATCCCTCAGGACAAGCCCGATGTCGCCCTGATGGACATCAACCTTCCGGGCCGAAACGGTGTCGAGTGTGTCCGTGAACTGAAGCTCAAGCTCCCCAGAATCCAGTTCGTGATGATCACGGTCTACGAGGACTCGGACAGGATCTTTAAGGCGCTGGAGGCAGGCGCCACCGGATACCTGCTCAAGCAGACCCCCCGGGACGAACTGCTCGCATCCTTGAGGGAGGTCTACAATGGAGGGTCGCCCATGAGCAGCGGCATCGCCCGCAAGGTCGTGCAGTGTTTTCGCAAACCTGCTGCGGAAGCGCCTCAAAACGAACTCAGCCAACTTTCAAAAAGGGAAGAAGAAGTTCTCGAACTCCTCGCTCAAGGCTACCTCTACAAGGAGATCTCCAGCGAATTGGAGCTGAGCAAACACACTGTAGATACCTACCTCAGGAGGATCTACGAAAAGCTCCACGTCCATTCGCGAGCTCAGGCCACCGCGATCTACACGCAGCTCAAGCCACCCAAAAGCGCCCTACGAAGTCGAGGCTGATCCGTCCATTATTTGCTCTTTCCCATGGCCCATTTCCGCCCCGTATCCGCCCTTCTTGCCGCGCTCTTCATCGCAGCCTCCTCCGCTCTCCCCGCGGCGCCGACAAAACTCGTCGATCAGCCGCCGGTCAAAATTTCCGAGCCTGACAACAAGACCATTCTTATCGACTTCGGGAAGGTCGCCTTCGGCAATCTCAGACTCAGCTGTCCATCGGATAACACCGGGCCCATCACCTTCCACTTTGGCGAAGCCCAAAAGAACGGCCGCGTCGACCGCAAACCGCCAGGCACCGTCCGCTACGCCAGAACCAAGGCAAGCCTTGAGCCGGGACAAGCTACGATCGTCGCTCCACCGGCCGACAAACGAAATACCAAGAAAACCAACGACGCCCACCCACCGGCCATTCTAACACCTGACGAGTGGGGCGTCATCCTCCCCTTCCGCTGGGTCGAGATCGAAGGCTGGCCAGGCGAACTGAAGCCGGAGCAAATCGTTCGCCAAGCCGCCTTTTCAGCGAATTGGGATGACGACGCGGCGGCATTCGAGTGCTCCGATGAAACCCTCAACCGCATCTGGGAACTCTGTCGCTACTCAATCAAGGCCACCACATTCGCCGGCGTCTACGTGGATGGCGATAGAGAGCGGATTCCCTATGAAGCGGATTCCTATCTCAACCAGCTGAGCCACTACTACACCGATCGTGACATCCAGATGGCACGCGATACCTATGATCGCCTGATCAACTTTGCCACCTGGCCCACCGAGTGGGCTCCTCACATGATTTTCATCGCCCATGCGGACTGGATGAGAACGGGCGACAAGGACTGGATTGCGCCCCGTTACAACCGACTCAAAACCAAAACCCTGCTTGAGCGCGCGGCTCCGGATGGGCTCATTGCCAGCAATGCCCAGCAAATCAAGAGAACCGACATCGTCGACTGGCCGACAACCGAGCGCGATGGCTACGTTTTCACTGAGCGAAACACGGTCGTCAATGCCTTCCACCTCGCGGCCATCCAACGAATGGCCGAGCTCGCCCGCGCGATCGGAAAAGAGGATGAAGCCAAAGACTTCGAAGCGCGATTCAAGAAGACCCACGCAGAGTTTCAAAAGCAGTTGTTCGACTCGAAGCGTGGAATCTACCGCGACGGCGTGGGCACCAGGCATGCGTCCCATCATGCCAACTTCTTCCCTCTCGCATTCGGATTGGTCCCGGCGGACAAGCAACCCGGAGTATTGGAATTCCTGCGTGGCAAGGAGATGGATTGTTCCGTCTATGCTGCCCAGTATCTGCTCGAAGGGCTCTTCAATCATGGCGCCGCCGACAAAGCGCTTTCGCTGATCACCGCCGACAACGACCGAAGCTGGAAGCACATGGTCGACAGCGGCACCACCATCACCTGGGAAGCCTGGGATCAGAAATACAAACCCAATCAGGATTGGAATCACGCCTGGGGTGCCGCCCCAGCCAATCTCCTACCGCGCTTCGTCCTCGGTGCCGAAGCTTTGGAGCCCGGCTGGAAGACTGTTTCCATCCGCCCCCACACGGGATCTCTACAATTTGCCCGAGGCAAGGTTCCCTCTCCGCGGGGACCGGTCCTTATCGATTGGACCAACGATCGGACCTTCAGCCTGACGGTCGAACTTCCGGAGGGCATGTCAGCCCAGATCGACGTCCCTGCTGCCAAGGCCACCGCTTCGGTTTTCGTCAACGGCAAAGCCACGGCCGCCGAACGCAAGGGCGAGCGATGGATCCTCGACGAGAAGCTCAGCGGAGCTTTCAAAATCGAAGTCAAATAGGGATCGGCTACCTTCGCGTGATATCTCCGTGATTCCTCGTCATCACCCGGCACCATTCGGATAGGGCGCCCAAAAAACTCACTTTTCACCGTCATCTCCATGAAGCCAATCCGCCGAGTCATTCGCTTGATCACAGCAGCTCTGGGCATTTGGGCCTCGACCAGCCTGCTCAGCGCCGCTGACAGACCCAATATCATTTTCATCCTAACAGACGACCTTGGCTTCAATCAGCTCGGTGCCTACGGAAACACACGGATCCAAACTCCGAACCTCGACAAGCTCGCCGCCAACGGGATCCGGTTCACTCAAGCCTACTCGGGAAGCACCGTTTGTTCCCCGTCAAGAGTCTCGCTCTTCACCGGTCGCGATGGCCGGATTCTGCGAAACAACAGCAACTCGGCCCAGCTCGGCGAGCTCGACGTGACCATGGCTCACGTTCTCAAACAGGGCGGCTATGACACCGCCCTGTTCGGCAAGTACTCGATCGGATCCCAGATGGGCGTGACCGATCCCCTCGCCATGGGATTCGACACTTGGTTCGGCATGTATGCGATCATCGAAGGGCACCGCCAGTACCCGACGGTCCTCTGGCGCGATGGCAAGAAGCTGCGCATCGAAGCCAACGAAAGCGGAAAGAAGGAAGTCTACGCGCAGCAGGCATTCACCGAAGAAGCCATCGATTACATCAATCAAGACCACCAGAATCCGTTCTTCGTGATGCTGGCATTTTCCTCGCCCCACGCAGAGCTCGCCGTGCCGGAAAAGTATCTTGAGCCCTACAAGGGAAAGTTTGAAGAAGTCCCCTATCTTGGGATGTCCACGGATACGAATCGTGACAAGTATGCCTGGTATTACCCGGAACAGGTCGATGAACCCTTCGCCACTACGGCAGGCATGATCACCGCGCTCGATGACTACGTCGGACAGCTCTACGCCGCCTTGGAGAAAAAAGGCATTGCCGAGAACACCCTGATCTTCTTCACCTCGGACAATGGCCCTCATGATGAAGGAGGCGCCAGCCCTGCCTACTTCGAGGCATCCGCTCCTTACAAGGGAATGAAAAGAGACCTCTACGACGGAGGGATTCACGTCCCGATGATCGCCCACTGGCCGGCGAACATCACCAAGGGCCGGGTCGATGCCACGCCATGGGTATTCGCCGACGTACTCCCCACCTTCGCCGAGCTGGCCGGTGTCGACCTGAGACAGGTCCCGCGCGTCGAGACCAACGGGTCATCCATTGCCGGCCTCCTCAAGGACGGGCCCGAGGCCCTTCCCGAACGCACACTTTACTGGGAGTTCGGAAAGTTCACGGGAGATCCGAATTCCGGGATCGTCGGAGACACCTTTCAAGCTGCCCGTCGCGGCAAATGGAAGGCGGTTCGCTATGGAAAGGAGCGCAAGATCGAGCTCTACGACATCGAATCAGATCCCGGCGAATCCCAGGAACTCTCCGCCAAAGAACCCGAAATCCATCGGGAGTTCACCAAACTCTTCGAGACGTATCAGGACTGAGTGCCGTCGCTTGATCGCCTCGGAAATCAGAGACTTCAGTCCAAGAAAGACATCACGAGGACCACCTCCGGCAATGTCATCGCTCGCTTCATCCCTCTCCTTCTGCTTGAATTGGTCCCGTGTCACATCGCCCATTTATTGCCATCATTGCCCTCATTTTCCTACTTCTCCCGCTGGTAGGACAGTCTGATGTCACACCCTACATCCCCGACGCTCACACGCTCCATCTTTGGCATCTGGATGAAGCCGGGCCACCATTCACCGATGCCGGTCTTTCGCCGACACCCTTGCTCGGACTACTGAACGGTGCCGAGGCCGGACTGCCATCCCTGCCGCACCTGGGAAGCTCCATCTCCTTCGATCACGATGCGGGAGGAAGGCCGGGATCTCCCGAATTCAAAGGGGCGATCCTCATCGCAAGCCCGCAACTGCACGCCGGAAGAAGAGACAACGCACCACGATCCCTCCGCTACTTCGGCCACGATGGAGCCTTCACCTACGAAGCTCTGGTGAAGTTCGACAAGCTGCCTGACGAAACCAAACAAAGCGGCTTCACCATCCTGTCCATGGATGACGAAACGAATTGCCGGATCTTCAGCCTGCGGCTCGACCGCCAGAGCATTCTAACATTCGCCCCCTTGCCCGATAGCGGATCACAAGGTGGCGCAGTGGCCCACCTCCCCAAAGATGGAGACCACGCCATCAACACCGAAGACTGGTTCCACGTCGCAATCGCCTACAATGGCATCGAAAACCTCTCTAACAACATCCAGATCTACTGGACCCGAGTCAAACCGAATACCCGGAGAGCCAACCGCATCGGCAGTGGCACCCTGACCTCGGATTTCAACGGTCGACTCGGAGATTTTGCCATTGGCAACGAAGCTCGCCAGTCCGATCCGAAAAATGCCGAGTCGCAGCCATTTCCAGGCCGCATCGATGAGGTGCGAATCAGCTCAATCGCGAGAAACCCGAGCGACTTCATCTTTATACCCGCAGCCGACCGACTTCCCTCGAGCACCGTCGAGAACGCCCACACTCCGTTCCCCGGAGTCGACGAGCTGCCCCTCTTCCTTGCCAATATCCTGGTCGATGGGTCACCCGCCGACTTTCGACACAAGGCCGGTGAGGAGTTGACCCTTGAGCCGGGACTTCATCGGCTCGACTTCGACTTCAGCTATCCTACCGGTCCGCTCAATGAAGCGGTCCAGTTCCGCTGCCAACTTGAAGGCATCGACGAGCGATGGATTGATAGCACCCGGGGAATGACGATCCTCTGTCAGGTGCGGGATGATCAAAATAATATCATTTCCGAAGCCAGATTCGACGCGGTAGGCACCAGCAAGGGCTGGGGAAACAGCCCCGGAGAGTCCGAACTAACCGCTCGCTCCGAACCGCTTTTCATTCCTCCTGCCGGCAGACATGTCTATATTGCGATCGAATCCGGTTCTCCCGACACCACCGGAACCCTGATCATCGACAACCTCGACATCAGTCTTCCTGGGAAGGATCCCATTTCCCTGTGGCAGAATGGCGACTTCAGTCGAGGGATCGATCTTGACCTACCTCAGGGAATCCCCAACCGCTGGAGTCGGCGTGGCAGTGACCCGACGATCGCCCAGGTTACAAGCGAAGGATCGAAGTTCGCCCTCATGCTCGCTGATGGTGACCAGACCCACTTTGCCACATGGGCCTGCCGTCAGTCGTTCGACCCCGTCATTTTCGGAGGAAGGACAGTCATCATCTCATGGGACGAAGCCTACAACATCATCGGCGGAAGTCTTCATCGAGCCACCTACGTCAACGTCCCGCCCGGTCGCTACCATTTCCGGGCGATTGGTCTGAGCGCGGGCGAGAGGCCGACCACGGCCAGTCTCTCGCTTCCAATCAACATCCGCCTCCCCTACTGGCAGCGCCCCTGGTTTCCACCCGCTGTTACCGCATCCTGCGTCGCCCTTCTCGCCATCTACTTCATCCGTGCTGCCCGCCGCAGAGCTCGCCGACGCCTGCGTGAGCTCGCATTCCAGAATGCGCTTGAGCGTGACCGCACCCGCATCGCACGAGACATGCACGACGACCTCGGCACCCGCATCACCGTGCTCAACCTCTCCGCCTCACTCGCCCTTCGCGAGCTCGATCAAAACCCCGAAAGCTCGCGCCGCCACCTCGGCAAGCTCAACCAATCCGCTCGCGATCTCGTCGTCGCTATGGACGATCTCGTTTGGGCCGTCGATCCCGCCCACGACAGCCTCGACCAGCTCGCCTCCCACCTCACCCGCCTCTCCGAGGAAATTTTCCGCGACAGCCCTGTCCGCTGCCGGCTCGACATTCCCTCGATCCTCCCGGCACGGGAACTGGGATCCGATTTCAGACATCAGCTCAGTCTCGCGGTGAAAGAGGCCCTTCACAATGTGCTCCGCCATGCAGGGCCATGCGAAGTCCACTTATCACTCCGCTACGACGGGTCCCGCATCTTGATTGAGATTCGTGACAATGGCGTCGGTTTCGAAAGCAAATCGGAGTCCTCCCGGCATGGCCTCGAGTATCTCTCCAAGCGTCTCCATGAAATCGGCGGCACCTGTATTATCAACTCAATCCCCGACGGCGGCACCCAAGTTGTTTTCGACTGCCCACTTCAAGACCGCAGCAACCTGACCAAACCATGAGCAAACCCATCCACACCATCGCGATTATCGAAGACGACCCGAGCTTGAGGGAAACCTTGTCCGATCTGGTATCGACAGCCAAGTCGCTCAAACTCACCGGCACCTACCCTTCGGCAGAAACCGCCCTTGAAGCGATCGCCGACAGCGCTCCGGCTGTGGTCCTCATGGACATCCAACTTCCCGGCATGTCGGGAATCGAATGCGCCGCACGCCTCAAGGAAAAGTTCCCTGAAATCCAAATTATGATGGTCACCGTCTACGACAACAATGACCGTATCTTCGACGCCCTCGCAGCAGGTGCTTCAGGATACCTGCTGAAGCGGGATGCCCCCGACAAGCTCCTCGAATCCCTCGAAGACCTGATGGCCGGTGGCTCTCCGATGTCCAGCGCCATCGCCCGGAAGGTGGTTCAGAATTTCCGGACTCCGGTAAAAACCAAGGGCAAGGATC
The DNA here is from genome assembly GCF_042664875.1 of Haloferula chungangensis. NCBI lineage: Bacteria > Pseudomonadati > Verrucomicrobiota > Verrucomicrobiia > Verrucomicrobiales > Verrucomicrobiaceae > Haloferula > Haloferula chungangensis. The sequence continues at coordinate 121,448 of NZ_JBHTBS010000001.1, read as the reverse complement.
TCGATCTAACACCTCGTGAAACCGAGATCCTCGACCTGCTTGTCAAAGGCTCACTCTACAAGGAGATCGCCTGGGATCTTGGCATCGGTGTGGAGACCGTGCGCACCCACCTGCACAATATTTACTCAAAACTCCACGTCCGCACCCGGACTGAAGCCGTTGTCAAATATCTCGGACACTAATGAAAACCGTCGCATTTAAAATGAAGCTCAAGCCCGGCAAGGTGGCTGAGTACAAGAAGCGCCACGACGAGATCTGGCCGGAACTCGCCGCAGCCATCCGCGCCGCGGGCATCTCCGATTACTCCATCTTTCTCGACGAAGAGTCACTGACCCTCTTTGCCGTTCAGAAACAGTCCGATCCGGACAAACCCAAAGATCTTCCAAATCAGGAGATTGTTAGAAAATGGTGGGACTCAATGGCTCCCCTGATGGAAGTCAACCCCGACAACTCCCCCGTCTGCTCGGACCTTCTCCCTGTGTTCCATTTGGCCTGATCCCAAGCACAGACAAGACAGGCTAAGCGCTGAATATCAGACGCCTACACACCCTTTCAAAAGCTCTTAAGAATCGTTTCTTCTATTTTCTTGACCTAGCTCAGGCGGATGAAGAGCATCCCAGCCAGCAAACGTCTAAACCCGCAAAAATCCCAATGTCCGATCAGGAAGACCATAGTAGTAATGAGTACGAGCGTACACCCGTACCCGCAAAGGCCCTTAAAGGACCCGGAAAATTCTGGGGAATGTATGCCGGCGAACACGCCGCCGGTACCGAGTTCATGATCGGGCCGCTTTTCCTGCTCGCCGGAGTGGCCCTGAAAGACATTTTTCTGGGTCTTCTCGTCGGGAACCTGCTCGCCGTTCTCAGCTGGCGCTACATCTGCGCCCCGATTGCGGTTCGCTGTCGCATGACCCTCTACTACCAGTTGGAGAAAATTGCGGGCGGCAAGCTTGTGAAGTTCTACAACCTCGCGAACGGCATCTTGTTCTGCTTTCTCGCGGGAGCGATGATCACGGTCTCCGCAACAGCGGTAGGCATCCCCTTCAACATGGAAATGCCCACCATCGACGCCGTTTATCCTAACAGTGCTGCCTTCGTGGTCATCGTTCTCCTCGTGGGTGCTGTCATCGCCATCGTCGCCGCCAAGGGCTATGACACCGTCGCACGTTTCGCGAACGTGGCCTCTCCCTGGATGGTTCTCGTCTTCCTCGCTTGCGGCTTTGTCGCTCTCAAGCAGATCGGCGCGGCCGACTGGGAAGGGCTGAAGGCCGTCTGGACCAACTCCATCGACTTCTCTCAAACCCTGAGCGCAAAACCTTTCGAGAAGTCCTCGATCACCGATCTTCTGGAGCTTCTCAAGCAGCAACCTGAGCTTGTCCCCGCGGCACTTGAAGCCTTCAAGGTTCCCGATCTTGAGGCGTTGGCGAATGTCACCTCGGAGAACTTCGCCGGTGGTTCCGCAACCTCGACCATGGGTTTCTGGTCCGTCGCTCTCTTTGCCTGGTTCTGCAACTCCGCCATGCACATCGGCATGGCCGACCTTTCAGTGTTCCGTTACGCTAAGAAGGCCTCATCCGGCTGGGCCGCGACCGGAGGCATGTTCGTCGGTCACTACATGGCATGGATCGCCGCAGCCTTCATGCTGGCCGCACAAATCCAGGCCACCGGCAGCTCCAACCCGGTCCCCGGACCGATGGCGGCCAACGTTGCCGGTCTCGCCGGTATCGTCTGCGTGATCGTCGCAGGCTGGACCACCGCGAACCCAACCATCTACCGAGCCGGACTCGCCTTCCAGGCCATGATTCCCGGTTCCTCCCGAACAGCCATGACCTTGCTCGCAGGTGCCGTGGCCACCATCGCAGGTGTCTTCCCCGCCTTCGCATGGAAGCTCCTCGGCTTCGTAGGCTTCTACGGCACGGTTCTCGCCCCGATGGGTGCGGTGATCTTTGCCGACTGGTATTTCGCGAAAAAAGCTGGCTTCCGCCAATTCGCCGCAGAAGGCCTCGGAAAAAGCATCAACCTGGCCGTCGCCCTCGCATGGCTTATCCCTGTCGCCATCGCCACCTATCTCATCAAGATCGTCGGAATCCAATCATGGTTCTGCATTCTTCCTTGCTGGATCGCCACCGCAATCCTCCACGTCATCTTCAGCAAATTCATGCACAAGCAAGCCCACTGATTTCATGAAAGCACTCTTTCCTATCATCGCTCTCGTCGGTCTCGCACTGACAATCGTTCCCTCAATGATTCACCTGTTTGGCAATCTCGATCTGAAAACCACCTTCAATCTCATGACTGCCGGAATGATCCTCTGGATTATTGGAGGGACACCTTGGTTGGCATTCAAAAAGGACGAACTCGATAAGTCCACTCAGGATCAAATCTGAAGCAATCACCATCTAACATGTCCACCTACGACACCGCCCGCGAACAGTACGCGGCCCTTGGCGTTGACACCGAAGTCGCGCTCGACCGCCTTTCCAAAATCCCCGTATCCATCCACTGCTGGCAAGGCGACGATGTGGGCGGGTTCGAATCCTCAGATGGAGAACTTGGTTCAGGGCTTGCCGTCACCGGCAACTATCCTGGCAAGGCCCGCACCCCTGACGAACTCCGCCAGGACCTCGAAAAGGCACTCAGCCTGATTCCCGGCCATCATCGCCTGAACCTCCATGCCATCTATCTGGAGTCCGACACCCCCGTCGAACGTGACGCCATCGAGACCCGCCATTTCCAAGGCTGGATCGACTGGTGCAAGGCCAACAAGCTCGGACTCGACTTCAACCCCTCCTGCTTCTCGCACCCGAAGGCTGACGACGGCTTCACGCTTTCCTCGGCAGACGACGGGATCCGCCAGTTCTGGATTGATCACTGCAAAGCCAGCCGTGCCATCGCCAACGACATGGGCGAGCAACTTGGATCCAAAGCCGTCACCAACATCTGGGTTCCCGATGGCTACAAGGACACCCCCGCCGACCGCATGGCACCACGCCAACGCCTCAAGGCCTCGCTTGATGAGATCCTTTCAAGCCCGACCCCTCACAACATCGACGCCGTCGAATCGAAGCTTTTCGGCATCGGCTCCGAAGCCTTCGTTGTCGGCTCGCATGAGTTCTACATGGGCTATGCGATGGAGAAACAGATCGCCCTCTGCCTCGATGCCGGTCACTTCCACCCCACCGAGGTGATCTCTGAAAAGATCTCTTCCTGCCTGCTGTATGTGCCGGAACTTCTACTCCACGTCTCGCGCGGCGTGCGCTGGGATTCCGATCACGTGGTCACGCTCAATGACGAGCTGCTCGCCATCACCCGCGAAATCGTCGCCAACAAGATCGAAGACCGGGTCCATGTCGGACTCGACTTCTTCGATGCCTCGATCAACCGAGTCGCCGCCTGGACCATTGGTGTCCGCAACACCTTGCGAGGTCTTCTCATCGGACTCCTCGAGCCCACCGACAAGCTCCGGGCTGCGGAGCTCGATGGTGACTACACGACGCGCCTCGCCCTTCAGGAAGAAGCCAAGACCTTCCCGATCGGAGCCGTCTGGGACGAATTCTGCAAGCGCAATGATTCGCCGGTCGGTCCCGCCTGGCTTGATGAAATTGGAACCTACGAAAGGGACGTTCTCTCAAATCGTAGCTAACTCTCCCCACGATTCGACTCATTACCCCACAACGCATCACGGCTCGTTCGTGGTGCGTTTTTACTAGACCCGATAGACTCATGATATTCCGCCTCGCCCTGATCCCCATCCTCGCGACCTCACTCAACGCCTTCACCGTCACCGGACTGCAAGTCGAACACCAAAGCAATCCCGTCGGACTGGATGACAGCCACCCGCGCTTTCAGTGGCAGATCGCCGGCGAGACACCCGGGCTCTCCCAGTCGGCCTATCAGATCGTCGTCGGTACATCTGCTGAATCCATTTCAGGCGATAGTGGTGACCTTTGGGATAGCGGCAAAGTCGCATCCTCAGCTTCCCACGTCACCTACGCCGGCAAAGACCTTCCTTCGACCGCCTACATTTTCTGGAAAGTCCGAACCTGGAATACCTCCGACGAGGTTTCGCCCTGGAGCGAGACTCAGAAATATATCACTGCCCTCATTGGGTCCGATCCGACCGCTCCGTGGATCTCCTTCAAGGATGACATCCCTTTCCACAAGGAAGCCAAGAAACTCCACCTCCCGGCCCCACGCTACTATCGCAAGTCGGTTAAAACCGACAGGAAGATCACCAAAGCCATTGCCTACGCCTCGGCTCTCGGCATCTACGAACTTCATCTCAACGGCAAGCGGGTCGGCGACACCTACTTCGCCCCCGGTTGGACGAACTACCACAAACGGGCTTACTACAACACCTATGATCTAACATCCCAGCTCCAAGGCAACACCAACACCCTCGGTGCGATCGTCGCCGACGGCTGGTATGCAGGTTACGTCGCCTACGGAAAACTCGTCGGCTACGGCCCCTACAAAACCGGTCGCAACACCTACGGGAAAACTCCGGCACTGATGGTGCAGCTGGAACTCACCTACGACGATGGATCGAAAGAAACCGTTACCACCGACCCGACATGGAAGGTCACCACCGGCCCCGAATACGAAGCTGATTTCCTGATGGGTGAAAGCTACGACGCGCGCAAGGAACTCGGCGCATGGTCAACGAATGGCTACGATGACAGCGCGTGGCAAAGCGCGATTCTTGCTAAAGACAACGGCTCTCACAAACACGTCTTCATCGACCGCTTCAGCAAAGAGGAAAAGGAGTTCGGCTTCGTCAAGCCACCCGTCCTCCAAGCCTACCCGGCACAACCGGTTCGCATCACGGAGGAACTGCCGTCAAAGTCCGTCACCAAACGAGAAGACGGCAAGTATATCTTCGATCTCGGCCAGAACATCGCCGGCTTGATCCGACTCAAGGTCACCGGCGAGTCCGGCCAAAAACTCACCATTCGCTACGGCGAAGTCCTTCATCCCGACGGTCGACTGATGACCGAGAACCTCCGCCAGGCGCGGTCGACCGATACCTATATCTGCAAAGGAGATCCTAAAGGTGAAACCTGGACTCCCCGCTTCACTTCCCACGGCTTCCGCTACATCGAAGTCTCGGGCCTGACCGAGAAACCATCCACCTCGATGGTCACCGGTCTCGTCATGCACTCCGACACGCCCTTCTCCTCAGGCTTCGAATGCTCCGACCCAAGCGTCACCCAGGTTTACAAGAACGCCGTCTGGACCCAGCGAGGTAACTGGATCGATCTACCGACCGACTGCCCGCAGCGCGACGAGCGCATGGGCTGGACTGGCGACGCTCAGATCTACGCCGCCTCCGCCGCCTACCACGCCGACGTCGCCGCATTTTTTAAGAAGTGGCTGCGCGAGCTTGAGGACGACATGACACCCGAAGGCTACTACCCGAGCTACGCGCCCTACCCTGTCGGCCACGGCGGCGCAATACACGGGACCGCCTGGTCAGACGCCGGGATCATCGTTCCCCACTCGATTTGGAAAGCGACCGGTAATCCTGACTTCTTCGTCAATCACTGGCCCGCCATGACCCAGTACATGGAGGCCCGCAAAAAGCACGACCCCGAGCTGCAAGGCACCGCCTTCGGCGCGCCGTGGGGCGACTGGCTCAACGTCAATGATCCTACCCCACACGAATACGTCGACCTCTGTTATTTCGCCCTCGTTTGCAAACAAATGGCAGCCATGGCCGAGGCCCAATCGCTCAACAACGAAGCTCAAAAATACACCGACTGGCTCGAAACCTTGCGCAAGAATTTCCGAGCCAATCACCTTCAGGCTGATGGTTCGATCAAGCCAACATCCCAATCCGCCTACGTCCTCGCCCTGGACTGCGGCCTTCTAACAGACGAGCAGGAACGCAAGACCGCCGGTGCCCACCTCGCCAAACATCTCCAGTCCAAGTCCGGCCCGACGAACACCGGCATGACGACAGGTTTCCTTGGAACCAAGCCTCTCCTTCCAGTCCTCACCGACACCGGCAACCTTGATCTTGCGGTCAAACTCATCCAATCGCGCAAGTTCCCTTCCTGGGGATACGAAGTCAAAAACGGAGCCACCACCATTTGGGAACGCTGGAACTCCTATACCGAGGAACACGGCTTCGGGGGTGCCGACGGAAAGATGAACGCGGCGATGAACTCATTCTCACACTATGCCTTCGGCGCGGTGACTGAATGGATGATGTCGACCCTCGCCGGCATCGCTCCCGCAGAGCCTGGCTACTCGAAAATCCTGCTTCACCCGCATTTTCCATCGAAGGAGGCAAGCGACGAAACCGATACCATCTCATGGGTCAAAGCCTACCATGACTCCCCCCATGGCCGCATCTCCGTCAGCTGGAAACGCGATGGCAATGACGCCCTCGTATACGAAGCCACCATTCCGCCCAACACCACCGCAGAGCTCATCCTCCCCGAGAGCTCACCCTGGAAATCCGAGAATCCGGCCCGGGTTTCTGAAACTCTCCTCCCCGGCACCCATCGCATCGTAGTGAAGTAGACCCGTGATCGTAAATCTCAGCCTCCATCTCATGCGGAACTCGTCGCGCATCGGCATACGGACTCTCCTTTTTGTGGCAATCGCCGCGAATCTTCTTTGCGCATCACCCGCAGACGAGCGTCCGCCGAACATCGTCTTCATCCTCGCCGATGACCTCGGCATTACCGACATCAATGCCTTTGCCAGTCACTTCACCGGCGACGCACCCGAGAAGCTCTTCTACGAAACTCCCCATCTCGATCAGTTGGCTTCTGACGGCATCCCTTTTTCCCAATCCTACGCCAACCAGCTCTGCTCGCCGACCCGCGCGGCGATCCTGAGTGGACGGATTGCATCCCGGCTCGGATTCACCACCGCCACGCCGAACACGCGGACCTACTTCAACCAGGGCATCACGCCTCCTGAAGGGGCGAGCCCCCATGACGCCTTCGCGCACAAGGACAGCATCAAGTCCCCCCAAGCCTGGATCAACGCCAACTCGAACACCGCGCTCGACCCCGAAATCCCTACCCTCCCCCAGGTCCTGAAAACCTATGACTCTGCCTTCCTTGGAAAGTGGCATCTCGGGGGACACGGCGTATCTGAACTCCAACCATCCGCCCACGGCTTCCGGGAACTCGCCTTCCTCGATGCCGGTGGCTCCCCCTACTTCAGTTGGCAGGCGACTTGGAACAATCGCAAGGCGCACTTTCCCAAGCAACCGGGCGAATACCGCATCGGCCAGGCTGGCAAGCCGACCGGCGAAGACTACCTTACCGACGATCTAACCGCCCGTGCCTGCAACTACATCCGCGAACGTGCCGCCCTTCCGAAGGGCTCCAAGCCCTTCCTCCTCTATTACTGCCCCTTTGCCGTACACACCCCGTTGCAGGCTCCCGCAGAGGACATCGCCCACTTTGAAGAGAAGAAACAACGCGGACATCTCGGACATAACAATCCGACCTACGCCGCGATGCTCAAACATCTCGACATTTCCGTCGGGGAAATCCGCCAAGCCCTCGAGGAAACCGGCCTCTCACAGGATACGATCATCGTCTTCACCTCGGACAATGGGGGCGTCGAATACACCGATCCCGCCGCCACCGACAACCAACCTTTCAAAGGCGGAAAGGCCTGCCTCTACGAAGGCGGCGTGCGGGTCCCGACGATCATCTACTGGCCGGATCACTACGAAGGCGGAACCTGGTGCAATCAAGTCATCGATGCCACCGATTTCCTTCCGACCCTCGCCGAACTCAGTGGCAACCCGCTTCCCGACGACATCGACGGACTGAGCCTCATCAAGGTCCTGAAAAACCCCGAGAAAGAACAGTCGCCACGCACTCTTATCTGGCACTATCCCTTCAATGTCATCGTCAAACACCCCGACCACGGCAGGCCTCTAACACCGCACTCCGCCATCCGCGTCGGAGATCACAAACTCATCTGGGACTGGCACGGGAGTCTCGAGCTCTATGATATCCCGAGCGATCCTTACGAGGAGAACGATCTCGCCTCGACAAAGCCGGAACTCACCAGTGCCCTGCACCAGCAGTTGAAGCAGTGGCTCAGCGACCATGTCGCCAAGCCCTACTTCCCCACTCCAAACCCGCACTTCGATCCAGAGGCTCCGGGTCAGGCCTTTCCTTTCAAGGATCTCCGTTAGCCTTCCACCGTCAGCGTCAGATTCCGGAACTGCATCTTCTGATGCACTCCGGCATGAAGCTGCAAGCCGATCGGACCTTTCTCAGCAAACTTAGGCCCCGTGTAGTCCACGAACTCCTCACCGTTCATCCAGGTGCGGATCCGTTTCCCTTCAACGACAATCTTCATCGTGTTCCACTCACCCAACTTGTGGACCGTCTTCACCTTGTCCGAGGTCGCTGGGTATCCCCCTTTCCCATCGATCGGCGCATAAATGCAGGCTGTTAGATCCACTTTCAGCGACCGCGACACGCCGATCTGCTCCTGGTGCGACTCACCGTGGAGAAACACTCCCGAATCATAATCCGGCGATTCCGTTTTGAATTCCAGCGTCAGCGTGTAGTCACCAAATTCCTTCTCCGTCCAGAGTACCGAGTTCTTCTTGTCGGGGTTATCGCCAATGATCACGCCATCCACGACCTTCCAGTAGTCCTCGGTCTTCTGCGGATTCTTCGTCTCGACCGAAGACCAACCGTTCAGGTTCTTGCCATTGAAAATCTCGACTTCGCCGGCTTCGAGCGCAGAAAAAGAAAACACCATCGCCGTCAGACCGGCTATCAAAGGATGCGGATTGTACACCATCGACCTTCGATACGAAGGACCGATTCCGTCCCTTCCAATCATTTTGCCATCAGGGCCAATTCGTCAGCCACCATCTTCTTGAGCTTTGGCGGTCCGATCACCTTCGCCTTGCTGCCGAAGCTCAGCACCCAGCGCAGCACTTCTTCCAGAGCACCCGCCTCAAAGCACACATCGACTTTCGTTCCCTTCGCGTTGAGCACTTTGACTTCCTGAGTCGGATGCCATCGACGCTCCTGCGCCAGCCGCGCCGCGTAATCCTTGAGCCGCACCTGCACAAGACTGAGGCTATCATCCCCCGATACCGTCCAGATGCCAAAGCTCCGCCTCAAGTGTTCGCGGCCATCAAATCCAGTAGGTCGCTCAAAGCTATTTCCACTGACCTTCAAGCGAGTCACCCGCGGCAGTGCGAAAGTCCTCAAGGCCTCGCGATCGACATCCATCCCGATGAGATACCACGAACCATCGACCTCGCCGAGATGCAGCGGCCGGACCTTGCGCGCCTCCGCCTTGTCGGCGTCGAGCTTCAGGTAGTGGAAGCTCACCTCGACCTGCTGGACCACCGCTTCGGCAAGCTGACCAAAGACCTTCACATCCCGTCCCCTGACTTCGGGAACCTTGCGCGAAAAGGCATCATCCAGGTCACTCCAATTGAGCTGCACCCGTTCGCTCATCGACCGCGTCAGTTTCCCGAATGCCTCGCGCACTTTCTCCGCCAGCTCCGTGCCGCGGATCGATTCCAGTGCCGAGCGCGCCAGAAACAGCGCGGCCATCTCCTCAGCTCCCACCTCGAACTCCGGAAAATCATCGACCGCATTCTCATAGTAGTAGCCATGCGACTGCTCATTGTAGCAAAGCGGCACCTTCAGACTGTCGCGCATGAAATTGATGTCACGTTGCACGGTCTTTGGGGTGACTTCCAGTTCCTTGGCCAGCGTCGTGCAGTTAGGAAGTCGCCCTGACTTGATCGCCGTATGGATCTTGTGGATTCGCTCCATGGGTCGTCGGGTGAACTTCACCGGTTTGTCCGCCATCAAATCCGAGACCGTATTGCGTAGCTTTGCCATGAATGCAGGCTATTGGCGAAAATTTTTTATCACCAGTCAAAACCTACCCCTACGGATGTCCGACCCCACGGTCCAGGATGTCCCCATGAAAGTTACGAGACGCTCATTCGCCCGCCTCCTTGGTGGGCTCATCCTTCCCCCCACAATTGCTCCTGCACTGGAAACCAAGCGCCTCCCCCTAGCGCCCACCTTTCCGGTGCAGGAGTCTTCCGACCCCGTCGCCTCCCGCTTCCTCGATGCCATCAAGCATCAGGAACCCGTGCCGGTCTTCTATCAGGGCGGTGAAACCCCCGGCGCATTCCGTCGGTTCACGCCCACCGCCCTCTACCGTCTCTCCCCCGGCGGGCCGATCTTCGCCACCGGCTTTTGCCTGCTCCGCCACTCCACCCGCACGCTCCGCGTCGACCGGGTGAGGCTGGCGTGAGATCGCTCAGGCCTCCCGGCAGGTCCCTTCGGAAACGGCGAACTTCGCCATTCGACCCAGCCCGCCCGCGGCATCGAGCCAGTCGAGATGGGTTGTCGTGATCCACTTCTGGGCCTGCTCGGGGAGCACCCGCAGCACGGCATTCCGGCGAGCCACATCGAGCTCGCCGAAAATATCATCAATCAACCAAACCGGTTGCTGTCCCCGGCACTCCGCCAGCACGCGGCCCTGCGCCAGTTTCAGCGCCAGCGCCAAGGTCCGCTGCTGGCCCTCGCTGGCGTAGTCGTCCGCCGCCAATCCATTGAGCTTCATCACCAGCTCATCCCGATGCGGCCCCACCAAACAGCTCCGCTGACGTCGCTCGCGATCACGAGCTTGCTCCAGCGCCAGCGCTAGATCCTCACCACCCGCCGGCCGATACTCCAGATCCACCTGCTCGGGCTTTCCTGCGATCTCCCCCTGGAACTCCGCCGCAGCCGGAGTCAGCAGCGCCACCAGCTTCGCCCGGGTTTCTGTTAGAAGCCTCGCCGACTCCAGCATCACCGACTCATACGAGGCAATCTCCGCATCACGATTGCGGGGATCCTTGAGCAAAAGGTTCTTCGCCTTCACCGCCCGGCGGTAGCGCGAAAGCGCCCGTCGATACCCCGGCTCGAACTGCGATCCGATGAAATCCAGATACCTCCGCCTCACCTCGCCCGAGCCTCTAACAAGCTCGAGATCCTCATTTCCCATCCACACCAGCAGGCCGCCATCCGACAGGTAATTGCCATGGCTCGATCGCTCCTCGCCGTCGACTGCGAAATCCATCCCCGTGCGCCGTGCCCAGCGGATCCGCCGCTCCATTCCCCAGGCCTCCCCCGCAATCCCAAAGCCCCCCGTTCCCGCCACCCGCGCCATCGTCGACATGCGATGCGAGCGCGGCGAATGCAGCCGCACCATCAGACAAACGGCTTCCAGGATGGAAGTCTTCCCCTGCGCATTGTTCCCCGTGAACACGCCGCCGCCTTCCGGCACCGTCAGCGCCAGCGACTCAAAGCATCGAAAATCCACCACCCTCAGCGACCGAATCATCCGCCCCCACTACCCGCCATCCCGCCCGCAGCTTCAAGCACCGATTGCTCGTCCCCTTCTGACAACACTTGCCTTTCCCCGGGTGCGCAGACAAGGCTCTCCAGCGTGGCATTCACACCCGAGGAATTCAGGAAAAGGACGCGCTTTGTCATCAAGCTCGGTCGGGCACTCCACGATTGCGGGGCATCGAGCGAGCGCATCGAGCTCCACCTCACCAACGTCACCCGAATGCTCGGCCTCCACGGCAGCTTTCTGATCAGCCCCACCACCTTCACTTGTGCCTTCTGGGAAGACGACGAACTCGATCAGTTCGTCCACATCGAGCGAACGGACGCTGCTGGATACAAACTCGGAAAGCTTTGGGAGATCGATCGCATGGTCGAAGCCATCGAGGATGATCAAATGGATTTCGCGACGGGGACCGAAAACCTCAGGAAACTGAGCTCAGCACCGCCGAACTTCTCTCCGGCCATGAACGCCCTGGCCATGGCGGTTACCGGCGCAGGATTTGCCGCGCTCCTTTCATCAAACCCTCTCGATGGAATCGCCTCCTCCATCGTCGCCCTGCTTTTATTCGCAGGTGTTTACTGCTGTTCGCGCACCGCCCGCTGGAAGCCGGTGACTCCCATCCTGGCCGCCCTGGTCGCTGGCTTGTCAGCTGGCGCAATCGCCTCCCTGGGAGTTCCGATCAACCCGCCTTTTGTCATCCTCTCATCGATCATCATCTTCGTTCCCGGTATCGCCTTCACCGTCGCACTCACGGAAATCTCCACGGGGCACTTGATCTCCGGGAGCTCGCGCCTGGTCGGAGGGGCGATGACCTTACTGAAGCTCTTCTTCGGAGCTCTCAGCGGTGTGGCTCTCAGCTCATTCCTCTTCACCAACCCTCCAATCCTCGCGCTGTCCATGCCGGATCTGCCCGAATGGAGAATCTGGGTAGCGGTCGTCGTCCTCTCGTTTGGCCTCGGTATCGCATTTGATATCCCATGGAAAAAGATGCCATGGGGCCTGCTCGCTGCGATCATTGCCTTTGTTTCCTCACGCGTTACGCAAAGCTTTTCCACCATCCCTGCCGGAGTTTTCATCGGTGCCTTGTCTGTCGGACTCTTCAGCAACCTGTTCGCCAGAATCACCAAAGGTCCGGGGTCCATTCTCACGATCTACGGCATCATCCTGCTGGTGCCCGGAAGCAAAATCTATCTGCTACTCAACCATTGGCTCTCCGGCGAGAGCCTGTTTCCCTACGAGAACGGCGGCAAGGCACTCATGGCACTCGTATCACTGATCGCCGGCCTGCTCTTTTCCAATGCTCTGCTTCCCCCACGCAAGAGCCTCTAACAACCCGCCAATCGGATGTAACATGCGTCGACTTTTGTGGTAGAAGAGACCGTCGACCATGCCCTCCTCCAACCCGCCACCCACCCTCTTCGCCACCACCCGCTGGACGCTCGTTGTCGACGCCGCACGCGGCGCGGAAACCGCGGCGGTCGATGCACTGGGTGAGCTCGTCCGCACCTACTGGCAGCCGCTTTACCGCTACGCCCGCCGAAAAGGTCGATCCAGGGAAGACGCCGAGGACCTCGTTCAGGGTTTCATGCTTCACCTCATCGAAGCCCGTTCGCTCGAGCGCGCCGACCGCGAAAAAGGCCGCTTCCGCGCCTTTTTGCTCGCCTGCTTCAATCACTGGATGACCAACCAATGGCGTCACGCCACCCGTCAGAAACGCGGTGGAGACCAAGCGACCTTGTCCATCGACTGGCAAAGCGCCGAAACCGGGCTCCGACTCGACATTGCCGACCCACACAACGCCGACCATCACTTCGATCGCGAATGGGCGCTCGCCCTGCTCGCCAAAGTCCTCGACGACCTCGAAGCCGCCTCCCGCGCCGATGGAAGCATCGAACCATTCGAGCAACTCAAACCCTGCCTCACCGCCGACTCCCAGAAAATCCCCTACGCCCGGATCGCCAAGGAACTCGGTGTCACCGAAGGCGCCATCCGTGTCGCCGTCCACCGCCTCCGCAAGCGCTACCGGAAGCTCCTCACTTCCGAAATCACCCGCACTCTGGCCTCCTCCGATTCGGTCGATGATGAAATGAAGGCGCTTTTCGCCGCCCTATCTTCGTAGCCAGTGCCTCCGATCTGGAGAATTCCAGTGTCCCACTTTCAATCTTGCCGAGGGATTTGCGGATCGGTTACAAGTTGAATTGTGACATATCAATTTGATTAAGCACTCATGAGTTCAATCCATCGTCGGAAGCTCACCAGTATTCTTCTGCATGCTCTGGCTGCAGGAATCGGCATTGCCAGCGCGCTCTTCATCAAAGCGCAGCCGGAGCATCATGATCGCCACGCGGAGAAACCAAGGACACCGACACGCGACTCTTCACAAGAGACAAGCGAATCCATCGAACTGGTCGATGCCCTCATCGCCAATTTCAAGGCTCAAAGCGCGGCTCATTCGTCCCGCCCATTGTTCAACTCCCACAAACGATTTGAGGAACACTTGAATGAGCTTGAGCCGAGTTCCGACCCCCAGGCGACTTTCCAGGCCCTGCTTGGGGAAATCGATCAACTCGGCCTGAGACAGAAGGACAAGCTTACGGAGAAAGACCTTGATGCTCTCGCCCATCTCGCCGTGAGATTCACTCATTGGCTCAATGCGGATCCTCACGCCGCGATCAAGGCACTGCCGGCACTGGGATCCGGGACCGCTGGAATGATGGCGGCCCATTTCATCATGTCGATTCTGGAAGAAGCCACGCAGAAACAAGGCCTTCAGAAGACGATGGAATGGATCGTCGATCTCAGCCCGCCCCATCTGGCGGTCCAGCATTTGTCCATCTACCTTGGAAAACAGGGAGATATCGAGGAACTCCGCTGGTACCTCACCGAGCACGCCGATTTCCCGGTGCCGGAATGGGCTGAAAGCCTTCAAGCGGCCATTGCCTCCCGCTGGCCTATCGAGGAGCGAGATGCCTTGATCAGTGAGCTCTCAGGGGACGGAAAGCTTCGGGCTCTCATGACTCTCGCGGAACGCATGGATGGGTCGGAGGGACTCGAATGGATCCAAACCATGATGGCGAATGGACTGATTGACGCAAACGAATTGCAGTCGTTGACCGAAGGCAATCAGCTCAGGGAGTTCATCCGTGAGTTGGATTCTCCGCTGGATGAACGAATCGAGTTAATGAAGGAATTTGGTTACGCACCAGAGAAGATCACCCCATCTTTCAAGGCCTATCAGATCGTCAGACCTGAGGTGAACCAGGCCCTTTACGGTCCGGACGCCAAGGATTGGCTTTACTGGTTCCGCTCAGGCGAAATGTCTGCCCAAGAAGTTTACGACGGGGTACTAGAGGAAATCCCTGATTTGGGCACCGGCATCGATGCCTTCCGCAATCAGATGTTCCGTCATCTTGCCGAGGACGATCTGGAGCGCGCCATGGAATTGGTGACAGGTGGCCCCGAAGTTCAGAACATGATGAGGGCAAGCGCCGCCAACTGGCATTTCCATTCCGTCGACCCTAATGAGTTCTATGCACTGACGAGCAGCATCACCGACATCGACAACCCAAAAATCCAGAAACAACTCAGCAATGGATGGAAGAACAAGGCGAGTGGGAATCTCGAGCGCTATGGAGAAAGTTATCTGCAATGGGTTGCCGCACTTCCCGAAGGCCCGAACCGCATCTGGGCACTGGAAGGCCTCGAGCACGCCAGCCGCAACAAGCACCCCGAGATTAACAGTCAGGTCACTACTCTATTGAACGAAGCACCATGAAGCAGAAATGGCTTACCCTCGTTCTGCTCGGCGGACTCAGTTTCGTTTTGACCTGGCTGATGACCGACGGTCCCGGCGAAGCAAAGGACTCCGAGTCATCCTTACCGACTCCTCCTCCACGGATCCTGCAAAGTGCTGAAATGCCACCCGAACGGTCGGAAACCAGAACTTTTTCCGTCCTTCACCAGTCCTCGGATGACTATCGCATCGCCTGGGAACAACTTCCATCGCGACGCCTGAGCAAATACGAACGTCATCGAGTCCAGGCGGAGATTCTCGACGCCTGGGCCAACGTCGATCTTAGCGCTGCAATCGGCGCCGCTCTCGCCGAACCTTGGGACGAGGGCTGGTCTCCCTTGTCGACCCAGGCCATGGTCGATCGCTGCGACGAAGTATGGCGTCTGATCCAGAGCGAGCACTTCGGAACTTTGGAATCCAAGGTCCTTCTGGATGCCTGGGTGGAAGCTCTGGGCCAGAAGAATGCCGATCTTCTTGTCGGCTATCTTCCCCAGATGAATGGCATCGAACTGCGCAACACCCTGCAGACGATGACCCGATCGGTACGCAACAAGGAAGACGCCACGCGGATATGGCAATCCCTGACCGAGCGCGAGAACCTCAGCAGCTATGATCGTCGCTTGCTGGGGCAGGTGGCTCAGAATCTTTGCCACTTCTACCAGACAGATGAATTGCGAGAAATGATGCAGGACTCCGCGAGTCCGGCTGCGGATTTCGCCGCCCAGGCCCTGATGGCACAACTCGCTTTGTCCGATCGTCCATTCGACCTCAATAGCGAACTCGCCGCTGCGCCGGAGGCAATTCGAAGCAGCATGGCAGCAAGCTTGTTATCAAACTCGATCTGGGCGCCTGAGAGCACTCGCTTTTCGGCCTTGGATTACCTGGTCACGAACGGCGAATGGAACCATCTGGAAGCGACCCAGGTCTCTCAGAGGATGCAACGCATGGCCACCGAGGTCGGAGAGTTGAAAATCGCAGATTGGGTGTCAGAGCTTCCTCCCCGCGAGGAAACAATTGAGATCTTCCACCGGGGTGTGACGCCCTTGATCCGAAAGGATCGGGAAGCGGCTTGGCAATGGATGGACGGACTTGCCGAAGAAGCATGGCGGGACCATGCTTTCGCCGAATATTCACAGCAGATGCTCCAACAATTCAAGGATCCCGACGCTTCTGCCTCCGCGCTCGAACAAATCCATGACCCAGTGATCAAAGCTGCTGCCATGGATTGGCGTGCCAATTGGGAAAGAGGCAGACCTCAATAGAACAATCTTAAATCTCGGGCCAATTCGATTTCCTTGTAACATTCCCGAGTCGACGTCCTAGAGGGAAGTTGAGAACCATGACCCATTCCCCGACCACCTGCCCCGATTGTGGCGCCGCATTTTCTGCCGACTCCCCTCAGCAACTCTGCCCGACCTGCCTGCTCAAGCAGGCCTTCGCATCACGGACCGTCGACCAACCTCTCAGCGAGCTTTCACCGCCCCCCTCCCCCGAGGAAATCGCCGACAGTTTCCCGCAATTCGAAGTCACCGAATGCCTCGGCCGCGGCGGAATGGGCGTCGTCTATAAAGCCCGCCAGAAATCCCTCAACCGCTGGGTCGCCATCAAGGTGCTCGCTCCGGAGAAAATCGACGACGAAAAGTTCGCCGAACGCTTCGCCCGCGAAGCCCGGACACTTGCCCAACTCAATCACCCGAACATCGTCACCGTTCATGACTACGGTGAAACCGACGGACTCTACTACATCGTCATGGAGTTCGTTGATGGAGTGAATCTCCGAGACCTGCTCCGCGATGGGAAAATCGAATCCACCCAGGCCCTAACCATCGTTCCCCCGATCTGCGAAGCGCTTCAGTACGCTCACGACAAGGGGATCGTTCACCGTGACATCAAACCCGAGAACCTTCTCATCGATCGTGAGGGCCGCGTCAAGATCGCCGACTTCGGCATTGCTTCACTCGTCGGTACCACCGGCGAGTCCTCCGGCACCCCGCCCTACATGGCACCCGAGCAAGGAGCCCACAGCCACGTCGACCACCGCGCCGACATCTACGCCCTCGGTGCCGTGCTTTACGAAATGCTCACCGGCGATCGCCCGAGCAGCCCCCTCGATCTCCCTTCTCAAAAGGTCCAGCTCGACATCCGCATCGATGACATCGTCCTCCGCGCCCTCAGCAAAGAACCCAAACGACGCTACCGCACTGCGAATGAATTCCGCAGCGTCGTTGAAACGTTCTCAACCTGCTATCCGCCATCGATATCAAGCCCTTTGGGAAAACAAACTACCTCACCTCAATTCGTTTCCATCAATAAACAAGGCATGTTTCGTCGCTGGTGGTGGATTCTACTTCTCATGATTCTCTCGACACCATGGCTATTCGAATTTGGCACTCGAACGTATCTATATTTGGCACCGAAATTCTATTCAGCCTCCGCAATCATTCAGTTTAGCGGGGATGCGGCTACAAAGCCATCCGATGCCATAGCCAAGGAACTGGCTAGCCCAAATCATCTAAGGGCTGTTTCGAAAGACCTGGAACTCGAATCCCGGTGGGCGCTCTCGGAAGCAAAAACATTGCAGAGGCTCGATACAATGATCTCAATTCGACCCTCATCTGAAGCAGGCACGTGCCAGATTGAGATTAATTCTGACGAACTCGGCATACCCACTCTAATGATTGATACTCTTTTGCGATCCTTCGAAGGAGACCCTCGTCTCTCGCCGTTTGAGACCATTTCACTGTCGTCGAATGGCTCAACGCCTCAGGCAGATTTCGGCGAACTGAGAACATTCAGCAGATACTTCTTTCCTCTCATTTTCGGACTCCTTGCTGTCTTTATCATGGCGCTCCTTCAACGCCTGTTTCCTGAAAAAATCCCTACCCTCAATGACCGAAGCGGCAGAGACACTTCACTGCCCAATCCCTAAATGCTCCATCAATTCCCGATCGGGCCAACAAAGAATCACATCAAAGAGCCGCAATCCGCCTTCGTTGATATAGCAGGAAAAAGCACCCATTGCTCCGCAAAATCGTCCGCGCACGCGATGCCCCCCAATCCCGCCCCTCGCCATTTGAAAAATCAGTTTGTAACCTCGCGCCGTCCTTCCGTCAGGAACCCGTGTGAATCCGAAAACCTGCCCCACTTGCCACGCCCCCATTCCGCCTGACGCGCCGGGCGGCTTCTGTCCGGCCTGCCTGCTGCGCGATGCCGAGGAGCCGGCGCCCGCTGGCAAGGCCGCGCCATCGCTGGAGGAAATCGCCGCTGCGTTCCCGCGCTGGGAGATTGTCCGCCTCATCGGCCAGGGCGGAATGGGCTTCGTCTATCAGGTCCATCAGCCCAACCTCGACCGCACCGTCGCGCTGAAGATCCTCGCGCCCGAACTCAGTCGCGATCCGGCATTCGCGGAACGCTTCGCCCGCGAGGCCCGCACCCTCGGCAAGCTCAGCCATCCCAACATCGTCGCGGTTTACGAACACGGTGAAACCGGCGGCTTCTTCTATCTGCTGATGGAATACGTTGATGGCGTGAACCTCCGTCAGGCGATGCGCGCCGGGCGCTTCACCCCGGAGCAGGCACTCGCCATCGTCCCGCCGATCTGCGACGCGCTCCAGGCAGCACACGCCCAAGGCGTCTGGCACCGCGACATCAAGCCGGAGAACATCCTGCTCGATTCACGGGGCGGCGTGAAGATCGCCGACTTCGGCATCGCCCGCATCGTCGGCGATCCCCACCGTGAATTCACCCTCACCCTAACAGGAGGCGTGCTTGGAAGCGCCGCCTACATGGCCCCCGAACAACACGAGAACCCGCGCGGCGTCGACCACCGCGCCGACATCTACAGCCTCGGAGTTGTCATTTATGAAATGCTCACCGGCGAACTTCCCTTGGGCCGCTTCCCCGCCCCCAGCCAACGCGCTGCGGTGAATGCCCGCATCGACGAGATCGTCTTCCGAACCTTGGAAAAGGAACGCGAGCTGCGGCAGCAGAGTGCGGATGAAGTGAAAACGGAGGTGGGAAATTCGACGAAACATTCCGAAAGAAGAGAGCCGCAAAGTAATGCTACGCAGCCCGCACTGCTCCCTGCACTATTCCTCTGGATGCTGGTATTGCTAATTGGCGGAGGAACGATCACAGCGATGGGATATTTAAAGGCACGTGAAGTCGCTCCTATGTTGGACGTCAATTCCATCTGGAGCGTGATCAATTCTCCAGAATCCGTTCGTGAAAGCGGATTAGATCCAGGCATCTTGACCGCCTTCTGGCCTGGAGTCATTGCATTCGCTTTGGGGCTGTTTGGCTTGAGTTGGTGTTACTTCGCATGGAGACGAAGTGAAGTTCGGTCGCCAGCGCACGGCAATCAAAGCGAACCAGGGCAGCAAAACGCGAACGAAGTGAAGGCCGAGGTGAAAGGGGTCAAAACTGATCCCAATGGCAGAAACCCTCCCAGGAGTCCCGAGCAATTCCTCACGCTTCGGCGGTTTCAAGTCACGGCGCTGATTGGCGTTGGACTCGTCTTCGATCTGCTTGCCACGAGTTTGCCCTCTCGTCTCGAAACCTGGGCGATCATCACCTCCCTCATCGGCCGGATGGGGATCTTCGCAGGAATCGTTATCGCCTTGTTCACCATCTATCAGCAACGACCCGCGAAGTGGTTGGCCGTCCTGTGCGTGGCACTCACCTTTCTGGCGCTGATGGTGGTCGGGGTTTTCCTGCCTCCACCCGTCATTCTCTTGCTGCCAATCATCACAATCCTATTCTGGCTGCTGCCGATAGGAAGTGGATCGAGCGGAAATGAACCCGCACCCACCCGGGAAGATGCCCCTGCACGCAAACGCAAGGCAAAGGGGAAAATCCTTCGACCCATTGTTGCCGTCATCCTTGGTCTCCTGGCTACGGTCATGATCATCCTGATTCCAACTTTCAGCTCCCCCTTATCAGAACCCGCCTCCGCCGACCCAAAGGAATCCGTGAAGCTTCAATTCAATCACCCGGATGAGATGATTGGAGGAACGGAAATCACCCTTCCTACCACAGTTTCCAGGAGATGGATCCCGAATACCGGAACACCGATCTCCCTGAAGTCAGGAGGCACGGTTTGGGTCAAGGTTCGCTTAACTGAAGCCGATCGGAACCAGGTTCTCGCTCTCGTAGCTAGCTCCACCGATGAAACAAAATGGGACACCCAATCCGTCTCCCTCGAAAGAGGCGCCCCGGCGAAGGAGATTCGTTTTCAGAACGGGACCGTAGCAAGGGTCGAACGATTCAGCGTTGGGCAAAATACTCCGTCAAAAGTTTCTGCCGAGACTCCCAACGCTGATCCGCCTACTCCGTCGAACGACTGGAAAATTGACCAGGCGAGCCTCGCAAAACCCAAGCAGGTCGACGAGGAAAAGGATTGGGCACCCAAGCAGGAATACATCAAGGATGGGGACATGCGTGCGGCACGCGGCGACTTCACCGGGGCGGTGAAAAGTTATCGCGCCGCCAGCGACATGATTGCGAAGGTCCAGCAGAAACACCCCGAGGCCCTGCTGGAAACTCAGTCACAATGTCTCGAGCGAATCGGCGACGTCCAATGCAGGCAAGGAGCGCTCCACGACGCACTTGAGACCTATCGCGCCTGCTCGGCCATCTTGAGAGACCACCTCGAAAAGACTCCCGAAGATGTAAAACTGAGGGATCCCCTCACCCACGTTCAAGTGAAGATCGGCGACGTTCTTCAAGCCTCAGGCGATCAAGCAGGCGCCACCCGGAGCTATCGGGACGCCGTGGCCGTGGCCGAAAGGCTGGAGAAGAACTGGGAGACCGAGTACCCCAACGATAGCAGCGGAGACCGGCTGGCCAGAAACTACAAGGCCGAGAACGTGTTCCGCCTCATCGACGAGAAGGACCGATACTCATGGGATCTGATGTGGATGATTGGTCAGGCGGCGGCCGACAAGGATGATCGACTGCTCCCCCTGTTAGATAGAAAGGATCTTCGAGAGGATGCCACGCTGGCCCTTGCTCTGGCCGGGTACGATTATTCCCTGAATGGCAACCCAAGCGGCTTGGATTTCATCCTCGCGGAGTTGTCCAAACAGAAAGTCGGCGCGGATGTCAACGAGGTGTGCGTGCTCTCGTTCATCGATGAATGGGATCGCACTACCAAGGCGATCAATTCACATTTCCTCGCGACTGACGGGGCCGGCGGGGAATGCATGATCTCCTTCTGGGGAAGGCGCATGTTGCTGTTCCCCCGCCACTACCTTGAGTTCAAGGGAAAGGCCGGAGATGGAGCGCCAATTGTCGCGGCCTTGAAGGAAGCCGGTGAGGCCATGGAAGCCCTCATTGAAGCGGCACGGCACAAGAACCTCCGGGTCTTTCAAGGCAGCTTCTCCAAAGTCTTCAAAAAATCACTGGCGAAGAAGGGCGAGAGCCTGGATAACTTCGGAGACTTTGGGAACATAAGCGTCGTCAGTGCGTCCTTGCCAGACGCGTCCAATGCCGAGGTGCTCGTCGAAGCCAATGACGGCAGCAAGCGGCGCTTCACGTTCTGGATGGTGCTCGAAGACGGGGCATGGAAGTTGAACGCGCTTCATGCGAAACGCTGATCGAATTCGATGACAGATTCCAACTTCCACCCCACCCATTGGACGCTGGTCCTTCGCGCTCGTGGCGAGGGTGAAGGGGCAATCGCGGCCTTGTCCGAGCTCTGCGCGGCCTACTACGCACCGGTCGTCGCCTTCCTGCGGCGCGACGGACGTCAGGAAGACGCGGCCCGCGAAACGGCCCACGCGTTTTTCGAATCGCTGTTAGCCAGCGGGGTCGGAGCACCTGATCCGGGACGCGGACGCTTCCGCAACTATCTCCTGGGTGCGTTAAAACACTTTCTGTCCAAACAGCGCGACGCGTCTCGCGCGGGAAAGCGCGGCAATGGGGTGGAGCATGTCCCGCTGCTGGATGAAGCCGCCCGCGGAGCGCCGGACGACACGCTCGCCTTTGACCGGGAATGGGCCCACACGCTTATCACTCGCTCGCTAGCCGCGCTGGAAGCCGAGCAGGCAGGAAAAGCCGAGATCTTCGCCACCCTGAAACCCTGGCTCGACGGCGGTGTCCAACATTCCCAGGCCGACGCCGCACGCTCGCTCGGAATCTCGGAGACGGCGGTGAAAGTGGCCATTCACCGTCTCCGCGTCCGCTTCCGCGAGCTGATCCGCAGCGAAATCGCCGCTACCGTGAGCGACCCCGCCGAAGCGGCCGACGAACTCCGCCACCTCATCGCCGTCGCCAACGCAGGGTGAAATCCCCGGACGGACCATCCGATTGCGAAGCTGCATTCCCATGATCCTGCCTTCCAGTATCAAGCTTCGAATCCCGCCTTGAACTCCGTGCTTCTCCGTGCATCCTCCCCGCCCGCTCGGGTCCAACCGCCCGGCCAAGACCATGGCAGCACCTCGTTTTCAAGCACTTCCGGGATTCCGCGATTTCACACCACGCGAATGCGCCGTGCGCAATTACCTCTTTGAAACCTGGCGCTCGGTCGCCCGGACCTACGGCTTCGTCGAATACGAGAGCCCAATCCTCGAAGACACCTCGCTTTACCTGAAGAAATCCGGTGGCGAACTCTCCTCCCAGCTCTTCCGATTCGAAGACCAGGGCGGTCGCGACGTCTGTCTTCGCCCGGAGGTCACCGCCTCGCTCGCCCGTATTGCCGCTCAGCACCAGCGCGATTTCCCGAAGCCGCTCAAGTGGTTCGAAATCGGCCAGTGCTTCCGCTACGAGAAACCGCAAAAAGGCCGCGGCCGCGAGTTCCACCAGTTCAATGTCGACATCCTCGGTGAGGCCGGCCCCGCTGCTGATGCGGAATTGATCGCGCTGTCCATCGACACCATGCGCGCCTTCGGATTCGAAGAAGGCGATTTCGTCGTGCGCGTGTCCGATCGCCAGGCATGGATCGATTTCGCCTCAAAGCGCGACATCGACGAAGAACGCATCCCCGAGTTCCTCCAAATCATCGACAAGCTCGAGCGCGAGAAGCCCGATGTCACCGGGCAAAAGCTCAGCACGTTCGGACTCAGCACCGAGGAAGTGACGGAGTTCATCAAGAATCCGGAGAATGCCTCCTCCGCATTCGAAGCGATCAGCGAAGATCTCGAAGCGCGCGGTATGGCACCCTTCCTCGAACTCGACCTTTCGATCGTCCGCGGACTCGCCTACTACACCGGCATCGTCTTCGAAGTCTTCGATTCGAAGAAATCGATGCGCGCGGTGGCCGGAGGCGGTCGCTATGACACTTTGGTCGGCACCATTTCCGATGGCGGCTGTGAGATGCCTGCCACCGGTTTCGCGATGGGCGACTACGTGATCCGCAACCTCATCGAGGAAACCACCGACGCCCTGATGCAGATGGAAGTCTGGCTTCAGCGATCCGGAGCGGCCTGTGATGTCTTCCTTGTGATTGCCGACGAAACCAAGCGCTCCGACGCCCTCGCCATCCTCTCCGAACTGCGCGAAGCCGGCATCGCCTGCGATCTGCCCTTCGGTCAGGCCAAGCTCGGCAAGCAGCTCAAGCGTGCCGAGCAATCCGGCGCGCGCTTCGCACTTGTCGTTGGCTCCGAGTTGCCCGAGCTCCAACTGAAAGTCCTCGCCTCCCGCACCGAAGAATCCTGCCACGTCCTCGGCCTCGCCGACTGGCTCACCGACCGCCTCCAACAGCCCGACGGTCCTTTGCTTGCTTAAAAAGCCAGGACCAGGATGGATAGGATGAATTTTGAAACCGAAACCAAGGAAATCATTGGAATAGCTTTTGAAGTCATGAATGAAGTTGGCTGTGGCTATCGCGAGAAGGCCTACGAACGCGCAATGGTTCGTGAATTCCAACTAAGGTCCATTCCCTACGATCAACAGAAGATCTTCCCCCTAGTCTACAAGGACATTGAAATCGACAGCCTGATCCCCGATCTGATCGCCTACGACCAGATCATCATCGACACCAAGACCATCAAATACATTACGGACCGGGAACTCGCCCAAATGCTCAGTTATCTTCAGGCAGCAAAGTTATCCCTCGGCCTCATCATCAATTTCGGAAATCCAAAAGTAGAAGTAAAGAGAGTTTACCCGCTCAAATAGAGCCAATTCTCATCCTGCCTTTATCCAATCCATCCTATCCATCCTGGTCCCCATTTTCAGAAAGCCATGCGCACTCATCACTGCAACGAAATCCGCCCGTCACACATCGGCCAAGAGGCCACACTCATCGGCTGGATCAATACGGTCCGCGATCAAGGCGGTGTCATCTTTGTCGACCTCCGCGACCGCGAAGGCATCACCCAGTGTGTCTTCCGCCCGGAGGAAAGCGCCGAGGCTGCCGAGATCTCGCACAAGCTCCGCAGTGAAGACGTCATCCAGGTCAAGGGCATCGTCCGCGAGCGACTCAAAGCCGAAGGCATCGACACAACCAACGACAATCTCGAGACCGGACAGGTCGAACTCGTTGTCGCCAGCGTCACCATCGTCAACAAGGCCGAGGTCCTTCCCTTCCAACTCGACAAGGAACTTTCCAACGAGGACTTGCGGATGAAGTACCGCTACCTCGACATCCGTCGCCCACGGATGACGCGCAACCTGCGCACCCGCCACCGTGTCACCAAGTCCACACGCGACTTCCTCGACGAGCAGGGCTTCTGCGAAATCGAAACGCCGATCCTTTCCAAGTCCACACCGGAGGGTGCGCGTGACTTCCTCGTCCCATCGCGTCTGCAAAGCGGCCACTTCTACGCCCTGCCCCAGGCACCTCAGCAGTACAAGCAGTTGCTGATGGTCGGCGGCATCGAGAAGTATTTCCAGATCGCCAAGTGCTTCCGCGATGAAGACCTCCGTGCAGATCGCCAGCCTGAGTTCACCCAGATCGATATCGAGGCCTCCTTTGTCGATCAGGATGACGTCATCGCCTTGGTCGAAGGCCTTCTCGGCCGCATTTTCAAGGACGCACGCGACACGGAAATCCCGGCATCCTTCGAACGCATCACCTGGAAACAGGCAATGGACCAGTATGGTTCCGACAAGCCCGATCGCCGTTTCGGACTGAACTTTGTCGACCTCACCGAGGAACTCAAGGACTGCGAATTCCGCGTCTTCTCGGGAGCCGTCGCTTCCGGTGGTGTGGTCAAGGCGATCAACGCCAAAGGCTTCGCCGACATCTCGACCGGTCAGATCGACAAGCTCACCAAGCTCGCTCAGGCAGCCGGCGCGAAAGGCCTTGCCTACATTCAAGCACGTGGCGAAGAGCGCGACACCTGGCGCTCGCCATTCGTCAAGCGCATGACCGACGCCGAAGTGGAAGCGCTTCGCAGCAAGCTTAATATCGAAGCCGGTGACTTGATCCTCTTCGCCGCCGACCAGTGGGAACCCGCCTGCGACGTTCTCGGCCGCGTGCGTCTCGCCTGCGCCGAAATGCAGAACCTGTTAGAAGGCAACACCGAGCTCGATTTCCTCTGGGTCACCGAGTTCCCGCTGCTTGCCTTTGATGAAGAGGAAGGCCGCTACGTCGCCGTTCACCATCCTTTCACCCGCCCGCTCAAGGAAGACGAAGAGAAGCTCCTCAAAGGCGAGCTCTCCACCGACCTCCGCGCGCAAGCCTACGACGTCGTACTCAACGGCAATGAGCTTGGTGGTGGATCGGTCCGGATCCACGAAGCGCCGCTTCAGTCCGCCATGTTCACCGCGCTCGGCATTTCCGAAGAGCAGGCTCAGGAAGAGTTCAGCCACATTCTCGACGCCTTCAAGTTCGGTGCCCCTCCCCACGGCGGTCTCGCCCTCGGACTTGATCGACTCGTCATGCTGATCTGCGGCGAAGAATCGATCCGCGAAGTCATCGCCTTCCCGAAAAACAACAAGGGCAGCGATCTCATGTCGCTGTCGCCTGCCGAAGTGGATCCAAAACAACTCCGCGACCTGCGCATTCAAACGACTGGCAAGAAGCCTGCCCCCGCAGCAGGATCACCGGTTGCCTGAGCCTGGCCGCTCCGCCCGGTTCCACACGGAACCGGTTCGAGGACCATGTCTGCCGAGCTTCCCGCCGCCTATCTCGATACCGTCTTCATTCTGCAAGATCCACCGGATCCCTTGCCGCTTGCATTCGCCATCGTCACGGCTTTCAACCCGATGGACGAAGCTCAATCGCCCGACGAGAACTGGGCGGCGGACCTGAGATTGCAGGGACGTTTGGCCGCGGTCGGCTGGGAACGATTTCGAGCCACGGGCTGCTCGCCGGACCAGTCGCACACGGAGCCCGGATGGGCGATCGTCTGCCCCCTCGATGCCGCCGTGGACCTCGCCCGCCACTTCAACCAACGTGCGATTTGGTGGATTGAACATGATCAGCTCCATCTGATCGGATGCGAAAACCCCAATCCGCAACCCGTCGCCCGATTCTCCGATCGCGTCCTGCCGTCGTGATCGCTCCCAATTTGATGCCTCACCCCCCTGCGACGGGCTCAAAACGGTGATTTCCTTCCGGATTTGCCCTTTTCCCGCCCATCCGGACTTCTCCGCCTTGCTCTCCCCTGCGGACCCGCTACCTTCGCCCGCTTCCACTGGTCAGCACCCACATGCAGCGCATTTTCGTCGAAAAGAAGCCTTCCTTCGCCACTGAGGCGAAGCATCTCCTCGCAGATCTTCGCGAGTCTCTCAATCTCAAGAGTCTCGACAAGCTCCGCATCGTCCAGCGCTACGAGGCCGATGGCCTGACCGCCGAGGAATTCGATGCCGCCGTCAAACTCGTGCTCTCCGAGCCACAGATTGATACCGCCAGCCGTGAACTCGTCCAGAGCCCCGACGAACACGCCTTCGCCGTGGAATACCTGCCCGGCCAGTTCGACCAGCGCGCCGATTCCGCCGCCCAGTGCATTCAGATCCTCACCGGAAAAGAACGTCCGGTCGTCATCTCCGCCAAAGTCATTCTCCTCCAGGGCGGGCTTTCTCAGGACGATATCGATCGGATCAAAGCCTACGTCATCAACGCCGTGGATTCCCATGAGGTCGATGTCGCTGCCGACACCGTTCGCGCCACTCCTTCCGCTCCTGCCGACGTCGAAATCCTCTCCGATTTCAACAGCGGCTCACCCGCCGAAATCCGTAGCAAGTTCGGCCTCGCGATGTCCGAAGAAGACGTCGCCTTCTGCCAGAACTACTTCGGCAAGGAGGAGAACCGTGCACCCAGCATCACCGAGCTCAAGATGCTCGACACCTACTGGTCCGACCATTGCCGCCACACGACTTTCCTAACAAAGATCGACGACGTGACCTTCGACGAAGGCACCGAGCCGATTCAGCGGGCATGGAAAACCTACCTCGCCACCCGTGACAATCTCGGCCGTCAGGACAAACCCGTCACGCTGATGGACATCGCCCTGATGGGCATGCGCGAACTGCGTGCCTCCGGCGAACTCCACAACCTCGAAGAGTCCGAGGAGATCAACGCCGCCTCGATCATCGTTCCCGTCAAAATTGACGAACGTGACGAGGAAGAGTGGCTCATCCAGTTCAAGAACGAAACGCACAACCACCCGACCGAGATCGAACCCTTCGGTGGAGCCGCCACCTGTCTCGGCGGCTGCATTCGCGATCCGCTTTCCGGACGTTCCTACGTCTATCAGGCGATGCGCGTCACCGGTGCTGCCGATCCGCGCACCCCATTTTCCGAGACCCTTCCCGGCAAACTTCCGCAAAAGAAAATCTGCCAGATCGCAGCGAGGGGTTACTCGTCCTACGGAAACCAGATTGGTCTCGCGACCGGCCAGGTCGCCGAGGTCTATCACCTCGGCTACGTCGCCAAGCGCATGGAAATTGGTGCCGTGGTCGCCGCCGCACCCCGCTCGAATGTTTTTCGCGGAGCCCCCGCAAACGGCGATCTCATCCTGCTCATCGGTGGTCGCACCGGCCGCGATGGCGTCGGTGGTGCCACCGGTTCCTCGAAGGAACACACCGACACCGCCCTCGACAACTCCGCTGAGGTGCAGAAAGGCGACGCTCCGACCGAACGCAAAATCCAGCGACTTTTCCGCAATGCGGAGCTGTCGAAGAAAATCAAAATCTGCAACGACTTCGGAGCGGGTGGTGTCTCTGTCGCGATTGGTGAGATTGCCCCATCGCTCGACATCGACCTCGATGCCCTGCCGAAAAAATACGACGGCCTCGATGGCACCGAGCTTGCCATCTCCGAATCCCAGGAACGCATGGCCGTCTGCGTCGATCCCGCTGACGCCCCCTACTTCATCGCCGAGTCCGACAAGGAGAATCTCGAATGCGTCCACGTCGCCACCGTCCGTGACCACGGGCGTCTGCGTATGACCTGGCGTGGAAAGGAGATCGTCAACCTCTCGCGCGCTTTCCTCGACACCAACGGCGTCCAACTCAGCGCCACGATCCACGTCAACGCGCCGACCCCCTCCACTTCCTCCCACAGCTCAAAGCTCGCCGATCACCTGGCCCTCCTCAACCACGCCTCCCAAAAAGGCCTCGGAGAAATGTTCGATGGATCCGTCGGCGCCGGCACCGTGCTCTGGCCATTCGGTGGTGAGAAGCAACTCACCCCGCCCGACGCCATGGTCGCCAAGCTTCCTCTGTTAGAGGGTGACACCGATGTCGCCACCTACATGTCGTGGGCTTTCAATCCCGATCTTTCCTCCGACTCTCCTTTCCACGGAGCCGCCTCGGCCGTCGCCGAGTCCGCCTGCAAGATCGTCGCCGCCGGCGCACGCCTCAGCGACATCCGTCTCACCCTTCAGGAATATTTCCCGAAACTCGGCGACGATCCGTCGCGCTGGGGACTCCCCTTCGCCGCCCTGCTTGGTGCCTTCGATGCCCAGCACGGCCTGCGCCTCGCCGCCATCGGCGGAAAGGACAGCATGTCCGGCTCCTTCAACGAGCTCGACGTCCCACCGACCCTTGTCTCCTTCGCCCTTGCTCCGGGAAAAGCCAGCCAGGCACTTTCCCCGGAACTGAAGCAGGCCGGAAGTACGATATCCCTCGTAGATATCCCCGCCACCGCCGAGAATCTCCCCGATTACGAGCGCATCAAGGAAGTCTCCGAAGAACTCCACAAGCTCGCCGCTGCCGGCAAGCTCATCTCCAGCAAATCCATCGGTCACGGCGGCCTCGCCCACGCCATTCCCCTCTGCTGCTTCGGCAACAACCTAGGCATGACCGTCCCGGTCATGAATCAGGAGGAGCTCTACAGACCCCGCCCCTACTCTTTCCTCATCGAGCACAGCGAAGCGCTCCCCGCTTCCCTCAACTCCGAAGAAATCGGCAAAGTCACCGAGGAAGCAATCCTTACCATCAACGGCGAAGCCCACCAGCTCGCCGACCTCCAATCCGCCTGGTCCGCCACCTTGGAACCGATCTTCCCCACCAAGGCGTCCGCTCAGGACCTCGACGACATCGTTGTGCAATCCCCTCAAGCATCCACCATCCACCATCCATCATCGACCATCGCCCAGCCGAAGGTGCTGATCCCCTCCTTCCCGGGAACCAACAGCGAATATGACTCCGCCAAGGCCTTCCGCGAGGCTGGTGGTGATGCCCACATCGAAGTGTTCCGCAACCTCACCCCGGCCCATCTCGAAGAGTCCCTCAAGACCCTCGCCGCCCAAATTCGCGAAAGCCAGATCCTCTTCCTGCCCGGTGGCTTCAGCGCCGGTGATGAACCCGACGGCTCTGCCAAGTTCATCGCCACCGTTTTGCGCAACCCGGAAGTTGCCGACGCCGTCATGGATCTCCTCAAGAACCGCGACGGACTCATCCTCGGCATCTGCAACGGCTTCCAGGCCCTGATCAAAACCGGTCTCGTCCCGTATGGCGAGGTCTTGGATGGAAGATGGGAGATTGAAGAGGGTGGATCGAAGATCGCGAACTCTTCATCCACCATCCACCATCCATCATCCACCATCACGCGCCACGCGCCCGCCGATCGCCCGACGCTTTTCCACAACGACATCAGCCGCCACATCTCCTGCTACGCGCCCACCGTCGTCACCAGCACCCTTTCCCCGTGGCTGGCTAACAGCCAGGTCGGAGACATCCATCGCGTGCCCTTCTCGCACGGCGAAGGGAAGTTCGTCGCATCGCCCGAAGTCATCGCCGAACTCGCCGCCCATGGCCAGATCGCCACTCGCTACTGCGATCCTAGTGGCAAGCCGAGCATGGACATCGCCTACAACCCGAACGGCTCGCTTGCCGCCATCGAAGGCATCACCAGCCCATGCGGACGCGTCTTCGGAAAAATGGGTCACACCGAGCGTCGAGGCACCCAGGTCGCCAAGAACATCCCCGGCAACAAACACCAGCCCTTGTTCAAGGCCGGGGTCGCCTATTTTTCGTAACCCCGGGGTTTCACGTAATATTCCCCGAAATCCTCAGTAGTAGGTTCTCACTGATCCATGAAAGCTACACTCGCACTTCTCGCCCTTGCCCTCACCTTGCCAGCCATGGCGATCGAGGAGGGATTCACCGCGCTCTTCAATGGCAAGGACCTCAGCGGCTGGAAAAAGGTTAATGGCAACGGCCAATACAAGATCGAAGGCGACGCGATCGTCGGTTTCGGCAAAGACATCAAAGGCAACACCTTCCTGCGCACCGAAAAGACCTACAAGGATTTCGACTTCCGCTTTGAGATGAAGTTCGACGACCTTTCCGGCAATTCAGGCATGATGTTCCGTGGCCTACAAAAGCCGGGAGAGAATGGTCGGGTCTACGGCTACCAGTGCGAGCACGACAATCGCAACGAGCGCTCATGGACAGCCGGGCTCTACGACGAAGCCCGCCGCGGCTGGCTCCAACCGGATCGGAAGGACAAGGAGGCGAGCGCTGCTTTCACCAAACAAGGTCAGAAGATTTTCAAGCCCGACGATTGGAACGAGATTCGGATCGTCTGCAAAGGAAAGCAGATCCAGATCTGGCTGAATGGCGAAGCGCGCGTCGATTTCACCGACGACAACCCTGAATTCACTCCCCAAGGCTTCTTCGCCCTCCAGGTTCACGGCGGAAAGTCCTGCAACGTCCGCTGGAGAAACCTGCGGATCCGGGAGCTTTAAGCAAGGCCACGAGGCGGGAAGATCTGCCTACCGCTTCCCTGAGGATTCGACTTCCTGTTTGTCGCCTTCAAAGGACGTGTCCCGAGTAGCGAAAACTGGCTACAACTCTGATCTTGCCGCCGCTTGACAGACTGATTGGATAACGACGCTCCCCGGAGGGGCAAGTTCACTTCCCTTCTCGCTTCATGCGCTTCGCCATCTGCAACGAAACCTACGGGAGCATTCCGCTCGCCGATTCCGCCAAACTCGCCGCCAAACACGGCTACACCGGCCTGGAAATCGCCCCTTTCACCCTCGCCTCCGACATTTCGTCGATCTCTCCGGCAGAGGCCAAATCGCTCGGAGCTCAGGTCACCGATGCCGGGCTCGAAGTCGTCGGCCTTCACTGGCTTTTTGCCAAAACCGAAGGCTACCACCTCACCAGCCCTGACGAGTCCATCCAGCAGGCGACCCGGGACTACGCTTGCCGCCTTGCCGACCTCTGCCACAACCTCGGCGGAACGATCATGGTTTGGGGTAGTCCCCAACAGCGCTCGCTCGATGCCGACTGGCCCTATGAAGAAGCCTTCGAGCGGGCCGTCGAAACCATGCGGGTCGCGGCGGAACATTGCGGGGAGCTTGGCATCACCATCGCGGTCGAACCGTTAGGAAGCGTCGAAACCAATTTCCTGACCACTGCAGCGGAGACGATCCGACTCTGCAAAGCGGTCGATCACCCGTCCTGCAAGCTCCACCTCGACGTCAAAGCCATGAGCTACGAGGATGACGCAATTGCCGACATCATCCAAGCCAGCAAGGATTGGACCGCGCATTTCCACGCCAACGATCCGAACCTTTACGGACCGGGTATGGGTAAGATTGAGTATCGCCCAATCGTAGATGCCCTGCGTGAAACGAACTACGACGGCTGGGTCAGCGTCGAAGTTTTCAAATATGACCCGACTCCTGACAGCATTGCTTGCACGAGCCGTGAGAACCTTCGCAAGTTCTTCGGCGAGTAGACGACCCATTTAAAAAATCCAACATGACTCCTGAACGCGAAAATCAACTCGTTGATGAAGCCCAGACCAAGGGCACCCTCGGCAAAGCCGCCATCTACGCCCGTCTATCTGGTCCCGGCTGGATGCAAGGAGCCATCACCCTGGGCGGCGGTTCTCTCGCTGGCGCCCTCTACCTCGGTGTGATCGCCGGCTTCGGCCTGATGTGGCTCCAGCCACTGGCAATGATCTGCGGCATCATCATGCTCGCCGCGATTGCCTATGTCACGCTAACCACCGAGCAGCGTCCATTCGGCGCGATCAACCAGCACCTCTCGCCACTCCTTGGCTGGGCCTGGCTCATTGCCACCATCATGGCCAACATCGTTTGGTGCATGCCCCAGTTCAATCTCGCCAGCGCCGCGGTCCAACAGAATCTCCTGCCAGGCATTGGCGACGGCAACCTGACGACGATCGTCATTTGCATCATCCTCTTCTGCATCGGGTTCGGCATCAACGTCCTCTACGAATCCGAAGGACGAGGCGTCGGGATCTTCGATATGATCATCAAGGTCATGGTCGGTCTCATCGTGCTTTCCTTCTTCGCCGTCGTCATCACCCTTTCCACCAGTGGCGCCATCGACTGGGGCAAAATCTTCGCCGGCCTGATTCCTGACCCATCGTTGCTCTTCAAGCCTGCAGCAGGCTTTAGCGAACTCATCGCCGCCTCCTCCGATCCCGCCTGGTGGACTAACAAGATCGTCAACGACCAGCGCGACATCATCATCACGGCCTTCGGCACCGCGGTGGGCATCAACATGACCTGGCTGCTCCCCTACTCACTGCTCAAGAAGCGCTGGGGTAAGAAGCACCGCGGTCTCGCGATCTTCGACCTTTCGATCGGTCTTTTCATTCCCTTCTTCCTCGCCACCTCCTGCGTTGTCATCGCCGCTGCTTCCCAGTTCCACACCAGCACCAAGGACGTGCTCGATGCGCAAGGGAACCCCTTCCCTAAAACCGAAGCGGCCTACACCAAGACCATTGCCGGTTTCGAAAGCCGCCCCGAGGCTCAGGCGACGAACGCGCAGGACAAGGAACTCGCCGCCATGCTCGTGAGCCGCGACAACTTCCAGCTCGCGACCACCCTCGAACCTCTCGCGGGCAAAGTCGTTTCCCAGAAAATCTTCGGCTTCGGCGTCCTCGGCATGGCGGTTTCCACCATCATCATCTTGATGCTGATGAACGGCCTCGCATTCCAGGAACTGCTGGGAGCCCCCGGAAGCAAGTCAGCCCACTTCCTCGGCTGCGCCGTCTCCGGGCTGATGGGCGCTGCGGGTCCCTTCATCTGGACAGGTGAGGCGAAGGCCGCCTTTGCCATCCCAACATCCGTCATCGGCGGGTCCCTGATCCCCATCGCCTACTTCACCTTCTTCCTGCTCATGAATTCGAAGAAAGTGCTCGGTGACCATCGTCCGACAGGTGGAAAGAGAATTCTCTGGAACACGCTCATGGCCACCGCCACCGGCATCGCCACCTTCGGTTCCGTGTGGGTTCTCAAAAGCAAAGCCAACTTCGACTCGTGGCACGGGATGATCCCTGCCGCCGGCCTTGCCATCCTCGTCATCCTCTTCGTCGTCGGCACCCTCTCGTTCCTCAAGAACGAACGCCGCGCCTAACAACACACCCCAGCCCTCCTCTCCTACCTTTAAGTTATGAAATTCGGAATCATCGGTGCCGGCATGATCGGCCACTTTCACGCCAAAGCCATCACCGCCATGACCGGTGGCGAACTCCACTCGGTCTTCGACCTCCGCGCTGAAGCCGCAGAGAAACTCGCCAGCGAATACGGCGCCAAAGCCTACTCGGACATGGCGGAGTTCCTTGCCGACCCCGAGCTTGAAATTGTGACCGTCGGCACCCCATCCGGTGCCCACCTCGAGCCATCGCTTGCCGCCCTCAACGCCGGCAAGCACGTGATCTGTGAGAAGCCGCTCGAAATCACCACCGAGCGCATCGATCAACTCATCGCCGCTGCGGAAAAGAACGGCAAGACCATCG
The DNA here is from genome assembly GCF_042664875.1 of Haloferula chungangensis. NCBI lineage: Bacteria > Pseudomonadati > Verrucomicrobiota > Verrucomicrobiia > Verrucomicrobiales > Verrucomicrobiaceae > Haloferula > Haloferula chungangensis. Next base: position 87,175 of record NZ_JBHTBS010000001.1, on the reverse strand, counting down.
CCGCCGTGCTCAACCGCCGCTTCCACCCCGGCATGACCGCTTTCAAGAAAGCCGTCGACGAAGGCCGCTTCGGTAAGCTCACTTCGGCATCCGCCTACGTGAAATGGTACCGCGATCAAGCCTACTACGATTCCGCCGGATGGCGTGGCACCTGGGCTCTCGATGGCGGTGGCGCACTGATGAACCAGTCGATCCACACCGTCGATGCCCTGCTCCACCTCGCCGGCCCCGTGAAGTCCGTTCAGGCCAACACCGCCTGCCTCGCTCACGAACGCATCGAGGTGGAGGACATCGTGGTGGCCATTGTCGAATTCGAAAGCGGCGCCCGCGGTGTCATCGAATGCTCGACCTGCACCTGGTCGAAGGACGGTCACCCCGCCCGCGTCCAACTCTCCGGCACCGAAGGCTCGGTCTTCCTTGCTGACGAGGCCTTCGAGATCTGGGACTTCATGGAGGAGAAGCCGGAAGACGCCGAAATCAAGAGCACCCTCATGAAAGGTCAGGAAGCCGGACTCGGCGCCAACGACCCCAGCGCCATCAACTTCTATCAGCACCAGCGCAACTTCGAAGAAGTCGTCAACGCCATCAACGAAGGCCGCGAACCGACGACCTCATCCGCGGAAGCCCGCAAGCCTGTCGCCGTGATCCAAGCGATCTACGAATCCGCCCAGAACGACGGCAAGAAGATCATCCTTTAATCCTGACCTCATCCGCCTTGGCGCTTTCGCGTCGAGGCGTTTCAATTTTTTCATCATGAAACTCACCGGATTCGCCGACGAAGCTTCTCGCGACCTCGACAAACAAATCGCCGCCACCAAGGACATCGGTTGGAGCGCCATCTCCGCCCGCATGGTCGGCGACAAGAACCTCCACGAAGTCCCCGAAGCCGAGTTCAACGACATCGCCGACCGCCTCGATGCCGCCGGCATCATCGTCCCCGAGTTCGGTTCCTTGATCGGCAACTGGGCAAAGAAGATCGACTCTGATTTCGACATCACGCTCGCCGAAATCGAGCGCGCCATCCCGCGCATGAAGCGCCTCAACACCCAGTTGATCCGCATCATGTCCTACGCCCAGAATCCATGGGGCGAAGACCAGCAGGAAGCCGAGCGCTTCCGCCGCCTGCGCGAAATCGTCAATCGTTTTTCCGATGCCGGCCTCACCGCCATCCACGAGAACTGCATGAACTGGGGCGGCTTCTCCGCCGAACACACCCTGCGCCTCGTTGAGGAAGTCCCCGGCCTCAAGCTCGTCTTTGATACCGGCAACCCCGTCTTCCAAAAGGATCGCTCGAAACCGAATGCCGACGGCAGTTTCCCCTGGCAGGATCCCTTCGAGTTCTGGGAAAAGGTCCGTGAGCACGTCGCCCACATTCACATCAAGGACTGCATCAACCCTGTCTCCGACGATGTCGAGCCCGCCTACACCATGCCCGGTGACGGACAGGCCAAACTCGTCGAGATCCTAACAGATGCGAAGTCACATGGCTACGACGGCTGGATCGCCATCGAACCCCACGTTGCCACCGTCTTCCACGCCGCCGATCCGACCGCGGTCGATCGGCAGCAGTGCTACGACTCCTACGTCGAATACGGGAAGCGCTTCGAAAAGCTCCTGGCAGGCGTCTAACAAGCACGCCTCTTTGGTCCCCGAAGCGCTCGGAATCAGGGCTCAATCGTTGTGACGAATCGCAGAAAACCTCGCTCCCCTGCGGGGAAGCCAAAGCGGGGAGCACCGGTTTGTCCGAGATCGAGCGAGTCCGCACCATCGAGGTAATATTCCGCCGGGAGTTGCGACCAACTTTCCTTCTCCATCGTGGTGGAATACTCGACCGACATCGGATTCATGAGCCCGCTGTCCGGAAGCGCGATCTGAACGGCAGGCCCTGTCGCCAAGACCTCCGTCGTGATCGGGAGCGCCGTCGCTGACGCCGGGAGATCGAGAGCGAAGAGGATGCCATAGGCAATCCCAGCCTCGTTGCTGTCCTCTGGGTCGGGATAGCTGAGATCATTATCGATCGACCATTGCCCATACGCCGTGGGAATAGTGAAGAGATAGGAGTTGGCAGTAAAGGTCCCCACTTCCGTTTCGTTGATCACAAGATCCAAACCTGGAATCGATCCGGGCAAGGTCGTGGGGTCACTTTCATCCATCTCAACCGTCAGGACTGCCAACGCCGACCGATAGTAGAGATTACTGGAAACCACCGAAATCGAAGGCGTGTAGGTCCCTTTCATCCGCAGATACTCCGGACGGACGGCATAGTTCACCGGAACCGGAGGCTGGGCGATTCCCGTAACGGCCCGAGCCGTCACCAGGTTGCCTGCATAGGCATAGCGGACATGCTCCGAATTATCCAAGGCTCCCGATGGGGTGATGGACCCGCTGGGAACCAGAGTTTGGGGCCGGAAAATGATATTCTGGCCCACGGTATGAAGCGGCTCACGGAGAATGTAAGTCAGTGCGTAGTTAAAGCCGGGAACCGGGTAATTGACGTAGGTCAATATCTCGAGTTTGTAGTTCTGAACCGGAGGGAGCGGAACCGGCGGTGGTATCTCGACCTCCGGCCTCGTATAGATTTCGAAATAGCTCTGAGGGTTGTCATTGGCAAAAGTGAAGGACGAGAACTCGAGCGTCTCGGAATCGAAGGTATAAGTCGCAACGACCTGCCCACTGTACTCGTTGACCGCGGTATCGGCGGCCGTACTCGGAAAGGGCATCGCAAGACCGTAGGTCGTGAGACTCGACTGGGTGACGACGAATGGATCGTTCCTTGTGATCAACTCCGCTCCGCCCGAGTTGATCAGAGCAATACTCAAGGACATGGGGAATATGCGGGAGCGAATCATGAGAAATAAGAGTCCAAAGGTGCTGGCTACCACCTGAATCGGTGCTTGCGAGGAATCAGACTTTCCCGAAAGCGCAAAACCCTAGCAACTTTCGGTCGGCGGATCAAACGCATCTGTCCGACCGCCACCCATAACATCGCGCGCTCCCCTCTTCCGCCTACCGGCTCCGGCCGACCCCATCGTCCTCCGCCTCTCCGCTATTGTCTCATCGATCCTGGAACTCGCTCGCCAAGACACTTGGAGAAGCTTAGAACCATGCTTCTACAAGCCATGCCAGCCACTTGGGACGGACTTCACCTGCAGGAATCACCACCCGACTCAGCCCTCTTTGTCGATCAGGACGATGTCTCCGTCTTCCCGCTCAAGAAGCACTCCCTTTAGCGTCGCCAAAGCGTGAGACCATGAACTAACATGCCGATCATGCGGCGTATCGCGATTGTTTCCTTTCTACTCTGTCTCCCGGCCCAGGCCGGCATGACCGTCATCACTCTGACCGATGCCGCCAAGGCGCGGCTCGACGTCCTCTCTTTCTTCATCGTCGCCTACCTGCTGTTAGGACTCGCGGTCAAAGGCCTATGGAACTCACTCGCCAAGAGCTCCGAGAAGATGCCGCGCCTCAACTATCGTCGCGCCCTCGCCCTGCTTCTCCTTTCCGGGCTCTTCCTCTACGTCATTCTCACCATGATTTCCGGTGCTCGGGAGCTGCTCACTCCGGGGGCATGGGAAAAGCAGGGAGTCGGCTACCGCCTTCGAGAGGCCAGCGACACCTTCGAGACCAAGGAGCAACGTCACCAGCGACTCAGCAAACTCCGCGACGCCATCTGGTCGCACGCCGAAGCCCATCAGGGCAAGCCACCGAGCGGTCCCTTCAGTGGTGAAGTCCCGCTATCCAGTTGGCGTCTTTCCGACGGTAACTTCTACGCCTACCTCAAGCCGGAAACCATTGGAACCGGCCATGAAGTTCTGATCTACGAACCCGCCTCCTCCGGCCCCCGCCGATTCATTCTCTTTACCGACGGCTCCATCGAGGATTGGGCTGAAGGGAAACTGAACTCCGAGCTCAAGAAGCGATGGGAGAGGTAAAGTCAGCACCCGCGAAGAAACGCCGATCCCTTCCTCTTGGCTGGATTTCGATCGGGGTTCTGTTCCTTCTCGCCGTCCTCCAGGGAACACTTTGGTGGACTCTTGTCTTAGCGTATAATCTCGCCACCGGCTGGTTTCGCCATCTCATCAACGTCATACCTGCGCTAAATTTCGAGATCGGAACCATACTCCTTTCACTATGCGCTGCGGCCGTCGCGATCGCCATGCTTCAGCGGTTTATCAGAATCACCTTCAACCCCTCCTGGACTCTGCGCCGTACCCTCCTATCAAGTGGCATCTTCCTGACCCTAACCGCCGCCGCCGTCGCGATGACGGGCATCATCCACGAGCTTGCTTGGCTTTCCCGTGCTCCAATGATCACCAATCGCGGCAAGAATGTGAGGCGGACCGAAGCCATCAACAATGGAAAGCAGATCTACTACGCCATGATCGAAATGGCAAGTGAAGGGCTTCATCCCAGCTCGCTCGAAGAGATTATCGAATTTCTCGACTACCGAGGAGACATGTTCACCTATCTCCCATCTCACGCCAGCTACGCGCGGGAACCCTTCCTGCTCCTTCACCCGGGAAAAGACATCACGAGCATGCAGCCCGAAACCCCCATCATTGCGGCACTTGGAGTCGATGGCAGCCGCTGCATCCTCGTCCTGGCAGATGGCTCCGTAGAAGTCTCGCGCTACAAAGACATCGAAAATCTCCTCCCAGCAAAATGAAGGTCTTTCTGCGTGTCCTCAAGATCCTTGCCATCGGGCTCATAACCGCCCTCGGACTCCTCTATCTATTCGTCTCAACCGGTGGCTCAATCACAGATGCAGCAGGTCACCTCGTCGCAGGATGGGCGTTCTTCCTATCACGGAACATCAAATCACTGGCTCTTGATCCGGAGATTGTCGTCAGCGGACTGGTCGCGGGAATTGTCAGCCTGTTCCTTCTTCACCTTCTCGGACGCTGGCTAGCGAGCCACTTCCAGCGCCACTGGTCGATCAAGTCGTCCCTCTCGATCTTTGGATTCATCGTCGTCCTGTTTGCGACTTCATTTCTGGTTCCTGGATTTATTACGGTCAGCAAACTCCTGTTTTCCGAACCGATGACCAGCCGCTCGAGAAGCAGTCTCGACCACCTCTATCGGGATCAGCTTCGCACCCTCTACTTTCTATTGTTAGAGACAGAAGGAATCGAAGAAGGCCAACCAGCGCCCACAGACCTTGACCCATTGATCGCGTCAAGCCGCTTGGGAAGCTCCAGACCGTTCACCGACGGCTTCGCAAACTCAGGATTCCTCTACCTTGCCGCAGGACACCCGCCCTACGACCACCCGGATTTCCCTCTATTCGTCTCGCCCGAGTATTCGACACGAGGAAAGACGGTCCGGTGCATCATCTACTGCGACTTCCGCACCGAAACCATCGACGCCAAACAGTACGAAAGACTCCTCAAGCGAGTCGTAGCCATTCGTCGATAGTCCCAGAAGTCCGAGGAAGAATGAGCGCTCGGAATCAGGGCAAAAACTAAATCGCCTCCTTCTTCAGCGTGCCGATGTACGGCAGATTGCGGTAGCGGCCTTTGTAATCGAGACCGTAGCCAACTACGAACTCATCACCGATCGCGAAGCCGACGTAATCGGCATCGACCTGTTCAGCGAGTTCCTTGTCCTTCTTCAAAAGCACCCCGGTTTTCACCTCGCAGGCGCCTTCTTCTAACAGTCGATCCACGACCGCCCGCAAGGTCCGTCCGGTGTCCAGAATATCATCCAGAACGAGCACCTTCCGCCCCTTGATGTCCGGAAGTTTCCGATCCAGAAAGTCGACCTTGCCGCTGCTTTCCGTGCCGCCGTGGTAGCTTGCCACGTTGAGGCATTCGATTTCCAGCATGCGTGGAATGCGGCGCAGAAGATCAGCGGCAAACACGAAGGCTCCTTTCAAGAGCACGATCACGACCATCACCTCGCCGGGGAAATCGTGGCGGATCTCAAGTGCCATCGCATCAAGCCGCTTTTCAATCACCGCTTCCGCGATCAGCACCTGCTCGACATCGGCCTCCATCAGCGATTCCTCTCGATTCGGAAAATTTTCTCTCCCTCCTTGTAGAGCGGCAGACGGTCTCGGGCGTGAATCTCCAAGTACTCCGGGTCTTCCCGCAGGGCCTCGTAGGCCGCCTGCTTGTCCTCCTTGAGCGCCATCACCTCCCTTTCTCGAGAAATGATGTTGGTAAACTCGAGCTCCTTTTCCTCCAGCTTCCGTTTCTGAGGAAGTGCCGTGGCTACCGCCACCATCCCGAGCGATAGGCCGAAAAGACACAAAATCACTCCGTTGCAGAACCGGATCACCCGAGTCTGCGCTTGCAGACGGGTGACCTTGGAACTGGTTTTCTTTCGGAGCTTCGGCACGTGTGACGGTTCATTAACAAATCCGAAGAAATATCGGAACAAAAAATTCAAACTCCTCGCGCCAGGGCGATCGAGCCAGGGAAGGAATTGGACCAGGATGACTGGGATGGAATGGGATCAAGGCAACGAAATTCAACGATCTTGAAAATGCTCCTCATGGTTGAATCTCAATTCTATCCTGACGCCGGGGCATCGGCACCAAAACCTTACCCACCCCTTCCACCTTGGTCCGAAAAATCAAGATGGGACCGATTTCCCCGCTAGCTTGATCGACTTGCTCCTCGCGCAAGTCAGAACTTCACGGCCTGGAGCTGTCACACCGGAAAGTCGGAAGCCCGATGGACATGTCGAACAGGCCGGCGCGAGCGTTTCCTCGCAGATTATCCACAAGTCGCCGCATCGATTGAGTGACGCTCCGTCAGCCATTGACCGGCGCGAGTTGAATCGCTTAGGTGGTCCTGCAATTAAGCATCTCAACATGAAGGACCCTATTACCGTCTCCATCACTGGTGCCGCTGGCCAAATCGGCTACGCCCTCCTCTTCCGCATTGCTTCCGGCGCCGTCTTCGGCCCCGACCAACCCGTCAATCTCCGTCTGATCGAAATCGAACCCGCCCTCCCAGCCCTCGATGGCGTGGTGATGGAGCTCGACGATTGTGCTTTCCCAACCCTCAACAGCATCACACCGACCGCCGACCTCGCGGAAGGATTCAAGGATGCCGACTGGGCTCTGCTTGTCGGATCCGTGCCTCGCAAAGCCGGCATGGAACGCAACGATCTTCTCAACATCAACGGTGGCATCTTCACCGGCCAGGGCCAGGCCATTGCCGCCAACGCCAAGCCAAGCTGCCGCACCCTCGTGGTCGGCAACCCATGCAACACCAATGCTCTGATCGCCATGTCAAACGCTGCGGGAATGCCCAGCAACCAGTTCTTCGCGATGACCCGCCTCGACGAGAACCGTGCCAAGAGCCAGCTTGCCGCGAAGGCCGGCGTGCATCACTCGAAAGTCACCAACCTCTGCATCTGGGGCAATCACTCCGCCACCCAGTATCCCGATTTCACGAATGCCAAGATCGACGGCAAGCCTGTCACCGAGGTCATCACCGATCGTGAGTGGCTTGAAGGCGAGTTCATCTCTACCGTGCAGCAGCGCGGTGCCGCCATCATCAAGGCACGCGGCGCATCCTCCGCTGCCTCAGCAGCCAATGCCGCCATCGACACCGTGATCAGCCTGATCAATCCGACACCTGAAGGCGACTGGCACTCCGTGGCCGTCTGCTCGGATGGTTCCTACGGGATCGAAAAAGGCATCATGGCCTCCATGCCGATCCGCACCAATGCCGATGGCACCTGGGAAGTGGTTCAGGGCGTTCCCGTCGATGCCTTCAGCCAAGGCAAGATCGACGCCACCATCGCCGAACTCGTCGGCGAGCGCGATGCGGTCAAGGATCTGATCCCGTGAGGAATCAGCCTGATAGAATGGCAAGCTCGCCAGTCTAACCGCGAATCCAATCCTCAATCTCAACACCGGGAATGCGAGCCAAGTGCTTCGTATTCCCGGTGACTATTTTCAGGTCCAAGGCTCGGGAGATGCTTCCGATCCAGAGATCCGCATCAGGAATCAAACGACCTTCCGCCTTCAGCATCGCTTTGAAGATGCCGAAAAATTGCGCCCCCTGCCGACCGATCGGCATTACCCTTAGCGTTTTCAGAAACTCGTCGACCCGCCTTTTGTTTCCGGCTGGATCCGCCGACTTCGCCGCGCCAAAGTAAAGCTCACTCGCGGTGATTTCCGTTGTCAGCACCTCGGCATAGACTCCACGACGCCGACGGATTACCTCTTCATTCCCGCGAAGAATGTTCACGCAGGTATCCGTATCTAACAAGTAGCCGCTCATTGTGATCAGAAGCTCACATCCCGACCACTTGAGCGCTCGGCATAGAGTGCCGCGATCTCATCCGCTGCGGACTCATCCGGCACCCAGCCTCCACCAATGCGCGTCCAGGCATCCGCTTGAATCGACGCCTCTTCCCGAAGTGCCGATTCACCACCCCCCTCATTCTCGAGGCTCTTTGTCAGTCGATAAAGGATTTCGCCACTCAAACTCCGGTGATTTCGGCTCGCTCGGCTCTTCAACTCCTTCACCAGTTCCGCTGGCACAGACTTCAACGTGATCGCACTCATTGCTAAAAGCTGCCATTTTTACACCATTTTGCAATCCTTTTACAAGCCCCGACACCTGCCGCCGCAATGCGGAGACACTTGAATTTTTCTCAAATCCAGCTCGGAGAACACTTTTCACCGGCCTCATTCCCCCTTTCACTCCCGCCCATGTCCGACCCGCTCGTCATCGCCGACCGTGAATTCTCATCCCGTCTCTTCGTGGGCACGGGGAAATTTCCGTCAAATGAGTCGATGCGTGATGCCCTTGATGCTTCCGGCAGCCAGATCGTCACCGTCGCCCTGCGCCGTGCCGACCTCTCGGGCAGCAAGGATCCCTACGCCAACATCCTGGAATTCATTGATCCGGAAAAGTTCCTGATTTTGCCGAATACCAGCGGCGCGATGAATGCCGAGGAAGCCGTCCGCCTCGCCCGACTCGCCGCCGCGGCCGGTCTCCCGAAATGGGTGAAGCTCGAGATCCATCCGGATCCCACCTACTTGCTCCCCGACCCGATCGAGACCCTCAAAGCTGCCGAGATTCTCGTCAAAGAAGGCTTCACAGTTTTGCCCTACATCAATGCCGACCCGGTACTCGCCAAGCGCCTTCAGGAAGTCGGCACCGCCACGGTCATGCCTCTCGGCGCGCCGATCGGCAGCAACCGCGGAGTCGTCACCCGTGATCAGATCCGCATCATCATCGAGCAGGCGACGGTTCCTGTGGTCGTCGACGCCGGTCTTGGAACCCCCAGCCATGCCGCTGAAGCGATGGAGCTCGGTGCCGACGCCGTTCTGATCAACACTGCCATCGCCATCGCCAGCGATCCGTCGAGGATGGCCATCGCCTTCAAGAAGGGCGTCGAAGCCGGACGCGAAGCCTATCTACTAGGTTTGCCCGAGGTCAACGAGACCGCATCCGCGACCAGCCCCCTAACAGGCTTCCTCCATCAGTGACGTTGCTTGTTCAGCAATGACTGGAACAGGGGGTGTGAGGCCTCCAGTTCCTCGAAGGTGCCGTCACCCACAATCCTGCCCCCATCGAAGACCAGCACTCGGTCCGCGATGCGGATGCTGCTGAAGCGGTGGGCGATGATCAAGGTGGTCCGCCCCTTGGCCAGGCCCGCAAGCTGCTCCTGAATCTCCGCCTCGCTGTTAGCATCCAGCGCACCGGTTGCCTCATCGAGAATCAAGACCGGCGCATCCTTGAGGAAGGCACGGGCAATCGAGATCCGCTGTCTCTGGCCGCCCGAGAGCTCGGCGCCGCGCTCACCCACCTGGGTGTCGTAGCCCTGCTCCTTCGCCTTCACGAAGTCGTCGGCGCTCGCCTGCTTTGCCGCATTGATAACCTCCTCGTCGCTCGCATCCAATCGTCCCAACCGGATATTCTCGGACACGGTTCCCGAAAGCAAAATCGCCTCCTGAGGCACCAGCGTGATGTGATTGCGAAGCTGCTTCACCCGCAGGTCCCGAAGGTCCACACCGTCCAGCGTCACACTTCCATCATTCGGATCGAAAAAGCGCGGGACCATGCTGGCAAAAGTCGTCTTACCCGCTCCAGACGGGCCCACCAGCGCCACGATCTGACCGGCAGGAATCTCCACTGAGACATCCTTCAGAGCTGCCGTCTTGTCGTAAAAGAAGCTCACATTGTCGAATTTCAGCGAGCCTTTGACCTCGGAAATTTCTACCGGATTTTCGGGATCCTTCACGCCTTCTTCGGCATGGAGTATCACCTCCAGTCGATCCAGGGATGCCTCACCCTGCTTGAGCCGGTTGTGCACCTCGCCCAGCTTTTTCGCCGGATCGTAGCACATGTAGAGTGCCACCACGACGGCGATGAAGCGCTCCAGCGAGAGCCCCTTGGTCGCTCCATATCCGAGAGCCACAGCGACGGCCGTGGCGGCGATGATCTCGATCAAGGGAGGGGTTGAAAAGCGGTACTTGATCACCTTGAGATGGAGCTTTGTCCAGCGCACCACGCCATCGAGGAATCGCCCGGCCATCAGGTCTTCCAGATTGAACGCACGGATCTCCTTGGTCGCATTCAAAGTCTCGGCGAGAATCCCCGAGTTGTCGCCCCCTTCGTGCTGCATCCTCGCCGCGCGATACATCAGCTTTTTCCCGATCATGCGAATCGGCAGAACCACCACCGGAATACTGATCAGGCAGATGATCAGGAAAGTCGTCTCCGAGTTCTCAATGCTGTCGTAAACAAGGTAGCCGAGCGCCGCCGCCAAGGTGAATGGCTGTTTGAGCAGGTCATTCGACACGCTGGTGATCATGGTTTGGAGCATCACCGTGTCATTGATCACCCGGCTGATCAGATCTCCCGTCTTACGACCACTGAAGAAACCCAGGGGAAGCTTCTGCAACTTCACAAAGACTGATTGCTGAATCTTCAACAGCACATGCAGCCCAGCCCCGGTGATGAAATAGACATTGAGAAAACCCGCCAACCCTCGAACAAGAGCCACCAGAGGAATCACCGAGCAGGCGGCGATCAGAATTGCCCGGGGTGCCGCTTCCTCACCCCAACGCTCGACGAAGTAGCCACGGATCGAATCCGGGGAGATCTTCCGTTTGATGCCGACCCGAATCTCCGCGAATTGGCCTTTGATGCCGCCTTCGGCGATGGCGGCATCGTCCTTTGCCTTCTCCACGGCCGCCGTTGCAGCCGCCATCTCCACCTGAGCGGGAGTTTTCTCTGACTCAAAAATGATCGGAAACACCGTCTTGATCATCAGGGGCATCCCAAAGCCACTGGCCAGGGCGTAGATGATACCAGCCGCGATTCCAGCCGCGAACATTCCACGAGCACCGCTCAATAGGGAAAAATAGGGCCAAAATTTCTTCATCGCTGAAGCGGCATCCTCCCCATCCCACCGACTATCCGCAAGCCTGATCCCCAACCTCATTTCATGCCGCGCAAAAGCCGCAAGATCCGTACTCCGCGCGCTTGCCAAGACTCCGGCATCCCCCCACTCTTCCCCTCCATGGTCTCAACGCCCGACGCGAAGAAAAACACCTGGCTGCTCGATCACGCCAAAGACGTCTACTCCCAATGCGGCGAAGACGGCATCATCGGCAAGGCCCTCGAAATGCTCCCCGAGCGGGACAACTGGTGCGTGGAATTCGGCGCTTGGGACGGCCGGCACATGAGCAACACCTGCCATTTGATCGAGGATCACGACTACAACGCCGTCTTCATCGAGGGAAATCCGGCCAAAGTCGAGGTGCTCAAAAAGAATTTCGGCCACAATCCCAAGGTTCACCCGATGTGCCGCTTCGTTGGCTGGGAAGGCGACCAGACACTCGACAAGATCCTCTCCGAGACCGCCATCCCGAAGAACTTCGACTTTCTCTCGATCGATATCGACGGCAACGACTGGCACGTCTGGAATGCGGTCGAAGAATACCGACCGAAGCTGGTCATCGTCGAATTCAACCCGACCATGTCGAACGAACTCGACTACGTCCAGCCGCCCGAATTTTCGACTCAGATTGGCTGCAGCCTCAAAGCTCTTGAGGTCTTGGGGAAAAAGAAAGGCTACGAACTGATCTGCGTCACGGCTTGGAACGGCATCTTTGTGGATGCCAAATACTACGATGCCTTTGGCATCGACGATAACCGCTGCGAAACGCTGCGACTCGAAACGGACAAGGTGACTCACATGTTTTCCGGTTACGACGGGCGCATTCGCATGACCGGCTATCAGAAGCTGCCCTGGATCAACATGCCGATCCTTGAGAAAGCGGTTCAGGTCATCCCGCGTTTCCTCCAGAACTACCCGGATCAAATGGGCCCCATCCGCCGCAACATGCTCGGCCTCTGCCGCGCGATCGCGAAGTGGCGGAAGTAGCGTTTGCGGCCTGACTAAACGGAGCGTCTTGCCTTTCGCCTCCATCGAGGTTCAATCGCGATTGCCTTTCGTCCCCATCGAGGCCATCGATGATCGCCGTGAAACAGTCGCGTCGCTTCAGCACCTCTGAGTCCGGCGTGGCTACTGGCCACGTCAGACCTTAAGGCGCCCACCGGATGGATGTGTCACGACACACCGCCACCTCGTCTCGCTTTCCTCCGTAGACTGAAGTCAACGGCTAACAGGAATCGACCCTGCGGGAACGAGAGGCACTGTTAGATGCCTTCCCTCGCTGAGTCCGCCAGCATTCTTTCGGCCCGGTGCTTGAACGTGTGCTCTGCCAGAACCCTCGCCCGGCCCGCTTCAGCCACGGCCGTCACTCGATCCGGATTCCCCACCAATTCACTGACAATGTCAGCCAAGGAATCCACGTCCTCAAAAACAAGGATCTCCTTTCCCGCCTCAAAGCAGCGCGGCAAATCGGCCACCGGAGGATAAAGCCCGACCCCACCACAGCAAGGCGCCTCAAAGGCGCGCAAGTTCATCCCGCGATCGGTATTCCCCGGCTGGAGCAAATTCAGGCAAGCCACATGCCCCGCATAAAGTTTCGCCAAACTCGCTGCGGAAATGCGTCGCCCACGCCACGGACGAAGCCAATCCCCGCAGCCTGGCCCGTAGACTTCCAGCGGCAGCCCCTTTTTCCGAATCTGCTCGAAGAAGGTCCGTCGATGCGGACTGCACTTCCCGGCAAAGACGATCGACTGCTTTCGCACCCCATTCCCAACCAGAGGATAGCGCTCAGGCGCCACCGCCAAGGCCAGATATTCAAAGACGACCTCCGCATCACGCCCGTAGAACGCCTCCAACGCTTCCACACACCCGCTATCAAAGTAGTAAACCCGGTCGAAACACGGCTCCAGGCGCTTCGGCGGAGCGTTCAGATTATCGCACAGCCATCCGACGACCTGAGCATTTGCCATTACCTCCGACCATGCTTCACACGCCGCCGAAGGCAGCCCTGCCTTGTTCTGGACAACGATCAGATCCGGTGAGAAGGCCTCGATCTCCCCTTTGATTCGCTCCAGCACCTTCGGGTTTTCGAGCTCCTTGAGGCCCTCGCGCTTCTGGATCCAGCGCTCATCGGCGGAATCCGCCTGAATGCTGAGCCCAAGCACCTCCGCACCGGCTTGCTGAAATCCTAACTGGAGATCCTCGAACCACGTCAGGATGCTTCGCCCTTTCCCAAGTACCACCACACGCGACTGACTCCTGCTCATCACTTCACCCGCAGTAAAGACAGCCCAGCCCACGGAAGCAACCCCTCTTGACCTCACTAGTTCTTTGGTACTGAATCACCTCGCCTTCTGGGACGACGAGATGATTTTCAATTCATACACCTATCTCCTGCTCTTTCTGCCTCTCGCGTTCCTCGGATTCTCGATAGCAGCCCGCTTCAAGCTTCGTGCGGGCTTCACCTGGCTCGTCCTTGCCAGCCTCATCTACTATGGCTGGTGGAATCCCGATCCTTCCCAGCCATGGCGCCCGTGGTATGTCCTGCTGATATTGGGGTCCTGTGTCGGCAACTTTCTTTCCGGAGAATTCATCTCCCGGCACCGTCAGACATCACGGGGCAAAACGATGCTGGTGACCGGCATCGTTCTCAACCTGCTGTTACTGGGCTACTTCAAATACACCGGTTTCGTCGCCGATATCCTTCAGCACTTCACCGGATGGCCAGGCACCGTTCCAAGTGTCGTCCTGGCCCTGGGTATCTCCTTCTTCACCTTCCAGCAGATCGCGTATCTCGTCGATGCGTGGCGAGGTGAAACCGAGGAATACCACTTCACCGATTACCTGCTCTTCGTTTCCTTCTGGCCGCAGCTCATCGCCGGACCGATCGTCCATCACAAGGAGATGCTGCCCCAATTCAAGCGTGAGTCCTGGCGGAATCACCGCTGGGTGGACGCCTCTGCAGGCCTCACCATCCTCCTGATCGGGCTCTTCAAGAAAGTCGTGATCGCTGACAACGCGGCCCCGATCGCCACGGCCATCTTCAACCTTTCCGCGGCGACCGACGGCAGGGATCCCACCATCGCCGAAGCCTGGGCCGGTGCGATCGCCTACTCCGTACAAATCTACTTCGACTTCTCGGGTTACACCGACATGGCGATCGGTTCGGCTCGACTCTTCGGCATCCGCCTTCCGCTGAACTTCCACTCGCCCTATAAGGCGACATCCATCATCGACTTCTGGCGTCGCTGGCACATCACGCTGTCCCGCTTTCTCCGCGACTACCTCTACATCCCGCTCGGCGGCAACCGGAAGGGCAAGTCCCGCCGCTACATCAACCTGCTCATCACCATGATTCTCGGCGGGTTCTGGCACGGCGCAGGGTTCACCTACCTCCTCTGGGGCCTGCTCCACGGACTCTACCTCTGTGCCAACAATGCCTGGGTCTTCTTCCGCAAAAAGCACAACATTTCCGCGCTGCCGAAACCTTTGGCCATCGTCCTCACCTTCATCTTTGTGGTCATTGCCTGGGTTCCATTCCGGGCCGGAATCTATGAACTGGGAAGCGGCGGCACGACGATGAAGGCGCTTGAGTCGACCCGCACCATGTATGCCTCGATGTTCGGATTCAATGGTTTCGACCTCTGGCCGGACCGCAGTGGATACGTCGTCAAGGATTCCCACGCCATGCGGGCGTCGCTTCTGATTCTCTTGTGCTGGTTCCTCCCCAATACCCAGCAGTTCATGCGTCGCTACCAACCGGCGATCGACCCGTCAAAATTCGAAGATTACCAGCTTGGCCCACGCCGCTGGTGGCAGTGGAGGCCCACGACCGGATGGTTCTTCTTCAATCTTCTGCTGATGCTTGTTACCATTCACCAATTCGACAAACTCAGCGAGTTCATCTACTTCCAGTTCTGAACGGGATCTGAACGGCTGGCCAAACTGTCATGAAGCTTTCTTCGAAATCCTTCCGAACGCACGCCATCGGGTTGGCGGGAACCTTCGCGGTGATTCTGCTGCTGTTCACCCTCGTCAACACCTGGATCAACCCGATCTGGGTCACCCCCGCCCCTTGGACGAACAATGACTTTGCCAAGGACCGCCAGATCTACCGCAATCTCCGGACGGCCAAAGCAGGTCTCGCCCGATCCGGAGATTGGGATGTTGCCTTGCTGGGCTCCTCAAGAGTCGCCATCGGCCTCGACCCCAGCATTCCCCAGTGGGGTGAGAATCAGGTCGTAAACCTTGGCATGAGTGGTGCCAGCATCAACGAAAACGCCGCCATGGCGGAATACGTGATCGAACATCAGCCGGATTTGAAGAGCCTTATTTTGGGCGTCGACCTCACCGATCTGACTTCGGAAACTGATCTCGCACGGAATGCCGGATTCTACGATTCACCGCTGAATAAACTGGGCGACCCCTTCGAACGCGAACTCCGGTACTACGTCGGATTTTCCACTGCGGAAGCCTCCTACAAAACGATGCAGGCCCGTCGAAACGGCTTCATACCTCCTTACACCACGAAAGGACATTGGGCTCACCACCGCGTGACCGAAACCATGCGCAATGTCCTGCAACGTGACTCGGTGCCTTTCGCGATCCGTTATGTTAGAAAGCGTCAGATCGAACTTGCCCTCAGTGACACCAAGGTGGCCTCGCTGCGCCGGGCGATCCGTGCCTGCCTTGAGAATGATGTCGAATTGGTGATCTTCATTCCTCCCAATCATGCCGTCTACCTCAGCGTCTTCCCCCTCTGCTCCGATCCCGATCCATTCTTCAGGCTCGATCGGCAGACGATCCTCGAGCTGGTTGAGACCGAGCAGGCAAAATTCCCGGACGCACCCAAGGTTGTGGTCTGGGACTTCAATGACTTCCATCCCCTGAACTGCGAGAAAGTTCCGACGGACTCGGAGACTCGGGCCAAATTCTGGATCGACGGGACTCACTCATTTGAAGCGCTGGGCAACGTGATTCTCTCGCGTATCTACGGCTGGGATCTTCAGGATCCCCTCGAGGCGAGCTATGGAGAGATCCTCGATCTTGAGACTCTCAGCGCTCGAGAAGCTCGGATCAAGGAAGGCTATGAAAACTATCGCAACGAGCACCCTGATGACTGGAACTTCCTTCTATCAGTGATGAAGGAATTCGATCCCAAGGACGAGGATTAGCCATCCCCTAGCCAGTAACGCCCATGCAGTCCTCTAACAGAAACGCCTACCGAAGGCACTCGTTGGCATTCCTGGGCGCAGTCGCTCTGATCTTCCTGCTCTCTTTCCTTCTCAACACGTTCATCAATCCCCTCTGGGTCACCCCCGCCCCCTGGTCGTCTTCTGATTTTGCCGACTACAAGCCAATCCACAAACAGCCGAGAACCGCCAAGGCTGGCCTGGCTCTGATGGGTCCCTGGGATGGCGCGATTGTCGGATCATCACGGGTCGATATCGCCATCAATCCTAGAGCGGATGAATGGAATGGCGCACGCATCGTGAACCTCGGGCTGCGCGGTGGCAATCTGTGCGAGTTCGCGCCGATGATCGAACTCGCTTCCGCCCACAACGATCTGAAGACCATCCTGCTCGGAATTGATCACTACGATCTCACCTCGAATGTCCTGATTCCCAACCCCAGCGCCTTCAACGAATCCCCACTGACGGAACCACCTTCCAAGATCGAGAGGACACTGCGCTACTACCTTGGCGGCTCTTCCACAACCTACTCAGTCAAGTCGATCAACTACCGGGCCAAGGGCAGACTGGCGTCCTATGATCGACTCGGACAATGGACCCAATCCCTCGATGGCCGTCCCTTCCTGAACATCTTCACCACGGACTCCGCACCTCAGGCGATTGGATGGGTTGAGCGGTCTTTCACCCGCAAGAACGTCATTCAGGAGAAACTCGACGCCCTTCGGTCCATCCTTTCGATCTGTCGGGAAAAGAACATCCGCCTGATCGTCATCATCCCCCCCAATCACGCCATGTATCAGTCGATCTTCTTTATCGGTGGAGCCGTCGATCCGACATTCCAGGAAAACAGGGAGCTCATCCTGAAGCTTATATCAGAATCGGACCGCGAGCATCCCGGCGCACAGCCGGTGGACGTCTGGGATTTCAATGATTTTCACCCCCTCAACTGCGCAAGCATCGGAGGAGATAGAAAAGCATTTTTGGACAACTGGCTTGATGGAACCCACGCGCGCCAATCCATCGGAGACATCATCCTCTCCCGTGTGTTCGATCAGGATACGCCCAACCCGGAAGCTCTTCCTTATGGACAAAAGCTCACCCAGGACACGCTCAGCCAGCGTGAGGAAGCAATCGAGGCCGGCTATCAGCGGTATCGTCGCGAACAACCCAACGATTGGGAGCTGAGCAAAAGCATCATGCTCGAACTCAAGAATAAGGAGAAATCGCATCCGACGGCAGACGGCGGGGAGACCGAAAAAAGGTGATCCTCTCCCTAACATCCTTGGAAGCCGCCATCACCCGGAAGAGCCCGCCTTCTCCATCACTCTCATCGAATTCCTCATGGAGATCATGCTTTCGATCACCCATGCGCCCATCCCTCAAGAATGAAGCTCACAACTGTCATCAACAACTTCAATTACGAGAGCTACCTCGTTGAGGCGATCGATAGCCTGCTGAAGCAAACCCGCCCACCCGACCAGATCATCGTGGTGGACGATGGATCCACGGATGATTCATTGAAGTTACTCCAGGAAAAGAAGATATCAGTTCCAGACCTCGTCATCATCGCTCAGCAAAATCAGGGACAACTTGCCGCGCTGAAGTCAGCCATCCAGATCATCGACGATGGAATCGTGACCTTTCTCGATGCGGATGACTTCTATTATCCGATGCACTGTCAGGAAATCGAAGCGGTGTTTGCCGACCATCCAGAAGTCGGCATCTGCTATAGTGATCATCAGGAGACATCAGGTCCCAGACGATACTCAAGCAAGTGGCCCGAGAAGCCCATCGGCCCCAATCCGTGCCTTGTCAGAATGTTTGGCTCACGCTTCGGGACCATCACCTCCGCCATCGCGATGAAGGTGGAGCTCGCCAAACACGTCACGAATCTCCCGGACAAGCTGATGGCAGACTGGAGAACCCGGGCTGACGACGTGCTGGTCTTCGGCGCATCGCTGGCAGGAGCGATTTCCTACTACCACGACAAGAAGTCGGTCGCCTACCGAATCCACGGCGCCAACCACTTTGCCGAGAGCCATCGAAAAGCTAATGCTGAACAGGACTATCGGGCTCGACGCGATCGACTTTTCCAAGCACTCGAATCGTCCAACGGACTCGATTCCGATTTTGCTCTGAACCATCTGATTTCCGAATCACGTTCAGCCCTCAACATCGCGGATGAGACGGTCCGACGCCGGTATATGAGCGCCATTTGGAGATCCGCTCTCCCGCCTCTAAGCAAAACCAGAGCCATCGCAAAACTTCTCTTCTCGGGCTTGGGCAAGCCCAAATGAAGGAGATCCGTCCGCCGGCATCCGACAGGGATCAGGTTCGAGACGAATGGATCAAAGCAAGTCTCCGAGGCCAGCACGTTCGAGGAGCTCGGGCACATAGGGATCCGGGTATCGTTTTTTGAAGACTTCGAACGACTGAGCACCCATTTCCGGCAGTTTTGATCTTGAGGACCACAGCCGTTCCAGAACGGCATCGAGCTCCGCATCCGAGCTATCGGAGGCAAGCAATCCGTTGACCCCATCTTCGACCCATAGCGGCATGTCTCCAACCTTCGTCGCCAGGATCGGTCGAGCCATTGCCGCGGCCTCCACAAGACTCACGGGCATCGAATCAATGGCCGTCAATTGCAGGAAAACATGAGCCTCGCCGAGCTCAGTCTGCGGAGCGACATTGCCGGGCAAATCCACTTTGGATTGGAGTCCGTATTCCTCGGCAAGCTCATTCAGGAGCTCCTTATCCGGACCATCTCCGCAAAGCCGCAGCGTCCAATGCCTGTCCTTCCACTTGGGAGAAGACAAGACACGCAGCAGATGATCCTGAGATTTCCGCTTCACATCCAGCCAAGCAAGCACGCACATGATCAAGGCTTCCCTCTCCCAGTCATTCGGAAAGGGTGAAGCGCTCTCCGGTGGATCAAATGTAATCGGATTACAAACCGGAACCTGCCGCGGGATCTCGATCCCATAGCTCGATTCCAGAACATCAAACAGCTTCTTCGAGTCTGATATATTGCGGTAGGCAGCTCCTGAAAATGCCTGCAATCGACGCTTCTTCATAAACTTCAGCTTCTTCCCGGTTTGATAGTTGTGGAAAATCAGCACGAACTTTCGCATCCGTTTCCAAAGTTTCACGAAGGGATCATGCACCACCTCGCTCCATCCGCCCTGACTTACAAAGCACAGATCCGCGCCTTCAAAATCGACGTTCTTCAGAAAGGAAGCCAACCGCCGCTTCCCTTTCCAATCCAACTTTCCCTCCGAAAACGGCATCAACTTCAATGAGCATCCCGCTTCCGACAATTCTTCGCGTCGCGCCTCATTCCCCTCTCGTCCGAACATCACGACCTCCACCCGATGTCCCCTGCGAGAAAGCCATCTCGCCATCTCGAACCACTGAACTTCGCTCCCGCCCCATGGCGTTCCGTTCATCAGGCTAATAAAAATGATCCGCTTCATTCACAAAATTTTGTCACGGATCTCATGCGGAGCGACGACCGATTCCAAGCACTAATTCGCCAGCAGAAAGCCGCAGGATCGCTGAATTCACTCCAGTTCAGAAGGTGCCCTCCGTCGCGGCTTGAGTCTTGGCGGAGGCAAATCCAGGCGTATGCTCGGCCAGCAGCTTCCGCTCGTCTCCGAGTTGGCATCCGGATCACGCAGATGTCGTCTTGGGAGCCTTCATAAAGTCTTGCGGTTCCCAAGTCGCTACGGGACAAACGTCGGATAGCCCATTGGCGCAGCCTCCAAAACTTCATCGGTAAATTGACTTCAGCCTTCCCATTTCCATCAGAATCCCATCGGACGGGACCAACAGAGACTCAGGCACCACGAGCGTCCACCCGCAGAGAATCCCGTCAGACAGATGTCTGATTAGAACCCATGACCAAGCGCTACATCAGAACGTTCTTTGCCATCGTGGTGGTAAGCCTGGTCGGCGCGGCCCTCATCAATCTCGTCGTCGACCCGTGGCGAGTCACTCCCGAACCCCTATCTTCCGACGCCTTCGAACCTTATCGGGATCTCGATTCGCAGATTCGCACCGGGAAATGCGGATTCATTCGTTCAGCACCATCGATTGGGGTTGCTCTAATCGGCTCATCACGGGTGACCAACAGCCTGGATCCCCGCAATCCGAACTGGGGACGCGAGGACGTTTACAATCTCGGCGGCAATGCCAGCTACATTTACGAAAATGAAGCGATCTTCCGCTACCTCCTTCAAAAGCAATCCCCCGAGCTCGTCATCATCGGCATCGACCCGGGAGATCTCAGCTCCACCTTCGACACCCGGATCATTTTCGATTTCAATGGTTCCCCCCTCGGACCCGATCAGGACAGAATCGACCGCGAGATCCGCTACCTCGTCGGCATCTCAACCCTTGAAGCCTCATTTGAAACGATCAAACGCCGCTTGACGGACGAAGTCCCCCAGTATGACGACCGTGGCCTCCGTCGTCACCGACCCAAGCGCCAGATCGATCAACGAGCTTTCCTTGCCGCGGCAATCATCGGGGAGTCGCAGTTTGAAGCTCCTCAAAGCGCGGGAGAGGACACCCCGATTCGTCCCGACAAGCTGAAGCGGCTCGGAGGCATCGTCGAAACCTGCCTGCAGCGCGGCATCCGCCTCGTCCTGCTCATCCATCCTCAACACGCGCTCTCCCACACCCGCTCCGGAGAGGAAGCGATGCTGCCTTTCGAACGCGAGCGTCGTGATATTACCTACCTGGTCGACAGGCTTAATCAGGAGAAGCCCGACGCGGTCCCGGCGGAAGTTTGGGACTTTGGCGATTACCACCCGATCAACTGCGAGCCGCTGCCCACGGAGAAAGGCGGAAGAATGCAGAACTGGGACGACTTCAATCACTACACGCTCGAAGTCGGCGACCTGATGCTCGCACGAATCATGGGCTGGCCCATCGAAATGGAGGGAGGCGAGGACTACGGCTTGCAGCTCGATCCGGCAAACTTCGATGCATGGCTGGAGCACGCGAAGGCCGGCAACCGGCGCTACATCGAAGGCGTCGGAAAGGCAGACATCGAGTGGGCCCAAGGCCTGAGCAACAAGGAGGGATCCGAATAAGCCGCGACCATGCTGTTCAACTCCTACATCTACCTGCTGCTGTTTCTTCCGATCGTCCTCATCGGTTTCCAACTGCTGCGCCGCGCACCCTTCCGGGCGAGCGTTTCATTTCTCGTGCTCGCCAGCCTCTTCTACTACGGATGGTGGGACTGGAAGAACCTTTGGATCATCGGCGCCTCCTGTGGCATCAACTTCTTTTTCGGCCGCTACATTGCGGGTCATCGTGCCACGAAGGCGGGCAAGGCAACGCTGATCACCGGGATCGTCGCCAACCTCGGCGTGCTCGCTTTCTACAAGTATGCCGGCCTGATCGCAAAAACGATCGAGTCCCTAACAGAAGCCGGACTCCCCGCTCCCACCATCATCCTGCCGCTCGGCATCTCCTTCTTCACCTTCCAGCAGGTGGCCTACCTCATTGATGCCTGGCGCGGTGAAACCGAGGAATACCACTTCAGCGATTACCTGCTCTTCGTCACCTTCTTCCCCCAGCTCATCGCCGGCCCGATCGTCCACCACAAGGAAATGCTGCCGCAGTTCCAGAAAGGTGCCGGTCGAGGGCTTCGGGCTACCGATCTCTCGATTGGAACGACGATTCTGATCATCGGTCTGTTCAAAAAGGTCGTGATCGCCGACTACCTCGCTCGGACGGCCACCCCGTTTTTCGATCTTGCTGCCAGTGGGGATCGGCACCTGACCATGGGTGAAGCCTGGGCCGCCACCCTTTCCTACACCCTGCAGATCTACTTCGACTTCTCCGGCTACTCGGACATGGCCATCGGCTCCGCCCGCCTCTTCGGAATCCGGCTCCCGATCAACTTCCACTCACCCTACAAGGCGACGTCGATCATCGACTTCTGGCGGCGCTGGCACATCACGCTCTCCCGCTTCCTACGCGATTACCTCTACTTCCCACTCGGAGGAAATCGCAAGGGTCCCGCACGCCGTTACCTCAACCTGATGACCACCATGCTGCTCGGCGGGCTCTGGCATGGTGCCGGCTGGACCTTCATTCTGTGGGGCGGACTCCACGGCTTCTATCTCTGCGTCAACCACGCTTGGCACTGGCTCGGCCGCAGGTTCCAGATACCATCGATCCCCAAACCGATCGCCATCTTCATGACCTTTTTTGCGGTGGCCATCGCGTGGATTCCCTTCCGCGCCGGAAACTACGAGGCGCTCGCGTCCGGTTCGATGGATGACGCCATGGGCGCGACCAAGGCGATCCTTTCCTCGATGTTTGGCCTCAACGGCACCGAATTCTGGTCGTCTGCCGGAATGGTCATCACGCCGAAGACCCGCGCTCTCCGACCGATCTTTCTTGGGCTCCTGCTGGTTTGGTTCCTCCCCAACACCCAGCAATTCATGCGCCGCTACTTCCCTGCTCTGGGAATGAAAGAACTTCCCGACGCCAAGCTCGGTCCTCGCCGCCGCTGGCAGTGGCGGCCTACCTATCTCTTCCTCGCCTTCGTCCTGATTCTGCTGTATGCCGTCGGACGTGATTTCGACAAACTCGGTGAGTTCATTTACTTCCAATTCTAACAATCCACGATGCCTGTAGTCGCTAGAATCTGGGGTGGCCTGGGAAACCAGATGTTCGCCTACGCCTTCGCCCGAGCGCTTGCCCTTCGAAATGGGGACGAACTGCTGCTCGACACTCGCTCGGGCTTCGTCGGCGATCCGTATGGCCGCGTCTATTGCCTCGACAAGTATCAGATCAGTTTCCCCGAAGCGACGGGCCTTGATTGTCGTCCGGACCAACTCGGCAGCATTGCCCGGCGCTTGAAAAAGATGAGAAACGGCAGCCGGGATCTGAAGGAGGCAACTTACGTGGAAGAACCGAAGAACCCAGCCTTCATGCCCGAAATCGCCGCGATGGACACGAGCTCGCGGAGGGTGCTCTTCAAGGGCTACTGGCAGAGCCCACGCTACTTTGAAGATTACGCTGATGAAATCCGTCGTGATTTCACCGTCGTCGCCTCGCTCGACGATCACACCCGGAAGATTCAAAAAGCCATGGCTGGCTGTGATGCCATCGGACTGCATGCCCGTCGGCTTCATCAGGTCCATGCAGGGCAGGAAGCTTCGGGCCCGAAGGCGGGCGTCAAACAGATCTCGGTCGACTACTACCGCACGGCTGTCGCGAAAATGACCGAAGGTCTGGCCAATCCCCACCTGTTCTGTTTTGGCGATGCCAAGGACTGGCTTCGCGAAAATCTCGACTTCGACCTTCCGATGACCATCGTCGAAGGTCGTGATGGAGATGAGTGGGCTTATCAGGACATTCACCTGATCAGCCAGTGCCAGCGCTTCGCCATTGCCAACAGTTCGTTCAGCTGGTGGGGAGCGTGGCTGAGCAAGGCACCCAACAAACAGATTTACTATCCTCTGCCGAAATCATGGTCATGGTTCTGGAACGACGACATCATTCCGGACGATTGGATGGCGATCGAATGCTGATCCTCCGATGTTGACGGCGATGAATTTGCACCGGCTTACCGGAGGAATGGTCCCGCGATGCAGGCCTCCAGCCAGGTCGCCCGCGCCATGAGCCCCGAGAACGATTTCGGTTTCTCGAGCAGCTCCCAGCTGCGCTTCACCCCCCGTGGTTCCGCAGCAGTCCGATCATCACGCCCTGGATGATCAATTCGCGCGCCGGAATCAAATCGGGATAGTCATCATTCTCGGCTCGCAGGTAGGCCTTTCGACCTTCCATCACGTAGCGTTTCAGAGTTGTCTCCCCGTCGATCAACGCCGCCACCACGTCCCCACGGCGCGGCTCGCGAAACTCAAGAATCACGGTATCTCCATCACAAATGTGGGCATTGATCATGGAATCTCCTCGAACCCGGAGCGCGAAAGTTCGCGCTGTCGGACGAATCCCGAGCGAGGCGATATCGATCGAGAGACAGCCTTCCTTATCGGGAGCCACGTCTTGTGCCATACCGGCGGCAATGTCGCCGTAGATCGGGATGTCGACGATTTCCTCGCGGTCGAGGTCTTCAGGAAAAATGACGGCGCGGGCCTTCCCCGGAAGGCGTTGGATGGCACCTTTTCGCTCGAGTGCTCTGAGGTGACTCATCGCTGCGGTTTGACTGGCGAAGCCAAATGACTCCTGGATCTCCCGAGTCGATGGCATGACTCCCCTCAATCGCTGGGATTCTTTGAGGTAATCGAGGATCTCCTGTTGCCGTTGGGTCAGTGGTTCATTCATGGCTTTTAGAACAGTGTTCGTCAGAACAAACCACGCAGGCAGTCCACCGGCAAGCGGATTTTTCGAAGCTGGATACTTCCAGGTCGCGGATCAGCTCGACAGCCCAAGCCTGCGGCTTGTTTCTCGAGTGCGCACCGCGCCCACTCACCGGCCCATGGGATCCATCAGCGTCCCACCACTCCACTCCTCCACATCCTCGATGGCGGAAGGTCCTTCGGACGGCAGACAGCGATTCCGGCGTGCTTCGATGAGCCGTTGAGATAGTCGGTAATCGGTCGGTCAATGATCGTCATTCTACCTTTATCGCGATCGGAAGTCGCATGGGTGAAGTAAGCGCGACCCTTGAGTTTCACAATCAGCCCGACATGGGACGTGTATCCATATTTCCAATTGCTGGTGATCGCGCAGACATCTCCATCCTGGAGGTAGTTCTCCACCGCCCTGACTTTCGACTTGGGGATGTGGTAAACAGGCAGCTTCGAGACCTGCTTTTCAATCTTCCCGATCTGAGGGACCAAGGAGGGATTGTTGCGAAGGTAGCGGTAACTCTTCCACTGCACCGTCATCTCACGGATCTCCCGCTGCAATCTAACAGCACCGGGCAATCTGGGGGTGATATTCTCGGCAATGCCCCGCTTCTGATTGTCGTAGAACACCTCTTCGAGGTGATGCATCCGGCTCAGGTAGCCACCCGTGCAGCGCCCCCCGCGATAGCGCTCCAGCTCAACCATGTGAAGCATGTCCTGGGGTTTGTAGGGAGCGGGCTTGTAGCGGAGCATCCGGGCAAATGCCAATGCGTTCTCATAGTACGTCCAGCAATCCATCCCATTGAAGTTCACCACCGGGTTCTCAATCCGATCGTCCACTTCGAGCGTGTAGTTGACGTAGGGTGTTCCGACCATCGCCCGCGCCGCCCGGATGGTTCTCTGACCCAGCGGCAGCTGACGCCAGTTCTCCCGCTCGGCTTTGGCGACCATCGCATGAAACTTGGACTCCCCCTTGAAAACAGTCGCAAGCGGAAGACGCAGAGGGCTCGGCGGCGTGACGGTGTGCATGCCGGATGTCGAAACAGGAACCCGCTTCAAGTCGCTGCTCCCATCGATCTCCGGCGCGGACCCCGACGAGCCACAACCCACCACCGCGACCGCCACGCAGCCCAACAACAAGCTTCTCCCGATTTTCATGGGTAACATTCTAGTCGATCCCCCTCCGATTGAAAGCCGCATTCCCCGCTTTGCCGGTCCTCCCTTCGGTCGTGGAATTTGACGTTGTCGTCTCGCCGAGGCATCTCCAAATTGATCCCGATGAGCACCCGCTACCCCTGCAGTCCCAAACAAGAAATCGAAGGCCTGATCTATTTCCCACGACTTTGTGACAAAATCCGTCTTCATGCCGAAGGAAAGCTCGGCGAAGACTACCATGCCAATCTCGGTGCCGGCATGGACCTCTGGATCTGCCAGTTTCTCGGGGTGGATTATGCCGAACTCAGCGAGATCGTTCTGGCCGGTGCCGACGACCACCAGGCCCTCGCCTGGGCCCGTGAAAACGGTGTTCAGAGGCCGGAGCATGAAGTTGCCTGGTGGAACGCTTACATGCGCACCCGTGGATTCCGCGACAACCTGTCCGAAAAACTTGCCAGTCGCATCGAAGAATCCGGCTTCGGCGAGCGCGATGACGTCGTGACTTTCATGGACTACATCGATGCCGATGAAGGCCGCCTTTAAACTCAGCCGACTCGGTGAGGCGTCGTCTTTTTCAGCATTCAAGATCCCACCATGCGAATCGGATCATCTTGTTGCCGTTTCCACTCATCGGCTGGACCAGCACGGCCAAGCCCCATAAACTTCCCCCATGCCAGAAAAGCCATTCCACTATCAGGATCCCTTCCCCCTCGCCTCGGATCCCACCGAATATGTCAAACTCAGCTCCGAGCACGTCTCCCTGAGCGAATTTGAAGGAAAGCCCATCCTGAAAGTCGATCCCGCTGGTCTCACGCTCCTCGCCAACGAGGCTTTCAAGGCCATCAACTTCACGCTTCGCACCTCACACATCAAGCAAGTCGCTGCAATTCTCGATGACCCCGATGCCACCGAAAACGACCGCATGGTCGCCCTGATGCTGCTGAAGAATGCCGAGATTGCCGCTCATGGCATTCTCCCCAACTGCCAGGATACCGGCACTGCGATTGTGATGGGCAAGAAGGGCCAGCAGGTCTGGACCGATGGCAACGACGCCGAGCACATCGCGCGCGGCGTTCACAAAACCTACACCGAGGAAAACCTGCGTTACTCCCAAGTCGCCCCGCTTACCCTTTACGACGAGGTCAACACCCGTACCAACCTCCCCGCCCAGATCGAGCTCTATGCCGAACCTGGCGACGCCTACAAATTCCTCTTCATCAGCAAAGGTGGCGGCTCCGCCAACAAGACCTTCCTCTATCAGGAAACCAAAGCCCTGATCAATCCGGAGAGCCTGGTGAAATTCTGCGCCGAGAAACTCCGCACCCTCGGCACCTCCGCCTGCCCCCCCTACCACCTCGCGCTGGTGATTGGTGGAACCTCCGCCGAGGCCTGCCTCAAAACCGTCAAAATGGCATCGACACGCTACTACGACGAACTTCCGACGGAAGGCAACGAGCACGGCCAGGCATTCCGCGATCTTGAGTTTGAAAAGAAGCTCCTTGAGGTCGCCCGCAGCACCGGAATTGGAGCACAGTTCGGGGGCAAGTATTTTGCCCTCGATGCGCGGGTGATTCGCCTCCCCCGCCACGGAGCATCCTGCCCGGTCGGATTGGCCGTTTCATGCTCGGCCGACCGTCAGGCAAAGGCCAAGATCACCAAGGACGGCATCTTTCTTGAGAAGCTCGAGTCCCAGCCCGGTCAGTACATCCCGGAAAAATTCCGCGACTGGAAATTCAAAGGAGTTGAGATCGATCTGGATCAGGGAATGGAAGCCACACTCGCGACACTTTCAAAATATCCCGTCACCACCGCACTCGCTCTAACAGGCACGATCATCGTCGCACGCGATGCCGCCCACGCGAAACTCAAGGAACGACTCGAGGAAACCGGCGACCTGCCCGACTACTTCAAGAAGTATCCCGTTTACTACGCCGGACCCGCCAAGACGCCAGCGGGCTACGCTTCGGGATCCTTCGGGCCCACGACCGCAGGGCGCATGGACGGCTATGTCGATCTCTTTCAAGCCGCCGGCGGCTCGATGGTCATGTTGGCCAAAGGCAACCGCTCCCAGCAAGTCACCGATGCCTGCAAGAAGCACGGTGGCTTTTATCTTGGATCTGCCGGCGGTCCTGCTGCCTTGCTTGCCAAAGAGCATATCAAGTCTCAGGAAGTCGTGGAATTCCCGGAACTCGGGATGGAAGCCGTCTGGAAGATCAGCGTTGAAAACTTTCCCGCCTTCATCCTCATTGATAACAAAGGCAACGACTTCTTCACCAACATCAGCCCTTGCCCGGTGCATGGGTGACCCCATGCCTTTAGAGCGGATTGTTCCCGAGGTGACGCAGTGATGTAATCCACCAAATCCTGCAACTGCGACTGACCCACCGAAAGCGCCCCGTATCCCGATTACCACTCGAACGTCGACGGCATTCCTTCCCGCTCCTTCAACCACACGGAGCTGGTCTGCTTCACCTTCTTGACCAAATCAGCCACCGTGGTAGTTCGCCCCAGTTCAATGGCCAGGTGGACGTGATCTGCCACGCCACCCACGCGGTAGACTTCGCATCCGAGGTCACGACCAACGGCCGCAAGGTAAGCAAACAATTTCGATCTCACCGAGTCCGTTAGCAAGGAACGTCGATCTTTGGTTGAGAAAGATTGGGCCAAGGCCAGACTTACCACCCACCGACATTCTCATCTCGCCTCATCTCGCCTCATCTCGCCTCATCTCGCCTCATCTCGCCTCATCTGCCTCATCTGCCTCATCTGCCTCATCTGCCTCTCACTGCCTCTCACTGCTCACTGCTCACTGCTCACTGCTCACTGCTCACTGCTCACTCGGCACTGCTCGGCACTTCTCACTCGGCACTTCCCACTCGGCACTTCGCGACCGCCACCGCCAGCCCTACGCCTTTCTCTCCACCTGCTCGTCTGCGGCCATCGGCGAGACGAGGCCTGCGGAGATGATGAGTTTGCTTGCCTCTTCCAAACTCATGTCACACTTGGTGACCTTCTCGTCGTCCACGATCACCACAAAACCCGTCAAGGGGTTCGGCGAAGTCGGCATGAATACCGCCGTCACGTTCTTCGACGTCTGGGCATCAAAATAGTTCGCCGTCACGAAGCCTAACAATCGACAACCCGGACTCGGATACTCGATATAAGCGACGCCCTTGAATTTCCGCTCACCACCAAGGCCCTTCAAGGCGTCGACCAACTGCCGGATGGAAGAGTAGACAAAACCAAGGATCGGGAGACGATCGATCCGCCGCTCGACCCATGCCAGAGCACGACGACCAGGCCGGTTGGTCACGGCAAAGCCCACCCCAAACACGATCAACACCGGCAGCAGCGCCTGAATCAGGTTCGCGCCAGGAAACTCGAAGGCCCACGCTTCCGGTGAGGTCGACTTTACTCCTCGCAGCGAATTGAGAATCCGGAAGAGTCCGTCGATGATGTTGTCGCCGGCATTCCGCAGAATGCGGTAGAGAATCACCAGCAGCCAGACGGTCAGCATCACCGGCAACGCCGACACAACCCCAGCCAAGAGCGTGCTAAACGCTCTCTTCAACTGGGGATGTCCGCCTGATTGCGGTGACTCGTTCGAATTCCCGTCCATCGGCGTATATCAAGCCTCAGTCCCTTAGACCTTGGCTTCGTCGGCCTCGGCCTCATCGGTCTCCGGCTTGCTTTCGATCAATTCGAAGACCAGTTCTTCCTTACCTTCCGGGCAAACAACCTTCGCCGAATCTCCATTCTTCACATCGCCTCGGAGCAGAGCTTCAGCGAGGGGATCTTCGAGGTAGCGTTCGACCGCACGACGCATCGGCCGCGCGCCGTAGTTCGGATCGTAGCCCTTGTTGACGAGCAAGTCGCGAGCACTGGCTTCAAGTTCAAGCGTGATTTCCTTCTCACGAAGGCGCTTGAGAAGCTTGTCGATCTCAAGGTCCACGATCTGATCGAGGTCCTTTTTCTCCAGCATGTGGAAGACCACCAACTCATCAAGCCGGTTCAGGAACTCCGGTTTGTAGTAGCGCTTCGATTCCTCGAGAATCTTCTCCTTCATGCCCTCGAAGTCCGACTCGTCGGCATTCATCGCACCGAAACCGAGCGCCGTCTGACGCTTGATGGTCGAGGCTCCGACGTTCGAAGTCATGATGATGATCGTATTGCGGAAGTCGATCTTGCGGCCGAGCGAATCGGTCACCATTCCCTCTTCAAGAATCTGAAGCAGGAGGTTCATGACATCCGGATGGGCTTTCTCGATTTCATCGAAAAGCACGACCGAGTACGGACGACGCCGCACGGCTTCCGAGAGTTGTCCTCCTTCTTCGTGACCGACATAACCCGGAGGCGAACCGATCAATCGACTGGAAGTGAACTTCTCCATGTATTCCGACATGTCGATCTGGATCAGAGCTTCCGGGTCGCCGAACATGAACTCCGCGAGATTCCGCGCGAGATAGGTTTTACCCACACCCGTAGGTCCGAGGAAAAGGAAGGAACCGATCGGGCGACGCGGGTCCTTGAGGTCGGCACGGGAGCGACGCAACGCTTTGGAAATGGCGGTCACGGCTTCGTTCTGACCGATCACGGCCGACTGAAGCTCGGACTCCATCTTCAGAAGCTTCGCCGCTTCCTTCTGCTCCATCCGCTGAAGCGGCACGCCCGTCCACTTCGAGACGACGCCCATGATCTCGTCTTCACCGACATCCACCACCGTCTCTTCCGAATTGGAGCGCCATTCGTTAAGCGTGTCCTCCAGTTCTTTCTTGGCGTTCTTTTCCTGGTCGCGAAGCGCCGCGGCCTTTTCAAAATCCTGTTCACCAATCGCGGCAATCTTGTCGTGATTGATCGTCTCGATATTCGCCTCAAGCTCCTTGATCGAAGGCGGACGGGTCATCTGTCCGATGCGCGCGCGGGCACCCGCTTCATCAAGCACGTCGATCGCCTTGTCGGGGAGATAGCGACCGGTGAGATAGCGCGAGGTCAGGCGCACGGATGCTTCGATCGCCTCCGGCGAAAACTTCGCCTTGTGGTGGCTCTCATACTTGCCCTGCAGGCCTTTCAAAATCTCGATTGCATCATCGATCGACGGCTCCTCAACCTTCACCTGCTGGAATCGACGCTCGAGCGCGGCGTCCTTCTCGATGTATTTCCGGTACTCGTTGAGGGTCGTTGCACCCACTACCTGGAGTTCCGAACGGGACAGGGCGGGCTTGATGATGTTAGACGCATCCATCGCGCCTTCGGCCGAACCGGCACCCACGATGGTGTGAAGTTCGTCGATGAAGAGGATCACATTCTTGACCTTCTTGATTTCATCCATCACCGCCTTGATCCGCTCTTCGAACTGACCGCGGTACTTGGTGCCTGCGACCATCAACGCGAGGTCGAGGGTGATCACCTTCTTCTCACGCAGAAGCTCCGGCACATTGCCACTGGCAATTTCCTGGGCGAGCCCTTCGACGATCGCGGTCTTACCCACGCCCGCCTCACCGATCAGCACCGGGTTGTTCTTGGTCCGGCGGCAGAGGATCTGAATCACGCGTTCGATTTCCGACTCACGTCCGATCACCGGATCAAGCCCCTCCTCTTTCGCGAGTTTTGTTAGATCGCGACCGAAGGCACGCAAAGCGGGAGTCTTGGTCTTGCCTTCCGACTCAGCACCCGATTCCGGGCCCTGTCCTTCGTCCTCGAAGACACCCAAATCATCGTCGTCATCATCATCGTCATCGTCGTCGTCCGGACTAAAGTTCGGATCGATCTCGGCGAGAATCTCATTACGGGTGCGCTGGATATCGACTTCCATCCGTCGCAGCACGCGGGCCGCCACTCCCTCACCTTCGCGCAGCAGGCCGAGTAGGATGTGTTCGGTGCCGACATAGCTGTGATTGAGGGCTTTGGCCTCTTTGTTTGCCAGCGCCAGGACCTTCTTGACCCGGGGGGTGTAGGGAATGCTTCCGGAAACTTTCTGACCGGTGCCGGTGCCGACTTCCTTTTCCACTTCCATTCGCACGGTCTCAAGATCCAGCCCCATTCTCTCAAGCACGTTCACCGCAACGCCTTGCCCGAGCTTGATCAGGCCGAGCAGCAAATGCTCGGTGCCGACGTAGCTATGGTTAAAGCGATCCGCTTCCTTGCGTGCAAGGGCGAGAACCTGTTGAGCTCTTGGGGTGAAATTATTCATGCGATTCCGAGGTCGGGGGAGGAGTCATTGTCTCCTCCTGTTTTGTTAATAGAACGAATATCAGGGGCTTCGAGTGATTGCAACCGGGAGCGGACAATTTCCGCCCGAATCGTGTCGCGTTCTTCAGGAGCAAGCTTGCGTCCGCTGTGCATTTGCAGGTGCGCCGGCTGAATCTCCATCAGAAGCTCGTCGCACAATCGCACGGTGTCATCGGAAAAGATTCCCAAATCTCCGCCGAGACGCAGCAACGACAAGTGATTCAGCGCCTCCTTCGAGTCGATGATCCACGCATTGCGTAGAACACCGTAGGCGCGACCGATCTTGTCGCAGACCATGTCCGGATCATCTTCGACAAGCTTGCCGCGCGCATTGCGCTCATGGAGGGCGACCTGGGAGATCACCCTCTCCAAACGTCGCAAGATGGTCTCTTCACTCTCACCGAGCGTTGATTGGTTAGAAATCTGGAACAGGTTCCCGAGCGACTCGGTGCCCTCGCCAAAAATACCGCGCACTGCGAGGCCGATCTTGTTCACCGCCTGCAGCACCTGGCCGATCTGATCGCTGAGGACCAGAGCCGGAAGATGAAGCATCGCCGAGGCGCGCATCCCGGTGCCGAGATTGGTGGGACAGGTGGTCAAATAGCCAAGATCAGGATCGAAGGCATACTCGAGCTTTTCGGCGAGCTGATCGTCGACTTCTGCGAGCGCCTCGTAGGCCGCCGACAATTCAAGTCCCGGGCGGATCGACTGCATTCGCAGATGGTCCTCCTCATTGATCATGATGGCGACCGACTGACGCCGCTCGATCACCGCCGCACTTCCCTCGCCGCGTGCCGCATGTTCGCGGCTGATGAGATGGCGCTCGACCATCACCTGCTTCTGCACGGAGCTCAGTGAGTCGAGTTCGTGCGAAAAGGGATCCTTCATGCAAGAGAGCGCCTCGACCGCCGGACGCATCTGCTCCAGGGCCTCGGCACGTTGATACTTTTTCGCCCATCCCGGGAAAGGAATGCCGGCGATATTCCGTGCCAATCGAATTCTCGAGGTGAGGACAATCGCATTGTCGGCCCCCTCGCCCGTCATCCAGTCGGCGGGGTGCTTGATCAGAGTGGTGAATCGCATCATGGCCTCAGTCGGTTTGCGCTACTTTTTCTTCCAACTGACGGATCTCATCGCGCAAGCCTGCCGCCTCTTCGTAGTTCTCGGTGATCACCGCCTGTTCGAGCTTCACGCGCAGTTCCTCGAGTCGCTGATTGCGCTGATGCATTTCCATCAATCCATCCGGCACTTTCCCGCAGTGGGTCGGTCCCTTGTGCATCCCGCGGATCATCTGATTCACCTCTTCACGGAAAGTGACGTAGCAAACCCCGCAGCCGAAACGACGCACCTTTTTGAGATCCGCCATGGTGAATCCGCATTGCGGACAGCTCCGCGATGAAGCGCCGGACGGTGACGGAGCCAAGCTCGCCACCGCACCGCTGGAGCTGCTGGACCCGCCCAGCAGCATGTCCGCCAGCGCGAAGCCGGTCGGATCCGTCACGCCCTTTGTTTGGGCGCATTCATTGCACAGGGCTACTTTCTTCACTTTCCCACCCACTAACTGGGTGAGGTGAACCTTCGCCGGTTTGCCGCAGTTGTCGCACTCCATTACCTGAAGACAACCTAAGAGCCTTCCCCCGGATTGCGAAACGAAAACCTTTCGGAATCGAGAAATTCTCAGTCAATCGAGGCTCCCGTGCTCTCCGCAAGCTCGCGGAACGCCGAAATGAAGCGCTGAGTGACCTCGCCCGGCTTGCCATCGCCGATTTCGCGGCGGTCGAGGCTCTTCACCGGAATCACTTCCGCAGCCGTTCCCGTCAGGAAACATTCATCGGCCGTGAAAATATCGTAGCGATTCATGGTCCGTTCCACGACCGGTACCTCGAGCTGATCCGCCAGCTCGAGGATGACACGACGGGTAATCCCATCGAGCGCTCCATCGGAAACCAGAGGCGTGATCAATTTCCCATCCTTGATGAGGAAAATATTGTCGCCGGTGCACTCGGCCACGTTGCCCTGTTCATTGAGCATCACACCTTCCAGAGCACCCGCCTGGATGGCCTCCACCTTAGCCATCACGTTGTTGAGGTAGTTGAGCGACTTCACCTGCGGCATCAGCGCGGCCGGGGCCGGGCGACGCGTCGCACAGGTGATCAGCGTCAGACCATTGTCGTAATGCTCCTGCGGGTAGAGTTTGATCGTCGAGGCAATGATGAACATGCTCGGCTTTTCGCAGAGATACGGGCTCAGTCCGAGCCCCCCGGATCCACGCGTGATCACGAGACGGATGTAGCCATCGTCCAGGCCATTCGCACGCACCGTGTCGATCGTGTACTGGCAGACTTCTTCCTTCGTCCATGGAAGGTTCAGAACGATCGCCTTCGCGGAATCGAACAAACGCTCAATGTGTTCTTCGAGACGGAAGATCCGCCGATTATAAAAGCGAATCCCTTCAAAGACACCATCGCCATAGAGGATGCCGTGATCAAACACCGAGAGCTTTGCTTCGGACTCCTCTACCAATTTTCCGTCGAGCCAGATTTTCATGAAATGTGGTGGCGGAGCGTAGTGAGCCGATGCCCGCTGGCAAGCGTCCCTTTCCACCAATCGCTCAAGGCATCCCTGCCGCACCGGGCCGCGGCGTCGACTTCACATCCGTCAGCTGCGCCCACTCGAGCCGACCATGGTCAAGCCGCTGCAACTCGCAGGCATACACGGCATCTTCATTCCGCGGATCCATCTCGGCGGCCAGCTCGGTGAAGACGCGGGACAGCAGAAGGTTTTCCGCCCCCCCTTGCTGACGGAGCACCTGTCCGCGGGTGAAAAGCAATCTCGCCAACACTTCGGAGCTGTACTCGCTCGGCACGGCAGACGGCACCACGCCACGACTCAGCTGATAGCTCGCAACGAGGGCACGTTTGTTGCGCGGGGACAGATGCATCGAGAGCGCAATCAAGCGCCGTGCCTGCTCCAGTGAGGCAACCGAAGCCCCTGCCTTCGCCACGCCGTTGTTGGCATAGACCGCCAGATTCGTGGCGTACTCATCCTTCTCGCGATCGAGCATTCCCAAGTCGTCACTGAACAGCCCCGGACCAATGTTCGGCGCCTTCCATGCAAAGGCCTTCTCATCCTCTTCGGCAGAAAGCCCGAGAGTCAGCAACAGAAGCACCACTTGCCACAAACGAATCACGTCGGATATGCTCCTTTCCGAAAGGTGGCAATGCAAGAGACAAGTCCGGGCCCGAAGGCGGGAAAAGCCGATTGGCGACGCTGGTTGCGCAGGATTCTTGCCTCAATCGACGACCCGGATGCGCAATCATGCCGCATCCGAAGCCAACTCGTCGATCATCTCGGCAGCCATCCCCCACGCTGCATTGCCACATTTTCCGCCCTCCCCGGCGAGCCAGCCCTCCTTGATCTCATCGGCACCCAGCCCGATCATCGCTGGGTCCTGCCGCGTGTCATCGGCGACGAATTGCTCTTTCACCAGATCGATCACCCCGAGCAACTTCAGACCGGAGCCTTCGGCATCGCCGAACCCCCAGCCGACCTGCCGCTCGTGGCCATCGAAGAAATCGACCTCTTCCTCTGCCCTGGGCTCGGATTCGATCAGCGCGGCATGCGGCTCGGACGCGGAAAGGGATTTTACGACCGCACTCTAACAGCGGCCAAAGCGACAGCCCAAAGAATCGGCATCGCCTACCTCGAACAGATCGTCCCGCGCATTCCCTGCGATCCGCACGACGTGCCGATGGACCGGATCATCTCCTCGAACGGCGTGATCACGTGCGAAAATCCGTGAGCTGCTAGACCCAATCCGGCACCGAGAGCTCGAACGCCGGGATCTTCGCAAAAACCCACTCACCGGACGCCGTCTTCCCGAAAAAGGCGCCTTCCGCCACCGCGTCGCCGGAGATCACGTGGTAGCTGTTGTAGGAAAAATTTTCACCTGGCTCCAGCACCGGCGTCTGGCCGACGACGCCATCGCCTTCCACCACCATCACTTCCGCGCCCTCCTTCACGACCCACTTGCGTCCCTGGATCGTCACCCGCTGGCCTGAGTTGTTTTTGATCGAAATGAAATAGACGAAGGGGTGAGGTCTTTCGTCGGGCGCATCGAGACTCGGCATGTAGATGACATCGTCTACTTGCACGGACAGTCCTTTGAGCTCAGTGATGGTCGCCATTCCATCTATTCAAACGAACCACGGGAAGATGCCAAACCCCAAATTCATCGTTTCGCCTGGAATTTTTTCGCCTACCTTCTCCCCATGACTCCCATTGCCCTCAGTATTGCCGGATCCGACTGCTCTGCAGGTGCCGGACTGCAGGCCGACCTCAAGACCTTCCAACACTTCCAAACTTACGGACTCACCGCCGCGACCTGCGTTGTCGCCGAGACCCCGAAAATCGTGCTCTCCGTCCATCCGGTGCCCCCCACGATTGTCCAGGATCAAGTCGCCCTGCTGCTCAAGAGCTATCCGATTGCCGCGATCAAAACCGGCATGCTCTTCTCCAAAGCCCATGTCGTCGCCATCAGCGAACTCCTCGCCAAACATCCGGACATCCCGCTCGTCGTCGATCCCGTCATGGTCGCCTCAACCGGAGATTCCCTTCTCAAAAGGGATGCCATCGAAGCCTATCGCGAGCGACTCCTTCCCCTGGCCACCCTGATCACGCCCAATCTCGACGAAGCCGAGGTCCTCCTCGACCGCCCCATTCGCGACGAAGCCACCATCGAGACCGCTGCCACCGAGCTATCCAAGCGCTTCGGGACCGCGGTGCTTCTGAAAGGCGGCCATCTCGAGGCGCCCGAATGCGCCGACCTGCTCTGCGAGGGTGGCAAGCTCACCTGGTTCCGCAGTCCGCGCATCGACACCACCGCCTCCCACGGCACCGGCTGCACGCTTTCGGCCGCCATTGCCGCGCGGCTCGCCCACGCCGACGATCTTGCCACCGCCATTGACCGGGCGAAGACCTACCTTTCCCAAAGCCTCTCTGAAGCCCTCCAACTTGGTGAAATCCCCCACCTCAATCAAGGAACCACTTTTTGAAACCTCCTTTCTCAGCCTTGGACACCAGACGAAGAACCCGATCCATGCAGCCATTCGCCACTTCCTCACGTTCCAGCATTTGGGGTTTAAAGTTTGAATTTTAACGCTTAACCAAGTCCATGCGCACTGCGGTCTACGCCGGATCCTTCGACCCCCCGACCAACGGTCATCTCTGGATGATCGATCAAGGGCTGCAACTCTTTGATCGTTTGATCGTTGCCATCGGCAACAACCCCTCGAAGAGCTACACCTACAGTGTCGAAAAACGTCTCAGCCTGCTCCGTGCTTCGGTGCCTTCCTGCGAACGGCTCACCATCGCCCATTTCGACAACCGCTACCTCGTCGACTATGCCCGCGATCGGGACGCCCAGTTCATCCTGCGCGGCATCCGCGCGCCAGATGACTATGAGTATGAGCGAGTCATGCGTCACATCAACGCCGACCTCGCACCCAAGATAACGACCACTTTCCTGATGCCGCCTCGCGACATCGCCGAGGTTTCATCGAGCATGGTCAAAAGCCTCATCGGCCCCGATGGCTGGCAGGATACCGTACGCCGCTACGTGCCAGCCCCGGTCTTCGAGGCCCTCGCCGAGGATCTCGATCATTCCTGAAGCATTGCAATCTGCCTCTTCGCGCTTCGATATTTTCCCATATTGACTCCTTTTTGCTCGCTCGCTCGGCCCTTATGTGAGGATTTCGTCACATACTCATGTCGCTTTTAGCCGCTTCCGCCGAGCCCTCGTTTTCGTTAATTTCCACGGTCCTCAGCCTTCTTCAGGTTCTGGGCGCTCTCGGTGTCTTCCTCTTCGGGATGAAGATCATGTCGGAAGGCGTGCAGCGAGTGGCGGGTGCCAGGATGCGTGCCGCCTTGTCAGGCATCACCGGTAACCGCTTCAGCGGGATCCTCACCGGCTTTTTCACCACCTCGCTGGTCCAGTCCTCCTCGGCCACCACGGTGCTTGTCGTATCCTTCGTCAACGCCGGCCTCCTCACCCTCATCCAATCGATCGGCGTCATCATGGGCGCCAACCTTGGCACCACCATCACCGCGTGGATCGTCGCCGTGGTCGGGAAATTCGAGATTGCCAGCATCGCCCTGCCCCTCATCGGCATCGGCCTGCCCTTTCTTTTCATCGGTAAAGACAAAGGCAAAAGCTGGGGTGAGGTGCTGCTCGGGTTTGGTCTCGTCTTCTTCGGACTCGGCCTTCTCAAGGACTCCGTTCCCGACCTTCGGGAAATGCTCAAAACCGACCCCGGCACTGCAGCCACCATTCAGAACATCGTCACCTGGATGGGCGGGCGCGGATTCCTCTCCGTTCTCCTCTACCTCGTCGGCGGCATCGTTCTCACACTGCTTTGCCAGTCGTCCTCGGCTGCCATGGCCATCACCATCACTTGCGCCCTCAATGGCTGGCTTGGCGACCTCGACAATCCCATCGAAGTCTTCCGCAATTCCGCCGCCATCGTCCTCGGCGAAAACATCGGCACCACCGTCACCGCCTGGCTGGCCTCGCTCGGCGCCAACCTGAATGCGAAACGAGCCGCCCGGGCCCACTTCACCTTCAACGTCGCCGGCGTTTTGTGGATGCTCGTGGCCTTCGTTCCCTTCACCGAAATGGCTTGGAAGATCACCCACCTCCTTCCCGATTCCCTGCGCGCCGCCAAGGGTGAGTTCTCCTCCTTCGACGTCGCCTTCGCCACCGCGGTCTTCCACTCCGCCTTCAATCTCGCGAACATTCTTCTCCTCGTTCCCTTCGTCCCCCAGATCGCGCGCCTCGTCGAATGGTGGGTGCGCGACAAGTCCCCGGACTCCAACAAGACCCAGATCCGCTACATTTCCCAGGGTCTCGTCGATCTCGGCGAACTCAACCTGGCCGAGGCCGACACCGCCATCAAGGCGATGAGCAACGTCACTTCCCAGATGTTCGACGGCTTCGTAAACGTCCTCAACAACCCCGATCAGGACCTCTCCTCCGAAGTCGCCCGGCTCAAGGAA
This sequence comes from Haloferula chungangensis, assembly GCF_042664875.1. Lineage (NCBI taxonomy): Bacteria > Pseudomonadati > Verrucomicrobiota > Verrucomicrobiia > Verrucomicrobiales > Verrucomicrobiaceae > Haloferula > Haloferula chungangensis. The sequence goes on along the minus strand of NZ_JBHTBS010000001.1, from coordinate 47,841 downwards.
ATGGAGGATCAGTGCGACCAGATGCTGCACGACATCACCTCCTACCTCATCCAGTGCTCGTCCCATGAAATCGGGCCGAGCAACGCCACCCGGATCACCGCCATGCTGCGCGTCGTCTCCGAGCACGAGGAGGCCACCGACCGGATCTATCGACTGGTCAAGACGGTGCAGAGAAAGTACGAAAAAGGTCGTCACTTCTCGGAAGAACAGCACCGGGAACTCTCCGCCATCTGCCACCAGGTTCGCGCCATCCTCGATCTCTGTGCCAATTCACTCTCAGGAATTTCCGGCGAGATGTATGAGACGGCCAACCTCCTCGAGAATCGTATCGATAAACTCCGCAAACAGCATAACAAGGGTGCGGTCAGGCGCATGCAGGCGGGCGGCGACGTCCCGACCGAAATGCTCTACACCGAGACCAACAACCATCTCGAGGCCGTTGGAAACCACGCCCTGAACATCATTCAGAATGCGGAACGCAAATCCGATACCGGCATTGGTGCCCGGGCCGACGTTTAGGCGTCCGCCCGCTGGGGAATGCCGCTTTGCAATCGGCACCTAACCCTCCCAGCCGCAGACCGCACTTTTCGTCAAACCCATGCAAACCCTCCTCATCGCCCTTGGCTCGCTGATCCTCTACCTCATCGCCTACCACACCTACGGTCGCTGGCTCGCGCGAAAGATCTTCAAGCTCGATCCTGACCGTATCCCTCCCTCCATCGAACTGCAGGACGGCAGCGACTACGTTCCGACCTCGAAAGGCGTCGTCTTCGGCCACCACTTCACCTCGATCGCCGGCACCGGCCCGATCGTCGGCCCGACCCTCGCCGTCATCTGGGGATGGGTCCCCGCACTTCTGTGGGTGCTCTTCGGCTCGATCTTCATCGGGGCCGTCCACGACTTCGGCTCGCTCTACATCTCCATGCGGAATCGCGGCCAAACCGTCGGCGACATCTCCGGCCGCGTCCTCGCCCCGCGCGCCCGCATCCTCTTCCTTTCGATCCTCTTCCTCGCCCTCACTATCGTGCTCGCGATCTTCGGGCTGGTCATCGCGAACGTGTTCAAGATGTTCCCGAGCTCGATTTTCCCCTGCCTCATCCAGATCCCCATCGCCGTCATCATCGGCATCTGGCTCCATCGCAAAGGCATCAGTCTCACCCTCCCCTCACTCATCGCCCTCGGCATCATGTACCTCAGCGTCCACTTCGGCGACTGGGGTCCGCTTCACGCCTTCAATGCCGAGCTCGCCAGTTGGTCGATCCTCTCGTGGTGCATCCTGCTACTAGTGTACTCGTACATCGCCTCGGTTCTTCCCGTCTGGGTTCTCCTCCAGCCGCGCGATTACATCAACTCCCTCCAACTCCTCTCCGCCCTCGGCCTCGTCGTCGCCGGGCTCGTCATTGCAGCACTCTTCGGAGTCGGCAGCGGGGCGGAAAAGCAGGCGCTCGAGATCGTCGCCGAGCCCATCCGCCTCGGCGAGAACGCTCCGGCCGGCGCGCCGATGATCTTCCCCTTTCTCTTTGTCACCATCGCCTGCGGTGCGATCTCCGGATTCCATTGCCTCGTCTCCTCCGGCACCTCGTCCAAGCAATTGCAATCCGAGACCGATGCCCAATTCGTCGGGTACGGCTCGATGCTCACCGAAGGCTTTCTCGCCGTGCTTGTGATCCTCGCCTGTGTCGCCGGCATCGGCCTCGGCGTCTCCTCACCGGGTGGCGAAACCCTCTTTGGCGAAGCCGCCTACCATGCCAAATACGCCGAGTGGGGTGCCGCCGGAAAAGGAGCGATCTCCGCCTTCGTCGAAGGCAGCGCGAACTTCATCAAAGCCCTCGGCCTCCCCGGCCAATTCGCCGTCGCCCTGATGGGGGTCTTCGTCGCCTCCTTCGCCGCCACCACCCTCGACAGCGCCTGCCGACTCCAGCGCTACGTCACCCAGGAACTCGGTCACGCCACCGGCATCAAGCCGCTGCAGAACAAGCACGTCGCCACCATCTTCGCCGTAGTCATTGCCGGCCTCATCGCCGCCTTGCCCGCCCCCGGAACCGCCTGGGAAGTCGCCAACCTCGGCAAAGGCGGCCTCATCCTCTGGCCCGTCTTCGGTGCCACCAACCAGCTGTTAGGCGGGATCGCCTTCCTCGTCATCCTCTTCTGGATGTGGCGTCGCGGCCTGCCGATCTGGTTCGTCGCCATCCCCGCCCTCTTCATGCTCATCCTCCCCGCCACCGCCATGATCATGCAGGTCTTCATCGGCCCTGACGCATGGCTGACAGGCGACAAACCGAACTACCTGCTTGCCACCATCGGCATCGCCACCCTCGCCCTCGAAGCCTGGATCCTCGTCGAAGCCGCCAAAGCCTGGCCCAAAGCCAAAGGCATCCTCGAAGCCCCACCCACCAGCGAGCCCGCCTGAAAAAATCCGGTGGTCGAGCGTAGCGACACCACCGGATCACAATCACCCAGTGAAGCGCACCCCGGCGGGGGTGCCAGACCGGATGTTACCCCACCGGCGCCGAATCCCACCAACGCTCCGCCTCTTCTGGCGAATTTACAATTTGCCCCTTCCGAGAGCTTTCCCTCGGCAAACAGAACGCGACACTTCGATAAGCTGCAAGGTCGGGGCATGGCCCAAGAGTCCACTCGTCCAAGGCATCCAACATCGGAGACTCGAGCCCTTTCAAGGACCACCTGAAAGGAACGACAAACCCTCCCCCTTTCGCGACCTTCGCGTCCTTCGCGTCCTTCTGTAAAGAACCCCAAAGCCCCAGCTCAAAACGGCTCGTCCACTCCTTCGTGATCCCAACTCGGCCCGACTTGCCATTCCTCGACCAATGCCTTCGGAAAATCATCGAGAAAACGCGACGGTCGCTGGATCACATCGCCGGTGTAGCTCTTCGGATTGATCAGCGGGTAGCTCATGTACAGCTCATCCTTCGCGCGGGTGATCGCGACGTAGAACAGGCGCCGCTCCTCTTCCATCATCGCGTCATCCTCCGCTTCGATGACCCGGCCATTCGGAAACTGGCCGTCCGCCAGCCAGATCACGAACACCACTTTCCATTCCAAGCCCTTCGCTTGGTGGATCGATGACAGCGTGACCTTCTCGTCATCGCGCTCCGACTTGTCTCCCGTCGGCTCGCCGTCCGCCGAACTCAGCAGGGAAAGCTGCGCCAGGAACTCCAGCACGTCATCGAAGTTCATGCCGTAGCTCATCAGCTGCTCGATGTCATTGCGACGATTCTCGGCATTGTCGTAGCTCGCGCAGAGGTAGTCGTCGTACATGCCTTCGAGCACGCTGTAGACCATGTCGGAGGGCTTGGCGAATTCGCCGTTGGGCGTCAGTTCGTCAAAGATGTAGCCGAGCTGTTTCCAATGCGTCTCCGCCTTCTTCGGTGGCTTGAAGGTCGAGAGCACTTCCGACCATGGCGGCGTGTCTTCCTTCACCGCCCAGCCGGTCTTCAGCCACTGCGCCCACATCTTGTCCGCGCCTTTTGCGCCGATCCCGGGAAGGAGCAGGACGATCCGTTTGAAACTCGTCTCGTCGCGGCGATTCGTCGCGAACCTCAGAAAGGACGCGATGTCCTTGATGTGCGCCTGCTCGAAGAACCGCAGGCCGCTGGTGATCGAAAAAGGAATCCCGCGCGAGGTTAGCTCCATCTGCACTTCGAGCGACTGGAAGTGCGCCCGGTAGAGCACGGCCATTTCCTCCAGCGGAATCCCCTCGTCCCGCAGTTCGAGAATCCGCTGTGAGATGAACTGCGACTGAAGCGAGGGATCCTGCAGGGGCACCAGAGCCGGCTTCACACCCAGTGCCTCACGCGACGACCGAAGGTCTTTGTCGAAGCGTTCGAGGTTCGCCTTGATCGCTGCATTCGAGAGATCGAGAATCTCCGGCACGCTGCGGTAGTTCGTCTCGATCTTGAAAACCTTGCAGCCGGCGTGCCGCTTCGGAAACGAGAGGATGTTCCCCATGTCTGCTCCGCGCCATGAGTAAATCGACTGCGCGTCATCCCCCACCGCCATCACACTCGACCCGCCAGCGACGAGCAGATCGATCAGCTCCGTTTGCACCGAGTTGGTGTCCTGATACTCGTCGACGAGAATGTGGCGGAAGCGCTTCTGATAGAGTTTGAGCAAGTCCTCGTTTTCCTTCAGCAGGCGAAGCGTCAGCACGAGCAGGTCATCGAAATCCATCGAGTTCGTCTCCAGCTTTCGCTTCACGTAGCCCTTGTGGACTTTCTCGATTTCCTCCTGCCAGTCATCGAAGTAGGGATAGCGATGCATGATCACTTCCTCCAGACTTTCCCCGGTGTTCTCGACGAGGCTGAACATTGAGGCGAGCACGTCCGCCTTTGGAAAGCGCCGCGACTTGGTATCGATGTCCAGTGCACCGATCACCGAGCTGAGCAGGGACTTCTGGTCGTCGCGATCGAGAATGGAAAAGGCCTTGGTGAATCCGAGGTCCTCGGCATGCCGCCGCAGGATGCGGTTTCCGATCGAGTGAAAGGTGCCGCTCCAAAGTGCCGAGACATCGTGAGGCACCAGCGTCCTGACCCGCTCGGTCATCTCGCGAGCTGCCTTGTTGGTAAAGGTCAGCAGCAGGATATTTCGGGCGTCCACCCCCTGATCGAGCAGGTAGGCGACGCGATAGGTCAGCGTCCTCGTCTTCCCCGATCCCGCGCCTGCGATCACCAATGTGGGTCCCGGCGGTGAGGTCACCGCCCCGAATTGCTCGTCATTGAGCTCCGCTCGATAATCGATTCCCGAGGAGGAAGCGCTTTCCCGACGATTCAGCGTGTACTCGCGAGCCATGGCCCTACGATGGGGCAAGCTTGAGCGTGATCAAGCCCCTCCGCCATCAATCTTCTCCACCTCCGCGAGAGCCTCATCCTGTGATTTCCCCGCATCGACCTTCTTCGTGTAGGCGATGTATTTGTTGAGCTCACGGAAAACCACCGGCATCAGGACATAGACCCCGATCAGGTTCGGAATGCTCATCGCGAAGAGCGAGGCATCGGAGAAATCAATGGCATTCGACATCGAAGCGGAAGCGCCCGCAACGATGATCAGACAGAAGATGACTTTGTAGATCAGCTCAACCACCTTGTTCTGACCAAATAGGAACTGCCAGGCCTGGAGCCCGTAGTAGCTCCAGGTAATCAAGGTCGAGAAGGCGAAAAGTAGCACGCAGGCAAAGAGCATGTACTTGAATCCATCTGATACCGTCTCAAAGGCTGCTGACGTGAGGCCGATGCCGAATGCCGTACCATTGTTTGACGCCGCACCTAGTTCGAAGGCCTGCCCGTTCACCGTGAATGCGCCGCTATCGCCTTCGAAATACATTGAGGTAACGATCACCAGCGAGGTCATGGTGCAGACGACGACGGTGTCAATAAAGGGTTCCAACAAAGCGACGACCCCTTCACTCGCAGGCATCCGGGTTTTTGCTGCGGCGTGCGCAATTGGCGCGGATCCAATGCCTGCCTCATTCGAAAAAGTCGCACGGCGCATCCCCCAGATGAATGCCGCCAAGAAGCCTCCGGTCACTGCCGCTCTTGGCTTGAATGCTTCCGAGATGATCTCGCTGATCGCCTCCGGGATGTGGCCAGCGTTCACGATCAGCACGATCAAGGCACTGACCAGATAAACGACGCACATTACTGGCACTAACTTGGAGGTCACCTTCGCGATCCCCTTGATGCCGCCAATGATCACCAGTCCCGTGATCACGGCGATAATGACTCCGAAGATCCATTGCCTGCCGTAGAAGAAACTTTGCTCGCCTCCCGTCACGTTCAGCAGCTGGGCCGTGGCTTGATTGATCTGGAAAACATTGCCACCGCCGAAAGAGGCGAACACGCAGAAGATCGCGAAAAGAACCGCCAGCACCACTCCCACCGGCTTCATGCCAAGTTCGGCGAAGCCCTTGGATAGGTATTGCATCGCTCCGCCGTGAATTCGCCCTTCCTTGTCGATTGTCCGGTATTTCACCCCCAGCGTGCACTCCGCAAATTTCGTCGCCATCCCGAGAAAGCCGCTCAGGAACAACCAGAAAGCGACGCCTGGACCTGCGATTGCGATGCCGATCGCCACGCCCGCGATGTTTCCGAGTCCTACCGTGCCTGAGACGGCGGCCGTCAGGGCCTGAAAGTGGGTGATCTCTCCAGGATCGCTTTCACTGCTGTATTTCCCCCGCACAGTCCGGACGGCGAGCGGAAAAGCGCGGATATTGATGAAACGGAAGGCGATCGTGGTCACCACACCGGCCAGGGCCAACCAAAGAACCACCCAAAGGACATCGTAGCCGGCGATTCTAACGCTTGAGAAGATCCCTCCGACAAACCATCCCGTGGCGCTTCCGAAGCCTTGATCGAGCTGTTCATCAATGGATTTCTCGACGGCCACTTCCGCCGACCCCGGATCCTCCGCAGCTAACAAAGGCACACTTACGGCCAAAAATATCAGCAAAGCAGGCAGCAAAAATCCGAGGCGGGAAAGCAATCGTCCGGTCATGTTCCGCGAAACGTGGCAATTTGCGTGCCAACCGGCAAGCGTGGAGGTGGAAGGTGACGCATCGGAGCGGGCACGCCCTCGCGTCGCCCTCCTCAGAGCCCACTTCTCGTCCCTCCACCCGTCCCTTCTCGTCCCTCCACCCGTCCCTTGTCACCCGGGCCCGATCATTACTCCTGGCCCGACGACGACGGTGCACCGCCGGCGAACACGATCCTGCCATCCTTCACATCGGCTTCGATCACGTCGCCATCGACGAACTTCCCATCGAGGATTTCCAGCGATAGCTCGTCTAGCAGATGCCGCTGGATTGCCCGCTTCAGAGGACGCGCTCCATAGACCGGATCGTAGCCTTGATTGCCGATGTATTCCTTTGCCTCCGGACTGAGCGCCAGCCCAAGTCCCTGTTTGGCCAATCGCTTGCGGACCATTTCCAGCTGGAGATCGACGATGGTTGTCAGCTCTTCCCGCGCCAATCGGTCGAAGATCACGGTTTCGTCGATGCGGTTCAGGAACTCCGGCCGGAAGTGCCCGCGCAGGGCTTCCATCACTTTTGCCTCGCGCTGCTCGGCATTCTCCTCGCCGAGGATGAACTGCGAACCGATGTTCGAAGTCATGATCAGCACCGTGTTGCGGAAATCCACCGTGCGGCCCTGGCCATCGGTGATCCGTCCATCGTCGAGGACTTGCAGCAGCACGTTGAAGACATCCGGATGCGCTTTCTCGATTTCATCGAAAAGCACCACCGAATACGGCTTCCGCCGAACATGCTCGGAGAGCTGGCCGCCCTCATCGTAGCCAACATATCCCGGAGGGGCACCGATCAATCGCGCCACGCTGTGCTTCTCCATGTATTCCGACATGTCGATCCGCACCATCGCGCTCTCGTCGTCAAAGAGGAACTCCGCCAGGGCTTTCGACAGCTCGGTCTTTCCGACGCCTGTCGGTCCGAGGAAAAGGAACGAGCCGATCGGACGAATTTCATCCTGCAAGCCGGCACGGGCTCGCCGGACGGCATTGGATACGGCACTGATAGCCGTCCTTTGTCCGATGACCCGTTCGCCGAGACGTTCTTCCATCTTCACCAGCTTCTCTTTCTCGCCCTCCTGCAGGCGCGAGACCGGGATGCCTGTCCAGGACGCCACCACCCGCGCGATGTCTTCCTCGGTCACTTCCTCTTTCAGAATCGCGCCACTGCGCTGCAGGCCTTCGAGCTGCTTCTGCGCCGCATCCAGCGCACGCTCCGCTTCCGGAATGGCGCCGTAGGTGATCTCCGAGGCACGTGTTAGATCCCCGAGCCGCTGCGCCTGCTCGGCCTCGGTTTTCAGCGTGTCGATCTTCGTCTGCTGCTCGCGCACGCGGTCGATGACTTCCTTCTCATTGCGCCACTGCGCCATAAGTCCGGCTGACTTCTCCTTCAGGTTTGCCTGCTCTTCCTTGACCTTCTCAAGTCGAAGCGCGGATGCCTTGTCGGACTCCTTCTCGAGCGCCTTCTTCTCCATCTCAAGCTGCATCGCCTCGCGCTCGAGCTGATCGATTTCCGTAGGCATCGAATCCAGCTCGATCTTCAGTCGAGAAGCCGCCTCATCCATCAGATCCACGGCCTTGTCCGGCAGGAAGCGATCCGAGATATAGCGGTCCGAAAGTACTGCGGCTGCGACGAGTGCACCGTCCTGAATGCGCACGCCATGGTGCACCTCGTAGCGCTCCTTCAAGCCGCGAAGAATCGCGATGCTGTCCTCCACCGACGGCTCGCCGACCTTCACCGGCTGGAAGCGACGCTCCAGCGCCGCATCCTTCTCGATATATTTGCGATACTCATCGAGTGTCGTCGCACCAATCGTCCGCAGCTCGCCGCGGGCAAGCTGGGGTTTGAGCAGATTCGACGCGTCCACCGCGCCCTCACTCGCCCCCGCCCCGACGATGGTATGGAGCTCGTCGATGAAGAGCACGATCTCTCCCTCGGACTCCGTGACTTCCTTCAAAAATGCCTTCAAGCGATCCTCGAACTCACCACGGAACTTGGCCCCGGCGAGCATGCTGCCGAGGTCCATGGCAATGATGCGCTTGTTCTTCATCGAATCCGGCACGTCGCCGGAGACAATCCGTCGCGCGAGTCCTTCCACGATAGCCGTCTTGCCGACCCCCGGTTCGCCAATCAGCACCGGGTTGTTCTTGGTGCGGCGGGAAAGCACCTGCAGTACCCGACGGATCTCATGATCGCGCCCGATCACCGGGTCGATCTTCCCTTTGCGGGCTCGCGCAGTCAGGTCCGTGCCGTATTTTTCAAGCGTCTGATATTTCCCTTCAGGATCCTCGTCGGTGACTTTCTGCGAGCCGCGAATGCCATCGAGGGCCTCCCGTGCATTCTTTTCTGTTAGACCGGCGGCCGCGAGTTCCTTGCCAGCTGGCGAGTCGGCTTTCAGCGCGCCCAGGATGAAGTGCTCGACCGACAAAAACTCGTCGCCCATCGACTCCCGGATTTCATCGGCGGCATCCAGGGTGGTGCGCAGGCCATAGCTGAGTTGGGGTTGCGAGGTCGCTCCCTGCTGGCTCGGCTCTTTCGACAAAGCCGTGGCCACGCCAGCCTTGAGCTTGGTCAAGTCGACGCCCGCCCTTTCGAGGATTGGCACGGTGATGCCGCCCTCCTGCTGAAGGAGGGAAAAAAGCACATGGATGCTCTTCAATTCAGGATGCGCTGACTTCGAAGCAAGCCGCTGGGCTGCCTGAAGTGCCTCCTGCAGTTTGGTGGTCATTTTATCGAGTCCCATAATCGTTCTGTAATGAATTTAGTGATTTTCAAACCGGGTGCCAGCCCCGGCTTATGATTTACTGATCATAGGATGTCATAGCAGCTTGTTTATTCAAAAATTTTGGCACATTTTCTCACTATGTTCCCTGGGGTCGGATGCGTTGGCCGCGTCGGATTCTCAGGCCAGCGCTTCCTTGAGAAGCTCGAGGTGCTTCTTTGGAGCGACCTTCTCGAGCACGCTTTCGATGCTGCCATCCTTACCGATGACGAAGGTGCTGCGCTCGGTGCCCATGTACTTTTTTCCGTACATCGATTTCTCCACCCACACGCCGTAGCGCTCGACGATTGCCTTGTCGGTATCGGCGATCAGCGGGTAGGGCAAATGCTGTTTCTCGATGAACTTTCGGTGGCTTTTTACGTCGTCGATGCTGACGCCATAGACCTTCACATCATCCGGTAAGTCCTGCCAGCCATCGCGCAGCGCACAGGCCTGAGTCGTGCAGCCGGGTGTCTGGTCTTTCGGGTAAAAAACCAGCACCACCCGGGATCCACGCAATGCGGAAAGGGTGATGCTGCTGGAGTCATCGCAGCCTTCGCCCGCCACGGGAGCGGTGAAGTCCGGAGCTTGATCGCCGATCTGAGGTTTCATGGCCGCCAGCCTGACCATGATCCCGTCCCGTGCAAGCTCCCGAATGCCTCAACGACTTCTGCGACGATCCTGCGGTTCGCGAGCCCTCTCACGCTGGCGCTCCTGTGCTTCACGGGCTCGTTCCTGGTTCTCCTGCTGCTGGCGGGCGCGCTGCTCGGCAGCCTCCCGGGCCCGTTCCTGCTGCTGTCTCGCCTGCTCCTGGGCGGCCCGCCGTGATTCTTCCTGACGACGTGCCGTTTCAGCCTGCTGCTGAGCGCGTTGTTCGGCGGCCCTTTGAGCTGCCTGGGCTCTTTCACGTGCTGCTTGCTCGGCGGCCTGACGCTCTAACATCTGCCTCTGCCTCGCCTGCTCGGCCTGGATCTGAGCCCGCTGCTCGGCCGCTTTCTGAGCGGCTTGCTCCCTTTCACGTGCCGCCTGCTCGTTGGCCCGACGCTCCACCATCTCTCTTTGCCTTGCCTGCTGTTCAGCCAGTTGCTCCGCAGCCCTCTCAGCGGCCCGCTCTCTTTCACGCGCCGCCTGCTCGGCCGCTTGCCGCTCTAACATCTCTCTCTGTTTGGCCTGCTCCGCTTGCAGACGTGACTGCTCCTGAGCTCGTTCCTGCTGCTCGCGGACCTTGCGCTGCACTTCCAGCCTCGCCTGAACCTGTGCCGCCTGGTTCGGACTCTGATGAAGACGAGGCCGATTCCGCTCAGCGGCCTCTGCTTGGGCTTGGGCTTGGGCTTGGGCTTGGGCTTGGGCTTGGGCTTGGGCTTGGGCTTGGGCTTGGGCTTGAGCTTGAGCTTGTTGGCTTGCTTCGCGGGAGGCTTGAGCGGCTTTCTCGGCGCGCAGTCTATCCTCTCTGGCGCTGGCAGCCGCTTGCCGACGATCGCCATTTGCTGCTTGCTGAGCTCCGACTCGGCGCTCCTCTTCCTGACGCCTGCGGGCCTCATCATTCTGCTGAGTTGCCCGGTCCCGCGCCTCCTGCTGCTGCCGGCGATTTTCCGCGTTCTCGGCCATCCGATCTTCCGTCGGAGAGCTCGGCTCCCCCGATGGTCTCGGCGGCGCGGGGCTCGACGGCGGCGCTTCAGGCATCGGAGCCTGAGGCCTTGCGGGACGAGTCATCGGAGATGGTGAAACCTGGTCGGTGGCACGAAGCTCCGGCTTGCCACTGCTGGGACCTGGGTTTGGCCGACTGGGAGCCACCGCCATCGCATCGCCGCTCCTCGGACCATTTCGTGGCGGAGTCTTTCCCGATCCGTCCCCCCGATCCGAAGGGTTTCTTCCTGCACCTGGCTTGCGATCGTTTCCCACTACTGGAGCGCCGCGCTCCGGTTCCCTCGCGGTCGGTCCTTGAGCAGGAGTCCGGTCTGAACCGTCAGGAGTCGGTGGGTTTTGAAAAGTGACCTTTCTCGCGAAGCTCTCGCGAACCCGCGCCTGGGCTGCCGCGACTTTTTCACGGTTGGCCTGGAGTTGTTTCTCGCGAGCCGACTCGAGATCCTGATTCTTTTTCGACCAGTTCTGAGCATTGTCCCGCTGGCGTTCCCGTGACTCGGCGAGGCGACGTGACCAGATTTGCTGGAGACCATTTTCGGATCTTACCACCTGGACATCCTTCCACGAATCGGCGACTCGCTTTGGTTTCAAACGTGGATTCCACGGCGCGTCGACGGAGGGAGCAAAAACCTGGAGATGATGGCCGCGCTGAACTCCATGGCGAATCCCGCGATGGGCCGGTCCACGACCCATCCCGCCGACCGAATCAATGTCGAGCTGATAGACAGGCCATGGCTTGTTCACCTTTTGGCGAATCGGAGCATACTTCGGTCCACCGGAAATGATCCTGTTATGTTGGTATTGGATGTTCGTGCAGCCCCGCGTGGTGCGGAAGAAGCCCGCATTCCGATTCACGGGATAGCAGTGCTGCGCCAGCGGGTCCGCCATGTAACGGGTTTCGACGAAGGTGAAGGATGCGCTGGAGATTCCCAGGTCGATGTCGACGCTGGCACCCCAGCCGCGGCCACGATAGGCAAGGGTCTCGGGGGGCAGCGGCGCCCAGCCGACATGACCAGCCCCCTCACGCCAGGCACACCACGAAGGTGCCCACTCACTGCCCGGCACCCAGCACCAGCCTCGGCCGGATAGCAAGGCCCAGCGGCCGTAGTGGAACGTCGCCCAACCAAAGGGCTCATCCGACCGCCAGGTCCAACCAAGATTCGTGCACACCCACCTGCCGTAGGTGTAGGGCCTCCAGGATCGGTTCTGAACGACCACGGTCGGCTGAAAAACGTAGCCGTAGTCCGGAGTTTCAAACCAGCTCCCATGGGGCTCAAGTTCTTCGTAGAAAAGATCGTAGTCGGCTACCGGCTCTTGAACCACTTCCGGTTCCTCTGGAGTCCAATCGGCAATCAGGGTCGTTCCCGCCTGCTCCTTTTCCACCGCGGTAAGTTCCTGCTCACGAATCGCCAGCGCCTCCTGCTCGGCGGTCAGCGCTTCCGCCGCAAGCCGAGCCTGCTCGTCCTGCATTTCGAGCTCCGAGGCGCGCTGCTCCAGCTCCCATTCCTTTGCCGTCAGTGCCGCCTCTCGCTGCATCCGCAACTCCTCCTTCGCCGCCTCCAGAGCCTCCCGTTCGGCCTGCAGACGCGAGCGTTCGCCTTCCAAGGCCTCGGCGGCGGCCTGAACCGCGTTCTGATCCTCATCGGTCCGCCCTTGGCGATCCGCCGGACGCTGGCAGGAATTCATGGCGGCGGCTGCCAGGAGCGGGAGAATGATACGGTTCTTCATGTCGATGCGATTGGTGACATCGAGTAAGACCGCCCACAGCTCATTCCTATTCAATCCCCTTTCACACCCAGGGTCAGCACTTCGTAATCAACTCGCGCCGGGCCCGCCCGCCCTCCGGGAATCTCCCTTCGCACCACCTTCGTGCCGAGCAGCTCCTCCAGCATCCGAAGCTCGAACTGAATCGCATTGGGGTAGACCTCGAAAACCGGATTCAGCGGGTGATGGAATTCCTCGATTCGAAAACCCGCCTCCGGGTCATACTTGCAGCGTCCGAAGCAGCCCTCCTTTTCCCGCAGTGCGGAAAGCAGAGTCGCCTTCTCAACCAGGGATTTCGCCTTCGCCAGGCGCGGCTGCCAGGATTCGCCAAGCTGCTTAAAATACTGCAGGAGCAAGCGCTCGGGTGCTGTGCCGCCGAAGAGCTGCCGCGAGGCCTCCAGCAGCTCCAGACTCAAATGAGTGCCGGCCGCCGGGAAAAGCTGATCCGCCTTCTGGGTCAGCCGATACATGATTTCCGGACGCCCCACGCCGCTGCGCGGCACCCGCCAAGTCTCGACAAAGCCCTGCTTCACCAGCGCCTCGCACTGATCCTTGATCCCCATGTAGCTGCCTCCCAGGCGTCGCTGCAATTCCGGAACCGGCAAGCCGCCCGAGCACTTCAGCTCGTCGATGATATTCACCCACGGCTTTTTCACCAATTCTCGAAACCCGGCCAAAAACACGTTTGCAAGTTCCTTGTCCTTCACCCTCAGCGCAATCCCTAATCAGGTCCTCCAGTGACATGATGCCTTTCCGAAGAACTCGTCCCATCGACTCCCCCGGGGGCTCAATCACCTCGTCCGACCCGATCGATCCTGAAGACCCTGATGCCATCCTTCACCGGAAATGCAGGCTAGAAATTCTCCCGGCAGGTTCTATTTTTGCCGCTGCTCAGGAAGAGGCATGTTTCCGCTTCCCCATCCTCCCAATCCCGTGTTCCCTCGCTGCAAGTAACTATGGAAATCGACCTCATCGACGTTCACTTCGACCTCAAGGACATCCGTCCTCGGGAGCTCGAGGAAACGCTGGAAGACCCCTTCGCCGTGCGCTTTCTGCCCGACAATGATCGGCCCGATAGCGAATCCCGCTACTTCGCCCTCGGCCGCACCGTCGCCGACCGCCATCTCTTCATCTGCTTCCGCACCGATGGAAAGACCGCGCGCGTCATCGCCGCCCGCGAAATGACCGAAGGCGAGCAGCGCTTTTACGAACGGAAATACGCCGAATTCAAATAATCACCCGTCATGCAATCCGTATCCGACTGGGACAAGATTCCCGACTTCGAAGACGAAGAAGAAGAAGCCAAATTCTGGCTTGAACACGAGCTCGACGGCCGCCTCATGGCCGGCTCCGTCCACCAGCCCGACTCGCGCGAATCCACGACCATTACCCTGCGCTTCGACCCCCGCATGCTTTCGCGCATCAAGCGCATCGCCCGCACCCGCTTCCTCAACTATCAATCGATGATGAAGCAGTGGCTCGCCGAGCGTCTCGAAGACGAAATCCGCAAGCAATAATGGGGAAAGCGGGTTTACGACCCGCCCCCCCCCTGAACCCGCGCAGCGGCAAATCCCTCCATGCGTCTGCCCCGTCACCCGGCAATCTGGTTCGCCGCCTTTGCCGTTTGGTTCGTCACCCTCTGGGTACTTTCTTCCGAAGCCCGGCACGTGCCCCCGGGCCTCGAGTTTCGGCATCTCGATAAGCTCGTGCACTTCGGCTATTTTTTCGGCGGCGCCGGACTTCTCTCAGCCGCGATCTTCTGCCACCGGCCTGCCCTTCACCCATCCACCCGGATGCTGATCGTCATCATTCTGGTGACACTCGTCGGAGCCATCGATGAAGCCCACCAGTCCTTCATCCCCAATCGCAGTGGAAACGATGCCGGGGATCTCATTTCTGACTTCCTCGGAGCCATCGCAGGCGCCATGCTCTTTCAACGCTTGAAGCATTTTCTAGCGGATTGATACGCGCATGATCCTTACCTTTGAGAACTTTGAGACCGCCTCCCTCTATGTCGCTCAAAGGCGCTCGGAAGGCTATTTCGCCCGAAGCCTCGACTCGAACTGCAGCCACCTATGGGGTCCCGCCCCCGTGAATGGTGCCAGAGTGCTCGTCTCTGAGGAGCCGATCGATGAAGACAGCCTCGAGGCACCTCCCCTCGTCTGGAGCCGCTACCTCATGCCGGCCCTGAACATCCTGACCCTCGCCTGGCTTCTTTCAGCCGCACTCATCCTTCTGGGTCTGGTCATGAAATCCGCGCAAAGCCCTCTCGATTCCAGAAATGGTGCCCTCGATATTCTCGTGCCTGTCCTCATCGCCCTCTTCACACTCTGCCCACTTGTTTCTCTCTTCATGATCTGGGCCACCCGCGAGGACCGCCTTCGCCAACCCGGCGAGTCCCTGAGATCACCCATGGCTCTGGTGACCATTCTTCTGCTGCTAGGTGACTTGGAATCGCCCTTGCTCTACGTCCTGCTCTTCGTCCTTCTACATTTCTAGCTCCCCGAAGCCTTGGCGAAATAGGATTCACCGCTAAGATTTCCCCAGCCCCATGGACGACCTTTTTTCCCAGCCCGGCCCGGCAGACCGCATCGCCAAGCTCCGCAAGGAACTCGAGCACCACAACCGTCTCTACTACACCGACGCCACCCCGGAAATCTCCGACGCCGAGTACGATACGCTCTTCCGCGAACTTGAAGAACTGGAGAAAAAACACCCCGAGTTTGCCGATCCCAATTCCCCCACCCAACGCGTCGGCGGCGCCCCCATCGAAGGCTTCCAACAGGTTACCCACCTCGTCCCGATGCTTTCCATCGATGACGTCTTCCAGCTCGATCCCGCAAGTCACGACGTCCCCGACACTGAGCTCGTCACCTTTTACCAGCGCCTTCAGAAGAACCTCGGCCGCGCAGAGGTCGCCGTCACCGTCGAACCCAAAATCGATGGCGTCGCCGTCTCCCTCGTCTACCGCGACGGCACCCTCGACTACGCCGCCACTCGTGGCGACGGCGAAACCGGCGACGACATCACCCACAACGTCCGCACCATCCACAGCGTCCCGCTTCAACTCTCCAGCTTTGACACCCCAAGCAATACAAACTACTCTGCAATCGATGAACTCCTCGGCATCCACCCAAAATCCAACAAAGCGACTTCGCGAAGCGAGATTGAAAGCCTCGCTGCTCGCCTCGCAGCTCACGACCTCCCAGGTCATGGAGCGGATGTGGAAGAACGGCTCAGACCGCAGGCCAAATCCATTCTTGAATGGGGCCAAGAAACCGGCCGAATCGCCAGTCAGCAAAAGCTAAGCGAGCTACTCAGTGATCAGCCGGACCTCGGAGGCCAATCCGAGCACACCGTCTTTTATCTGGCCAGACATCGGCGAGTCGTGAAATTGACTCGCCCCCCTGTATTTGGAGCGCAAGGCCCTGTCGGATACCTCCGCAATATCCTTCTATCTAACAGATTTTTCGACGACGACATCCATCTCCACGGCATCCTTCCCACCGACCAAGGCCCCGCCCTCATCATTTCCCAGCCATATGTTCATGGCACCCGGCCCACCGAAACCGAAGTCGCCAATTGGTTCCTTCAATCCGGCTATGAGGAATGTGGATACCTTCGGTGGCGAAATGCCGCAACCGGTGTCGAAATTGCAGACGCCCATGAAGGCAACCTCATCCGCACCGAAGATGGCGAACTTCTGCCGATTGACCTGCAAGTCCTCGCCGCACCGTCATTCTCCATCCCCGCCCTCCTCGAAGTCCGCGGCGAAATCTTCATGCCGAATGAAGCCTTCGCCACCATGAACGAAGAGCGCGACGAGGCCGGACTCCCGACTTTCGTCAACCCGCGCAACGCCACCGCCGGCACCCTCAAACAGCTCGACCCCAAGAGCGCCGCCGAGCGCCCGCTCGCCTTCCTCGCCCACGGCATCGGTGCCTACGATGGTCCGGAACTCGAAACAGAAGACGACTTCACCCAGCTGCTCGAATCTCTTGGAATCCCACGTAATCAACCGCTGATCCACGCCAGCAATCTCGAAGAGCTGCGCGAGGCCGTCGCCCGCATCGATACCGAACGCCACGCCCTCGCCTACGGCACCGACGGCGCCGTCGTGAAAGTTCTGAACTACGAGGAACGTCGTACTCTTGGCTTCCGATCGCGCGCGCCACGCTGGGCTGCAGCTTACAAATTCCTCCCCGAGCAAAAGGAGACTGTCCTCAACGCCATCTCCATCCAGGTCGGCCGCACCGGCGTCCTCACCCCCGTCGCCGAGCTTGAGCCCGTCTTTGTCTCCGGAACCACCGTCTCTCGTGCGACCCTTCACAACGAAGAGGAGATCCAGCGCAAGGATATCCGGATCGGCGACACCGTCCTGATCGAGAAAGCCGGCGAGATCATTCCCGCCATCGTCAAGGTCATCACCGACAAGCGGTCACCCGACGCCAAGCCCTTCTCCCTCCCCGAACACGTCAATCACCAGTGCCCGTCCTGTGGAGGCCCGATCGCCCAGGAGGAAGGCTTCGTCGCCTGGCGTTGCGGCAACTTTGCCTGCCCGGCCCAGGCCGTTTCCAAGATCAAGCAGTTCGCTTCCCGCAAAGCCCTCGATATCGACGGCGTCGGTGAAACGGTGGCTGAAGCTCTGGTCAAACGCGGACTCTGCACCACCGCACTCGATCTCTTCAAACTCGACGAGGAGCAACTCGCCCATCTCAACCTCGGCAACGAGGTCGACACCCGGCGCTTCGGAGAAAAGAACGCCGCCAAGGTCATCGGGTCCCTCAATCAGGCCCGACAGCAACCTCTCGCCCGCTGGCTCTACGCCATGGGCATCCGCCAGATCGGGGAGTCGGCATCCAAGGAACTCGCCCGCCTTCACAAGACGCTCAGCGAGCTCCCTAACAGCCCGGTCCTTCACGCCATCCGCGATGCCGCCAGGCTCGAGGCGGAGCGCAGACTCATCTCTCCCCGCAACAAGGACAACCCTCCCGCAGACGACGCCGATAAAGCCGAACGTCAGAAGCGCTACGACGAACTTAAGGAACAGATCGCCGAGCTCCAGCAAAGCATCGCGCCCTTCAATGTCACCGCCGACCTTGGCCCCGTAGCGGCCGAAAGCACGCTTGCTTTCTTCGAGTCGAAGGCCGGCCTTCAGGTCATCGAGCGCCTGCGAGAACTCGGCATCGACCCGCCATCCGCCAATTACCTTCCCCGTCCGGCCGAAGCCGACACCAGCGATCTCCCGCTGGCCGGAAAGACCTTTGTTCTCACCGGAACCCTCAGCGTCGGCCGCGATGAAATGAAGCAGCTGTTAGAGAGTAAGGGAGCCAAGGTAAGCGGTAGCATTTCCAAGAACACCGACTATCTCCTTTCAGGCGAAGGCGGCGGCTCCAAGCGTGACAAGGCGGAAAAGCTCGGCGTCACCATTCTCACCGAGGAGCTGGCCCGTGCGATGCTAGACTGATCCACCTGGAAAATGCCCAACCAGGAGGTTCCTTCGTGGCATTTGCTATGCGATCAGCCGAATCGTCATCGGATAGCGATAGGACTTCCCTTCTCCCGCCTGAATCGAAGCGATGATCGTGAAGACGACCTCCACGATCGCAAGCGCGATCAAGCCTGGAATGGCAATCAATGCGCCGACCACAGTGATGAACAACACGATGCAAATGACGGTGTAGATAAACAGGGTGATCTGGAAATTCAGCGCTTCCTTCGCCTGAGCCGAGGCAAAAGGTAACTCGTCCTTCTTGACCAGCCAGACAATCAAGGGACCGATGAAGCCGGGAATGCCGACGAAGATACTCAGTGATGAGAGATGGGCAATCAGCGCCCAGTTGCGCTCCTCCTTATTTATGGAAACTCCGCCAGGACTTGGAGGCGTGGCACTCGAGGCATAGGGATTGGGATTTCCTTCCAGGGATGCCGGATCGGATCCGTTGCCGACACTCTGGTCACCATGATTGGCAACACCTTCATCGCCCTTTGACTCATCGTTCATCCTGAAACCATGAGCAGATTCCCCAGCGCTAGTGAACTACAAAACCGCCTGACGATGATAATCGCCGCAGCCATGCAGCCACCCTCTCCTCGCATCACTCTCCGCCTGACTCGTCCTTCACAATCCCCAACTCCTTCTGTAGCAGGAAATCGAGCTCGGTTTTCTGAGGAGTAAGACACTCCGACATCCCGAGCTTCACTATCTGCGCCCCTTGCTCACTTTGTCCCACTGCCAGATAGACATCTGATTTGTTGGGAAGCCCCGAGTATCTGATCGCGAAAACCTTTCCAAAAAAGCGGCCGTCGCCACCCTCGCTCGTCATCATCTCCATCGACTGCGCCTCATAGCCGTCGAACTTCGAACTCACGGCATCATTGATGTATTGCTGGATTTCCTCGGTGGTCATGGAGTCTTTCTGGTCAGCCGCCTTCATCACTCAATCGGAAGCAACAAGCCAGTGTCGAATCACTGCGACGCCCTCGAACTCCCCGCATTGATTTCCCCCTGACGACGTCCCCTTTCGCCGTTAGCCTTGTCTGCGACTCGCCTCCCCATGATTTCGCCGACTCACGTTCTCCTTCAAAGCCTCACGCAAGGACCGCTGCTCATCGGTGATCTACCGGAAGCCTCCAGCTTTCCCTACCGCGAGCTCGCGCTACCCGAGGACATTGAAGATCTGAATCTCCAACAGAAGCTCGGCCACCTCTACGAAGATGCGCTCGCCAGTCTGCTCGAAGCCTCACCACGGTTCGAACTCCTCGCACGAAACCTCCAACTCCAGAGCGCGGACCAGATCACGCTTGGCGAACTCGATTTCCTCCTCCGCGATCTCGCCAGCGAGCAGCTCATTCACCTCGAACTCGCCGCCAAGTTCTACCTCGCCGTCGAAACCCCATCTGGCCTTGCCCTTCCTGGCCCCGATGCCCGCGACAACTACTTCCGAAAACTCAATCGTCTGCGCAGCCACCAGCTCCCCCTCGTCGAAAACCACCGCAGCGCCCTTCCTGAAGAGTACCGTCAGGAAGACATCGTCGCCCAGCAATTGGTCTACGGCTGCCTCTTTGATCACATCCACGCCGCGCTTCCCGCCAAGCCCGAATTCGTCCACCCGCACTGTCGCCGTGGCCGCTGGCTATCCATCAACGAGTGTCCCGGTTTCTTCGGTCCGGAGCCCCAACTACAAATCATCCCCAAACCTCTCTGGCCAGTCCCTCTGTCGCTTATCGAAAACACTCCTCTGGAGCCCTGGAACCCGAAAGCGTCCATCGATCGCTGCCTCATGCTCCGCGTGAACCACGACCCGACCCCCTACTTCGTCACGCCTCCCGTATTCCCTTCATCGAGGTAAGTCTCCCCCACCTAACAAAAACGCCGGGCCTCTGACGAGGTCCCGGCGTGGATCGAAATCGGACGCTTCACTCCTTCGAACCGAAAGCCTTCTGGAATTCCACCAGCAAGTCATGGAGTTTTTCGGCATTGGCCGCATCGGTGGATTGCTTGCAAGCCATGGCGGTGACGATGACCTGATGGCAAAGCTTCAGGTTCTTCATGTAAGTTTCCTCATCCGGTTGGTCGGCCTTGAGGCGCTGAGCGAGGAAGTAGTTGAGCACCTTTTCCTGAACCGCCTGGGCATGCGATTCCTTGTTCGTCACCCAGCGCACAATCTGCTGCGCATTGGTCTTGGGATCCTTCTGCAGTTCGACGATCTGCGCGCAGGCTTTGGTGATCGTCTCACTGTCCGTGTGCATCGACTGGATGACATTATCGTCATCGTAGATCCCGCAGGGAATCTGGCAGTGTGCTTCCGCGATCGGAGCAAAGCCGAGTGAAGCAAAAGCGGTGATGGTGGCGACGGCAAGGGGTACGAGTGTTTTCATCTTCCGGCTACGCTAGAGAGGAAATCGGACTCTGCAAGCCCCCCTTTCCCCTTTGTGAAGACACATAACTCTCCACCGCAGCACCCCCTTATCTTCCGAGAGGTTCAGCGGCGACGAGCACCTTGGCTCGCTGCATCAATACCAGCGAGATCACCACGAGTGCCGCCCCCACCATCAGTCCCCATCCGGCCGATTCGTCTTTGAGGAAAATCAGCGACTCCGTCATGCCACATAGCGGGATCAGGAAACGGTAGCCGGCGAGCAAGGGGACGGGATGCTTCGTTGAAAGGTAGTTCCACAGCGAAAAGGCGGCGGCGGAGACGATGCTGAGCCAGGCGGTGATCAGGATCACCGGAGGACTCATCAGTTCGGCGGCCCGCGGAAAGGAGGAAGCACCGCAGACTAACAGAAGAAGACCACCGAGGCCGAGCGAGAAGCCGGTGGCGGCCCGAGCACCAATCCCCTTCCCCAGCTTCCCGAATTCGATCACCCCCACGGCCCCCATTCCGGTCGCGCCGATCATCAGGGCGGCACCTAACAACGGCCTCCCCGCCCCAGCACCCGGTGCCGCCGTCGCGAGGGTGATCCCAAGACCTCCTAACAGCAGAGCCGACCACTGGGCACGATTCGGCTTCGGGGCACCAGCGAGTAGGGGCGCGAGCAGCACCCACCAGAAACTTCCACTGGAGGCCAGCAGACCTGTTAGGCTGCCGCTGGCGACGGCGACGGCAAGATAGAAGAGCAGATACTGACCGAATGTCTGAGTCAGGGAGATGGTCAGCAGACGCGGTTTCGAGCTGTGGCGAATCTCCACCCAGGGATTGCGCGCGATCAGCAGCAGGGCGATGCCGGCAATGGTGAAGCGGACTCCGGCAAACCACCAGTAGTCGGTGAGACCGAGTTCGAGACCTTGCTCGTTCCAAATTCCGTAAACCGTCTTGAGCGACGGAAAGGCACTTCCCCAGAGCAGCGCGCAAAGCAGCATGCCCGGCAAAACCTTGAACCATCGATGATCACCCTCCACAGGCGGAAGAGTGACGACGAGACGGCTGGGGAAAAGCAGATTTCGTCAACGGCGGGATTCCGCCAGAAGCCCGGACACGAAAAAGCCCGCCGGATCACTCCAGCGGGCTTCTGAAAAACAGAACAATCAGCGATTAACGCTGCTTGAACTTGCTGGTGCCGTAGACCGCGTCGTTGCCCAGTTCTTCCTCGATGCGGAGAAGCTGGTTGTATTTCGCGATCCGGTCCGAGCGGCTCATCGAGCCGGTCTTGATCTGACCGCAGTTCGTGGCCACGGCGATGTCCGCAATGGTGTTGTCCTCGGTCTCACCGGAACGGTGGCTGAGCACGGCGGTGTAAGCGTTTTCCTTGGCGAGCTCGACGGCGTCGAAGGTCTCGGTGAGCGATCCGATCTGGTTCACCTTGACGAGGATCGAGTTGGCCACGCCGAGGTCGATGCCCTTCTGAAGGAAGTCGACGTTGGTCACGAAAAGGTCGTCGCCCACGAGCTGAACCTTGTCGCCCACCTTGTCGGTGAGGGCCTTCCAGCCATCCCAGTCGTTTTCGTCGCAACCGTCTTCGATCGAGTCGATCGGGTACTTCTGCGTGAGCTGTGCGAGGTAGGTCGCCTGCTCTTCCGAGCTGCGCTTGGCGCCGTCCTTGCCTTCGAACTTGGCGTAGTTGTAAACGCCGTCTTCGAAGAACTCAGAAGCCGCGCAGTCGAGGGCGAAGGTGATGTCCGAACCAACCTTGTAACCAGCCTTCTCCACGGCCATCGAAATGGTGTCGAGGGCATCTTCCGTGCCGGCGAAGGTCGGAGCGAATCCGCCTTCGTCACCCACGGCGGTGCTGAGGCCACGATCGTGAAGCACCTTCTTGAGGCTGTGGAAACACTCGGCACCCATGCGAATGGCTTCGCTGAATGTCGGAGCACCAACCGGACGAATCATGAATTCCTGGAACGCGATCGGCGCATCGGAGTGCGAACCGCCATTGATGATGTTCATCATCGGCACGGGGAGCACCTTGGCATTAGGTCCGCCGAGGTACTTGTAAAGCGGGACGCCGAGCTGGTTGGCAGCCGCCTTGGCCACAGCCATCGAGACGCCGAGGATGGCGTTGGCACCGATCTTCGATTTGTTCTTGGAGCCGTCGATCGTGATCATCGCGGCATCGATGGCCGCCTGATCGAGCGCGTTCATGCCGCAGAGCTCAGGAGCGAGCTTCTTGTTGACGTTCTCGACAGCCTTCAGCACGCCCTTTCCGAGGAAGACGGACTTGTCGCCATCGCGCAGTTCGTGCGCTTCGTGCTCACCGGTGGAAGCACCGCTTGGCACTCCAGCTCGGCCCATCGCTCCTCCTTCGAGGTGGACGTCGACTTCAACGGTAGGATTGCCACGCGAATCAATGATCTGGCGGGCGCGGATTTCAACAATGGTGGTGTAGTCCATGATTTCTAAATGTGGGGAATGTTAGGGATTGTAGGGAGCAATCGACTCGATGACCCAGTTGACCATCTTGTCGGTGTCGTGATCGCGGATCTCGACTTCTTCGCCGACGGCGCTGCCCATGATGGCCGCGCCGGTCTCGGAGAGGTAGGAAACGATGTTTTTCTCAGGATCGGAATCCCATGCACCGAGCAGGGTATGGGTCACCGAAACTCCTTGGGCATTCTTAACGGTGACGATCGTGCCAATATTGGCGGCAGACGCATCGGCACCCTTGAAGTCAGTGCCGCGGGCGACGTCGATTTCCTTTTCCAGCTCGCTCTTCCGGCGCATGAGCATCTTCTGCATGTCCTTGGAGGACTTGTATTCGAAGTTCTCGCGAAGGTCGCCGTAGGAACGGGCGATCGAGATGTCCTTGGTGTTCTGAGGAATGCGGTTGCGGATCAAGTCGTCGAGCTCGGCCTGCTTGCGCTCGAGGCTTTCCCACGAGACGACCAGCGCTTCGGGACGCTTGCTCTGCTCCCCGCTGACGAGTTCACCGGTCTCCGGACGAGCCTTGATCACCCGTGCCATCAGCGACTTGCGATCGAGTTCGTTGAAGGTCGGGCATTCCATCAGGCGGCGACCGAAGTTGCGAGCTTCGGTGGCACCCATCGAATTCACGATGTCGGCCAGCAGCGTCTTATCATCACCAAGCTGGGCCTGGAGACGAGTCGTGGTGCGCGGTCCATCGGCAAGGTGATCGGTTTCGAGCAATGCCAGAATGGAGGCACCGACATCGGGTCCGAAGACGTTCTTGGCCATGCCATTCCGTTCGCGGGCAACCCAGACCAGGGCATCCGGTCCGAGCGAGCGACGTGCGGTGGCGGAAATCAGGTGCTCTTCAAGTGCCTTCATCTCACCCTTTTCGTCGAGGAGCTTGGCAATTTCGGAAACACCACGGGATCCGACACTGTCGAAAATGGTGGTCAGCATTTCCACCCAGCGATCGCCGAAGGACTCGGGGAAGACCTCGTAGATGGCACGTTGGCGGGCTGAAGGAAGCGCACCGATTTCATCGGCAAGCCGGGCTTCTTCCGCGAGCAGGACATTCGCCAGGCGGAGCGCGTCGTCGGCGTGGGCAAGATCATCGACCGACTTGATCAGGGCGTCGCGCAGGGAGAGCAGTTCGAGGACTTGTCCGAGGTGGATGCGGGTGCCCTTCTTCGCCGACTCGTCAATTTCGATGAGCAGGTTCTGCAGGTATTCCGGTTCATCCTTGAAAAGGGCCACATCGTTGATGATGGCTTCGAGCGCCTTCGACATGCCTTTGAGGTCACGGGCTGCTTCAAAATCGGCAACGAGTGCCTGGGCTGGCGAGAGGTCTGCGGCACGCAGGGTCAGCGCCTCGGTGCGGCGCGCAGGCACCACGACCCGCTTGTTCTCACGCAGCGAGCGTTTGGTGGCTTCCCACCATTTTTTGAAAGCCTTGGCTTCGACCACCGCGCCGGAAATCTCCGTTTCGAGGGCATCGACGGTCATGCTGCCGCCGTGACTTTCAAGGAGGAGCACCACGAGGGCGACGGGATCGGACTTGGACAACTCACGCAGGGATTCGAGTTCCTCGACCTTGCGGGCGCGGAAATCATCATCTTCAAGTGGCTCGGTCTTCTGCATGGCGAACTGGAGGTCCATGACCTGCCCGCTGCTTTGCTCGAAATCGATCGTCACCTTCTTTGAGGCAAGATCCCAAGAGACCACTTTTCCCGCACCCCACGATTTATGGAGGAGGAAGCTCCCTGGAGCGATCTTGTCCAGACGTTCGGCTACGGCTTCATTGATTCTTTCTGCTTCAAGCAGTTTTTGCAGGTCTGGATGCATCGCGACGGGGAAATTGCGAACCACTGCGGGAAAACGCAAGGCCCATCCGGTCAATTTCCGCGATAAACTTCAGCGTTCGACCTGATCGGTCGGGAGGACCACCCTCGGACGGGGGCGTCGAGGCTTCCAACTGGGGTTGTTCGCTTTGTAGAGGCTTCGGAACATCGCCCCGATCGAATGACTCCAATCTTCCGGGACGGCAAAGCCATCTTCACCCCTCACCGGGCCCTCATAAATGAGCTTCTGATCGGCTCCCAAAATCGTCACATGGGCCACATCGCCTTTATAAAACAGCTTGGCAGAGCTGCCATCGGCCTTCGTGAGTTCGGCCGTGCGATCGTGGGGAGTCACCCGAACCTGGGGAATCCCCGGCACTCCGGGCGGAATGAGCGGCAGATCTGCCGGGGAGATCCCGTCAATTTTGGCACCTCGTGGCGACTCGGCGAGGACGAGGCTCAGCTCATGCTGCCTCCCGCAGCGAAAGACTGACAATTTCACCTCGTCTCCCACCTGCCTCAATTTCAGGAGCGTCGCAAACTGGGCTTCATTGACCAAAAGCTGGTCGTCCAGCTTCCAAAGAACGTCATAGCGGCGCATCCCTGCCTTCTTCGCAGGTCCGCAGTCCGCCACTCCTTTGATCAAAAACCCCACGCCCTCGGGGACGCCTGAGGCATGCGCACGCGTCGCTTCATCGAGGTCCCTGATCTCCAGGCCGATCCACGGCATGGGCCGGGTCGGAGCTGGCGTCACGGTCTCGACCGCCAGATCCAAGGGCTCGTCAGCCTTCTCCTTGTCTCCCGCAAAAAGCGGCAGCGAGAAGGACGCCAACAGAAACCATGGAAGGATTGCTCGCATATCGAATCAATTAGAACGACGTCACAGGCATCAGCACGATCTCATCCCGGGGAGAGACGACCCGGACTTCCTGTCCTGATTCTTCGTCACGGAAACGCTCTTCGCTGACCACCTGCACAAGCCACGCTCGGTGAAGCGAGCCGTCGGCATCGGCGACCAAGCCATCATTTTCCTCGGCGGAAATAACGCCCTCCACATCTTCAATCAGGACGACTTCATGGGGTTCGGCAAAGAGGGTGTTCACTTCAGCGACCGCAGGCACCTCACTCGTCGGGATCCAGACCGCGATGCCGGCAAACATCATGAGCGCCGCAGCGGCTGCCCCCACAAGGTAGCGCCCCCACCTCACCGAGGGCTGCGGGGACTCACCCGCCAGTTCGTCGATCAGCGATTCAAGCGCTGCCGAGCCTTCGACGCTGAATGCGCAGGGCACCAGTCGCTTTTCCAAGATGCGTTCGATGGATTCAGGCGTTTCCATATCGTTCCTCCTTAACGCGGCGCATATCATTCGCAAGTTGTTCCAGGGCGTAGCGGTAGCGCGACGCCGCCGTATTCGGGGAAATGGCCAGAGATTCGGAGATCTGAGCAAATGTCAGGCCACCCCAGATCTTCATCGTCACCACTTCACGAAGTTTTTCACTGAGTCCCTGCACGGCGCGACGCAGCATCAGCGCCTCCTCGTCTTCTTCCACCGCCGGGTCGAGCCAGACGTCTTCGAAGTCGTTCATGTAAATGATCGACTCCTCACGTTTGCGACGGCGTTTGTCCGAACGGTGGCGATTGAGTCCACAGAAGCGAATCGTCGAAAAGACCAGCGGCAGATCCGGTGGAGCTCCCCCGTTTTCCTTCTGAAGGTTCCACAAACGGATGATCGCCTCCTGCACCAAATCCTCCGCATCCTCCCGGCAAGGCGCCCAGCCACGAGCGAAAAGCAGCAGACGGTGGCCGTTTTCAGACAGCCACTGCTTCCATTCATTCGCGACACCGCCCTTCATTCATGGGGAAAATGCCGCCGATTCAGCCATTTGTCTGCAAAATCTTTCGCCAGCGATCGGCCTGAAAGCCATTCATCCTCAAGACCCGGAGCTCCACTGAGGAGCAAATCCTCGCCTCTGGAGAAATAAGTTGAGGGTCAGACTCGCCACTTTGCCCGCTTCGTGCTTTCCCTCCCTGCAGATGTCTCTCGAAAAGCAACGTTTGGTTGAAGATCGGAACCGCCAAAAGAATTGGAAGCGCTGGGGTCCCTACCTCAGCGAGCGTCAATGGGGGTCTGTCCGTGAAGACTATTCCGCCAGCGGCTGGAGCTGGGGCGCCTTTCCTCACGACCACGCCCGCATGCGCGCCTACCGCTGGGGCGAGGACGGCCTGCAGGGCTGGTCCGATCGCAAAGGCCGGCTGTGTTTCGCCCCTGCCCTGTGGAATGGCAAAGACCCGATTCTCAAGGAGCGCCTCTTCGGGCTTGGCGGCCACGAAGGAAACCACGGCGAAGACGTCAAGGAATGCTACTACTACCTCGATTCCACCCCGACCCACTCCTACACCAAGGCGCTCTACAAGTACCCGCAGTGCGAGTACCCTTACGTCAAGATTCGCGACGAGAACGGCCGACGTAGCCGAACCGAGCCCGAGCTTGAAATCGCCGACCTCGGAGTTTTTGACGAAGGCCGCTACTTTGACGTCGTTCAGGAAGTCGCCAAGCGGACTCCCGAAGACATCCTCTGGCGCATCACCATCACCAATCACGGCCCCGATCCTTCCGAGATTCACGTGTTGCCCCAACTCTGGTTTCGCAACGTCTGGACCTGGGGAAACGAACGCGAGGAACCGCGCGTCAAACCCCACCTCCAGCTTGATGGCAAGCCGGTCCTCGCCAGCCACGAGAAGCTCGGCCAGTACCATTTCCACGTCGACTCTCCGGACCTTTCCAAACCGATGCGCTGGCTGTTCACCGAAAACGAAACCAACGCACCCGCCGTCTTCGGCACCGAGAGCACCACGAAATACACCAAGGACGCCTTCCACCGTTTCCTGATCGATGAAGAAAAGAATGCCGTCTCCCCCCTCCCCGAAGGCACCAAGACCGCAGCCGTCCTTCATTTCGTCATTCCGCCGGGCGAGTCCGTCACGGTGCGGTGTCGGCTGAACTCCCTGCGCGAGACCAACGGCCTCATCGGGCTCGATCACTTCGACGAAACCTTTGCCGAGCGCATCGCCGATTCCAACGAGTTCTACGACGATATCATACCGGTTGGCACCACCCCCGAAGAATCCCTGATCTTCCGTCAAGGATATGCCGGTCTGCTGTGGACCAAGCAGTTCTACTACTACGTCATCGAAGACTGGCTCAAGGGTGACCGCAACGCCACGCCTCCCAAGGAGCGCCTAACAGGGCGCAACCACGATTGGAGCCACTTCTTCGCCCGCGACATCCTGTCCATGCCCGACAAGTGGGAGTACCCCTGGTTCGCCGCCTGGGATACCGCCTTCCACATGATCCCCTTCGCCGCCGTCGATCCGGATTTCGCAAAGAGCCAGCTGCTCCTGCTACTACGGGAATGGTACATGCATCCAAATGGTCAGCTACCGGCCTACGAGTGGAACTTTTCCGACGTCAACCCGCCGGTCCACGCCTGGGCTGTCTGGCGGGTCTACAAGATTTCCGACCCCAAGGGCGAACGCGACATCGACTTCCTCGAACGCTGCTTCCAGAAGTTGCTTCTCAACTTCACCTGGTGGGTCAACCGCAAGGACGTCGAAGGCCGACACGTCTTCGGTGGCGGCTTCCTCGGGCTTGATAACATCGGGGTCTTCGACCGCTCCCACAGCCTCCCGGACGGAGCCACGCTCCATCAGGCCGACGGCACCGCCTGGATGGCATCCTACTGTCTCGTCATGCTCGCCATGGCCCTGGAACTCGCCTCGAAAAAGCCCGCCTACGAGGACATCGCCTCCAAGTTTTTCGAGCACTTCGTCAACATCACCGATGCCATCAACTCGCTCGATGGCACGGGGCTCTGGGATGAAGACGATGGCTTCTACTACGACAAGCTCATCCTCAACAACGAGAAGCCCATCCCCCTTCGGATTCGCTCGTTGGTCGGTTTGCTTCCCGTCATCGCCGTCACGGTTCTGAAGAAAAAGACCATCGACGCCCTACCCGGCTTCCGCAAGCGCATGGACTGGTTCCTCGTCAACCGCCCCGACCTGCTGAAATACATCAGTGTGCGAAAAGTCGAGGGTCAGAAGAATCCGGCGCGCTGCATGCTCGCCATTCCGACCGATGAGCGACTCAGAAAAACGCTAACACGTCTCTTCGATCCCGAGGAATTCCTCTCCGAATACGGCATCCGCTCCCTGAGCAAGGCCCATGAGAAAGAACCCTTCGTCTTCACTCACGGCGACCAGACCAATGATGTCCGTTACACGCCCGGCGAGGCTGCGACCGACATGTTCGGCGGCAACTCGAACTGGCGGGGGCCGATCTGGTTTCCGACCAACTTCATGATCATCGAGGCGCTCGAAAGGTACTACTACTTCTATGGTAGTGACCTGAAGTTTGAGTATCCCACAGGGTCAGGTGAGCTTCGGACACTGCGCGAGATCGCCATCAACCTCTGCGACCGCCTGATCTCCCTCTTTCTTCCCGACAAGGACGGCCATCGTCCCTGCTTCGGCGATGCCCACCGCTACAGCGAAGTCCCCCACTGGCAGAACCTCCTGCTCTTCCACGAATACTTTCACGGCGAAAATGGTGAAGGACTCGGTGCCTCCCATCAGACCGGCTGGACGGCCCTCGTCGTCCGCCTCATTCGCGAACGCCGCGAAAAACTCCGCACCGGCGACTTCCAAGGAGAAGAAGAGGAAGAGGATTAAACCACGGAGCCCCGGCACCCTGCCGACTCCGGGACAGGCGACATCCTGGCGTTCATCCTACTCCCCACTCGGCGGCGGAAACGGCGAATCGCTCACGATCCAGTCGGAGTTCTTCTCAGCGAAGGTGTTGAGCACCCACTCGCTTGGGATCAGCGCGACCAGATAGCCATGTGCATCGCGCACCAGGGTGATGCCCATCGACATCTCGGGGCGATCTTCCTCCAGCGTCTCCCCTTCCTTCTTTTTCAACCACCGGGCAAGCGACCAGGATCCTGGCTCGATTCGCGTCTCGGCATCATACTCGCCCTGCAAACGGTGCTGCAGCACTTCAAACTGAAGCGGGCCCACCGCGCCTAACAGCGGCACATACGATCCCGTCGCCTCGATCGGTGTGAACTCCGTCACCACGCCTTCCTTAAGCATCTGACTGAGCCCCGCACGGAAGCGTTTGAACTTCGCCGTGCTCGCATTGTTCAGCCATGCAAAGCACTCAGGGGCGAAACGAGGAATCTCATCGAAGCTCAAGCTCTTCTTCGTTGATAGCGTATCGCCGATCAGGAAATCGTGGTTGCCAACCAGGCCGGCGACGTCGCCGGCGTAGGCATCATCCACCGTCTCGCGATCCTGCGCAAAGAGGCGCATCGAGTTCGATAGGCGGACCTTGTCGCCGGTGCGGGTGTGATAGACATTCATGTCCCGTTCGAACTTTCCGCTCACGATCCGCACAAAGCTCACGCGGTCGCGGTGTTTCGGGTTCATGTTGGCCTGGATCTTGAAAACGAATGCCGAGAACTCCGGGGCCGTCGGTTCGATCGTCTTGCCGGCGCTGGTTCTCGGGGCAGGTGGTGGAGCCAGTTCAATGAAGCGATCCAGCAAGAGCTGCACCCCGAAGTTGTTCGCCGCACTGCCGAAGAATACCGGTGTCAACTCACCCGCCGCCACCGCTGCGAGATCAAAATCCGCGCCCGCACCATCGAGCAGTTCAAGCTCCTCGGTGACCTGATCATAAACATCCGAATCGAGCTTTTCCTTAACCCGTGGGTCACTGATGTCGCTGACCTCGACCGCGGCCTTGAAGGCACCTTTCGGAGTCCGCTCAAAAAGGTGCACCTGCTTCTTCTCGCGATCGTAAACGCCCTTGAAGCGAGGTCCGTCGCCCAGCGGCCAGTTCAAGGGAAAGGCGTGAATCCCAAGGACGTTCTCAAGGTCGTCCAGAAGCTCCAGAGACGGACGCGCCGGACGGTCCATCTTGTTCATGAAGGTGAAGATCGGCACGCCGCGCTTGCGACAGACTTCGAAAAGTTTCCGCGTTTGGGCTTCGATCCCCTTACCCGCATCCACCACCATCACCGCCGCATCTACGGCCGTGAGCACGCGGTAGGTGTCCTCCGAGAAGTCCTTGTGACCCGGGGTATCGAGAATGTTGATCACGCAGTCCTTGTAGTCGAACTGCAGAACCGTCGAGCTGATCGAAATCCCCCGCTGCTTCTCCAGCTCCATCCAGTCGGAGGTCGTCGTCCGCTGGTCCTTGCGCGCCGTCACGCTGCCTGCGAGATTCAGAGCTCCCCCGTAGAGAAGGAATTTCTCGGTCAGCGTCGTCTTTCCCGCATCCGGGTGGGAGATGATCGCGAACGAGCGCCGACGCGCGACTTCGCGCTTCAGTTCGGCAGGAGTGACAGTCGATTCAGCCATAAGCGGCCCGAGGGCGTAGGCGAAGCGCCGTCCCGCATCAAGGCAAACCCCGGGGAAAGCACGGCGAACGCGGGTTCGGAGCCCGTCGAATCACCCTACCCATCCTTGCCGCTCCCATCTCGCCATCAAACGCTCCCCTTGCGCTTCCCCGCCCCCCACGATCGAGTCATAACTCTTTCAACATACGGGAACTCCGGACAAAGACAGAGGCTGAGTCTATTTCGATTGTGGGCCATCGCTGGACCGCTAAGTTGCGAGCACCATGAAGCGACTCCTTGTCCTGTCTGCCTTCCTGATCTTTCTCATGCCGGCCCCTGTGTCTTCGCAGAATCCGCCAGACGGAGATGAATCCTCAGCCCCAGACATCCTCCCGGAGCTGCAGACTGAAATCGCTGAAACGAAGGTTTCAAGCGAGTTGTGCGAAAGCTACGCCAGTTATGCCGACGAACACCCCGGTGCCCGCTCGACGCTCGCGAGTTTGCGAACCATTTTCTACTCCCAGCTCAGCAAAGGCAATCAGCCACTGAGCATCAGGAACCTACCCGCCGAACCCAACACCGCCCCAAAGCCACCTAACAGGCAAAGCACTCCCTCGGCGATTCCTTCGATTTACGCAGGAGAGGATCTCATCGCCGCGCTGCCGGACGTGCTGCGCACCGGCTTCGATGCCCGAAAGGCGGCCTACATCGAACTCGCCAGGGCGACTCTCTCAATTCCTGAACTGAGTCCAGTATCGATCTGCGCCCTTTATGAAATGGGTGAGCTCGGTGAACCCGCCGCATTCGAACTGTTTCTGGAAAAACTCGCCCCATTGCTAACCGCAAACTACCCCCACTTTCAATCTTCCATCGCCGTCGACCAGAACCGCGGGAGCGGCCTGGAGGCCGCGACTCTGGCAGTCCAGCTGGCCACCAAGCTCGAACGCAGCGACGAACTCCGGGCGATCCTCAAACCCGCTCCTCCGGAGGCCTACGCGGGCGTTCAACTCGCTCAGCGGCTGCTCGCGCTCACCGATCTCTACACCCACGATTCATCTCCTCAGGGAATGACGAAGGCTGCTGATCTCGTGGCCGGCCGGAGAATTTCCTTCGATGACCTCGTGACTGCCGCCACCTTCAGGAAGCAAGCATACGAGACCACCGTAGGAGTGCTGGTGGCGGCCCTCAAGCACGAGAACTCCGCCTACCTTCAAGCAGCCCAGGCTCTGCAAATTCTGGGGATGATGCCCGAGGGCAAACAAACGACCGCCGACCAATTCCTCAGGAGCTACCTCGATTCCAAGCAAACTCATCAGCGCCAACAACAGGAGATCGCCGGACTGATCATCGAGAACGGGAATCTCTCAGCCCGCTTCAAGAGCTTCGAACCCGAACTGTTGGGTCTTCTACTGTCGCCCAGCGGGGAATCGAGCAGCCTGGTGGGCATCCGTCACCTTGAACAGGTGGCCGCCTATCTGGGGAGGCGTGCTGGCGAGGGCGGTATCGACGACGAGTGGCGAAAGCTCGCAACTTTGCTTGCAACCCAATTTCTCAGATACCCTGAAGACCGAGGCCCGACGATCAGAGAAGCCATGGCAAAACGTCTGTTAGACATCGGCCTGTCCCTTGATGACCCCGAGCTGCTGGAGGCTATCGTCACGCGGATGGCTAACTCCGTCACCTGGCCCTTCGAACTCGTATTCCGCTGCCTGAGGAACGATCGGAAAGGAGCCGCACTTGCCGCACTCAACCACGGCAAGTCCGACAACCTTTTCCCCCTATATCCACACCAGCTCCAGCCGGAAGACCTCAAGCACCTCATCCCTCTTGCAGAAGAACTCCTCGGCGAGAACGACACCCCGTCGCAGGAAAATGTCTTCATCGCGATGCAATTGATCGAGTCCTGCCTTCGAAACAAACCGACGGAAGCCACACTCGAACGTGCCAACGAGCTCTATGAGCAAATCGTCAGGCGATGGGGCGAAGTTGAGTCAACGAATGAGAACCTTCTTCAGCAGGGAAACCGGGTCCTCTGGCGCAACTCATCCATCGACAAGGAAGCAGCGGTTCCGGCCCTCCGGACCTGGCTGGAACTCCACCCCGTGAGTCAGATCATCACCCGCAAGGAGAATGGTCAGCCGTCAAGCGATGCCGAACACGAGGTCTGGCGGGCATGCCTGAACTCGGGCTATTTTCAGCCGGAGATTGCCCAACTCGCCGACGCCCTGACCGAGGCAGGAGCCTCGGGCGATGCAATCAGGCACCAAAAGATTACCGAGGCACTGGTCCGGGCGATCGCATCGGGCAGCTCCAGCAAGGGGCACCCCAAACCTCTCTCCTCCTACTACGCCTTCGTCAAAAACTGGTTCCTGACGCACACCGATTTCTCCCTTCAAGAGCAAGCACCTGCCTGGTCCGGCATTCTCGCAGAATGCAGAGGGCTCGGTCTGAAGGAAGATGACATCGGAAAGGTTCTTCAATCCGTGCTCTCCTATCTCAAAAGAACCAACGCAGAGGAGCAAGGTGAGCAAGTCACCAGACTCGACTTGTACCTCAAGCTCTCCTCACTGGAACTCTCGGACGAAGTCGAATTCCAGATCGTGAGTTATGGATGGGGATTCGGCTACTGGTCGGTGCTGGAGCTGGGAACGCCACAGGAAGCTTTCGAGCTTCTGGACAAGCAGTTAGATAAGCACCCGAACAGGGAGTTCTGGGCATCCTATTTCCTTTCATACGCCCAATCTTCTTTCTACCGCGACTCCGAGGGTCAGCGACTGGAACGCAGCGAAGGTGAGAAGGCCGTCCGTCAGTGGCATCAGGACTTCCGTTCCTCCGCAGCGGGAACGTGGCTGGAACCCGTAGCGACCGCCCTCGCCGCACAGCCAGACAAAGCTCAGGCTCTCGCCCTCTACTCCCTTGCCTCCCCGACGGGGCGTCAGCAGCTTGAAAGCCTCCCCCTGGGTCTCCGCCAGAAACTCCTGTTGAATGACAAGCTCGACGATGTTCTCACGGAGCATCCGACTCAGGCAGAGCCAATTTTGCGAATGGCAGCCGACTCGATCATTGAAGCACTTTCATTGGCTCCCCTGGAAGCGCCTGATCAACAGTTTTCCTATCTCGGCAGGACCGGCTCCTTCCCCAGCGCCCTGCTTGCTCACTACCGGAACAATCCCCCATTCTATCGTGAGATCTATCGGGATCTCAAGAAGGCACTCGCCGCAGTCTTCGAGATTCATGCCACGCGTAAGCACGACAAGCCCGACAACGTTTTCAACTCCCTATCAACGCTTCTCCTGCAGATTGAGACGATCGACAACGATCTGGAAATCGGCGTCCCCGAAGACCTGGCCCCCTCGATCCCCCTGATCACCTATCTCAAAGCAGGAGAAACCGAAAAAGCTCTGGCGCTCCTGACGGATTCCAACAGAGAATTCGGATTCCGCTTTCCACCGAATCCGCCCGTCTCACACGGACCGACCGCCGAAGATGACGAACGTTTGTTTAAAGACTCCGCCGCCAGCGTCATGGAGAAACTGCCGACCAGCCTCGCCGATCGCCGCATCTATCTTCGCCTTCTCGTCTCCGATCCGCCTCCGATCAATCGGCGAATTCTGGCGATGAATCCGATCGCTCGATCGGAGAACAGACCCGATGACGAATTCATCGCGGTACTATCCGAGTTTGATCAGCACGAGTTCTCGGACGACGAGCTGAGGGACGCGTGTTTGAGCTACCTCAGCCAACGATACGATGTCGGAAGGCATCTTCCCCACAAGCTTGAGGCTTGGAAAAAGCGTGTTTCCGGGGAGCCGGAGAGGAAAATCCTAAGCACACCGCTCTTCGATTCGTGGTTCTCCCTGCAGGTCGAAGCGGGAAACATTGCCGAAGTTGAGAAGGTAATTCAAGCCAGCCAGGCGAAAACCAGCGATGGCCGCAGTCTCCACGTTCCCCGCGAGCGCTGGGCGACCATACGGATCATCCTCCAAGATGCATTGGACCGATCGAGTGAAGCGAATCGCAGCGCGCGTGAAACAATGGTCTCGGCCTTCCTCGCTCTTCAATCTCCTCGAACCCCGACTGGTTGGCGCCACTCGGACCCTACCGGGGAACAGCAACTTCTCTATGGAAGCCTGCTCGGACACGCTCTCGCCGCTTCGGAAAATGAAGAGGAAATCCGAGCGCTCGAAGAGAAGATCACCATGAACGATCCCGATATCCGCGACGCCGGCTTTCGGGCTTCATGCATCGACCATGCTCTCTATTCAGCTTCTCGAACCAGTCGGGAAAAGAGTTCCGATCTTCGATTGGATTTGTTCGAACGAATCATGGCGTTTCAGTCCAAGCTCGTGATGAGAAGCGTTTCCCTGGCGCCTTCATCCACCGCCTTCATGACGGGACTGATCGATGCCTCGCAGGCGAGGGAATGGTCCGAAGCCGCACTCGAAAAAGACCCGGAGAAGATGACGATTCGCTTCGATCACGCAATGCTGCTCGATGCGCTGGGCGAGCAGGAGGCAGCACTCGAACATTTCAAACAAATCTCAGATTCTCCGATGCCCACGGACAACCTCGTCGAGCAACGCGCCTTCTCCTACGCAAGCTACAAGGCGCGACATATCAACTCTCCCCTCAGATGAACTCCGTCGTGCTTCGCCATCGCTCGGAAGATCCTATGACATGGCCAGCCGCTTCAGGGCTTAAAACTACCGGAACCCTCCAGTGCAGACCGAGCTTCATCCAAAAGCTTGCTCCCACTCGTCCTGCTTGAAGCCCACCAATGCCACGTCCTTTCCGAGCAGTATCGGACGCTTGACGAGATTCCCGTGTTTCGAAAGCAACTCGAGCGCGTCCGTCTCACTCATCTCCGGCAGCCTGTCTTTCATGCCCATTTCGCGGTAGTCACCGCCTGCCGTGTTGAAGAGCCGCTTCAGGTCCCCGCCATAGCTGGCCAGCACCTTCTTTAACTCCGCCACGCTCGGCGGCGTCTCGCGGACCGCGATCTCTTCGAATGCCAGCTCGCGCGACTTCAACCACTTGATCGCCTTCCGGCACGAATCACAGCCCTTGTATGCGTAGATCTTCATCACGTCGTGATTTTGCCTTCCCCTTGGAATGACGCAAGAATTCCCACGCCTGCGGCCAGACCATGACATTCTAACAAATGCCTCCGCCAGAGCCCGCGATCTTGAGCCCAGAACGGCAGACTCAACCCGGTTCCCGTTCCTCCGAGATCGACTTCAGCAGGCCTAACAGCTTTTTCGGATCCAGTGGCTTCACCAGATGGTGGTCAAAGCCCGCCTCGCTCGTTCGCTCGCGGTCCTCCTCCTGCCCCCACCCCGTCTGGGCAATGATGACGATAGCGTCGCCGCCCTCCATCTCGCGGATGCGGCGGCAGGCTTCATGGCCGTTGAGCTTCGGCAAACCGATGTCGAGCAGGATGACTTGCGGGCGAAACTTCTCCGCCGCCGCCACCGCTTCCTCACCATCGTAGGCAGTCTGGGTTTCGTTCCCCATCATTCCCAGCATCATGGCAAGGCTGTCCGCTCCATCCCGGTTGTCATCCACCACGAGAATGCGGAGCTTCGAACTCTTGCGCTCCGGTGCTCCCTCGTCGGCCTTATCTGCGGGTGCTTTGGAAACCACCGGCAAGCGGACCACGAATTCGGCCCCTTTTCCGAGTCCTTCGCTGTGCGCTTTGATCGACCCATCATGCAGTTCGACCAGACGCTTCACGAGGCTCAAGCCGATTCCTAGCCCGCCCTGTGCCCGTTCCAGTGATGGATCGACTTGGGAAAACATTTCAAAGACGTGAGATAGCTTGTCCGCAGGCAGACCGATCCCGCGATCCTTCACCGTCACCACGACCTCGTCCCCCTGCCGCTCTGCGGTGAGTTGGATCTTCCCGTTGCGATCACTGTATTTCGCGGCGTTGTTCAGCAGATTCAGGAACACTTGAGACAGACGCGTCGGATCCACTAACAGCTCAAGCGGTTGTTCCGGAAGTTTGACGCTCAGTTCATGGCCCATCTGATCGATGAGTGGACGGCTGGTCTCCACCGCACTGCCGACCACCGAGGAAAGGGTGACCTGCTCTTTGCGGAGCTCGAGTTTGCCGGTGGAAATCCGGCTCACATCCATCAGGTCATCCACCAGCCGCACCATTTGGCTCAGCTGTCGGTCGATCATGCCACAAGTGCGTTCGACCGCTTCCGAGTCCCCATTGCTCATCCCGATGAGTTGCAACCCGTTGCGAATGGGTGCCAGCGGATTGCGCAGTTCGTGGGCAAGCGTGGCGAGGAACTCGTTCTTGCGATGATTCGCCTCCGAGAGTTTGGCGGCAAGCTTGCGCAAGCGCTCCTCCGCGGCCCGACGCTGCGTGACGTTGTCGTGGGTCACCACCACTCGCACCGCCCCCATCGATTGGAATCGGGTCACGCGCATCAGGAACCAGCGCTGCTCGGTCGGTGAGTGGCAGGGATACTCACACTCATACAATTCCGCGCGCCCGCTCAACACATCGCGGATGCCGCGGGCGATCTTTCCGTCGTCGGCACACTCGCCCGTGCTGGTTTCACATAACTCCACATAGTTCAGGCCAACCCCCCATTTCTGGCCGACGAAATCATTCATCTCCGCGAAATCGCGCCATGCGTGGTTCACCTCCAGGATCACCCCTTGCTCATCCAGCACCGCAAGGTGGCTCGTGAGGGCGTCGATCGATGAATGATAGAAGCGAAGGGCCTCGGCCAGTTGCGCTTCCGATTCCTTGCGCTCCGTAATGTCAATGGTGGCCGCGACCACGTGCCTCGGTTTGCCATCCCTGTCGCGAATCACCGAGACGCTGTTGCTCACCCACACCAATGAGCCGTCGGGACGGATGTAGCGTTTCTCGATGACAAAGGGATCGCCCCCCGCCACGGCCGCCTCAAACAGCGGCAGGTTGCGAACGAGGTCGTCGGGGTGCGTGATGTCATGCATCCG
This sequence comes from Haloferula chungangensis, assembly GCF_042664875.1. NCBI lineage: Bacteria > Pseudomonadati > Verrucomicrobiota > Verrucomicrobiia > Verrucomicrobiales > Verrucomicrobiaceae > Haloferula > Haloferula chungangensis. The sequence goes on along the minus strand of NZ_JBHTBS010000001.1, from coordinate 9,567 downwards.
CAAGCCATACAACTCGTCCTCCGTGCGCCCCACCACCTCGCAATACCGTGCGTTCACCTGGACAAACCGACCTGTTAGATCCACTTCCGCGATTCCGGCAAGGGTCTGGGTGAAAATCGTCCTGAACCTCTCTTCGCTTTCGCGCAGCGCCTCTTCCGCCCGCTTCCTCACCGTGATGTCCTGCACTTCGATGACCGTTCCTACCGCGACCCCCTGCTTGCGGATTACCAAGGCGTTGATCATCACCGGGAAATATTCCCCGTTCTTTCTGATGAAGATGTCTTCGTGATCGCGCACTTCACCGTTCTCCGGAAGCGCCCGGTCGATCGGACATTCCGGCATCGGATAGGGTCGCCCATCCGGGTGATGATGGTGGATGAAATCATGGAGGATCTCGCCCTGAACCTCCTCGAATTGAAAGCCCGTCATCGCCTCGGCGGCGGGGTTCATGAACGTGCAGCGGCTTTTGTCGTCCATCATGAAAATGGCAGTTGTCGCCGTATCCGTGATGCCCTTGGTCAGATCGAGTTGGAAACGCAACTCCCTCTCGGTGCGCCGAAGCTCGGTGGAGTCGAAGTAATAACACACCACGCCGAACCGCCCACCCGGCAGCATCACGCGGTGCAGTTCCCATTCATAACTCTCCGTCTCACCGATGTCCGCCCGCTGGTTCTCGAACCTATTGGAAAAATACGATTCCCCGGTCTCGAGCGTGTGACGGAAAATCCGCATCAACTCAGCGGCGACCGGCTCCGGCCAGAGGACTCGCAAGGCCTCATCGTAGGGGCAGCCAATCGCCGGACTGACATTTGCGAATGCACCCGTCTGCGATCCTTCGTTCATGCTCGCGATGCGGAAGTCCGAATCCACGATGTAGATGCCGAAGGGGCACTTCTCGACCAGATCGTAGAACATCCGCTGCGCATCGGCGCGTTCCCGCTCGGCGCGCTTTCTCTCGGTCAAGTCGAGCATGGAACCGACCATCCGCACTGGTTTGCCGGAATCATCACGCACCACCCGACCTCTATCGAAAACCACGGCATAAGTGCCGTCGGCACGCTGGAAGCGGTATTCCGAATTCCATCGCTCGCCATCCCCATCGATCACGGCATGAATGCCGTGAGTCACCCGCTCCCGGTCATCAGGATGAATGTTCTTCACCCACCAGGACGCATCGGAGTCGACCTGGTCCGAGGTGTGGCCGAACTGGGTGCGGACTCCTTCGTTCCACGTCACACCGTTCGTCACCAGATCCCAATCCCAGATCGCATCGTTGGCCGCCTCGCCCACCAGCCGGTAGCGAAGATCACTATCCCGCACCGCCTGTTCGGAGCGCTGCCGCTCGATCGCGATTCCGGCGGTGTGCGCAAGGAACTCGATCGCCTGCATTTCCTGCTCGCTGGGCCGCCGGGGATTCGGTGAATAGACGGCAAAAGTCCCGCGAACCGTGCCTGCGGGGCTGAGGATGGGCACCGACCAACAAGCCGCCAATCCGTGGCTGAGAGCCAGTTCACGGAAGCCTTCCCAAAGCGGATCTGTCGCAATGTCCTCCACGACCACTCGCTCACCGCGGAATGCCGCCGTTCCACAAGAGCCGATGGTCGGCCCCACCTCCACCGGGTCAATCGCCTCCAAATACCTGGCGGGGCAACGCCCACCTGCAACGTGCCGCAGCCGCGTCCCCCCCTCTTCTGCCACCAACATGGCGGCAATACTTCCGCCTCCGATATGGCGCTCTCCAGCCAGGCACACTTCGTCCAAAATCTTCGCAAGATCTCCGCCGCGCGCGACCTGCTCGAGCACCCGGTTCTGATCTACCAGCAGGGATTCCTCCCGGTGCCGCTCGGTCACCTCGCGAAACACCAGCACCGAGCCCACCTCGTCACCCTTTCCGCTGCGGATTGGAGCCACGGTGTCTTCAATCGGACGAGTCGTTCCGTCCTTTGCCGTCAGGATGGTGTGGCGGGTCAATCCCAGTTCCGCCCCACCATGGCTTCCGTCCAGACCACCTCCACCCGGCAGGCGGCCTTTTTCGTCCACCACGCGAAACACCGTAGCGAGCGCCTGGCCCACGGCTTCTTCCTTGGTCCAGCCGGTCAGTTCCTCCGCGACCGCATTCAAATCGGTGATGGCGCCCACCGTATCCGTGGTGACCACCGCGTCGCCAATGCTTGCCAGCGTCACCCTCAGGAGTTCCGCCTGATCCCGCTCGCGCCGCAACATCGCCAATTCGTCGAGCAGTCCCTGCGACACCTCGCTGCCCATCGCTTCAGGATCGTTCATCACGCACTCCGCCAGCGCCTCGTGAATCCCCAGCAGGTCCTTGATGTCGTCCTCGAGATGCAGCTCCGGGTGGACTTTCGTCCAAAAATGCGCCGTGCGCACAAAGGTCAGGAAGACCAGCAGGTGCTGAAACGGCACTTCCCCGAGCGCCCTGCGCAGGGCCTCCAGACAACTCCCGGCGTGCGCGGATTCCAGGAAAACATTCGCCGCACATGCGAACACCGCCACATCCAGTTCCTCATCGAGTTCCTCCAGATCGAGGGGCTCGGCGTGGCGTGACTCGAGTAGCGCAAGATGCGCTTCGACCTCTGCGCCGCGTGGCAGTGGCCGACGCAACATCCGTACCACCTGCTCGACTGTTTCCGGGGCGCATTGCTCATCCCCCGCAGGCTTCCCCAACCCGGTGAGAAATCCCACGTGCCGGGCCAGGCAATACCGGACATCGCAAAAGCGCGAGAGGTAAACGAACAGCCTTTCCTTGAACAGCGCCGGAAGCGGGTTGTCCAAATAGCCGAAGCGGGCAAATCCCCAGAGATTCTCGGTCACTTCCGGCGCCTCTGGCGCAAGACGGAAGAAGTTCGGAAGAACTCCGAAGCGGTCGCCAATCTCGGATTGGACTGAGGAAAATGCCGGTCCTTCTTCAGGTGATGCCATATGATGGTCGAATGGGAATTTTTTCTAACAAACGATCGCCCCGCGGATTCCCGAAGAACCGAGCTGGAATCCTTCACAAATTCCGGCCCAAAATATGCGCGAATACCGCATGAGCAAGTATTCTAATACCAAATATTGCGGCGCTGCCACGGACAAGCCCGAGTCAAACAGGAGTTTTCCTGACGTCCCGATCTTGCTTCCCCCTTGGGATCGCGCAAGGATTCCCACCCCGTCACATGAGTCCGAAAGCTGCCCTTCTCAACCGCATCCGCGAACACCTGAATGAGCGTCTCGAGCGTCTGACCCAAGCTGCCCGCGACGCTCATGCCGCCGCCACCGACCCCGGCAGCAAGGCGGAAAGCAAATACGACACCCGTAGCCTCGAAGCCTCCTACCTGGCCTCCGGCCAGGCCAAACAAGTCGACGATGCCGCTGATGCCGTCGGGCTTTTTGCCACCCTCACCCTTCCCGATTTCGACATCGATGAGGCCATCGATGCCGGGGCACTGGTCGAGCTCGACCTCGAAGGTGAGACCTCCTTTTACCTTCTCGTTCCCGCCGCTGGCGGCGTGACCATTGAGGACGAGGGTCGGGAAATCACCCTCCTCACCCCGGCCAGTGGGCTCTACCGCAAGCTCCTCGGCTGCAAGGTTGGCGACTCGATTGACGACCCCGATGCCCTGATCACTGAGGTCGCCTGAATCTGCATCGCTTCCTCAGCGCTGGATCAGGAAAATGCGGCTGTCCTTGTAGGTAATCACGGCATCCAGTTCGCGCATGAAGTCCGCACCGAAAATCCCGTCATAGTCGAGCTCGTCGTCACCTTCGAAGCGCGCCAGATCGGTCGAGAGCACTTTGCGATTCGTGAACTTCGCCTTGCCCATTGTCAGCTCGAGAATCTTGGTAACGGCCGCAGGAGCTTCGCCACCAATGCCGTGAACCTTCTGGTCCATCGGCCCGACTTCGCAGTCATACTTCTCCGCCGCCCACAGATGGAGAAGGCTGCTATCCGCTCCCGTATCGATCATGTAGGTCACATCATTGCCGTTGAGCGTGCCATCGACGAAGATGTGGTTTCCCTTCCGCTCATACTCGAAGGACTGGTATTTCCGAAGTGTTAGAAGTTCTTCGATGCTCAGCCCGCCGCAGTATCTGAGGAAGGTATCACCCGCCTCGCTCCACTTGCGGACATAAGCTTCATCCTCGGGGACGAAGCGCGAAAACGCCACGCTCTGCTCTTGACCGTTGGTCAGCTTCAGCTTTGCCGAAACCGTGCTCTTCGACACCACATTGCCGCGCAACACTTTCCCGTCCTTGGTTTTGAAGATACGGAACTTCAGACTGTCTTCACCTTCAGTCGCATCATCAAGATCGAGGTCGATGTCGGATTCATCCGAAAGGTCCGGACGGAGGAACATCGTGCGGTCCTTGTAGGTAATCACGGCGTCCAGGGTATTGAGGAAATCCGCGCCGAATATCGCATCATCCTTCGGCTTGTAGCCGTCCGGCATCCGGTAGGTTCTATCAGTCGCCAGAATCTTCCGGTCCTTGAAAACCGACTGGCCCAGCTGGAAGGTTTTCATCGTTGTCCAGCCGGCAGGTGCCTGACCCGACACACCGTAGATGATCTCATCCATCGGTCCGATCTCACATCCCGCCTCCTCCGCGAATGGCACATGCAACAGGGAGGTTCCGGCTCCGGTATCAATCAGGAATCGCGCGTCCTTACCGTTGAGTTTGCCGTCGACAATGATCGAATTGCTTTCAAAGCGAAACGGAATCGGCTCGTAGCCGCGAAGCTCCAACAGCTCGCGCACGGTCAAGCCCAGGCACTTCTGAAGAAACAAGGCCTTTTCCTTCGACCAGGCCTTCACAAAGTCGCGGTCCGCCTCGCTCAAGTTCTCGAGCGGCACCTTGGCGCGCCCTCCATTACTCAGCAGCAGCATCGCGTTGTCCTCATCCTTATCGACGAGCACCGCCTGGATCACCTTGCCGTTGCTGCCGGTGAACTCTCGATATTCCTGGGACACATCGTCGGCGGAAGCGGTAAGCGCGAAGCCGAGTGCCAGCAGCAATGTCTGGGGTCGTTTTAAAATCATCATCTTCATTTGAACGAGCTTGAAACCACAAATTCGATCCAGTCCTCCTGAAGCGCCTCGACGCTGTCAAAGCCCATGATCTTGGCGAGTTCGATCGGCTCGGGAATCTGGTTCGAGGTCTCGACCCGGCGAACCAGATTCGCAAAACCGGAAAGCCGCTTCGGAGTACTATTGCAGTAGTAGCCAAAGGAATAGATCAGCACCAGCTTTTCGGGATCAAGATCCGTCGACTTCCAGCTCAGCATCTGTTCGATGTCCGGCTTCACCTTCTCGCGCTTCACCAGGGTCCGCAGAGTCTTTGCCCATGACTTCCCGTCATCGAAGCCACTCTTCGTCGTGATGTCGTCGAACTGACTGCCCTGCACGTCGATCAGATTGGTCTCCGTCTTACCTGTTAGATGGATTTCCTTGAAATAGGCGAAGCCTGTGGAAATGGCGAAGTAGCCGTCCGCACCGAAGTTGCTCACTCCTCCCATCTGCTTGCCGAGGAGGTAGCCTGCCACGACGTGAACAGGAAACGGCGACATCTCTTTCTTGAACTTCCGGTCATCCCTGGCGTTGAAAACGATCGCGCGCTTTTCCAGGTTTCTCTCAGAAACCAGATCATCGGGAAGATTCATGGTGGTCGAGCTCACCTCATTCCAGGTGGCCGCGACCCGGTTGAGGGTGTCCTGTTCCGCCTTCTCTGACTCGAGATGCCTGCCATACCAGTCACCGAGGGATTTGTAGATTTCCTCATCATCGACGACGAAAATGAGCGTCTTCTTGTCGCCCCAGTCCTTGCGAAAATTCATGTGTTCGAAAGACATCCCGTGCCACATCCGCTCAGCGGTCTCGGCCATCGCCTGCGGGCGGAGGCCGGTTGTGGCGATGAGGAAATGCTCACTTTCCAGAAGCTCGAAGCTCAATTCCGTGGAGCCACCGAGAAGCAAGGGTTTTTCAAGCTTCTTGAAGGTTCCAGTATCGATCTTCACCTCATTTTCCGGTTCACCCAGTTCACCGCTCGCCACCACTTCGGGAGCCGCACCGCCGTATTCGATGAGATACTGTCGGTCCGCCAAACTCAGGTCCTCGACCTTCAATTTGATCTCGCGGGACTCAGGCGTGAGGAGGATGACCTCCGAGCCTTCGACCTTCAACAGCTGGGCGTCCACATTGCTCCCCTTCCGGGAAGTCCAGGTTCGCGTCTCCGCAGCTTGCGCGACCATCGCCAACGCCAATGCCGCCACTCCTGAGCGTATGTAAATATTCACGCCTATCGGTGGACGGAATTCCGCCATCTGTCGATCCGAAATCCCCGCCCGGGAGCCTGCCGCTGAGCGCAATCCCCATTTCACCCCGGACCCCACCGCCGAATCCGGAGTCCTGTGACGCAGGAGGCTCATTTCAAGGCTCAGTGATTCTCAAGCGCCGCCGCCCATGCTGGAAGCGGGGTTTCATAGCGGACTCGTTCGCCGCGATGCGGATGGATGAAGGCCAGTTTCCAAGCATGCAGGCACATCGGCTCATCGCCCAGCGCCATCGTCTGGCAGTCACCACGGGCACCGCCCCTCAAGTAGACCGGGTCGCCAATGATCGGACAAGCGGCTTCCCAGAGATGGATGCGGATCTGATTCGTCCGCCCAGTGAGCGGCCTGAGTTCAATGAGCGATGTCCCATCGTCATTGCGCCGAACCACTTTGACCTCGGTCACCGCCTCCTGGCCCGCATCCTCGTCGATCTCTCGAGCTCCCAGCTTGCCGGCCTCCGATGAAATCCTGGCACGAATCACGAACTCATTCTCTTCAGGAGCCCCCCACACCTTGGCCAGATAGGTTTTCTCCACTTCGCCCCGTGAAAACTGCGGCTGCAAGATCTTGGCGATCTGACGCGTCCGCGCGCAGACGACGAGACCTGTGGTATTCGCATCAAGGCGATGCGCCGGACGAGGCACCTCGGGGTGCCATGCCTTGCGCAGGAAATATTCGAGCGTGTTGCGGTTGAAACGGCCGCAGGCATGCATCGGGAGCGGTGCCGGCTTGTCGATCACCACCACCGCGTCGTCCTCATCGATCACTCCCACATTCGACGCGACATCTGGCTCGATCGTCTCGGGCATCAAACGGACGTACTGTTCACCAGCTCTCACTTTCCTCCCGGCACTCGCCACCTTGCCTTGCGGATCAAGAATGCGGCCGGCATCGATTCGGCGGCACCATTCATCACGCCCAAGGTAGGAGAATAGCTTGTCCAGCGCATCCAGTAATCCCATGCCTTCACAGGTCTTCGGAATGCGGATTGGCTTTCGATTGTCGTAGGCGATACTGCCGGGAAGTGGTGACACCGCCTTGTCCAGGGCATCCTGACGTTTCATCACTTTCTCGGCGCGCCGCTGGTGATCACTTCGGTAGCAGTGAGGACAGGATTCACCTTCCACATATCGAGGGTCGGCGAGCTCGTCAGCGGTCAGGGGTGCCTGACAGCAGAAGCAAACTGCCGAGCCCGTTTCTCGCAAGGCCGGATCCAGACCGACCCGCTGGTCGAAAACAAAGCACTCTCCTTCGTAGTGGTCGCCGCCGACTTCTTCGAAGTATTTCAGGATGCCCCCTTCGAGCTGATAGACTTCCTTGAAGCCTATTTTCTCCATCAGCGGAGCCGCTTTCTCACACCGGATTCCTCCCGTGCAGAAAGTCACCACCGGTGTTTCCCGCAGCTCTTCCGGCAAACCTGCGACTGCCTCCGGGAATTTGCGGAAGTGATCAATCCCCGCCGGCAGCGCGCCCTTGAATGTCCCGAGCTTGATCTCGTAATCATTGCGGGTATCGAGCAGCACCAAAGGTTTCCCCTGATCGAGCCACTCCTTCAGCTGGGCCGGTTTGAGGCGCGGCGACGGCTGGTTCACCGGATCGATGCCTTCCACTCCGAACGCGATGATCTCCTTCTTCAGCCTCACCAACATCCGTGAAAACGGCTGATCCTCGCTCTCGCTGTATTTCGAATGAAGTCCGGAAAGTCCGGGGATCGCCCGCAGCAGGGAAACCAGTTCCTCGACCGCAGCAGGGCGCCCCGCCACGAAAAGATTGATTCCCTCCGGTGCGAGAAGGATGGTGCCCTTCAGGTCCCGCTCTTTGCAGAACTTCAGAAGATCCTCCTTGAGGAATTTCAAACGCTCCAATCGAGCGAACAGGTATGCTGAAATATTCGTGAACCCGGCCACGCCGGAAACCTGCACAAAGCACCTTGCTTTGCCAACCCACGAGAAATCGGCGCCCCACGGACCTACTCCACCACGATCTCATCAAGTCGCAACCCGGCGTTGAAGTCGCCGACAATGCGAATCGTATTCGCACCCCGGCCGATCGGGATGCCCCTGACCACCGTCGACCACCCTTGCCCGGTAGACGGCAATGGAAGCGCCGGGTAAATCGTCTTCCCGTTCACAAGCACCGCGACCTTGTAGCCCTTTCCTTCCTTGCCCGAGCCACCGTAGCGAATTGTCAGATTCGTCTTCCCGGCATCACCGTCGTTTTCCTGATACCACTCCACGTGGCAGCCTTTCTTGTTGGCAAACTGGGCGTAGCCCTTGCCGTGGTATCCACTGACGGTGGCATTGACCACCACCTCATGAAGCTTCGCCGTTTCGGCCTGGGCCGCTGCGGGATTTCCCGCACTCTCGCCGCTGTCCCAGACGAACCCGACGTCTTCGGCGAACCGCTCTTCCAGCTCCTGCACCGCCTTCCCATCCATCACCACCAAAGCCTTCACGGTAGTCCCAAGCGCCACATCAAAAGCTCCTTCGTAGACCGTTGATTGCGTGCTCGGTTCCGATCCATCCACCGTGAAGAAAACCTTCACCTCTGCCGCCGGCAACTGACCCCTGAGTGGCAAGCGTTGCACATCGATGCTGACCTTCTTTGAGCTCACCAGCTTCTTTTCACCAAGAATGCAGCTCGCCAGCAAACTGATGTCTCCCCCCTCTCCGGTCGATTCGATATAGGCCCGGGTCAGCCCGAAAAAGGCAATCCGATCCTTTGCTCCGAAATGGCGCTCCACATCGATCGGGCTGCCATTGTCCAGCGCACGGATCCTTCCCGGCCCCGAAACATGAAAATGCGTGCGGTTCTCGCCATAGGGATAGAATTCCCCATCCGCATCCTGAGTCGTCACCCGCACCTGCACCATGTCTTTGCCCTCATCGGCCAAGCCCTCGCCATCGATCGAAAGCGCGATCCTTGCCGGCGCTCCCGCAGTGCGCACGATCTGCTCTGCCACCACCTTGCCGTCCTGATAGCCAAGCGCCTTCAGACGACCCGGCTTCCAAGGGACCATCCACTGGCACTGCATTTCATTCCACGCCTTCCCCGGCGTCCGCTTTCCAAGTGACTGATCATTGAAGAAGAGCTCAACACTGTCACAATTCGAATAGGCTCTCCTGAGATTTTAGTGGGTAAGCGGGCATTGATTTTTGAGCGTGAGATTACCCGCGATCCAGTAGGCGATGGCACGAAAATTCTCGAAACGACGGTATCCTCTAGCTCGTCTTTTGGCTAAC